>CAJTYA010000001.1 GCA_910583985.1 uncultured Alistipes sp.
GTTTGCAGTTTTATGATATTCTGTGAAAGTATAAGTTCGAGAGCCTGTCTCTCCCTATTGAATATGCAGACTATTGTCGATCATGGGCAGGATTTTGTTTTTCAACAACCTGCACTCCTCGGAATCCTCCGATGCGTTCGCCAGTGCGAACTTCTCGAATTCCAACTCGCAGAGGGCGAGCACGTCCTGCGTGAGTTTGTTTTTCATATAGCCGGCCACCGCATCGGAGCGTTCGTCTCCCAGCAGCGTCTCGACCAGATCGGCCCCCGAAAACTCATAGCCTTCGAGCAGCACGTCCATCGCCTCGTCCATCGCTCTGGTGATGCTGACCTTCGGATTTTCATAGGCCTCGGCCGCCAGACGGCACCGGCGCTCGATGGCTTCCTCGCTCAACCGCACGTCGGGATAATTTTCGCGCATGTGGTCCACGAGTATTTCCCGGAAATCCATCATATCCGTTTCCGTATCGTAAGATGTTTTCATATCGTCAGATTGTTTCAGTCGGTCCTCTCGAACGAAAAAGTCGCACTCAGTTGATCGCACGGCAAAGAATGTTCATCGCCTTTTCGAAAGCCACGCAAGGATGCGGTGCATCGGGCAACTGCCGCAGGTACTCGTCGGCCGCCACTTCGGCCCGGATTCCGATAAAACGCGGATACTGCAGCAGCGACCGGTCGCTCGACCGCAGATGCTCGCGGAGCTTCTCTCCGAAATAAGCCACATACTTTTCTCTTTCGTTGTTTGCTGTCATCATGGTTAGAATATTAAAAAAGTTCCGAGAGGAACCCGGTCGCCCCTTCGGGGAAAACACCCGGCTCCACATCAAACGTCCGTTCGCACGGCGGACGACCGCCTTTCCCGATCCGACGGAAAAGAGACACGGCCTCTTCGGAATTCAAGTATGGGTCGATACGTTTTTTCGAAAACCGCCGGACGGGTTCCAAGGCTTTCGGCCCCGAACGACATGCCCTCCTCCGGTTCGACGGAACGGCCGGACGGGCGGTCGGACGACTTTCGGTCGGATACCTTATTCGGCTTTCGACGCGACAAAAATATAGACTTTTTACCGTACTTCAAATCGTTCTCCCGAAAGACGGGAAAAGACGGGATTTTTGCGCCCGGATTATATATAGCAATGATTGATAGTAAGATAGCGTATCGAATGCGGATTTTCGACATCCGTACCCGGCACGAGCTTGCCGCAATGCGACATCCGTTTTCACCGAAAACGACAGATAGAAGCCCGAACAGACCATCGCAACACCCGGCGGACGTGTCTCGCCGCAGGCGGTCGGAGCGCTTCCGATCAACGCGAAGGGCGTAACAGCACACTGAATATCAAAGCAATAATCGCCACTCCCCCGGCAATCGTCCATCCCGCGGGAATATGCCAACTCAGATCGACCATGCGAAACTTGAGCGCTCCGAGCCAGACGAACGCAGAGGCCGCGCTCCAGAACACGGTCGCATCGCGTCGCAAGGCCGCTGCCCGAAGCCGGCCGGGAGCCGGTCGGCCGGGCTTCCCGAAATCCGGAATCACGGCCGGCGTCGCGTCGCACCACGCACGATAAGGTTCGCCGTACTTTTCGAGCCGCAGCGCCTCCTCGCCGCTCATCGCCAGCCATACGCACAACGCATACGCCAGCGAAGCGGACACCATGAACCAGCCGACGCCCGTAAAAAGAATGGGGCCGAGCCAGACCAGAAAACCGCCGGCATGCAGCGGATAGCGAACCCTCGAATGGATACCCTCGACAGGGAAAGGTTCCGGGAAGGCCGCCGGATCGGCCTTCATGCGACTGCGACGGTAGGCCGTCTGCGCAAGAGCCCGCCAACGGACCCAGAACCCCGCACACGAGCAGGCCACGCACAACGCCCCGAACACCGGACCGTCGAAAATCATAAAAGGCGTCGAAAACAACAGGGCGACCGACCCGGCCGCGACGAAAACGGCGGGAAGCCGCCGGCGCTGCCGGTACACGAATTTCCGGGTCCGGTCGTATCGTTCGTCGAGCGTCATATCTTCGCAGGCGTTTCGTTCCGCCCCGCACGGTCCTCCATCCGCAGACGAGCGAGCCGGCGGCGGCAGATACCGACCGAGACCGAGGCGAGCGCGAGACCCAGCACGGCACCCAAGAGAATGTCCATCGGATAGTGCAGCCCGATATAAATCCGGCTGTATACCACCAGCAGGGCCCACAGGAAAATCGCGGCCGTATACCATGCTTTCCGGAACAGCCTCGACGTGAACAGCGCAATGGCGAAACTAATGGCCGAATGGGCCGAAACGGTTCCGTACAGCCCGCCCCGGTACCCTCTCACGGTGTGGACGAGCGTTTCGATGTCCGGCGTGTGCGTGGGACGGAATTTGGGCGTATGGTACTTGAAGAAGTTGCATATCTGATCGGCCAGACCGACCGTGATACCCAGACAGAGCGCCACCCACAACACGCCCCGCCAACCCCATTTCCGCCAGACGACATACAGCATCGCCGCATAGAGGGGCACCCACGTGAGCCGCGCCGAGACCCAGTAGAAGAAAGTGTCCCAGCCCGGTCCCCAGCCGCCGTTGAGCGCCAGAAAAAGGTGTTTGTCCGCATCGAGCAAAGTCTGCCACATACAAGTTCGGGGTAGATTCGACGTCCAAAAGTACGACGAAAATCGCTACCCGCCAAAACACGCACGGAAAAGTCGCCCCGCAGGAAAACGGCCCCGGCTGCGAAGGCCCGGTCTCAGAACTGAAAATAGATGAACGGCTGGATTTCGGAAGACTTGATCTGCATGACGATCCAGATCACGACGGCAATCGCCACGGCCTTGAGCAGCAGCGGAGCCGCCTCGGAGAGCCGTTCGCCCCAGCGTTCGGCACGCTGCGGCAGCACATGGAGAAAATAGCCCAGCACCATGAGGCCCAGCACGGCCCCGTAGCCGGAAACCACCTGCGGGATCAGGGCCGGATCGAACCGCGTGAAAATCTGACCGAGCATCTGCCGTCCCGTCTCCATGTCCGACGCCCGGAACAGAATCCATCCCAGACACACGACATGGAACGTAACGACGACGCCGAGCAGCCGGCGCCACCAGACCATTTCGGCACCCACCGGCCGGAACGACGGGAAACGGTTCATCGTCCATTTATGGACGGCCAGCGCACCGCCATGCAGAGCGCCCCACAGCACGAAGCGCATGGCCGCCCCGTGCCACAATCCGCCGATGAGCATCGTAAGCATCAGGTTCACGTAGGTCCGGAAACGTCCCTTGCGGTTGCCGCCCAGCGAAATATAAAGGTAATCCTTCAGCCAGCTCGACAGCGAGATGTGCCACCTGCGCCAGAACTCGGTGATCGTCGCCGACTTGTACGGCGAATCGAAGTTCTTCGGGAAACGAAATCCCAGCATCAGCGCGATACCGATGGCCATGTCGGAATAACCCGAAAAGTCGCAGTAGATTTGCAGCGCATAGCCGTACACGCCCATCAAATTCTCGAATCCGCTGTACAGAAGCGGGTTGTCGAAGACGCGATCCACGAAGTTGAGGCTGATGTAGTCGGAAATGACGGCTTTCTTGAACAGGCCCGAAACGACGAGAAACACCCCCGTGGAGAACATCTTCCGCGTGACGACGAGCGGATTCTGCCGGATCTGGGGCAGAAAATCGCGCGCCCGGACGATGGGACCGGCGACGAGCTGCGGAAAGAACGACACGAAGAACATGTAGTCGATCCAGCAGTTCAGCGGCTCGATCCGCCGGCGGTAGATGTCGGCCGTGTAGCTGATCGACTGGAAGACGAAGAACGAAATGCCCACGGGCAGGAAAATATGCCGGAAATCGAGGAAATCGCGTCCCGAAAGGTCGTTGACGATGCCGATGAAGAAATCGGTGTATTTGAAATGGATCAACAGCCCGATGTCGACGGCCACACTGAGCCACAGCAGCGCCTTGCGCACGCCCGGCCGGTCGGAACGCGCGATGGCCCGGCCGATGAGAAAATCGGAGGTCACGACGAAAACCAGCAGCAGAAAGTAAAATCCGCTGGTCTTGTAATAGAAGTAAAGCGAAAACAGCGTCACGTAAATCATCCGCAGCATCACCGCGCGACGCATGAAACGATAGAAAAACGCGAATCCCGCGAACAGGAACAAAAACAGCCCACTGCTGAAAATCAGCGGAGCTTCGGGATCGTATGTAAGCAGCGGCAGCAGTTTGTCCGCCCATTCGTGCAGTGTCATTTATCTTTTTCGCAATAAGTTCGATAAGCCTCGTACAGCGCTTCGTACAGCAGATTCCCCTGAAGACGGTATCCCTCGCGGGTGAGGTGGATGCGGTCGGCGTTCGACAGCCCGGCTCCGTGCCAGCGTTCGCGGGCGCCCTTGCCCCCGGCGACGGTATAGAAATCCCAATACGGCAATCCGTAGGCCTCGGCGGCCCGGACGATCTGCTGGCGCACCTTCTCGCTGTTGGGGTTGAGCCGGCGGACCGTCTTGCCCCGGTAGCGCACCCGCGTGAAACACTCCATCGGGACGGTCAGCAGCACGGCGCTCTGGGGGTGGTACGCCCGCAACCGCTCGACGAGCCGCCCGATGCGGGCATACAGCGCCGCGGCGTCGAAATTCCGTCCGAAGGAGTCGTTGGTTCCGAGCGAGAGAACGATCAGATCCGGCCGCAGGGACGCCGTCTGCCGGAGCATCCGGTCCGCACGCAACTGGCTGTCATAGCTGTTGCCGTTGATGCCCGCGCTGTGGTAGAGCACCCCGCCCCGACCGTTTTCCAGCGAAAACGCATAAAATTCGGGGTTCGAATATTCGGCCGGAAAGCTGTCGGCGGCCAGCAGAATCGTCCGCACGCTGTCCCGGAGGCGGACCGTCGTCACCGACTCGGTATCCTCCCACGGACAGCCGATCTCGCAGGCCGAGTCGGTGGGTGCTTCGAGCAGCGGCGCGCGGTCGTGATGGAAAATCGTGACGCGGTCGAAAGCCTCGTGCGGCGTCGTGATCCGGAACGAGGCGCGGGGGGAAGCCGTCCACAGCGCGATGCCCCCGATGCCGGGAACGCGCACCGGTTCGCGCTGGATGCAGCGGCTCGCGGTCCACTCCTCGTCCGAGACGATCAGATAGTCGGGCGGTTCGTTGGTACGGGCGAGTTTGAGCGGAACGATCAGTCCCCTGCCCGCATTGCCGAAGTCCTGACGGAACCGTTCGCGCACGGCCGCAGGATAGAACCCCGCCTGCACGTGCGAGTCGCCCAGATGGAAAACCGAAACGACCGAAAGCGTATCTTCCCCCAAAGCCCGGAGCTTCTCGAAGAAGGGATCGAGCGCCGGAAGATGTCCCGAAATGCGGTTGGCCGACCGGTCGAACGCCGGCAAGGCGTCCGACTGCGCTGCCGCACACACCACGGTGCCGCCCCACAGCAGCGCGAAAACGATTCCGTATGCAAGGGCCGTCCTTTTCATGGCTATTCGAATGACAACGAGTCGGGCATCATGCCGAAAGGAGGTATTTCGGGCTGCCGTTTCTTCCGTTCGGCCTCGGCCTTGTCGGCCGCGCCCTCCCTCAACGCGTCGACGAGTTTGCCGGCCACGAACTTCCCGCCCCGGTAACCGATATGCGTATAGTCCTTGGCGGCCCAGTTCTTCTCGACCATCCGCACCATGGCACCCTCGCCGCCCATCGCCTCGAACGTATTCCAGAACGCGACGCCAGCCTCTTCGGCCGCCCGGCGCTGGGCCGCGATCATGCCGTGCACGGCGGGCATCGTCACGAACTGGCCCTCGCGCTGCGTACTGCGGTCGCCCACGCCCATGACCAGTATGCTGGTACCGGGGAAACAGCGTTTCATGTATTTAATGACCCGCACGAACGCGTCGGCATAGGCGTCATACCGCATCACGTCGGCCGACATGACATTGAGTCCGTACTGGAGCACGATCAGGTCGTAACCGCCCAGCAGCGCCCCGATCTGGGAATTGATGCCGAAATGGGTTCCGAACAGCGCCAGTCCGCTGTTGCCCCGGATCGAATAGTTGTCGACGACCACGCCGCTGCGGTCCGCCAGTTCGATGCCGTAGCCGATAAAGCCTTCGGGCCGTTCGATTTTCACCGCCACGGAACGGAAAGGCCCGCGGAGGTCGATCTGTTGAACCTGCTCGCCGGATTCGGGCGCGAAAGTCCTCGCGAGCGTATCGTCCACCGTGACGTGGAGCACCGTCTGCTCCCGGTTGATGAAAATGAGCCGCAGGGCTCCCGCCGTGTCGATATGCTTGCGAAACGCGACCCCTTCCATGCGTACCGAAGCGCCTTCCGAAGGCAGGCACAGATCGCCCGACAGGAAGAACTTATCCTGCAAATCCTCCGGCGCCTGTCTCTTGTCCTTTACGCTGACCGTCTTCCAGCCCGAAGCCGTATGCTTGACGGTCCCGCGGAGCATGGCCACCGACGAAGAAAACGGCACGAAACCCACGCCCCGGCCGCCGTATATATCCTGCAAGCCCTCCCTGAGGTCGGCCGTGAGAATGTCGCCCTCGATGAACGAGTCGCCCAGTACGGCGATCCGCACCGGACGGTCCTCCGGCATATCGAACAGGGCGCCATAGAAACGGTCCATCGCGGGCACCTCACCGCCGAAATCCTCGACAGGCACCCAGTCCGCCGGCGTCTCCGGACGTCTCTCCCGCTCGGCGGGCGCCGCCGGTACGGTGCTCAGCGAATCTTCCGACGCCGCCGGTACGGGCTCGGCGGTCATGGAAGCGGAATCGGAAGAAGGCGGCAGCGGTCGCTCCTCCCCGGAGGGAACCGTCGGTTCCGCCGCCGCGACGAGAACCTGTTCTGTCCGTTCGACCGCCGCGGCCTGCTCGGCCTGCTGTTCGGCTTCGACGGCACGGCCTTCGGCGAGGAAGGTCGTATCGAAATAGAGGTCCCCCTCGTCCGGTTCCGGAGCGTATTCGTCGCGGACGATGTCCGACAGAATGTTGATTTTCTTGATTTTCACTCCGCCCACCCGGAAGCCGTGTATGCGCGACACACCGAGCAGAATCACGATGACGACCGAGGCGAGCAGGAAAACCTGTCCCGTATAATCTTTGTTTCCGTCCATTGTTTTCGGGCAAATTGCTGCGAAGTTAATAAATTCGTCCGTAGTTATTCAAAATCCGCTCCGCAGAATATCGAAAACCGCAGGCAGGACACCGCAACCGCCCCGTAAATCCGCTCAGTGCGACCGGAAAAGACCGCATCCGGCACCGGCGGCTCCGCGGGAAACAGGCGCACGGAACGGGGTGAGGGAAACGGCCCCGTCCCTGTTCGCGGACCTGCGCGGCGCACGACACTCGCCGGCGCGACGGAGCGTCCGCCGTTTTCGCCACTATTTGAGGCACGGAATGACGAACGGCACCAAAAATCCCTATCTTTGCAGGAACCCCTCAAGGATAAACCGCCCGATTATGGAATACAGCAACGCCCTGAAAAAGTTCGGCCCCGGCCCCTCGGCCGCCGAAGTGGAGAGAATGCTGGAGGAAATCCGCCCGCTGACGGAAAAGAACCGGAACCGAGAGGTCTACCGGAAATGCTTTTCGTGCATCGACCTCACTTCGCTCGGCTCGACCGACTCGCACGAGCATATCGAAAGGTTCGTCCGAAAGGCCGTGGAATTTCCTTCGCGCTATCCCGACATCCCGAACGTGGCTTCGGTGTGCGTCTACCCCGCCTTCGTCGAAACGGCCGGCGTGGCCATCGGCGAATCGGGACTGGCCATCACCAGCGTGTCGGGCGGCTTCCCCTCGTCGCAGACCTATCTGGAAGTGAAGATGCTCGAAACGTCGATGGCCGTCGAAAACGGAGCCGACGAAATCGACATCGTCATCGGCGTGGGCGAAATGCTCAGCGGAGAGTACGACCCGATGGGCAACGAAATCGAAACGCTGCGCAAGGAGGTGGGCGAAGACGTCACGCTGAAAGTCATTCTCGAAACGGGATTGCTCCGGGATCCCGCCCTCATCTACCGCGCCGCCGTGATCGCCATGCTGGCCGGGGCGGACTTCATCAAAACCTCGACCGGGAAAACCGACACGGGCGCCACGCCCGAAGCCGCCGTGACGATGTGCGCGGCCATCCGCGCCTTCGCCGAAAAGACCGGTCGGGCGACGGGCTTCAAGGCCGCGGGCGGCATCTCCGCGCCCGACGACGCGGTGCTCTACTACACGATCGTCGAACGGCTCTTGGGCGAAGCATACCTGACGCCCGAACGGTTCCGCCTCGGAGCCAGCTCGCTGGCCGGCAACCTGCTCGACGCCATCACCGGTCGGGAAGAACGCTATTTCTAAAATCGTCCGATAGAATGAGAGACGGCCTCCGGTCGCATTTCCGGACCTCCCGGAGGGATCGTCGCACGAAGACATTGATAAAATTTAACAAAATGAAAAAAATTACAATCGGAAAATCGGGCAAGCCGACGGTTCCCGACATCGTGGAGATTCCTTTCATCGAAGGCGACGGCGTGGGTGCCGAAATCACGCCGGTCATGCGCTCGGTCGTCGATGCCGCCCTGCGGAAAGCCTACGGCGAGCGCCGCCGGATCGAATGGAAGGAAGTGCTGGCCGGACAGAAAGCCTTCGACACGACGGGCAGCTGGCTGCCCGAAGAGACGATGGAGGCTTTCCGGACCTACAAAGTAGGGATCAAGGGACCGCTCACCACGCCCGTCGGCGGCGGTATCCGCTCGCTGAACGTCGCGCTGCGGCAGGAGCTCGACCTGTACGTCTGCCTGCGGCCCGTGCGCTGGTTCCGGGGCGTCGTCTCGCCGGTCAAGGAGCCGGGGAAAGTGGACATGCACATTTTCCGCGAAAACACCGAGGACATCTACGCCGGCATCGAATGGCAGGCCGGTACGCCCGAAGCGGAAAAATTCCTGAAGTTTCTGACCGAGGAAATGGGCGTAACGAAAGTCCGCTTCCCCGAAAGCTCGTCGTTCGGCGTCAAACCCGTCTCGCGCGAAGGTTCGCAGCGGTTGGTGCGTTCGGCGCTGGAATATGCGCTGGAGAGAGGACTTCCGTCGCTGACGCTGGTCCACAAGGGCAACATCATGAAATTTACCGAAGGAGGATTCAAGAACTGGGGCTACGACGTGGCCGAGAACGAATTCGCCGAACGGACGTTCACGATGCGCCGCTACGACGCGATCAAAAAGGAACGGGGCGCCGACGAAGCGGACCGGGCGCTGGAAACCGCGCGGAAGACGGGCAGGCTGATCGTCAAGGACGTCATCGCCGACGCCTTTTTGCAGAACACGCTGCTGATTCCCGAAGAATATTCGGTCATCGCCACATTGAACCTCAACGGCGACTACATCTCGGATCAGTTGGCGGCCATGGTGGGCGGCATCGGCATCGCGCCGGGAGCCAACATCAACTTCCGGAGCGGCCACGCCATCTTCGAGGCCACGCACGGCACGGCTCCCAACATCGCGGGACAGAACAAGGTCAACCCGTCGTCGCTGCTGCTCTCCGCCGTGATGATGCTCGAATACATGGGATGGAACGAGGCGGCCTCACTTGTCACGGCCGCCATGGAAAAGGCCTTCGAAAAAGGGCGGGCGACCGGCGATCTGGCCCGCTTCATGCCCGGCGGCGTCACGCTCGGCACCGCGGAATTCGGCAAAGAATTGTTGTTGAATTTATAACAATTTGCATAATTTAACAATCTTTTGTACATTGCGCAGCAAGACGTTCAAAAAAGAGGAAGATGAAAAGGGAATATATCATTTATAAATTGTCCGAGTCGATCAAGACCACCAGCCACATCGAGCACGAACTGTTCGCCCGGTACAACGTCAAACGGGGGCTGCGCAACGAGGATCACTCCGGCGTGCTGGTCGGCCTGACCAAAATCGGCAACGTCGTGGGATACGAACGGATGCCCGAAGGCGGGCTCAAGGCCATTCCCGGCCGGTTGATCTACCGGGGCATCGACGTCGAGTCGCTCGTCCGCGGCATACAGGCCGAAGGCCGCTTCGGCTTCGAGGAGACGGTGTTCCTGCTGCTGTCGGGCTACCTGCCCGACCGGGAGGAGCTGACGACGTTCTGCTCGGTGGTGCACGACTTCATGCCGCTGGGCCAGAAGACCAAGATGAACATCCTCGATCTGGAAGGCCAGAACGTCATGAACATTCTGGCCCGCTGCGTGCTGGAAATGTACACGTTCGACGAAAATCCGGACGACACCTCGCGCGACAACCTGATGCGCCAGTCCATCGACCTGATCTCGAAATTCCCCACGATCATCGCCTATGCCTACAACATCATGAGGCACAGCAACCAAGGCCGTTCGCTGCACATCCGTTACCCGAAAGACGACCTGTCGATCGCCGAAAACTTCCTCTACATGCTCAAAGGGCACTATACCGATCTGGACGCCCGGACGCTGGACCTCGCCCTGATGCTGCACGCCGAGCACGGGGGCGGTAACAACTCGACGTTCACGGTCCGCGTCACCAGCTCGTCGGGCACCGACACCTACTCGTCCATCGCGGCGGCCATCGGTTCGCTCAAGGGCCCGCTGCACGGGGGCGCCAACCTGGCCGTCGTCAGCATGTTCGAACACCTCAAGGAGAACATTCGCGACTGGACCAGCGTGGAGGAAATCGACGCCTACCTGAACCGCATGCTGCGCAAAGAGGTGTACGACCGGTGCGGACTCATCTACGGCATCGGCCATGCCGTCTATACGATCTCGGACCCAAGAGCTCTCCTGCTCAAGGAAATGGCCCGCGATCTGGCCAAAGAGAAAGGCCGGGAGGAGGAGTTCGCGTTCCTCGAACTGCTCGAAGAGAGGGCCATCGACGTCTTCATGAACTACAAAGGCAACAAAGTCAACAAGCGGGTTTGCGCGAACGTCGACTTCTACTCCGGCTTCGTGTACGACCTGATCGGGCTGCCGCGCGAGGTTTTCACCCCGCTGTTCGCCATGAGCCGCATTCCCGGATGGACGGCGCACCGGATCGAAGAACTCAATTTCGACAGCAAACGGATCATTCGTCCCGCCTACCGGAACGTGTCGGAAGAGGCCACCTATGTCGCGTTGGACAAACGCTACAAATAACCCGGCTTTCGAAGCCTGTCGAAAGCGGCCCTTCGCGGCCGCTTTTTTCGTCCGTGTCCGACGGACGGCCGTCACGAAACGGACCGACGGCATCATGCACCGAAGGCCGCTGCATTCCGGCATATCGTCGGCCGCATGCCGATCCCATGCGGCCGGATCGACGGACGCGACGCCGGGACTCGCCGGGCGCAGACACCCCGCCGACGGACGCGAACGGGATCGCCGCCCGCTCTCGAAACGAAGAAGACGTCTCCCGAAGCAGGGAAAAGCCGTAACCGAAGCACGGAATGGCGTCGGAGCATCCCTCCGAGCCCGTACACCGGCGAACGCTCCCCCCGGTGGACGAAGGCCCGGACGGGCGGTGCACCGGCGAAACAGGAAAAACGAGCCGGGACAAGCGATCCGCCTCCTGTGCGAAATCGCTTGCCCGGCCGAAAAGATCGGAACGGACACGACAGCCTCGAAGAAAGAGGACACGCCGCCGAACCAAAATGAAGGATGCCGGAACGGTCTCCCGGGAAAAACGTTCCCCGGCCTACCGGCCCTCCCCGCATTTTCCGTCGTATTCGCGGATCAAGCGGAACAGATACGTCCCGCGCGGAGAATCGGCCGTGAAGCTGTGCTCGATCCGGCCCCGGAGCGAAAAGTTCCAGATCAGCGAAAGCTGCACGCCTGCGTCGCGGAACGCCTCGTAGAATTTCCGGTACTCCCGTTCAGACGACAGCACGCCGCCGAACTCGCCCACGACATAGGCCTTGCCGAGCGAAGCGGCCGTTTCCATCGCCACGGCCAACTGTTCGTCGAGTGAAACCTCGCCGCGGTCGGCGAACTCGCGTCCCGACTCGTAGACATGCTCGGTCACGGTGCTCATTCCTCCGGGGTTGAACATTTTCGTCATCTTCGCATACTGCCGCACGTCGTCCGTCTTCCACTCGCCTTCCGAGAAGAGATGGTACTGCTCCGGCCGCAGCGTAGCGTTCCCCGACATCGTCATGCGTCGGTCGGGATCGCAGCGGCGGACCGTTTTCAAAAACACTTCGAAAGCGCGACGGACATCCCGTCCGTTGAGTTTGTTTTCCAGACCCGGACGGCCGAACTCGGTCTGCCAGTTGGGCAGGTCGGACTGAAGGTTCATTTCATTGCCGAACTCCCAAGCGAAGATGCTTTTGTAACCGGCCAGAGCCTCGACGACGTCCCGCGTATAGATCTCTAAAAAACGCGAAGTGCGGCTGTGGCTTTCGCCCCAGCTGCGCAACGGTTCGTCGAAAAAGGTCGGAACGGCCAAGAAATGCCATATCAGACTCGGAATCAAACCGATTTTCAGCTCCTCGGCCCGCGCGGCAATCTGCCGGAGCGCATCGAGATACGCTTCCCGATGCTCCGTATAGGCCGTCAGTTCGGGCGCATAATAAACACCGCAATTGAAGCGGACGATCCGCACCCCTTCGCGGGCGAGCAGATCGAGCGTTTCGAACGAATCGGCCAAGTCGAAAGAGACCGTCCCGTCGGCATTCCACTTTACCGAACAAAGGAACAGATCGTAACAGTTGGTGCCCGTGGCGCAATACCTCCGCTCTCCGAGGCGGATTTCGGCGCGGCCGCCGGCATCCGGCGAGGCTGTGACATAGAGTCCTTTGCGGACGGCGGGATCGGTCCAGTAACCCGCATCGGAGCGGGCGGCCTGTGCGGCGACGCCGGAAAAGACGCAGACGAGACAGGCGAGGAAAAAACGGAATTTCATTCGATTCATAACGGGTTCGGGTTAGGTGGGCACGAAAATAACGCATTCGTCCCAAAGGACCAAATGCAGAGAGGGTCCAAAAGAACGACCGGAAGAAGGCTTTCTGTCGCCGCGCCGGACCGAAACGAGGAACGATGCCCCCGAAAGCATACCGGCACGCACGGGGCCACGCCCCATAAAACACAGACGTCGATCGCATACCGGACACGCGATCCTCTCCTTCCCGCCGATTCGGAGCCCCTTTCCGGCAGCGACCCGGAGAATCGCCGCGGAGGAAAATCCCCCTGCCGAACGCGCCGAGGAAACGCACTTCCGAAACGACGGAGGGTGTCCGCCCGTTGCAGACACCCTCCGTCATTTTGCCCCGAAAGTCGCTCGGCGACTTTACCACATCAGCGTCAGACCGATGTTGACCTGTTCGACCTGCGGACCATGTCCCTTGCGGAAGATCGAAGGCCGGTAATAGGTTCCCGAAACGGCGAAATGATCGTAACCGATATGGACCGTATATCCGTAGTGGAAATTGCGCAGCCCCATGTTCCCCCTGTCCTTGAACGTACCCCGCAACCGGTCGTCGACGGCCTTGACTTTCGTATGCGCACCCATGCGCCAGCCGCCCACGACGCCGGCATTGATGAAAAAGTGGTTCCGGCGTCCCATCTGGAACTCCACGAGCAGCGGCACGTTCAGGTAACAGGTATAGAGTTTCGACTTGGCGATATGGATGCCTTCGTAAGCGGGATCGGGGCCCATCACGCCGTTCTGGTACTTGAGCGCCACGTTGTCGTCGAAGCGGAAATTGTTGAACTCCACGCCCAGACCGGTAATGAGTCCGAACCGGCGGTATTTGACGAGCGTATAGTCGACAGGATTGATCGACACGCCGATCGACTTGGCGCTCTGGGTGAGAAACTGCGCGTCGGCGGGCAGGTTCAGGTTGCCCAGATTGGTAATCAACCCGCTGTAATGTACCCCTATACCGGCCCAATGCCCGTCGTTCCAGACGAATCGGTTACGATGGGACGATTTTTTCGAACCGGACTTCTTCGAAAAATCGTCGATCGCCACGACGAGTTTGCTTTCGCCCGCCACTCTCTTGTTTTTCTCGCCGTCGCGGAAACGTCCCTCTTCGATGAACACCTCCCTTTTCTGGTTCACCGTGTCCGGCGACTGACCGCAGAGGGTCGAAAGCCAAACGACGAAAACGACAAGGCACAACGTTTTTTTCATAACTGACATCAATCTATTTTTCGATTGCCGATCCGGATGAGCGAAGCGATTTCGATTCCGCTTTCATTTTCGGTACGATAGGTTTTTATGGGAATGATACAATCGAGCGGAGCCAACAGCGACGAGATCGCCGTGCGGCCTTCGCCGACGCCGGTCCGCCCCTGCTCTTCGTCCGCCGTCCGGGCGACGGAACGGGTTGCGCGGAGAGGACGCCGTCCGTTTTCCGAAACGGTTTCGAACGCCTTCGGAGGCACGGACATCGCCGAGACGACGGGAACGGCCGAGCGGCCTGCCGCCTTGATTTCTATTCTCCCGGCGAGACTTTCGTCCAACACCGGTGCGACGGGCATTTCCGCAGCGCTGCGAAGCGACGTTGCGGACACCTCGGCCACAGAGGGCAGCGCGCGGCGGTTTTCGACCGGTGCGATGCGTCCGGAAGAGACCGGCACCGCGACCCGATGGGCCGTCAGAACGGCGGGCGAAGCCTGCTGCGGCTCCTCTTCCGACGAAGCTCCCGCGATCTCCACGGGCGGCATTTCCTCTGCGGGCAGCACGATGCGCTGACTCATCAGCCTTTCGCGTCCTTGGGATACGGTGCGGTCGGCCACGACGAACAGCCCGACGAACAGCGATGCCGCCGCCGCGCCGCTCAACAGCGAGCCGGCCCGACGCAGAGCCATCCGTCGCCCGCCCCTGAGCAAAGCCCGCGCAGCGGGATATGCGATCCGTTCGACAGGCAGCACGGGCAGCGGATCGAGCGAACGGATTTCGGCCGCAAGATCGGCATGCGCCGCGAGAAACCGCTCGAACGACTCGCGTTCGGCCGCGCCGAGCGTTCCTTCGAGGTAATCCAACGCCCACTGTTCGTAATTGCTTCGGTCCAGATTCATCACAAAATATCGTTTAGGTCGCCTATACTCTTTTTCAACGCCACCCGCGCACGGAAAATATAGACTTTCACCTGCGCTTCGCTGAGCGAGGTCATGTCGGCGATCTCGCGGTAGGAATATCCTTCGTAGTCGCGCAACATGATCAGCAGCTTCTGCCGGGAAGGCAGACGGTCCAGATAGCGTCCGATCACATCCGAGAGATCGTCGTACCCTCCTCCGGAGGGGGAACGCCGTCTTTCGAGCAGCGCCTCGCCGCCTGCGTACCGTTTCCCGAACCGGACATGATCGACGATGAGACGATAGGCCACCGTGAACAGATAGGACTTCTCCTTTCCGGCCATCACGGCGCTCCGCTTCTCCCACAGCCTCAGAAAACTCTCCTGAACGATGTCCTTGGCCTGCTCGCCGTCGCGCAAAGATTTCAGCGCGAAACGGTAGAGATTATCGGAATACCGCTCGACGCACCTGTCGTAATCTGAAACCGTCATCGAGTCCGGGATTTGACATTATAACGAATCATCGCAGAAAAAGTTACATTCCTTCGGGAAAGTTTCGCCCGTCGGGCTGCGTCCCGATCACGTATTCGATTTCCTTGAACAGATAACGCCTGATCCCGCTCCCTGTCCCGACCACCAGATCGCCGGCGGGAAGCACGTCGCGGATCGTCCCCACAAAGCGTGCGCCCGTGCGCCCGTCCACGAAAGCATGCCGCTCGCCCAACCGGTAAAGCCTCGCGAGATAATCGTCGTCGATGCTCCGGTCCCTCTCTTCGGCCAGCGCGCCGTAACGCTCGCTCAGGCAGCGGTAGAACGTCTCGAACACCTCGGCCCGGTCGAAGCTCCGCCCCGCGGCGAGCGCCATCGACACCGGATTGGGCAGCGACGCATCGAAGCGCGTCTGATTGACATTGAGCCCCACCCCGACGACCGACCGCGCCATATACCCGCCGCAGAGGTCGTTTTCGATGAGGATGCCGGCCGTCTTCCGGTCGCCGATATAGATGTCGTTGGGCCATTTGATCCGCGCCCCGATCCCCCACCGGGCCAGCGTATCGGATACGGCCAGCGCCACGACCTTCGAAACATAGAACTGCCGGGCCGCCGGCAGAAATTCGGGACATAACACGACCGAAAACGTCAGGTTCAGCCCCGTGCCGCTGCTCCACGAATTGCCGCGCTGGCCGCGGCCGGCCGTCTGACGCTCGGCCAGTACGACGTCTCCCGCCCCGTAGCGCGGATCGCGGGCCGTATCGTTCGTCGAAGCCAGTTCGTCGAAACAGGCCGCCGTGAAGCCCGAAAGCCGGGCGAATCGTTCGAGTCTCTCTTTCATTTCATTCACGTATGCTATCGCGACCGGTCTCCGGGAACCGGCTCCTCTGCGTTCGTCCCGCCGCGGTCCGCCCGTCATCCGGCGTCCGTGCAACGGCCACCCGGCGTCTGCCGGCCCCTTGCTCCCGGACGAAAGCGCCGCAAGCCCGGAAAAAGACGAAAAACGGCGGAACGCACCACCCTCCGGAAAGGGAGGGAGCGTTCCGCCAAAAATAGTCATTTTATCGCTGCGGGTCAACTATACCGCCACACCGAACTCGCGCAACGCGTCGTTGAGCGACGTCTTGGTATCGGTCGAGGCTTTCCGCTGCCCGATAATCAACGCACAGGGAACCTGATAGTCGCCGGCAGGGAAATGCTTCGTATACGATCCGGGAATGACGACCGAACGTTCCGGAACGTAACCCTTGTACGTCTTGGGTTCCGGTCCCGACACGTCGATGATCTTGGTCGATCCGGTAATCACCACGCCTGCGCCCAGCACGGCCTCGCGGCAGACATGGGCCCCCTCGACGACGATGCAGCGGCTGCCCACGAAACAATGGTCCTCGACGATGACCGGAGCGGCCTGTACCGGTTCGAGCACGCCGCCGATACCGACGCCGCCGCTCAGGTGGACGTGTTTGCCGATCTGGGCGCACGAACCCACCGTAGCCCACGTATCGACCATCGTGCCCTCGTCGACATAGGCCCCGATGTTCACGTAAGAAGGCATCATGATGACGCCCGGAGCCAGATAGGCACCGTAGCGGGCCACAGCATGGGGCACCACGCGCACACCCAGCCTGTCGTAACCGGTTTTGAGTTTCAGCTTATCGTGGAACTGCATCGGACCGGCCTCGGAGACCTCCATCCGCTGAAGCGGAAAATTGAGGATGACCGCTTTCTTGACCCACTCGTTGACCTGCCACTGTCCGTCGGACAGGGGCTCCGCCGTCCGCAGCTTTCCCGCGTCGAGCAGGTCCACGACCCGACGCACGGCCTCCGCCACGGCAGCCTGAGCGAGCAGCGTCCGGTTCTCCCACGCCTCCTCGATCGTCTTCTTCAAAGTTTCGTTCGTCATTTCGCTTTCGTTATGGTTTTCCATGCGAAGTTAGAAATTTTTATGCCAATAAATTAAGAAACAATTTCTACTTTTGCCCGTTGAAAGGTTTTTCACAAAACCGCTCGCCCCCGTTTCGAAATTAAACACGATCAAGATGACGAACCGTTTCCTCACCGTGGGAACCGCCTTGCTCGCCGCAGGCGTCCTGTGCACGAACTGCAAACCGAAGATGAAAATCACGACACAGCCTTATCCCGTCGCCCGGATGGACAGCACCGTGGACGACTATTTCGGAACCAAAGTCGCCGACCCGTACCGCTGGATGGAGAACGACAACGCCGCCGAAACCGCCGAATGGGTCGCCGCCGAAAACGAAGTGACCCGCGACTACCTCTCGCAGATCCCCTTCCGCGACAAGATCGGCAAGCGCCTGACCGAACTGTGGAACTATCCCAAATACGGCGTACCGGCCAAACACGGCGACTACTACTATTTCTTCGAGAACGACGGCCTCCGCAACCAGAGCGTCCTCTACCGCCAGAAAGGACTCGACGCTCCCATGGAAGTGTTCCTCGACCCGAACACGCTCTCCGAGGACGGCACCGTGGCGCTGTCGAACGTCTCTTTCTCGCAGGACGACCGCTATATGGCCTACTCGGTCGCCGCATCGGGATCGGACTGGGTCGAAATCCGCGTCATGGACACCGAAACGGGAGCCGCGCTCTCCGACACGATCCGCTGGGTGAAGTTCTCCGGAGCGACATGGAGCGGGGAGGGATTCTACTACAGCGGCTACGACGAGCCGACGCGCGAGGAGATGCTCTCGGCCCAGAACCGTTTCCAGAAGATTTTCTATCATAAGCTCGGCACCGACCAGAGCGCCGACCGTATGGTCTACGAAGACAAAGACCATCCGCTGCGCTACCTGAGCGCCGAGGTGAGCAAGGACAACCGCCAGCTTTTCGTCTTCGCCACCGAAGGAACCAGCGGCAACGAGGTACTTTGCAAAGACCTGACGAAACCCGGCGCCCGGTTCGAGGTGCTGTTCCCCGGCTTCGCCAACGACTATGCGATGGTCTTCGGCAAGGACGACAAGGCGATTTTCTACACGAATGAAAACGCTCCCCGATACCGTCTCGTGCAGGTCGACTTCTCGTCTGGCCGTCCGGCCGTGAGCGAATGGCTGCCCGAAGGGGAACGCCTGCTCGAAGGAGCCTCGACGGCGGGCGGATCGCTGTTCGCCTTCTATCTCGACAAGGCCCGGAGCGCCGTGGAACAGTACGGCATGGACGGGAAAAAGCTGCGCGACATCGCTCTGCCGGACATCGGCACGGTCAGCGGCTTTTCGGGCGACTCGGAAGAGAGCGATACGTTCTACGCCTTCTCCGGCTTCACCCGCCCCACGTCGATCTACCGGTACGCAATCGCATCGGGCGAATCGTCGGCCTTCAAAACGCCCGAAGTGGCGTTCGATCCCGACGACTTCACGACCGAACAGGTGTTCTTCGAGAGCAAGGACGGCACACCCGTCTCGATGTTTCTGGTCCATCGCAAGGACATCCGGCTCGACGGCAAGCACCCCGCGTACCTCTACGGCTACGGCGGATTCAACATCAGCCTGACGCCGGGCTTCTCGCCGCTGGGCATTCTGCTCGCGGAACAGGGCGGCGTCTATGCGATGGCCAACCTGCGGGGCGGCGGAGAATACGGCGAACAATGGCATAAAGCCGGCATGCTGGCCGACAAGCAGAACGTCTTCGACGACTTCATCGCCGCGGCCGAATACCTCATCGCCGAGGGCTATACGTCGAGCGAGAAACTGGCCATCGCCGGCGGATCGAACGGAGGGCTGCTCGTGGGCGCCTGCATGACGCAGCGGCCCGACCTCTATGCCGTGGCGCTTCCGGCCGTGGGCGTGATGGACATGCTGCGTTACCACAAATTCACCTGCGGCTGGGGCTGGGCCGTCGAATACGGCTCCAGCGACGACGAGGAGCAGTTCGGGTACATCTACCGGTACTCGCCGCTGCACAACATCGTTCCGGGCACCTGCTACCCGGCCACGCTCGTCACGACGGCCGACCACGACGACCGCGTCGTGCCGGCCCACTCGTTCAAGTTCGCCGCCACGCTTCAGGCCGCGCAGGGATGCGACCGTCCGACGCTCATCCGCATCGAGACCAAAGCCGGACACGGAGCCGGAAAACCGACCTCCAAACGGATCGAAGAGACGACCGACGTACTCTCGTTCATGTTCTGGAACACGGGAACGGAAGTCCGGTAAAGAACCGAATACGACCGACGGCCGCTCCCCTGCGGGTTCGACCGCCGATCCGTCCGCAGATACCGCGGCGAGGCTCGACGCGCTCGCTGCGGTGTCCGTTCGGACGGAACCCGACCGCCGGTCCGCCGGCTCATCCATCGCCCATGCAACCGCTCAAAGTCTATAAATTCGGAGGCGCCTCGGTCCGCTCGGCCGAAGGCATCGAAAATCTCCGCCGTATCGTCGGCCGGGAAAAGGACCGTCTTTTCATCGTCGTATCGGCGATGGGCAAAACCACCAATGCGCTCGAAGAAGTGCTCGACCGCTGGATGCGGGGCGACAGGGAAGCGGCGCAGAACCGCTTCGCCGAAGTGGAACGCTACCACGACGAGATCGTGCGCTCGCTCTTCGACAATCCGTCGCCGCTGCTCTCCCGTCTCCGGGCCCTGTACGACGAAGTCCGCACGCTGCTCGGCAGCCTCACGGAGGACGACTACGATCGCCGGTACGACCGCCTCGTCAGTTACGGCGAACTGCTCTCGACGACCGTCGTGTCGGAATATCTTTCCCTGCGGGGTCTGCCCAACCGATGGATCGACATGCGGCGCTGCCTCGTCACCGACGACCGCTACCGCGAGGCCGAGGTCGATACGGCCCGGTCGGCCGCCCTGTTGCGGGAGGCGGTGGAACACGCCCCGGAGAGCCTGTTCGTCGGACAGGGATTCATCGGCGCCACGCCGGAGGGGAACCCCACGACGCTGGGACGCGAAGGCTCGGACTACTCGGCCGCACTCGTCGGCGCGATGCTCGGCGCCGAAAGCGTCTCGATCTGGAAGGACGTGGACGGCATCCTCAACGCCGATCCCCGGCTGTTCGACGACACGGTCCTCATTCCGAGGATGAGCTACCTCGACGCCATCGAGCTGGCGTACAGCGGTGCGCAGATCATCCATCCGAAAACCATCAAACCGCTCCAGAACGCAGGCATTCCGCTCCACGTGCGTCCTTTCGGCGACTCCTCGAAACCGGGCAGCGTCATTTGCGCCGAAGCGCACGGGCCGCTCGGCGTACCGGTGCGGATTCTCAAACAGAACCAAATACTGGTTTCCGTGCGACCGCGCGACTTCTCGTTCGTGCTCGAACAGCGGCTTCCCGACATTTTCGCCGTTTTCGCCCGCTACCGGCAGAAAATCAACCTCATCCAAAGCTCGGCCGTCAACCTGAGCCTGTGCATCGACGATTCGCGCCACCTGCAAACCGTCGTCGATACGCTGCAAGCCGACTTCCGCGTGGTGTACAACAAAAACATGGAACTGCTCACCGTTCGGGGTTACGATGCGGAGAGTTACCGACGGTACGTCGAACAGGTGCCGGGCGTCTATCTGGTCCAGAAAACCCGCCGGGCGGTGCGCATCGTGCGGCGCAAGGCCGAACCCTGATCCCCCCGTCGGAAACCGCACTGCCGCACACCGCAAAACCGGACCCGCCCGTCAATCCGGGAACGAAAACCGTTCCTTCCCGGCAACTCAAGCCCGGAAGGAACGGTTATTTTCGAAAAAGGAAAACTCTTACGGAAACGACCGCGGCGACCCTCGGCCGACAGAATGCCGCTACGACTGGCGCCGCGCCACGACAAGTACGACAGACGGAGGGAATCGCGTCGAGACGAGCTTCTTTCCGTCGGGCGGCGGCATGCCGACCCGTGAGTCCGAAAACGCCGCAGCGACGGCGGGTCCGGTTCCGAACTACCTGCGGAAACTTGCCGCCGCGACGGCAACGGAACGACCCGAAATCGTATCCTCAGGCCCCTCCCACGTCGGATTTGTCCGCCGGAGTTTTCCGTACCTGCCGCATTCGCCGACGTCTCCTGCCCCACAGGAAACCTTCCGCGCACAAAAAAAGCGGGGCCGGAACTCCGGCCCCGCTTTCCTTCGGGAAAATATCCGCGAAAGACCCACTACCGGGTCCCGGTCCCGAATCACATCATTTCGGCCCAACTGAAGAACGGATAGATCCGGCTTTCGGAGCGCATCTTTTTCTCGAAATAGGCCACCGTGCGGGTCAGTCCCTCCTCGATGGGGACCAGCGGTTCCCATCCCAGCCGTTTCCGGGCATACGCGATGTCGGGCACGCTGCGGGGCGAACTTTCGGTGGGCAGATCGAGCAGCGTCACTTTCGACGGGCTGCCCGTCAGGTTGATGATGTCCTCGGCCAGTGCGTCGATCCGGATCGGATCGGCGCTGCCGACATTGACCGGACGCGACATGTCTCCGTCCGCATTCATCGTCCGCACGAGCGCCTCCACCGCATCGTCGATATAGAGGAAACAACGGGTCTGCATGCCGTTCCCGCGGATCGAAATGTTTTCGCCCGAAAGCGCGTTGCGAATGAAACTCGGAATGACCTTTCCGCCTTCGAGCGACATGCGGGGCCCGTAGACGTTGAACAGCCGGACGATCCGCGTATCGACGCCGTACTGGTTGCGATAGGCCGCGAAAATCGACTCGGCGGCCCGCTTGCCCTCCTGATAGGCGCTCCGTTCCCCGATGGGATTGACGTTTCCGCGATACTGCTCGGAAATCAACGGCACCTCGACCCTTCCGTACACCTTCGACGAAGAGGCCTGCACGATGCGGGCCTGCATGCGCTTGGCCACTTCGAGCACGTTGACCGCGCCGATGAGCGACGTCTTGAGCGTCATCACCGGATCGTGCATATAATAGAGCGGCGAGGAGGGACAGGCCAGATTGTAAATCTGGTCCACCTCTTCGAAATAGGGGAACGTAATATCGTGCCGGACCATGCGGAACATCGGATTCTGAAACAGATGCTCCACATTGCGCTTGTCGCCCGTAAAATAGTTGTCCAGGGCGATCACCTCGTTGCCGTCCGCCAACAGGCGCTCGCAGAGGTGGCTGCCGATAAATCCGGCACCCCCGGTCACCAGTATCCTTTTTTTCATCGTTCTTGCTTTTGGCTTTAGCGTACCGACACGCAAGAACTGTTCCAAGCGCCCCGGAGGTCCCGATGCGACGACGGCCGCCCCACGAAGGAGCGGCCGGTCGTATCGTATCGTCGGGCGAATGCCCGGCGAACTATTCGGTGCGGATTTTCGAGCCTTTCTGCGCGAACCAGATCATGTAGGCGTAGAAGACGAACAGGCAGCAGAGAGCAGGCACGAGGCCGAATCCTTTCTGCACGCCGCCCATGACGGGCATCAGTACGGCGGCTCCGATCACGCCGGTGCAGATGATTCCCGAAGCCTGTTTCATGTTCGGGCCCAGATCGACCGACGAGAGGCTGAAGATGCAGGACCACATGATCGAATGGAACAGACCCGTTCCGATGTAGAGCGTCAGCGACAGCCAGCCCGACGTGACGAACGACAGCAGCAGGCACAGGGCCGAGAGCAGCGCGCTGGCAGTCAGCGCCGCACGGGCGCTGAACTTGGCGAGCACGGCCGAACCGAAAGCACGGCCCACGAGCAGTCCGCCCCAGTAGAGCGACAGCAGCGAAGTGGGGTCGGTCGGGTTCAGGTCCAGCGCCGAGAAAAGCGCCTGCAGACCCGGCTGGTCGGCGATGCTGAGACCCAACGCGGCGAACTTGGCCGGGAAGAAACTCGGAATGCCGACTTCGACGCCGAGGTAGGTAAAGATACCCAGCGCACCCAGCATGACGTGCGGGTATTTGAAAGCGCTCGTCTTATAGGTTTTTCCCTGTTCGACCGCCTGTTCCTCCTCCTTGATGACCGGCAGCTTGAGGAAGGTGACGATCAGGCCCAGCACGATGGCGAAGATACCCAGTCCGAGGAAAGGAACCTGAATCTGGGAAACGTTGTACGAACCGTTGGAGACGATGATCATCGACACGAACAGCGGCGCGACGAACGTAGCCAGCGAGTTGAACGTCTGGTTGATCGTCAGTCGCTTGGCCGCCGTTTCGGCCGGACCGAGCACCAGCACATAGGGGTTGAGCGCCACTTGCAGCAGCACGATGCCCAGCGCCACGACGAACATGCAGCACAAGAAGCCGTAGAAGCCGGCCTGCACGCCCAGATAGTTCAGCGCCATTCCGAGGCCGATCATCACGACACCCAGAATCAACGAGGTTTTGTAACCGATCTTCCTGAGCAGTCCCGCGATCGGAATCGAAAAGATATACGCTCCGAAGAACGCCGTGTTGATCAATTGCAGTTTCACGTCGTCGAGCGGACTGAAAGCCTCCTTGCAGAAGGCGATCATCGAATTGTTCATCGTCGTGATGAATCCCAGCAGGAACATCAACACGATCATCACCGTCAGCGCGAACGTGTAATTCGGTTTTTTCTGGTCGGTCATAATTTTCTGTTTTAGTGAGTTTTAGATTATCTGTTTTCGGTACGGATCATTCGGCGTCGAACCGGTAGAGGATCGTTTGCCGGTACACCTCGCCGGGACGCAGCACGCTCGACGGGAAATCCGGCTTGTTCGGACTGTCGGGAAAGGCCTGACACTCGATGGCCACGCCGTCACGGTTGCGGTATTCGCGTCCGCTGCGGCTGCGCGGCGCGCCTTGGAGCCAGTTTCCGGTGTAGATTTGCACGCCGGGCTGCGTCGAGCGGATCGTCAGACGCCGTCCGCTCTGCGGATCGTACAGCGAACCGAAATCGGTCAGCCGGCCCGGCTCCCAGCCGTCGATGGCCCAGCAATGGTCGTAACCCGCCCCGAAGCGCAACGCCTCGTAGTCGGCTTCGATGTCCCGGCCTAACGGCTTGCCGGCCCGGAAATCCATCGGCGTCCCTTCGACGGGCACGAGACGTCCCGTGGTGATCTGGTCCGCGTCGGTTTCGAGATAATGGGCGGCATGGAGCTGCAATACGTTGGAAAGGGCGTCGCCCCCCTCGCCGCAGAGATTGAAATAGGCATGATTGGTCAGATTGACCACCGTGGGGGCCGACGTGGCGGCGTAGAGCGTGATTTCAAGCTCGCAGTCGTCGTTCCAGTCGTATACGACCTCGGCGTTCAGATCGCCCGGATAGCCCTGATCGCCGTCCGGACTCAGCAGCGAGAATACGACCCGGTCGGTCTCGACCCTACTGTCCCAAAGTTTGTTGGCAAAACCGCCTTCGCCTCCGCCGTGCAGATGATGGCGTCCGGCGCAATTGGGAGTCAGACGATATTCTCTGCCGTCAAGCTCGAAGCGGGCGAAGCCGATGCGGTTGGCGAAACGCCCCGCCGTCTTGCCCATGCAGGGACCGTCGTTGAAATAGCTCCTGAAATCGTCGTAACCGAGCGTGACATCGGCCATGCGACCTTCGCGGTCGGGCACTTCGATCGACACGACGGCCGCTCCGATGTTGGTCAGCCGGACCGACGCCCCGCGGGCATTGGTCATCGTATAGAGGATCACCGCTTCACCCTGCGGCGTGAACCCCCAGATATTCTGTTCTATATCCATAGCGATCGGGCGTTTTTTCATGTTCCGGGGACGGGGCCCCGCAGCGGCCCGCACGGGCCGTATCATACATCGAGGGGCAGGCTATTCCCACAGTTTGGCGGGGTAAACCCCGGCTTCCACCAATTTGGCGATACGTTCCACGACGGCGGGACGGTCTTCCTTGTAGGTCACGCCGAACCACCGGGCTGAACTGCGCAACACGCGGAGTTGGGCCTTGCCGTCCGAAACCAGTTTGTTGACCATCGTCGGGATGTAGAACTCCGACTTCGGATTGTCGATATTGTCCTTGAGGTAGGTGCTGAAATACTTTTCCGAATAGTCGAAGTAGTCGGGCGTGAAGCCGAACATATTCATCGACACGGGCGTATCGTCGGCCATCGGCACCCATTCCCCGCGCTCGTCCTCGTAGGCGATGCGACCGTCTTCCCGGCGTTCGATGCGGGTCCGTTCCACCATCGAAGTGAGGTTGCCGTTGCGGTCCACGCCGCACACGCCGCGCGAAACGGCACCGTGCTCGGAGAGGGTATTCCGAATCTCATAGCCCACCATGCAGTAATGGTTTTTCTGCCCGGCCACGCTGCGCAAATAATCGGCCATTGTACGATAGGCGTCGTCGCCGTAGAAGTCGTCGGCGTTGATGACGGCAAAAGGCTCGTCGCCGATCGCCTCGGCGCCCATCATCACGGCGTGATTGGTTCCCCACGGCTTGACGCGGTCGGCCGGCACGGTAAATCCGGCAGGCAGTTTGTCGAGTTCCTGAAACACGAAATCGACGGCGATGCGGCCGCCGAACCGTTCGGGCGTGAAGATTTCACGGAATTCCTTTTCGAAAAGATGACGGATCACGAACACCACGCGTCCGAAACCGGCGCGCACGGCGTCGTAAATCGAATAGTCGATGATGGCCTCCCCGTTGGGGCCCACGCCGTCCATCTGTTTGAGCGATCCGTAGCGGGAGCCCATGCCCGCCGCGAGAACCAGAAGTGTAGGTTTAACCATGCGTTGAAGAAAATACGAATTAATTCGAAACACCGGACGGTCCTCCTCTGCTTTTCCGTTTCCGACCTCCGGAGAATAAAACGCTCCGCCCGGCCGTTATATCCGGCGGAAGCGTTACGCAAATTTACACTTTATAACGCATTTTCAAAATCCGGCCGGACAAAACCGCCCGAAATAACCGGCTTAATCGGACGGGGCGTGGCGTTTGGCCGGGGAAATTATTACCTTTGTAATCCGTAATTCGGCCCTGCGATGATGAATCTGAAAAAAAACCTCGCCTATCTGGTCCGCCACCTGCGGGAGAAACACCGGCTCAGCGTGCGCAACCGGCACACCGACTCGGAGGTGTGGTACATGTACATCAGTCCGTTGAATCTGTTGGCAGGCCTGTTGGCTTTCGTGCTGATTCTGTTCATCATCGTCACGACGACGGTCGCCTATACGCCGATACTGGACCTCGTGCCGGGCTATCCGGGCAGCCGGTCGCGCACGATGCTCGTCGAGAACGTCATGCGGCTCGACTCCTTGGAGATGGAACTTCGCAACATGCAGGTATACAGCGAGAATATCGCCCTGATCATGGCCGGCAAGAATCCGGTCACACGCAACGACATCCACACCCCCGACTCCGCCTCGCCGCACGGCGGGACGACGGTCGCTCCCGTGGCCGAGGACTCGCTGCTCAGGAGCCAGATGGAAACGCCCTCCGGAGCGTACAGCCTCGACGATCCGGATGCGGCGCGCAAAAGCCTGCGCAGCTCGATGGAGCTCCAGTCGCCCGTCAAGGGCGTCGTCGCCGAAGAGTTCGACCCGACGGAAAGGCGGTACGGCATCGGTCTGGCCACGACGGACAACCAACAGGTGATGGCCGTCGCGGACGGCACCGTCATCTCGTCGGGATGGACGCCCGAAGAGGGGTTCGTCGTTTACGTCCAGCACGGCGACAACATGGTTTCGGTCTACCGCCACAACGCCCGCCTGCTGAAAAAAGCGGGTGAACGCGTCTCCCGCGGCGAAATCATCGGTTACACGGGAGACGGACGGACTGCCGAGGGGTCCAAAAAACTCTTCGAGTTCGAACTCTGGCACAACGGATCGCCGGTCGATCCCCGAAGATACATCGTTTTCTAACCGGCCGGGCAGCACCGGCCACAAAAAGACAAAGCACCGGAGGGCGCGATGCAGCCCCCGCCGCAGGTTTATGACACGACAGAGACAACGTTTAGCCGTACTCGGATCGACGGGTTCGATCGGAACACAGACGCTCGACATCGTCCGGCAATACCCCGATCTTTTCGAAATCACCACACTCACGGCCCGCCGGAACTGGGAAGCGCTGGCCCGACAGGCCGCCGAGTTTCTGCCCGACAGCGTAGTCATCGCCGACAAAGCCCATTACCCGGCCCTCGCCGAAGCGCTCAAGGAACTGCCCGTCAAGGTGTACGCGGGAAGCGACGCCGTCGAACAGGTCGTCGCCTCGGAAAGCGTCGACACGGTCGTCATGGCACTGGTCGGTTACAGCGGCCTCTTCCCGACGGCCAATGCGCTGCACCACGGCAAAAAGGTCGCCCTCGCCAACAAGGAGTGTCTCGTCGTGGCCGGCGAAATCGTCACGGAGCTGTCCCGAAAGCACAATGCGCCGATCCTGCCGGTCGACTCGGAACACTCGGCCATTTTCCAGTGTCTGGCCGGAGAGAGCTCGCCCGTGGACAAAGTCATTTTGACGGCCTCCGGCGGCCCGTTCCTGCACCGGCCAGCCGAAACGCTGCACGAAGCGACCGTACAGGAAGCGCTCGCCCACCCCAACTGGCACATGGGTGCGAAAGTCACTATCGACTCGGCCTCGTTGATGAACAAGGGATTCGAGGTGATCGAGGCCCGCTGGCTGTTCGGCCTCGGCCCGGAGCAGATCGACGTCGTGATCCATCCCGGATCGGTCGTCCATTCGATGGTGCAGTTCGCCGACGGAGCTATCAAGGCCCAGATCGGAACGCCGGACATGCACCTGCCCATCCAGTACGCGCTGACCTTCCCGCAGCGGCTGCCGCTCGCGGGTCCGCGCATCGACTTCTGCCGATTGGGCTCGCTCCGATTCTTCGAACCCGACACGGAGCGTTTCCCGAATCTCGAACTGGCCTACGAATGCCTGCGGAGGGGAGGCAACAGCGGAGCCGTGCTCAATGCGGCCAACGAGGTCGCCGTGGCCGCTTTCCTCGAAGGCCGCATCGCCTTCACCGACATCGCCCGCATCAACGCCCGGACGCTGGAAAAAACGACGATTTCGCGCTGCGCCACACTGGAAGAATACGAACATACGGACCGGGAAGCCCGCCGCACGGCCCTCTCCCAGATCCGATAATCCGAAAAACACAAACACCGCGATATGGAAATCCTCATCAAGATTCTGCAATTCATACTGAGCTTCTCGCTGCTGGTCATCATCCACGAGCTGGGACATTTCACCTTCGCCAAAATCTTCAAAACCCGCGTCGAGAAATTCTACCTGTTTTTCAACCCGTGGTTCTCGCTCCTCAAATTCAAAAAGGGCGAGACCGAATACGGCGTAGGCTGGATTCCGTTCGGGGGCTATGTGAAAATATCGGGCATGATCGACGAGTCGATGGACACCGAACAGATGAAACAGCCCGCGCAGCCCTACGAGTTCCGGGCCAAGCCCGCGTGGCAGCGGCTTTTGATCATGGTGGGCGGCGTGTTGATGAACGTCCTGCTGGCCGTAGCGATCTACATCGGCATCAGCTTCGCGTGGGGCGAGACCTATCTGGCCAACCGGGACGTCGAACACGGCTACACGTTCAACGAACTGGGCCGGGAAATCGGCTTCGAAAACGGCGACAAAATCGTCGACATCGCCGGCAAGCCGCTCGAAAACGCGACGATGCTGTTGCCTTCCATCGTATTCGACCAAGCCTCCTACGTGACCGTCGAGCGCGACGGCGCCCGCCGCAGGATCGACATTCCGGAAGAGGCGATGGCCCGGCTGATCGAATCGCCCGATTTCGCTGCTCCTCGGCTCCCGTTCGTCGTAGGAGAAGTGGTTTCCGGCACCGAAGCCGCCAAGGCGGGCATCCGGCCCGGCGACACGTTCGTCTCGATCGACGGAGAGCCCGTCCGCTACTACGACCAGTACCGCGAGGTTTTCGAAGCCCGCAAAGGCGATACCGTCCGCCTGAGCCTGATGAGGGATTCGGCCGGCATCACGCGACTGATAACGCTCCCGGTAAAAGTATCGTCCGAAGGAACCGTAGGCACCTATCTCGCCCGGCTGGACAAGATTTTGAAACTCAGTTCGCACGATTACACGTTCTGGCAGGCCATACCGGCAGGCATCAAACGCACCGGCAGCGAAATCGGAAGCTATTTCAAACAGATCAAATTGATCTTTACGCCCAAGACCGAAGCCTACAAATCGGTCGGAGGCATACTGGCCATCGGAAACATTTTCCCCGACTACTGGAGCTGGGAGGAGTTCTGGCGCATCACGGCCTTCCTGTCGATCATGCTGGCCGTCGTCAACATCCTGCCCATCCCGGCGCTCGACGGCGGACACGTGCTGTTCCTGCTCGTCGAGGTCATCACGCGCCGCAAGCCGAGCGACAAGTTCCTCGAACGGGCCCAGATCGCCGGACTGTTTATCCTGCTGGCCCTGCTCGTCTTCGCCAACGGCAACGACATCTACCGGTTCTTCATCAAATAGAAGCCGGCGGCCGGGCCTTTTTCCGATCTGCGGCGGACCGAACGCCCCGGCGCTTCGACAAGAAGCCCGACGAAAATCCGCCCCGACGACGGAAGGTGCTCTCCGGACAAGGGAAAGCGACCGCAGACCGGACCGCCGGACAGCGTCTTTCCGATGCAGGGCTCCGGCCCCGACACGACAATCGACGGTGCACCCGAAAAGCTCCGGACGGGCGACGATACCGTCACTTTTTCATATTCTCCGACAATATGGCGAAACTGAAAAAATCGTTTTTCTGCCGCAACTGCGGTTACGAATCGGCCAAATGGGTGGGCAAATGCCCCTCCTGCGGCGAGTGGAACACGTTCGTGGAAGAGGTCGTCCAAAAAGAGTCGCCCCGCAGCGTCTCGTTCGCGCCGGACGGAGAGAGAAACCGTCCGCTGCCGGTCCGCGAAATCGAACGCCAGAATTTCTCGCGGACGGACCTCGGCAACGGCGAAGTGAACCGGGTGCTGGGCGGCGGCCTCGTGCGCGGGTCGATGATCCTGCTGGGCGGAGAACCCGGCATCGGCAAATCGACGCTGAGCCTGCAAATCGCCCTCGGCACATCGGGCATGAAAACGCTCTACGTCTCCGGAGAGGAATCGCCCCATCAGATCAAGATGCGGGCCGAGCGCATCGGCATCGGCAACGACGACTGCCTCATATACAGCGAAACCGACCTCGAAAACATCCTCGCCCAAGCGGCGCGGCACACGCCCGATCTGGTCGTCATCGACTCCATCCAGACGATCCACACGGCGACGATCGACTCCTCGCCCGGCAGCGTCTCCCAGATCCGCGAATGCGCGGCCCTGTTGCAGAAATACGCCAAGCAGACCGACACGTCGGTCGTCGTCATCGGCCACATCACCAAGGACGGCATCATCGCCGGCCCGAAGATACTGGAACATATCGTAGACGTCGTGTTGCAGTTCGAAGGCGACAACAACAACATCTACCGCATCCTGCGCAGCATCAAGAACCGTTTCGGCGCGACGTTCGAAATCGGCGTGTTCGAAATGCGGGGCGAAGGGCTCGTCGAAGTGGACAACCCCTCCGAAATCCTGCTCTCGCACTACGACGAACCGCTGAGCGGCATCGCCGTGGGCGCGGCACTGGACGGCGCACGCTCCTACCTCATCGAGACGCAGGCGCTCGTCGGCACGGCGGCCTACGGCACACCCCAGCGCTCGGCCACCGGATTCGACTCCCGCCGCCTGAACATGCTGCTGGCCGTGCTCGAAAAGAGGGTCGGACTGAAAATGTACCAGAAAGACGTCTTTCTGAACTTCGCCGGAGGGTTCAAGGTCAGCGACACGGGGCTCGACATGAGCGTCGTGGCGGCCATTCTCTCCTCCTACTTCGACCGTCCCATCGGGGCCGACACCTGTTTCGCCGGTGAAATCGGACTGTCGGGCGAAATACGCCCCGCTCCGCGCAGCGAACAACGCATCGGCGAAGCCGCCCGACTGGGATTCAAGCGCATCGTCGTATCGGGCTACCTGCGCAAAAACCTGCCCTCCCCTCCCGGCGGCATCGGCATCGTGTACGTCAACAAGATCGAAGACCTCGCCCGCGCCGTCTTCGGAAACTGACGACCGGAATCGCCGCCTTTCACCCGCCGTCTCCCCGCCGTCCGCCGCGGACGAATGCCATCATACATTCCGCAATCGCGGATCGAAAAGGCGGACCTTCGGCAAACGAACGTCCGGAGCCGGCTCCCTGCGACGCAAGCGGGCTCGCACGCACGCTCTCGATTTCGGAGTGCTTCGAACCGGCCCGAAACGAAGCGAAACGATACGGAAACGATGCGCATAAAGCACTCCCTGTCCGCTCTCCCTGCATAGGTCCGCCAACCCTTCGAATCGCTGCACCGCGCCAACCGGTTCCTACCCATCGCCTGCTGCGACCTGCCGGCCCATATTGGCAATACAGCTACATCGAACCCCGAAAATTCCGCCGCAGGATCGGAACAAAACCCTGCGGTGCACAGGATTTCCGTAGACCCGAATCGCTGCCGCACAGCGGACAATTCCGTCGAACACAACGGAAACTATGTTCCGCAACAATTCGGCCCCACGCGTTTCCGAATCCGCTTCCGACACGACAATTCTCTCCCGTCCGCAAAACTTTCGAAAAAACTTCCGCCGACGGCCGGTTTCCCCGCTCCCGTCGCCTCCGTGCGCCGCGGTTTCTCCATTCGTACACACATCCGGAAACGGAAAAATACCCCGATGCGGACCGCTTCGCGCCGGCATACCGCACTCATCGATCGCCCTACCGCCGAAACAGGCAGGACACGAACGAATTCCGCCGAACCCGTAAGGGGTTCGACGGAACGTTATCGTATCGGCAGTGTCAGGATGCGGAAGCGGAAAAGCCTCCCACAGCCCCGAAGCAGCAGACTATCCCAAATGCCCCGTCGCGACGAGGTACTCGGCGATCTGCACGGCGTTCAGCGCCGCGCCCTTGCGGATCTGGTCGCTGACGCACCAGAACGTCAGCCCGTTGGGATCGGAAATATCTTCGCGGATGCGTCCCACGTAGACTGCATCGACTCCGGCCAGCGGCAACGGCATCGGATAGGTCTTTTCGCCCGGTTCGTCCATCAGCACGACGCCTTGGGCCGCAGCGAATGCCCGGCGCGCCTCGTCGGCGGAAACGGGACGTTCCGTTTCGAGCCATACCGACTCGGAATGGGCCCGCATGACCGGCACCCGCACGCACGTGGCGCTCACCCGAATGTCCGAGTGCATGATCTTGCGCGTCTCGTTGAACATCTTCATCTCCTCCTTCGTATAGCCGTTGTCGGTGAAAACGTCCACCTGAGGAATCACGTTATAGGCCAACTGGTAGGCGAACTTCTCGACCGTGGGCCGCTCGCCCCGGACCAACTGGGCGTGCTGCTCTTCGAGCTCGGCCATCGCTGCAGCACCTGCTCCGCTGGCCGACTGGTAGGTCGACACGTGCACGCGGCGGATATGCGACAGATTTTCGATCGCCTTGAGCGCCACGACCATCTGGATCGTCGTGCAGTTCGGATTGGCGATGATCCGTCTCGGAGGAGCCACCGCGTCTTCGGGGTTGACTTCGGGCACGACCAACGGTACGTCTTCGTCCATGCGGAACGCGCTCGAATTGTCGATCATCAACGCCCCGTGACGGGTAATCGTCTCGGCGAACTCCTTCGACGTTCCGGCCCCGGCCGACGCGAAGGCGACATCCACCCCCTCGAAATCGTCGTTATGGGCCAGCAAACGGACCGTCACCTCTTGTCCTCGGAAGACGTACTTGCGTCCCGCGCTGCGTTCGGAACCGAACAACAGCAATTCATCGACGGGAAAATCCCGCTGTTCCAACACCCGCAGAAATTCCTGTCCCACGGCACCGCTCGCCCCGACAATCGCAACTTTCATTTCATTCGTTTTTTATCCGGCGCTCCGCTCCGGGCCTTCTCGCGGAGACCGACGGCGGCGTCATGCCGTTGTTACATTCGTGTTAATATCCGGGCGCAAACTTAGCGCTTACGAATACAAAAAACAACTATTTGTTGAATTTTTATCTTTTATGTTTATTTAAAAACATTTTAACACGTCCGGCGTCGGACATCAGTCGAAAAATTCGTCCTCGTATCCGGCCAAGACGGCATCGCGCACATCGCTCTCGTCGCATTCGTAGGAGACGGCGCCGACCGGCACGGGGAACTGGTCCTTCTGGGTGATGCCCAATTTGGAATCGGCATATACCTTTTTCATGAACAGGGCGAAAATGGGAAGGGCGATTTTCGAACCTTCGCCGCCGGAAGAAAGATGGATGCTGCGGTCCTCGCCGCCGACCCAGCCGCCGGCCACTAACTTAGGCGTCACACCGATGAACCACGCGTCGGAGTTCTTCTGCGACGTACCCGTCTTGCCCCCTATGTCGGCCGTCAGGCCCATGGCCCGGATGCGGCCCGCGGTCCCCGCATTGACGACGTTTTTGAGCATGCTGAGCATCGTGTAGGCCGTCTGCTCGGAAATGGCCACTTGGGCGGGCGCCGTGAAGTTGGCCAGCACGTTGCCGTGGCGGTCCTCGATGCGCGTGACGAAAATCGGATCGACATGCAGCCCCCGGTTGGCGAACGTCCCGTAGGCTCCGACCAGTTCGAAAAGCGAGAAGTCGGACGTGCCGAGACACAGCGCATAGACCGGATCGATGTAGCTTTCGATGCCGAACTTATGGATGAAATCGGAAACGGCCTGCGGCTGAAGGGCCTGCTTCATGATCCACGCCGAATAGTTGTTCCGACTGTTGGCCAACCCCCACTTCAACGGCTTGAGCGCACCGTCGTACACCACTTTCGAGGCTTCGCGCGGCGACCACGGCTCGTTGTCGGTCTCGATGGTGACGGGCAGGTTCGGCACCGGCGTGCAGGGTGTCAGTCCCAACTGTTCGATGGCGAACGTATAGATGAACGGTTTGATCGTCGAGCCGACCTGCCGCTTGCCCTGCCCGGCCATGTCGTACTTGAAATAGCGGTACGAGGTGCCGCCCACATACGCCTTGACATATCCGTTCGACGGGTCGAGCGCCATGAATCCCGCCCGCAGGAAACGTTTGTAATACATCAGCGAGTCGTAGGGCGTCATCGTCGTATCGCGGTCGCCCTTATAACCGAACACGCGCATCTTGACCGGTTTGCGGAAAGCCTCTTCGATCTCTTCGGCCGTCGCGCCCTCGCGTTTGAGGGCACGGTAGCGGTCCGAATTGCGCATGGCCCGCTTCATGATGGCGTCGCGCTCTTCGGCGCTGATGTCGGCGAATACGCTCTTGCGCCATCCGATGGTCCGGTCCATCTGGGGCTGAACGTTCTGCCCCATCTGTTCCCAGACGGCCTCCTCGGCGTATTTCTGCATCGTGGCGTTGATCGTCGTATAAATCTTGAGCCCGTCGCGATACAGGTCGTAGGGCTGTCCGTTGGCCTTCTTGTTCTTCGAACACCAGCCGTAAAGCGGATTTTCGTCCCACTGTCCGACGGCCTTCTTGTACTCCCACTCGCCGGCGACGCCCGCCGGGAAACTTTCGCGCACAGGACGGCCCGACGTCATCACCTGCCGCAGCATTTCGCGGAAATAGGTTCCGGTGCCTTCGTTGTGCGAAATGGGACGGTAGTCCAGCACGAGCGGCAGCGCGCGGATCGAATCGCGCTGCCGGCGGTCGATATACCCCTTGTCCTTCATCCGGCCGATCACCGTGTTGCGCCGCGCGAGCGCGCGTTCGGGATTGCTGCGGGGACTGTACCGGGTCGGCGCATTGACCACGCCGACGAGCATGGCGGCCTCCTCGATATTGAGTTCCGAGGGGAGCTTGTTGAAAAAGGTACGGGCGGCCGACTTGATGCCGAAGGCATTGCTGCCGTAAGGAACCGTATTGAGGTACATCGTGATGATCTCCTCCTTGGTGTAGTTGTATTCGAGCATGACGGCCGTGATCCACTCCTTGAGCTTGGCGATCACGAGCCGCGAATTTTTCGATATGGGATTGCGGTACACGGTCGTATCCCTCGGATAGAGGTTCTTGGCCAACTGCTGGGTGATCGTACTGCCTCCCCCCTGACTCCGGTTGCCCATGGCGAGCGTCTTGACGGCCACGCGGGCCAGCGACACGAAGTCGATGCCCGAATGGGAGTAGAACCGCATATCTTCGGTAGCCACGAGCGCCGCCACGAGCGCCGGCGACAGTTCGCCGTATTCGACATAGGAGCGGTTCTGAATGTAGAAGCTGCCGATCATCTCCCCGTCTTCGGAGTAGATTTCGGTCGCCAGATTGTTTTTCGGATTTTCGAGTTCCTCGAATGTCGGCAGCTTCCCGAAGGCGCCCATGCGCGTAAGCAGCAACAGCACGACAATCAACGCGACGGGAGCGCAGAGCACGATCCAGAACCATTTCACGGCCGCAGGGGTCCGCAACCGTTCGATCATCTTCTTTTTGGCCATAGGTGACAATAGGACTTTTGAGCAAAGGTACGATTTAATTTTCTATATTGATCGCCGGGAAGCGGCCGAGCCGTCGCGAAACGGGCTGCGGCCGGCGGCCGGCGTTTTTTTCGGTCGGATATATTTCCGTATTTCCATCGAAACAACGCTCGGACAGGCCTCCGTATTTTACCGCCGGCCGATTAAATAGGCAGCGAAAGATTGAGCCCCGTCACCACGCCCCGCCGGTCGTCGGGACGGAAGATGTAGAAACCCACCGTCGTAACTTTCGAAGGAATGCGCAGCGGGTGCATGTCCAGTATGATCTCCCCGCCGAACGAAGAGACGGACCGCATGCCCGCCACGGGTCCCGCTCCCCGTCCCGCCCCCTCGCGGAAGCGGGCGAAGTCGTAATAGAGGTTCATCCTCACACGGCTGAAATAGAGCAGGCTGCCGATGCCGCCGTCGGGGTACCACACCGGAAACTGGTAGTCGGCCGACACGGCGGCATAGCGCGTTCCCGCGCGGTCGTAAACCGCTCCGCGCGGATAGAGCTCCTTATAAAAAAACAGGTGGTCGCCCCCGCTCTGGTGTTGCAGGTTTCCGCGCAGCATGAGCGAATGGTGCCGCCCCGCACCCGGCAGGTACGCCCTGCCGAAAAGCGAAAGGATGCGGCCGAAGTCGTCGCGGAACGGTGCGGAGACCGTCGTGAAGCGCAGCGCGTACCCCCACCGGGGCAGCAGGTCGCGCACGGCCATCCGGCTGTTGTCGGTATAGCCCAGTCCCGCCACCAGCCGTTGGAATCCCCTGTCGCAGCCCATCGGACGGACGACAAGGGCATTGATGTGCCGTAGCTCGGCCACAGGCGTGAGCGTCCGGATCCGATGGCCCGAAGAGAGCGTCATCGGCAGCGAGGCATACAACGTGAGCTGGAAATGCCTCTTCAGGCTGCCGGGCGCCTCGTTCCGTTCGCCGTAAACGAGCTGGTTTCCCCCTCCGTAATCGAACGAAAGGCTGAACCGGGGTGCCAGACCCGCATAGTGGATCGCCCCGCGCCACCGGCTGCCCCGGCCGCCGGCATATCCGTAGGCCAGATAGCCGGTCGTGCTGCTGAGCAGGTCCTGCGACATGACCGTCGCCCCGAAGCTGACGTCGATATGGTTTTCGTCGGCGATGCGGAACGGATTGAAGTCCCACGGAGCCCAACTGTGCACGTCGAACAGATGCAGCCCCTTGCGGAAACGCCTTACCGGCGTTCCTTCGCGGAATTCGGACGACAGCGTCACCGTATCGACGTTCATCACGTCCCACTTGCGGCGGGGAGGATTGACGGTGTTTTCGGGCAGCTCGCTGTACGGCACGGGGACCAGCGAGTCGGGCTCTATGCGCTGGCGAGAGAGCAGATACCCCTCCGTCGTGTAAGTCGTAAAAAACAGCTCCCCGCTTCGGTCGGCCGGTGACGGAGCAACCGAGCCGTAACGCGACCGGCTGAGCCGGTACTCTTCGCGGCGTTCGAGGTCGTAGAGATGGATTTCGTCCTTGCCCGACGCGATCGAATTGAACGTCAGACGGCCGTCGCCCGCCCTGAGGTTGTAGACGCTCACGCGGGAAGGACGCGTAACGGCAGCGATGCGGCCCGAAACGATGTCGATGCTTCCGATCCACATGCCCCGGTCGTCCAATGCGATGAAGGCCATCGTGCCTGTCTTCCCGTCGTAGGCCAATCCGTGCACGGTCGTATTTTCAGGAAAAGGAAACTCCCCGCCTCCGCCCAGATCGAGCCGGTAACGCCCCGTATAATCGTAGGAGACCGTCGCCAGAGTGCCTCCAGGCAGCGGAACGGGATAGAGGGCGTTTCCCCTCTCGCGCAGGGTCTCTCTCCGCCTCGTGCGCAAATCGTAGCGACAGACCCGCGACGAGACCCTTTGTTCCCAGAGCGTGCTGCTGCGGTACTCGCTCCAATAGAGCACGCTGTCGCGCAGCACGGGAGAGGTATGGACGCTGCCGGTCGGGAAAAGTTTCTTCTCCCGGTCGGTCCGCAGATCGACCGAAACGATGCGGCTCGTCCGGTCCATATCCTTCTTGAGCGCCAGCAGCGTCGTATCGTCGAGCCGCATCGGGGCTTCGTACACCGTATGGCTCGTCACGGGCGTCCGCAGGATTCGGGCGCTGTTGTCCGCAAGCGGCTGCGAGAGCCAGAACCGGGTCAGATCGTCGAGCGTGTTCCGGGCGATCTCGTCGACGGACGTGCGGTAATACCGTTTGAGCGCCCATTTCGTCGTCAGAATCGTATAGGGCCGACGGGCGCCGTATTCCATGACGCGGGACCAGATGTCGTCGCCGTAACGCTCCCGCGACCAAGCCGTGAGCTGGTAGCCGAACTGGTAATGATCTGGCATGAAGTCCTTGTAGGAGCCGCAGAACCATTTGTCGAGCGGGAATTTTCTCTTTCCCTCGCTCAGATAGGCCCTCATCTCGATCGTAAAGGAGGGTTGCAGCGCCCGACCGTAAGAGGCCATCTGCGTCTCGGCCATCACGGCATCCCCCTCCAGCAGCCATACCGGCACCAGCACCGAACTGAGCAGACCGGCCTGCTGGCCGACGACCCAGCCTATGCCTTTCATAAAACGGCGGTACAGGTTGCCGTACTGCACGGCGTGACGGTATTCGTGCGTGGCGAGCTGCTTGAGCCACGGTTCGGCGAACGGTGCCGCGGGAGCAATGGCCTCGATCTCCATGCGGAGCGGTGCCCAAAGCACCAACCCGTTCGAAACGAAATTTTCGGTGTGCATGACCACCGGCAGGCGCAGCGGGCCGTAGCGGAAACCGTAGCTCGCCGACGAACGGATCGTATCGAGACAGTTCGCCATCCGGGCGGCGTTCCCGGCATAATAGTCAGGGTAGACGATTTTTCCGAAACCGGTCTTCGCCTGCTGCCAGCGCATACCCTGAGGCGAACGCCCCCAGTCGTAATATTGCCCGAAAACCGAGACCGGAAGCCAACACAGCAACGGAACCACGGCCCGCATGACGAATCGCCGCATGGGTCTACCCTCCCGCTTTTTTGGCCTTGTACCCTTCGCGCAGCAGAATATCGACGACCCGGTCGCGGAAATCGCCCTGAATGACGATCTCCCCGTCCTTGGCCGTTCCGCCCACGCCGCAACGGCTTTTGAGCAGGCGGGCGAGCTCCTTGAGGTCCTCGTCCGAGCCGACGAAGCCCCGCACGAGCGTGACCTGCTTGCCGGCCCGCTGCTTGCGGTCGAGCCATACCCTGAGGTTCTGCCGGTCGGCGGGAAGCGTCTCGACAAGGGGTTCCTCTTCGGTTTGATAGCGGAAATTCGGGTCGGTCGAATACACCATGCCGAGCCGGCTTTTCCAGTCGTTGTCGCTCATTTCGAATATCGGCTAAAAGGTAGAACGATTAAAAACCTCCGTCCGTCCCCGTCCGAGACAAAAGACTGGACGGAGAAGATGTCCGAATCCTGCCGGAAAATGTCCGCTTCGGACGCACCGGTTCTGCGGGGTCTTCTGAAAAAAGACTCTTTCCGACCCTTCCGGCAAACGGCAAAACGAGTCCTGCGTCATGCCGGGCACGCTCTCCTTGCCGGAAACGACGGACCGGTCGCCACGGAAACGACGCTTCGTCCGGCAGAGAGAAATCCCTCCCGCCGGATGACCGGCAATCAGAACGGCAGATCGTCCGGTTCGTCGGGCACCGCAGCGGGCGGATTGCCGCCGTAGGGCTGCACGACGGCCGCCGCGTTTTGCGTCGGCTGCGCTGGAGCCGCACCGTAGGTGGTGCCGTCCATCGGAGCGCCCGCCCCTTCGGCCCTCCGGCCGAGCATCTTCATCTCGTTGGCCACGATTTCGGTCGCATAGCGCTTGTTGTTGCTGTTGTCCGTCCATTCGCGGGTGCGGAGGCTTCCTTCGATATAGACCTGACTGCCCTTGCGGATGTATCGGTCGGCCACATCGGCCAATCCTCTCCACAGCGTCACGGTATGCCATTCGGTATGTTCCCGCGTCTCCTGCGTCTGACGGTTGTAGATTCTTTCGGTCGTGGCGACGCGCAGACGGGCCACCTTGGCCCCTCCTTCGAGCGCCCTGATTTCGGGGTCCATGCCCACGTTTCCCACGAGAATGACTTTATTGACCATATCGTCTATGTTTTTTTATTCGGTTCGGCATTCGGTAACGGACGGCCCCGCTCACAGCGCTTCGAGCAGGCCGATGAACAGGCGGGTCATTCGGGCTTCGGCTTTCGCGCCCTCCGCGAGCACCTCTTCGTGCGAAGACTGCAATCCGGCCAAACCCATGTTGGTGATGATCGACACGGCGAAAACGGGCAGATCCATGTGCCGCGCGGCGATCACTTCGGGCGTGGTGGACATCCCCACCGTATCGGCGCCCGCCGCGCGGTAGAAGCCGTACTCCTTCTGCGTCTCGAACGTGGGTCCCGTCACGCCGATGTAACAGCCGTGCTGCAAGGCGATGCCCTCGCGGCGGGCCACCTCGTCGGCCAACGCGATCAATTTCCGGCTGTAAGGCTCGCTCATATCGGGAAAACGCACGCCCAGTTCGGCGATGTTGGGCCCGACGAGCGGATTGGGAATCATGTTGATATGATCCGTAATGACCATCAGGTCGCCCGTCCGGAACGCGGGATTGATCCCTCCGCTGGCGTTCGATACGAAAAGATGGCGGATGCCCAGCATCTTCATCACCCGCACCGGAAAGACCACCTGCTGCGGCGTATACCCTTCGTAATAGTGGAAACGTCCCTGCATGGCCACGACCCTCTTGCCGCCGAGCAGCCCGAAAATGAGCCGTCCGGCATGTCCTTCGACCGTCGAGACGGGGAAATCGGGAATGTCGCGGTAGTCGAGGCTCGCCTCGATGCGGATGCTTTCGATGAGTCCGCCCAGCCCGGTGCCGAGCACGATGCCCGCTTCGGGTTCGAAACCCGTCTTATTCCGGATGAAGGACGCTGTATTTCTGATTCGATCTAACATACAATTCTATTTGGCGCAGGAACTCCCCTTCGGAGTCGCCCACGAATGAAACCCGGATGGGAACGTAATAGAGCTTCCGCTGCACCGCCGCGGGAATTTTGCGGCGGTTGGTCAGCTTCACGGCATCCTTTTCGGTCGTCACCGCCACGGCGTCGGGATGGGCGGCCAGCAGTTTTTCGAGTCGCCTCATGTCGCTCACGCGGTAGGTGTGATGATCGTTGAAAACGAGTTTTTCCACCACCTCGTAGCTCTTTCCCAACTCCCGCAGCAACGGTTCGGGATTGGCGATGCCCGACATGACGATCACCTTTCCGCCCCGCGGTATCCGCGCAGGGGCCGCGTCGGGATAGAGCGGCTGCGGCTCGACCTGCTCCATCCTCGAAAAATAGAGCGACTGGTAGGGAAACAGGCCCAGCGAATTGGCCACGATGCGCATGTCGAGCGGATTGAGATCGTCCGGACACTTGGTGACCAGCACGAAATCGGCCCGGTCCATCTGGTTCTTCGTGTCGCGGAGCGTGCCCCACGGCAGGAGCCGGTCGCGATAGACGGGATTGTTGTAGTCCATGAGCAGGACGTTGACCCACGGTTCGATATAGCGGTGCTGGAACGCGTCGTCGAGAATGACGACTTCGATTTCGGGGTGCAGCCCGCGCAGCCGCCGAATGCCTTCGGCCCGCTTCTCGCACACGGCCATCGGAACCTCCGGATACTTGATCTTCATCTGCTTGGGTTCGTCGCCTATGCTCTTGACCGAGGAAGAGGGCGACGAGAGGACGAAGCCTTTGGTCTTGCGGCGATACCCGCGCGAGAGGACGGCTACGCGATGGTTTTCGGAGAGTCTCTCGATCAGAAATTCGGTCACGGGCGTCTTTCCCGTTCCGCCCACGGTCAGGTTTCCCACGCACACCACGGGAATGTCGAACTCCTCGCTCCTGAGAATCTTCAGGTCGAAGAGCTTATGTCTGACGGTGACGACCGCACCGTAGACGAACGACAGCGGGACCGCCAGCAGTGCGGGTAATTTCATATCCTACTCCTATCCGAATTTCCAAAAATAGTTCAAAAACCCGTCAAATCAAATTTCCCGCACAAAAAAATCCCCCGGAAGCATACCGGGGGATCGTATCGTTCGAAACGGCTGCGAGAGGTTCTCAACGCAGCTCGACGCTCAGGGTCGTCATGGCCTGCACGCCGGGACGGGCGAACAGGTTGCGCAACGTTTCGAGTTCGGCATACGCCCGGCCGAATTCGCCGGCGAAAAGTTCCGCACGGCTTTCGGCCGACATGAGTTTCATGATCTGCGTGAAGCGGTCGGGTTCCTCCTGCGGCGTCACGACGCGGAAATCGTCGGCCACGCCGGCCCGGTCGGCCGCTAAAGCGATGGCGTCCTTCAACCCGCCGAATCCGTCCGCCAGACCGATCTGCACGGCATCCATTCCGGACCATACCCGGCCGCCGCCGAGGCTGTCCACCGTCTCGACACTCAGGTTGCGCCCTTGGGCCACGTGATTCACGAAAGTAGTGTATACCTCCTCGACACTGTTCTGCATGAACGCCCTCTCGGCAGGGCTCAGCGGACGGACGCCCACGGCCCCGAAGACGGACATGCCCATGTCGGCCGACGGATTGGTCTTCGCCACGTCGACCGTTATGCCGAGCTTGTTTTTCAATGCGGCGCTTCCGTCGAACATCAGCCCGAAAACGCCGATCGAACCGGTAAGCGTCAGCGGAGAGGCGACGATCGCATCGGCCGGACAGGAAATGTAATACCCGCCCGATGCGGCCATGTTGCCCATCGACACGATCACCGGGCGGTCTTTGCGGATCTGTTCGATCTCGTGCCAGATCACCTCCGAGGCCAGCGCGCTGCCGCCCGGACTGTTCACCCTCAGCACGACGGCCCTCACCCCTTCGTCGCGGCGCACATCGCGCAACCGGGCCGCCAGCGAATTGCCGCCCACGAGTCCCTCCTTGGCCTTGCCGTCCACGATCTGGCCTTCGGCGTATACGACGGCGATCTTGTTTTTCGAGAGTTTCTTCGTCGCCACGCGGGGCTGGTCGATGTAAGTCCCCAGCGAAACGAATTCCGGTTCGTCGTCCCAGCCCGTCATTTCGCAGAGCATGTCCTGCATGTCGGCTTCGTAAGCCAGCGAATCCACCATGGAGGTCTCCACCGCGCTGCGGGCGTCGGAAAGCGTCAGCTCCGACGCGTAACGCTGCAACTCGGCCGAATCCAGACCGCGCGCCTCGGCGATGTTGCCGACGACATATCCCCACATCGAGCCGAGCAGGCGTTCGGTCTGAAGCCTGTTTTCGGGACTCATCTTATCGAGCAGGAAAGGTTCGACGGCCGCCTTGTACTTGCCGTGACGGATCACCTCGGCGCGGATGTCGAGCTTTTCGAGCAAATCCTTGTAGAACATCACGCCCGTGGCCATACCGGCCCAGGAGAGACTTCCTTCCGGATTCATGTAGATTCTGTCGGCCGCCGTGGCCAGATAATAGGAACCCTGCGTATAATAATCGGCATAACTGAGCACGAATTTGCCCGATTCCTTAAACTTGACGACGGCATCGCGGATTTCGTCGAGCGTAGCCATGCCCACGCCGACATAAGGGTTTATGTTCAGATAGATCCCTTCGATGTCGTCGTCCGAAGCGGCCCGTTCGATGGCTTCGAGCACGTCGACGAGCGCATAGCTGCGGCTCATGTCCATGTCGATGAGGTCCGCCAGACCCATCGACGAAAAGGGATTGACCGACGGCGCGTCGGTGATTCTCTCCGAAAGGTCGATGCGGAGCACCGAGCCGGACTCCACGGCAGGGGCCTGTTCGGAGAAGGCCGCGCCGATGCCGGCCAGCACCATCACGAAGAAGGTTCCGATCAAGATATTGGCCACCACAAATGCGAGCAGGCAGGCCAGAAACGTTCTGAAAAAACTATTCATCGATTTTTTCCGTTTAATGTTGGACAGGGCGGCGGAATGCCGCGGAGAACGCTTCAAATGTACGAATTATTTTTATTAACGTTATCTTTGCCAGTAACGAATCCTGTAAACGACAACCTTTATCGGAGATGACAAAAGAAGACATACTGGACGTGCTGCACGATGTACAGCACCCCGAACTCAAAAGCGACATCGTCACGCTGGGCATGGTGGAAGGCCTCTCGGTTTCCGACGGGAAAGTGCAGTTCTCGCTGCTTTTCTCCCGGAGCCGCGACCCGTTCGCCCTGTCGATCAAAAAACGCGCGGAGGAAGCCATCGCCGTGCGCTATCCGCAGTACGCGGACAAAACGGTCGTTTTCATCAAGGAAGCCGCGCCGAAAAAGCCGGCGCCCAAGGAGCGGGAAAAGCTCGGAGAAAAGCAGGGCGTTTCGCGCATCGTGGCCGTCTCGTCGGCCAAGGGCGGTGTGGGAAAGAGCACCGTGACGGCCAATCTGGCCGTGGCGCTCGCCGGCATGGGTTACCGGGTGGGCCTGCTCGACACCGATATTTACGGTCCCTCCCAGCCCACGATGTTCGGCGTGGAAGGATACCGGCCCGAAGGAAAGAAGATCGACGGGAAGGACTGGATCGTCCCGGCCGAAGCCTTCGGCGTGAAAATCATGTCGATCGGCTTTTTCATCGACCCTTCCGACGCGCTGATGTGGCGGGGACCGATGGCGACCAACGCCCTGCGCCAGATGATCCATCAGACGCTCTGGGGACCGCTCGACTTCCTGCTGCTGGACCTGCCTCCCGGAACGGGCGACGTCCACCTTTCCCTCATCGGAGAAATGAAGATCGACGGCGCCGTCATCGTCAGCACGCCGCAGCGGGTGGCGCTCGCCGACGTCGTGCGGGGCGTGGCCATGTTCCGCAACGAAAAGATCGGCATACCGGTATTAGGGCTCGTCGAGAACATGGCATGGTTCACGCCCGCCGAACTCCCCGACCACCGCTATTATATCTTCGGCCGCGAAGGCGCCCGGCGTCTGGCCGAAGAGACGGGCCTGCCCCTGCTGGCCGAAATCCCGCTCGTGCAGAGCGTTCGCGAATCGGGCGACGAAGGACGTCCGATCTCGGCGGACGACTCCGCATCGGGCGCCTTCTACCGCACGCTGGCGGAAAACGTCGTCGCGGAACTCGAAAAAAAGGCGCGATGATGACAACTTTTTCTTCCGAAAATCCAACCTCCTCTTTTCGAGCGACTAACAGGCGGAATCCTCCGTTCGTAACTTGTCGGCGAAGGTTTGACAACCTGTCGGGTGAATTTATCGGTTTTCCGCCCCGAAGGCTTGACAAAACGGATCGGAGAAAAGTATAGGCGGCTTCGGAAAAAATGCAAGAAAAACATTTCACCGGTTGCGGATACTCCTCTCAACAGGAAAGGAACAGCGCGAGGGATGCGGCCCGGAGACCGGAAATATTGTGAACAATGGATATCGACAGTTGTGGATAAATACGAAAACGAGGTAATCGTCAGACGACTTCGAACGATTTGGCTGTCGATTCATTGTTTTTAGAACTTTAATTCCGATTTTTACACCTGCGTTCCGTCGAAGTTACGAACATTGTCAACGCCTATTATTCTTATTCTTGAATCTTTTTAATTCATTAATTAAAACAGAAAAATAAAAATGACTGCCGATCATAACGACTCCGCCGCCGCGCTGGCCGAAGAGATCGCCGCGCTCAAAAAGGAGAAGAACGCCGTAATTCTCGCGCATTACTATACGCTCGCGGAGGTCCAGCAGATCGCCGATTTCACCGGCGACAGTCTGGCGCTCTCGCAGCGGGCCGCCGAGACGGACGCCCGGATCATTCTCTTCGCCGGCGTCCACTTCATGGCCGAGACGGCCAAAATCCTTTCGCCGGACAAGAAAGTGCTCCTGCCCGAACCCGAAGCCGGCTGTTCGCTCGCCGACTCCTGCCCGGCGGAGGATTTCGAACGTTTCCTGAAGGACTATCCCGATCATACGGTCGTTTCCTACGTCAATACGTCGGTGGGCGTCAAGGCGCTGACCGACATCTGCTGCACGTCGGGCAATGCCGTCGAGGTGATCGAGAGCCTCCCTCGGGACGAAAAGATCGTTTTCGCTCCGGACCGCAATCTGGGCAACTACATCAAGAGCCTCACCGGACGGCAGGACATGGTCGTGTGGGACGGCGCCTGCGGCGTACACGAGGAATTTTCGGTCGAGAAGATTCTGGAGCTCAAGAGGCTCCATCCCGAAGCCAAGGTGCTGGCCCATCCCGAATGCCGTCGGCCGGTGCTGCTCGCGGCCGATTATATCGGCAGTACGGCCGCGCTGCTGAAATTCGCTTCGGAAGATCCGGCACGGGAATTCATCGTCGTGACCGAGGCGGGCATCCTGCACCGCATGCGGCAGGAGAATCCCGGCAAGACCTTCATCCCCGCGCCGCCGGCCGGTTCTTCCTGCGGCTGCAACAACTGCGCGTATATGAAGATGGTGACGCTCGAAAAGATATACCGGGCGCTGCGCGACGAAAAGCCCGAAGTGCTCATCGACGAAGAGGTGCGCCGCCGGGCCGAGGGCTCCATCCGCAGGATGCTGGCCGTCCGGCGCGGCTGATGCGCCGTCCGATCGGGCGAAAGCCTTCTCCGTGCCGTGCAACGAATATTCGAATCGCAAACATAAAAACTCAAACACAAGCAATGAAAAAGATCATGATGGCCTCTCTGGCGCTGCTGCTCGCGGTGCAGGGACTTCGGGCGGACGAGGGAATGTGGCTGCTTCCCTATCTCCAGAAGCTGAATATCAAGGATATGAAAGCCAAAGGGTTCAAACTCTCCGCCAAAGACATCGACAACATCAACGGCGACGCCATCAAGGACGCCGTCATTATTTTCGGCAACGGCTGTACCGGCGAGATCGTCTCGGACAGGGGATTGATTCTCACCAACCACCACTGCGGTTACGGGGCCATTCAGCAACACAGCAGCGTCGAGCACGATTATCTTAAGAACGGTTTCTGGGCCATGTCCGACGCCGAGGAGATTCCCACGCCGGGCCTCAGCGTCACCTTCATCCGCAAGATCGTCGACGTGTCGGACCGCATCCTGCCGCAGTTGAGCGATACGCTGTCCGAGGCGGCGCGCAACGAAAAGGTCGCCGAGCTGGTCGAACGGATCAAAAAGGAGACCGTCTTGGACCGTCCGACGCAGAGCATCGAGATCAAGGACTTTTTCGGCGGCAACCAATACCTGATGTTCATCCGCGAGGTGTACGGCGACGTGCGGCTGGTGGGCGCTCCTCCCTCCTCGATCGGTAAGTTCGGCGGCGACACCGACAACTGGATGTGGCCGCGGCACACGGGCGATTTCTCCGTGTTCCGCGTCTATTCCGACAAAAACGGCGCTCCGGCCGCGTATTCGAAAGAGAACGTGCCCTATGCCGCTCCGGCGCATCTGACCGTTTCGCTCAAAGGCTACAAGCCGGGCGATTTCGCGATGATCATCGGTTTCCCCGGATCGACCGAACGCTACAAGACCTCCTACGAGATCGACTACACGCTGAACGTGGACAATCCCAACCGCATCTTCATCCGTGGCGAACGCCAGAAGCTGATGATGGAGGACATGAAGGCCAGCGACAAAATCCGCATCCAGTACGCCTCCAAATACGCGCAGTCGTCGAACTACTGGAAAAACTCGATCGGCATGAGTCGCGGCCTCAAGAAGCTCAAGGTGCGGGACAGCAAGCTCGCCACCGAAAAACGGTTCGCCGAATGGGTGAACGCCGACCCGGTCCGCAAGGAAAAATACGGAGAGGCCCTTCCGTTGATCGAGAAGGCCGTTGCCGGGAGAGCGCCCTATCTGGGCCGTCTGCAATATTTCTCCGAAACGCTGCTGCGCGGCACCGAAATCATTACGGCGGCCGGTACGGTGGGCTGGATGTTCAAGGACGGGAAGATCGACTCCTCGCGGCTGGATGCCGTGCGCCGCAACGTGGAGGCCTTCTATAAGAATTACAGCGAGCCGACGGACCGCAAGATCGCCAAACGGATGTTCCGCATCCTACAGGACAGCATTCCGTTGGAAGAGCTGCCTTCGACGTTCGTCGTCATCCGCGACCATTTCGGCGGGGACGCGGATGCCTATATCGACTACGTGTACGACCATTCGATGTTCTCGTCCCTCGACCGGGTCGAAGCCTTCCTGAAATCTCCCGACGAAACCGTGCTGAAGAACGATCCGGCCGTCAAGTTGCGTCGCGAGGTGGTCAAGACGTACAACGCGCTGATCGACCCGATCAATTCGTTCAGCGAAGATTTCCTGCGCGGACACAGACTCTATATCGCCGGACTCATGGAGATGGACAAGGACAGGGTGTTCTATCCCGACGCCAACTTCACGATGCGCCTGACCTACGGACAGGTGCTTCCCTACGATCCGCAGGATGCCGTAAGCTACGATTACTACACCACGCTCGACGGCGTGATCGCCAAGGAGGACCCCGAAAACGCCTATGAGTTCACCGTGCCCGAAAAGCTCAAGGAACTGCACCGGACGAAAGACTACGGTCCCTATGCCGAGAAAGGCGAGCTGCACGTGGGCTTCATCAGCAACAACGACATCACGGGCGGCAATTCGGGCAGCCCGGTGATGAATGCCAAGGGGCAGCTCATCGGGCTGGCCTTCGACGGAAACTGGGAGGCCATGAGCGGCGACATCGCTTTCGAACCCGCTCTGCAGCGCACCATCAGCGTGGATATCCGCTACGTGCTGTTCATCATCGACAAATATGCCGGCGACAAACGCCTCATCGATGAAATGACGATCGTCCGATAGCGTGCGTCGCATACGCTTCGAAAGGGCCCGGACCGACCTCGTCCGGGCCCTTTCCATTTTTTCCCCGCCGGCGGGAAGAATTAAGGAAAAATAACGTTATTTTTGCGCTGTATTGAGTTTTCGGCCCTTCGCCGGACGGAGAGGTTCCCCGGCGGGAAGGCATGATTTTATATTCGCACGTTATGAACGATTTGACGCAGGAGCCGGCCTCGGCGGAGAGGTCCCTCAATTTCCTCGAAGAGATTATCGAAAACAGCATAGCCGCCGGCGACGGCCGCGTACAGACCCGTTTCCCGCCGGAGCCGAACGGCTACCTGCATATCGGACATGCCAAAAGCATCTGCCTGAACTTCGGGCTGGCCAAGAAATACGGCGGTAAGTGCAACCTGCGCTTCGACGACACGAATCCCGTCAAGGAGGATGTCGAATACGTCGATTCGATCAAGGAGGATGTCCGTTGGCTCGGTTTCGAATGGGCGGGCGAACACTATGCTTCGGACTATTTCGAGCAGCTTTACCTGTGGGCGGTGGAGCTGATAAAGAAAGGCCTCGCCTACGTGGACGACCAGTCGCAGGAGGAAATCCGCCTGTCGAGGGGAACGGTCACCGTGCCGGGCAAGGAGAGCCCGTGGCGGAACCGTTCGGTCGAAGAGAACCTCGACCTGTTCGCCCGGATGAAGGCCGGCGAATTCGCCGACGGGGAGAAGGTGCTGCGTGCCAAGATCGACATGGCGCATCCCAACATGCTGCTGCGCGACCCGATCATGTACCGCATTCTGCATGCCGAACACCATCGGACCGGCAACGCGTGGTGCATCTATCCGATGTACGATTACGCCCACGGCGAGAGCGATTCCATCGAGAGGATTACGCACTCGATCTGTACGCTCGAATTCGACGTGCACCGTCCGCTCTACGACTGGTTCATCGAGAAATTAGGCATTTTTCCGAGCCACCAGTACGAGTTCGCCCGGTTGAATCTGACCTATACGATGATGAGCAAGCGCAAGCTGCTGCAACTGGTGCAGGAAAAGATCGTCATGGGCTGGGACGACCCGCGCATGCCGACGATCTGCGCGTTGCGCCGCCGGGGTTATACGCCCGAAAGCGTGCGGATGTTCGCCGACAAGGTGGGCGTGGCCAAACGCGACAATGTCATCGACCTCGGACTGCTGGAATTCTGCGTGCGTGAAGATCTCAATCGACGCGCCGAACGCCGCATGGCCGTGCTCGATCCGATCCGGGTCGTCATCACGAACTATCCCGAAGGCAAGACGGAAACGGTCGAATGCGTCAACAACCCCGAAGACGAATCGGCCGGAAAGCGGGCCGTTCCCTTCGGCCGCGAGCTCTATATCGAACGCAGCGATTTCATGGAGAATCCGCCCAAGAAATATTACCGTCTCTCGCCGGGCGGCGAGGTGCGGCTGCGCTATGCCTACCTCATTCGGTGCGACGAAGTCGTCAAGGACGCCGAAGGCCGCGTGGTGGAATTGCGCTGCACCTACGATCCCGAATCGGGCGGAGGAAAGTCTTCCGACGGCCGCAAGGTGAAGGGCGTGATCCACTGGGTTTCGGTGCCGACGGCCGTTCCGGCCGAAGTGCGCCTGTTCGACCGCCTGTTCACGCGCGAAAGCCTCGACGATCTGGAGGAGGGCAAGACGTTCGTCGACTACCTCAATCCCGATTCGCTGCGGACGGTGACGGGCTATCTGGAACCTTCGCTCGGCGAGGCCGCCGTGGGCGAACGCTTCCAGTTCGAACGGCTGGGATATTTTTGCAAGGACAAGGATTCTTCCGCAGACAAACCCGTGTTCAATCGGACCGTCACGCTGAAGGACAGTTGGGCCAAAATGGCTTCGAAATAGCCTTATCGCGCGGTTTCCCGTCGCAGGCGGAAAACCTGTCCGTGAAAAATTCTCCGGAAAGCCGGAGCGCAAACGAATGGATGTATTGAAAAAGTTCTTTTTCGTGTGGTTGTCGTGCGCGGCGGTGTCGCTCGGATCGTTGTGCGCGCAATCCGCCGACGAGCCCCGCATCATCGTCACGACGCCGGGCTATGCGAATATCTACCGTTACTCCGTCGAGACGTTCGCCCAGAAGGCCGCGTCCGATTTCAAGATTGAGAACGTGTCGGCCGTTTGCGAGGAGACGGCCGAGGGAGGTTCCCGCGTCCGGCTGCGCATCGGGCCGAGGGAGTTTCTTTTCGCGACGGATTCCATCTGTCCCTTCGTCCGGTTGCAGTACGACCGCAATCGGCGTCAGTTCAAAGGGTTGGGATTCAACTATATCGACCGGGAGGGCGTCTGTTACCGCGCACCGGTGTTCAAGGATACGGACATCGCTACTCTGCCCGAACGGTGGCAGCCGCAGATCGAAAGACTGATTACCGACCGCAGCCTGCTCGACGCCGACCGGCCGACCGTGTTTCTCATTGAGGCGGACATCGACGAGGAAGGCATCGTCCGGCGTATCGCGGAGCTGAACGGCGCGCTGAAGCAGTATTCGCAGGTGTTTATCGACAAGATATACGATCTGGCCGTGCGCGGGTGGCAGCCAGCCACCAAAGACGGCGTTCCGGTCCGCACGGTCGTCCAGTTCCGTTTCGTACTGAATAGAAACTGACCGGCCGCCGTTTCGGTCGTGGTGCCGGCGTGCTCTTTCGGAACCGGCGGTTTTATCCGGTTCCATGTCCTCGGCGAGTGTTTGTCAATGCGGAACGAACGTATTCTCCGGCCGCCGTTTCCGGGACGGTACCCCCGCAATCCGGTAGGAGACTCCGTGCGGAGGATGCGAGAAGTCTGGATGCCGGCAATTCCGCACGGGGTGCCGGCAGTTCGGTGTCGTCCGGCCATGCGTTTTCCTGTCTCTTTGAGGACCGGAGCGTCGTATCGGGTAACCGACTCCATTCGAGGGCCGATTTTCTCCTTTCTCTTCGTATTTTCCGGGGTGTCGAAGCATGCCAAGGGGCGACATATATTGAGCTCGCCCGGACCGGAATTCCGATTTTTTTCGATGCTTCGGTTTCTGCGGTCCGGCCTTTTTGGAAAGGACCGGACGATTCTCTGAAAACCGTACTTTTTTCGGGCCGCCGAGACGGACGCCTGCGCGTCGGGCAACCGCCGGGACGCCCGGCGTTCGCCCGAATCTGCATATTCTCCCGAAAGCGGACTTTATTATTTCATTATCTTTGTGTCTTGGGGCCCGCTGAGAAACGTCTCCGACCGGGCCGGCGAAATAAAAGGGAAAAGAATGAGATAACGATAATCGACATATTGTATCAACAGCGTTTGCTATTATTCGATATACTCTGAAAATTTGGCGATTAGATGATGTATAGGCACGAATAAGTTCGGTGAACGCCTACGCTGAAGCGTGGGTGGAACTTATCGTCTATACGGGTCACGCCAAATACCTCAGAGTTTGATAAGGGAAGTCCGCGCTTCTTTTTTGTCGTGCTCGGAGGTATTTGTCCATCGTACCCGTATGATCGAACGATAGTCCGCGCGCAAAAAAAGCGTAGATGAAAAGCGAGCTTTTCGTAAGAGGAAGCCTGTCCGCGATAGGTTTTCTCATGGGGTGCATGGTGTCCGTACATGCGCAATGCACGACGACGGACAGCGTGTCCCGCACTTCGCCGCGAAGTGTTTTCCGGGACGACACGCACCGGTTGCGGTTCAGGGAAGTATGGGTACCGGCGGCCGTCGTGGGAGTTTCGGCCCTGTGCGTCGACAACGGGTGGCTGAAGGCACGCAGGGAAGAGGTGCAGAACGCCCTCTCGGCCGGAGGGAGAAACAAGTTCGGGGCGGACGATTACATCCAGTATGCCCCGATGGCAGCCGTATACGCGCTGAACCTGTCGGGTCTGAAGGGAAAACATGCGTTCAGGGACCGGACGATCGTTCTGGCGATGTCGTATGCCGCGATGGGGATTCTCGTCAACACGATGAAGTTTTCGTTCCGCGAAAAGAGGCCCGACAGCGGTTCTCGCAACTCGTTTCCTTCGGGACATACCGCCACGGCGTTCATGGGAGCGGAGTTTCTCCGCAGGGAATACAGGGACGTTTCGCCTTGGATCGGTTATGCCGGCTATGCCGTGGCGGCCGCTACGGGTTATCTGAGGATATACAACGACCGGCATTATCTCAACGACGTCGTCGCCGGAGCCTGTATCGGCATTGTGAGCACGAAACTCGCCTACTGGCTGTACCCGAAATGTTTCCGCAAAGCCGCATGCCGCGACCGGATCGACGTGGCCGGAATGCCGTGCTATGCCGAGGGAACGTTCGGTTTGGGCGTGTCCGTTCTTTTTTGATTTCGCTCAGCACAGAAAGATGCCGGAGGGGTGCTCCGGTCGGCTTCGTGCGTCGTCGGTTCAGGTAATATCTTTTTCGGAGCGATTCGTATTTCGACAGCGGCTGTCACCGCAGCGAATAGGCGGCGAATCCGGACTTCTTTTCGGTTCTCCGGTATTCGGGTAGGCGAAGGCCGTTCCGTTTCCGATTCGGAGCTCCGAAGGGGCGTTTCGGGCCCGGTTACGCGGCGGACGATTCCGGTCGAAACGTTTCTCGGCGGAAGGAAGCTGCCGCTCGGCCGGTTCGTCGGGTCCATGCCGCGTTCGAAGCCGCCCCCGGACGATAGGAATCGCAGTTGCATGTTTCTTTTTACCCTGCAAACGATCGGCGGAAGGAGTCCGACGTAAGAAGGTTTCGGGGGCGCAGCGCCGGACGGAGGAAACGACGACCGCGGTTTCCGCGGACGACGCGGATACGATATGAAAAAAGAACGACCGACTTACCAGTCGGTCGTTCTTTTTTCATGCGTTTCGGAGTGTTGCCGTTACTCTTCGGTCGCGGAGTAGTTCATCGCGGCGAAACGTTTGTAGGTTCCGTAACGCCACTGGGCGTTGGCCTGCGAAGCGGCGAACAGTTCTTCGGCTTCGGCCGGGAAGGCTTTGAGCAGCGAGGTGTAGCGCACTTCGCGGTGGATGAATTCCTGGAATTTGCTCCAGTCCGGTTCTTTCGAATCGAGCGAGAACGGATTCTTGCCCTGTTCGATCAACGTCGGGTTGAAGCGCCACAGATGCCAGTAACCCGATTCCACGGCCCGTTTTTCGGTCAGTTGCGACTGCCCCATACCGCCCTTGATGCCGTGGTTGATACACGGAGCGTAGGCGATGATGAGCGACGGACCGTCGTAGGCTTCGGCTTCGCGGAGCGCCTGCAGGTATTGGTTGTGGTTGGCTCCCATGGCCACCTGAGCGACATAGATGTAGCCGTAGGTCATGGCCATTGCGCCGAGGTCTTTCTTGCGGACCCTCTTGCCGGCCGTAGCGAACTTGGCGACGGCGCCGATGGGGGTACTTTTCGAAGACTGACCGCCCGTGTTGGAGTAAACCTCCGTATCGAGCACGAGGATGTTGACGTTCTGACCCGATGCGATGACGTGGTCCAGACCGCCGAATCCGATGTCGTAGGCCCATCCGTCGCCACCGAAGATCCAGAGCGACTTTTTGACCAGATATTGCTTGAGCGACAGAATTTCCTTGCATACGTCGCATCCGCAGGCTTCCATCATCGGGACGATGCGTGCGGCGATCTCTTCCGTAGCGGCGGCATCGTTTTTCTTCTCGATCCATTCGCCCATTACAGCCTTCAGGTCGGCGGGACAACTGTCGCCGGCGATGGCGTCCTGCATGAGCAGGGCGACTCTTTCGCGCATCTTTTCGACCCCGCTGTGAATACCCAGACCGAATTCGGCGTTGTCTTCGAACAGCGAGTTGGCCCATGCGGGACCCTGTCCCTTGGCGTTGGTGCAGTAGGGCGACGAAGGAGCCGATCCGCCGTAGATGGACGAACATCCCGTGGCGTTGGCGATAATCATCCGGTGACCGAACAACTGCGTGATGGCCTTGATGTAAGGCGTCTCGCCGCAACCCGCGCAGGCGCCGGAGAATTCGAATAGAGGCTGGGAGAACTGGCTGTTCTTGACGGTCTTGGTCTTGTCGACCACGGTGTCCTTGTAACCCACCTTCCCGTGCATGTATTCCCAACGGGCGGCTTCGCCCTTTTCGAGCTGGCTTTCGAGCGGCTTCATCACGAGGGCCTTGGTCGGGGCGGGGCAGATGTTGGCGCAGTTGCTGCAACCCGTACAGTCGAGCGGAGAGACCTGAATCTTGAACCGGTAGGCTTTCGTGGCACCCGCGCCCTGAATCGTCACGGTTCCTTCGGGAGCCGCGGCCGCTTCCTCTTCGGTGAGCAGGAACGGACGGATGGCTGCGTGGGGGCAGACATAGGCGCACTGGTTGCACTGAATACAGTTTTCGCTCTGCCATTCGGGTACGCTGACGGCGATGCCGCGTTTTTCATAGCGCGAGGTACCGGCATCCCACGTACCGTCTTCGCGGCCGTTGAACGCGCTCACGGGCAGGTCGTCGCCGCGCAGCGAGTTGATCGGTTCGACGATCTTGTGGATGAATTCGGGGACGTCGTTCACGGGTGCGGGCCGTACCTCGATCGAGGCCCACTGGGCGGGTACTTCCACCTTGACGACATCGCCTCCCTTTTCGACGGCGGCGTAGTTCATGTTCACGATGTCCTCGCCCTTCTTGCCGTAGGATTTGTAGATGGCTTTCTTCATCTCCTCCTTGGCCGTGTCGTAGGGAATCACGCCGGACACCTTGAAGAACGCGCTCTGCATGATCGTGTTGGTACGGTTGCCCAATCCGATTTCGGCCGCGATTTTCGTCGCGTTGATGATGTAGAAGGAAATGCGGTGCTCGGCCATGTACTTCTTCATGTCGTCGGGCAGATGCTTCTTGGTCGTCTCTTCGTCCCATACGCTGTTGAGCAGGAACGTACCTCCGTCCTTGAGCCCTTTGAGCAGGTCGTATTTGCCCAGATAGGACGGCACGTGGCAGGCCACGAAGTCGGGCGTGTTGACCAGATAGGGCGAACGGATCGGCGTGTCGCCGAAACGCAGGTGCGAGGAGGTGTAACCGCCCGATTTCTTGGAGTCGTAGGAGAAATAGGCCTGACAGTATTTGTCGGTCGAGTTGCCGATGATCTTGATCGAGTTTTTGTTGGCGCCCACCGTACCGTCGGCGCCCAGACCGATGAAGCGGGCTTCGAACGTACCGGCGTTTTCGAGGTGCAGTTCTTCGCCTACGGGCAGCGAGGTGAACGTCACGTCGTCGACGATACCCACCGTGAAGTGGTTTTTCGGTTCGGCGGCTTTCAGATTCTCGTACACGGCGAGCATCTGGGCCGGCGTGGTGTCCTTGGACGAAAGACCGTAACGGCCGCCCACGACGACGGGAGCGTTTTCCATGCCGTAGAGCACGTCCTTGACGTCCAGATAGAGCGGTTCGCCGTTGGCGCCGGGTTCTTTGGTGCGGTCCAGCACGCAGATCCGTTTGACGGAGGCGGGCAGCACTTCCAGCAGGTATTTCGGCGAGAAGGGACGGTAAAGGTGTACGGTGATCAGACCGGCTTTTTCACCGCGGGAACGCATGTAGTCGATCGTTTCCTTGAGCGTTTCGCAGACGGAACCCATCGCCACGACGATGTTTTCGGCATCCGGATCGCCGTAATAGGTGAACGGCTTGTATTCGCGGCCGGTGATGCGGCTGATGCTGCGCATGGCGTCGGCCACCAGATCGGGAATCGCGTCGTAGAACTTGTTCGACGCCTCGCGGGTCTGGAAATAGATGTCGGGGTTCTGGGCCGTGCCGCGCGTGACCGGATTTTCGGGGTTGAGGGCGCGGGCGCGGAACTCGGCGAGCGCCTGACGGTCGAGCAGGGCCGTAAGAGCCTCCTCGTCGATCATTTCGATCTTCTGGATTTCGTGCGAGGTACGGAATCCGTCGAAGAAATGCATGAACGGAATCCGCGACTTGATCGACACCAGATGGGCGATACCGGCCAGATCCATCACTTCCTGCACGCTGCACGAGGCGAGCATGGCGAAGCCGGTCTGGCGGGCGGCCATCACGTCCTGATGGTCTCCGAAAATGGAGAGGGACTGGGCGGCCAGCGCACGGGCCGATACGTGAAACACGCACGGGAGCAGTTCGCCGGCTATCTTATACATATTGGGGATCATGAGCAGCAAGCCCTGGGAGGCCGTGAACGTGGTGGTCAGCGCACCGCTCTGCAACGAACCGTGTACTGCCCCCGCAGCTCCCGCCTCGGACTGCATTTCGACGACCTTCACCGTCTCGCCGAAGATATTTTTGCGTCCGGAAGCCGCCCATTCGTCGACGTATTCGGCCATCGTGGACGACGGAGTGATCGGATAGATAGCCGCCACTTCGCTGAACATGTAAGCGATGTGAGCCGCGGCGTAGTTTCCGTCACAAGTGATGAATTTTTTCTGTGCCATCTTCAAATTAAGATTTGTAGGGTGATTTTCCCTGATGTTCTTCCTTCGTAAATATCGACGCAAATATACGCCGATTATTTTAAATCGGGTAATTTTTTCCCGTTTTAGCTATGAAATGTCCGGAATTATATTATTTTTGCCCGCCGGTCGGCGTGTCCTTTTTCCGACGGAAGAAGGGGGTCGGCCGGTTGTTTTCAACGGTTGTCTTTATGCGTTATTTGGGTCGGTTGATCGTCTATCTGTCTCTTTTTGCGGCGACCTGTTCGATCGGTTCGGTGCTGCTGCTGCGGTTCGTTCCGGTGACTGTCACGCCGCTCAAGGTGATCCGTCTATTCGAAAACCGGAAGGAGTACGGTCTGAAGGTCCGTTCGAATTGGGTTCCGTTCGACAGGATCAATCCGCAGATGATGCGGGCCGTCATCGCCACCGAGGACAATCGTTTTCTCACGCACCGGGGATTCGACTGGGAAGCCATCGACCAGGCGCTCGAAGAGAACAGGGAGGGCAAACGCATGCGCGGAGGCAGCACGATCTCTCAGCAGACGGCCAAGAACGTCTTCTGCCCGCCGTCGAGGACGTGGCTGCGCAAGGGCGTCGAGGCGTGGCAGACGGTGCTCATCGAGACGTTCTGGAGCAAGCGGCGCATCATGGAAGTCTACCTCAACATCATCGAGACCGGTCCCAACATGTATGGCGTGGAAGCGCCCGCCCGCGACATATACGGCAAGACGGCGGCCGAGCTGAACCGGCACGAGGCCTCGATGATCGCCACGGTGCTGCCCAATCCGTTGCGCATGCGGCTTTCGGCTCCGTCCGACTACATGGTCCGGCGGGCGGCCAGAGTGCGTTCGCTCATGAACAAGCTCGGAAAGATCGACTTCGATTGCCCCGAAGACGAACCCTGACGTTTTTCGGTCGGAATGTAAGGATAATATCCGACCTTTCCCCGTTCGACGATATTCGGACTCCGCATTTCGTTTCCCTTCCCGGAAAACGAACGCCGGTTCGCGCAACTGTATTATGGAATACGGAATTTTGTCGTGCGATCCGCCCTGATTTTCTTGCGGCGGCATGGGGCTCCGGGGTAACGGAGCGGACACCTGTCCGGAAGTACGGCCGAGAGGGACACATCCCGTCGGTCGGACCGGAAACTGCCGTCGGGAACGGCGCTGCGCTGCATCATGCAATCGCTCCGGTTCTCCGGCAGCGTTGCGGGCGGTATCCGCACGGGCGGCCGCACGGAAGCCTCATCGTCCGGCGGCGTTCTGCTCCCAGAGCTTGGCGACGGTGGCGAACTTGTAGAAGGCGTTCAGCGCCGCGTAGGCGAATCCGGCTTTTCCGTCGCGGAAACCTCCTTTGACGATGTAGAACCGCAGAAAACGCCACGAACATTTGACGAAAGCCGACAAGACGGAGAAATCCTGTCCCCGGCGGCGGATGAGTTCCTTGTCGGAATAGAGGTTCGTTTTGGCGATGCGTGCCGAGACGCTCTCGTTGGCCAGATGTTCCATCGCCAGATCGCGCCGGCGGGCGGGAATCGTGAAAATCCGTCCGTCGACGACGGGACGGGCATGGATGCGTTCGGGCCAGTCGGTTCTGGACTTGCGGATGAGCCGGACGATGTAGTCGGGGTAGTCGCCGTGCATGAAACGCCCCAGAAAATAATTCTTGCGTGCCATCTTCAGTGCCGCGTACCCTTCGGCCTCGGCTCTTTCGGCGAAGTCGTACAGGTATGTCCGCAGCGCGTCGGGAATCACCTCGTCGGAGTCGAGCACCAGCACCCATTCGTTCGAGGCGCAGGATATGGCGTAATTGCGGGCGGGTTCGACGAATCCGGTCCGTTCGTGGTAGACGATGCGGCAGCCGTAACTTTCGGCGATGGCGATCGTGCGGTCCGTGCTGTGCATGTCGCAGAGCACGATTTCGTCGAAGGAACGGACCGAACGCAGACATTCGTCCAGAAAACGTTCGGAATTGAACGTATTGATGACGACTGAGATTTTCATGGGGCAGACGGTGTTAAACGGTCCGCATCCTTCGGCCGGGAACGGCCTCTACGGAGCGAACCTCCGGCAATGATACGAAATTTCCGGCAGAAAACAACCGACATGCGAAAGGACCGTCTCCCTTTTCCGGAACGATGGCGGGCGAAGGTCCCGGTAGGCGAAGGTTCGGCCGGGGGCCTATTCCGTCTTCGGGGATTCGTTTTCGCAACGGACCGAAGAGCAGGAGGAGCATCCTCCCGCGGAACATCCTTCTCCCGGAGCGGACGCCCGGCCGCGGAGCGCCTCCTCTTCGCGACGGATCTGCCGCGAGGCGCAGTCGATGCCGCGGGCCTTCATGTGTTCGTTGTCGCCGATCTCGGATTTCATGTAATGACCCTTGAAAATGATGGTCAGCGAAAGTCCCAGAACGAAGAAGGCGACGGCCGCGGCCGCGATGAGAAAAACCAGTGTATTGGACGACATCATGGCGTAATTTTCGTTAATCGTGTTTCGGTCCGTTCCTGCAAAGAACGTACAACCCGCGTTAAAAACCAATTATATTTCGCCGGTCGGGCGAAGAAAAAACGCACTCTGTGCGGAAAATTCTATCTTTGTGGAAAGAATGATTGCGAATTTCCGTAGTCCGGCCCCGAAAATGCAGGACATTCCGGCGGATCTGCCGGAGGCTCCCTGCGAAAAGGAAGTTCCGGCGACCCGGCCGGAATGCCGGGAAGAAACGGAAAGAAACGAAAACGACAGTTCGACGCTATGAAAATCATCATCGCCGGAGCGGGGGAGGTGGGCAGCCATCTGGCCAAGATGCTCAGCAGCGAATACCACGACATCACCGTCGTGGACGACGATCCCAAGCGGCTGGAGTCCATCGCGGGCATGGCCGACGTGATCGTCATCGAGGGCGACTGCACGACGTTCTCGGTGCTCAAGAAGGCCGCCGTGCGCAAGGCGGACCTCTTCATCGCCGTGCGTCCCGAAGAGACGACGAACATCATTTCGGCCGTGCTGGCCAAGCAGCTCGGCGCCCGCAAGTCGATCGCCCGCATCGACAACAACGAATATCTGGAACCCAACAACAAAGAGATGTTCATCGACATGGGCATCGACTACCTGTTCTATCCGGAGAAGGTGGCGGCCAGCGAGGTCATCAACCTGCTGGGGCATACCAGCACGACGGAATACGTCGATTTTTCGGGCGGGAAGCTCTCGCTCGTGGTCTTCAAGATCGACAGTTCGTCGCCGCTCGTCGACAAGACGCTGGTGGAGATCACCGCCGACAGGGAAAACCTGCCTTATCGCACCGTCGCCATTTCGCGGGGAGGGGAGACCATCATCCCCCGCGGGGACGACACGTTCAAGGAGGGCGACAACATCTATGTGATCGCCAACCGGAATGCCATCCGCGACGTGATGCTCTTTTCGGGCAAGACCAACATCGACATCAAGAACATGATGATTCTGGGGGGCAGCCGCATCGGCGTGCGTGTCGCCGAGGAGCTTCAGGACGAGGTCAACATCAAGCTGGTGGACTATACGCCCGAAAAGGCCTACAAGCTGGCCGAACAGCTCGACAAGACGCTCATCATCAACGAGGACGGCCGCAATACCGAGGCGATGATCGAGGAGGGGCTCAGCAACATGGACGCCTTCGTGGCCGTGACGGGCCGGGCCGAGACCAACATTTTGGCCGCCATGTTGGCCAAGCGGCTCGGCGTGAAGAAGGTGATCGCCGAGGTGGAGAACCTCAATTTCATCCATTTGGCCGAAAGCATGGGCATCGACACGATCATCAACAAAAAGCTCATCACCGCCAGCAACATCTTCCGCTTCACGATGAGCACTGACGTGCAGGCGATCAAATGCCTGACGGGCTGCGATGCCGAAGTGCTGGAGTTCGTCGTCAAGCCGAACTCGCCGGCCACACGAGGCAAAATCAAGGAATTGAACTTCCCGCACGAGGCCACTATCGGCGGCATCGTGCGCGGCGACAGGACCTTCATCGCCGTGGGCAACACGGAGATCAACGCTTACGACCGGGTGGTGGTGTTCGCCCTGCCCTCGGCCATTTCGAAAATCGGCAAATTCTTCAACTGACACGCGGGGCCGCTCGGCTCCCGCAAACAACCGCAACGTCATGGCACTGACGACAAAATTGATCCGACTCATTTACGCTCCGAGGCTGCACGCCATCGACCGCTTCATGCGAGACCCCGTGCGGACGCAACGGCGGCAGCTCGAAACGCTGCTGGGCAAGGCGTCGGGCACGGTCTTCGGACGGGAACACGGCTTCGACGGCATCCGCACGGCGGACGACTTCGCCCGTCGGGTTCCGGTGAGCGAGTACGAGGATTTCCGTCCGTACATCGACCGCATCCGCAGCGGGGAACAGAACGTCACATGGCCCACCGAAATCCGCTGGTTCGCCAAGTCTTCGGGCACGACCTCGACCAAAAGCAAGTTCATTCCCGTGAGCCGGGAAGGACTCCGGTGCTGCCACATGAGAGGGCCGCTCGACATCGCGGGCCTCTTCGCCCGGCTCTATCCGCAGAGCCGCGTCTTTTCGGGCAAAACCCTCACATTAGGCGGCAGCCACCGGCTGGAAAACACCGGCGGCGGGGCCGAGGAGGGCGACCTGTCGGCCATCCTCATCGAGCACACGCCGCGCTTGGCCAGAGGCATGCGGGTGCCGGGAGCCGAGACGGCGTTGATCCCCGACTTCGAGAAAAAGGTCGAGGCGATCTGCCGCGAGACCGTGCACCGGAACGTGACGGCTTTCGCGGGCGTTCCGTCATGGAATCTGGTCATGCTGAACAAGGTGCTCGAATATACGGGCAAGGACAATATTTCGGAGGTGTGGCCGAACATGGAACTTTTCACGCACGGCGGCATGAACTTCACGCCGTACCGCGAGCAATACCGCAAGATCATCCCCTCCGAGCGGATGAAGTACATGGAGACCTACAACGCCTCGGAGGGCTTTTTCGCCATACAGGACGATCCGGCCTCGGACGCCATGCTGCTGATGCTCGACTACGGCGTCTATTACGAGTTTCTGCCGATACGCGAGCTGCACGATCCCTCGAAGGCCGTGCCGCTCGAAGGCGTCCGCACGGGCGTCAATTATGCCATGATCGTCTCGACCTGCAACGGATTGTGGCGCTACCTGATCGGCGACACGGTGGAATTCGTCTCGACGGACCCGTACCGGATCCGCATCACGGGACGGACGCGCCACTTCATCAACGCCTTCGGCGAGGAGATCATCGTCGACAACGCCGAAGCCGCGCTGCATGCCGCCTGTCGGGCAACGGGCGCCCAGATCAGTGACTATACGGCGGGTCCCGTCTACATGAACGACAAGACCAAGGGTTCGCACCAGTGGATCGTCGAGTTCAGCATGCCGCCCTCCGATCCCGAACGGTTCGCCGACGAGCTGGACAGGGCGCTGCAACGCGTCAATTCGGACTACGAGGCCAAACGGTTCCGCGACACGACGCTGCTCCGCCCGACGCTGACCGTGGCCCCGCAGGGTACGTTCTACCGCTGGATGAAAAACCGGGGCAAGGCGGGAGGACAGAACAAGGTGCCCCGGCTGTGCAACGACCGTACCTACCTCGACCAACTGACCGAACTGTTATGAGCGAACTTAAGAATGCGATCATCCTCGGCACGGCATGGCCTTACCGCGGCGGACTGGCGAGCACCAACCAGACGCTCGCGCGGACTTTCCTCGCCGAAGGCATCCGTTGCCGGATCGTCACTTTCACGCTGCAATACCCCTCGTTCCTGTTTCCGGGCAAAAGCCAGTACGACGACGCGCCGGCTCCCGAAGGGCTGGACATCGTGCGGATGCTCAATTCGGTCGGTCCGTTGAGTTGGATACGGACCGGTCTGCGCATCCGCAGGATGAAACCTGATGCCGTGATCGTCCGCTACTGGATTCCGCAGATGGCGCCGGCTTTGGGTACGGTGTGCCGCATCGCCCGCCGGTGCGGCATACGGACCATAGCCCTGCTCGACAACGTCGTCCCGCACGAGAAACGGCCGCTCGATCGGTTGCTGACCCGCTATTTCGTCGGTTCGATCGACGGGTTCGTCTACATGTCGGAGCAGGTCCGGCGCGACCTGAGGCTGTTCACGAAAGACAAGCCGGCCCTCTTTTCGCCGCACCCCATGTACACCAACTACGGCCCGGCCCTCGACCGGGACGAAGCCTGCCGGGCGCTGGGGCTCGATGCGGAGTTGCGCTACACGATGTTTTTCGGTTTCGTGCGCGACTACAAGGGCCTCGACCTGCTGCTCGACGCGTGGGCGCGGCTCAGGGAACGGGGCGCGACGCAGGGGCGCAAGCTCATCGTGGCGGGCGAGTATTACAGCGGCAGGGAACGCTATGCCGAACAGATCGAGCGGCTGGGCCTCGGCGGCGAGGTCGTGCTGTTCGACCGTTTCATCCCCGATGCGGACGTGGCCAAATTCTTCTCCGCATGCGATTTAGTCGTACAGCCCTACCGCAGGGCGACCCAGAGCGGTGTGACGCAGGTGGCCTACTGGTTCGACGTGCCGATGATCGTCACCGACGTAGGCGGGCTGCGCGAGATCGTGCCCGATGCCGTGACGGGTCTCGTCGTCGAGCCCGATGCCGAAGCCATCGCCGGGGCCATCGCCCGGTTCTACGACGAAGGGCTCGGAGAGCCGTTCCGCCGCAACATCCTCTCCTACCGCGAACGTTTCACGTGGGAACGCATGACCGAAAATTTCAGGGCGCTCTACCGGAAAATATCGAGCGGCGGACACGATTGATTTTATCCGAGAAATGCACTAAATTTGCAGGAGTAGGGTTCGGGGGATTCCCCGGACGACGATAAAACGAACGGTCATGTACATAGCGATTGCCGGAAACATAGGGAGCGGAAAGACTTCGCTCACCGGATTGCTCGCCGAGAAAACGGGTGCCGAAGCCTATTTCGAGAACAGCGACAATCCGTATATCGGCGATTTCTACGAGAACATGAACCGCTGGTCGTTCAACCTCCAGATCTATTTCCTCGGCCAGCGCATCCGGCAGGCGGCCGATATCCTTTCGACGGGCAGCGATCTGATTCAGGACCGGACCCTTTACGAAGACGCCTACATCTTCGCCGCCAACCTGCACGAAATGGGTTTGATGACCTCGCGCGACTTCGATACCTACATGAAGATTTTCGATCTGGCCACCGGGCTCACCCAAGCGCCCGACCTGCTTATCTACCTTAAGGCGAGCGTTCCCACGCTGGTCCGGCAGATCCGCAAGCGCGGCAGGGCCTACGAAATGAGCATTCAGGAGGAATACCTCGAACGGCTGAACCGCAAGTACGAACAATGGATCGGGAAAATCTACCGGGGCGAAGTGCTCGTCGTGGACGTGGACCGCACCGATTTCATCGACGATCCCTCCTCGCTCGATCCCGTGCTTGCCCGGATCGAGACGCTGAAAAACGCCAAGAAACGATAATGTCCGAAACCGCTTTCCCCGCCGCTTTCGTCGAACGGACCACGTCCCTGCTGGGGGCTTCCGAGACGGAACGGCTGCTCGATGCGCTGAACGGGGAGTCGCCCGTGAGCATCCGTTTCAATCCCTATAAAGTGGCCGAAAAACCCGAAGGGGAGCAGGTGCCGTGGTGCCGGTACGGCTATTACCTCGACCGAAGGCCCTCCTTTACGCTCGATCCGGCGTTCCATGCCGGAGCTTATTACGTGCAGGAGGCGGGCTCGATGTTTTTAGAGGCGATCTTTCGGCAGGCCTTCCCGGGCGAGGGGCCGTTGCGCGTGCTGGACCTGTGCGCCGCGCCCGGCGGCAAGACGACACTGCTCTCCACGCTCGCGGGAGAGGAAGGACTCGTCGTGGCCAACGAGCCGATCCGGAACCGGGCCTCGGTGCTGGCCGAAAACGTCCGCAAATGGGGCATCGGCAATGTGGCCGTCACGTGCGACGATCCGTCGCATTTCGCGGCGTTCGGGCACGGTTTCGACCTGCTCGTCGTGGACGCTCCCTGTTCGGGCGAGGGCATGTTCCGCAAGGACCGCGCCGCCCGCGACCAGTGGAGCCCGTCCCACACGGAGCTTTGCGCGGCCCGGCAGCGGCGGATTCTGGGCGACGTCTGGCCGGCCCTGCGGCCCGGAGGCGTGCTCGTGTACAGCACGTGTACGTTCAATACGGCCGAGAACGAAGACAACGTCCGGTGGCTCGCCGAAGAGTACGACTGTGAGGACGGCGGCATCGAGGTCGATCCGGCGTGGGGCGTCGTGCGGGGCGAGGCGGCCGGCATCGGGACGTTCCGGTTCTATCCCCACCGGACCCGGTCGGAGGGATTTTTCGCCGCGGCGGTGCGCAAGGGTGACGGCCGCCGGAAGGCGAACGTCCCGAAACCGAAAAAGACGGTCTTCTCGGACCTGTCGAAAAAAGACGTCGCCGCCGTCTCGTCGTGGACGGCCCAGCCCGAATACATGCGTTTCGCCGCCGTGAACGATACGGTGTACGGCTATTACGGCCGCGCGTTCGAAGCCGTGAGGCAGCTTTCCGGCACGCTGACGGTCATCGGATCGGGCGTCCGCATGGGACAGCTTTTCGGCGGCAGGCTCAAACCCGATCACGCGCTGGCCCTGTTCCACGATCTGGTACGCGACCGGACGCCGCGCGTCGATCTCGACCTGCCTGCGGCGCTCGACTACCTGCGCAAGAGGGACATCGACGCGACGCCGTTCGACGAAGGGATCAATTTAGTCTGCCACGAGGGACTGCCGTTAGGGTGGATCAAACGGATCGGACGCCGCACGAACAACCTCTATCCCAAGGAATCGAGGATTCTCCAGTTGTAAGACGTTCCCGTCTGCGATGCCGTGTCGTCAGGCGGCCGTGCTGACGGTTTCCGGCCGGCTTCTGCCAGCCTTGTCCGGGACGAGCTCCGGGACGGATTCGATACGCGTCGCGGTCTGCGAGCGGCGGCAGACGTCCCGGACGATTCCGGCGGCGAAGCACGGAGCTCCGATGACATCCTTGTAACGTACGCTTTCCGGACGATGCCTTTTCCCGGCGGCGGCCCCGCTGTCCGGCCTTCTTTTCGACGGATATAGGTTTTTTTATTGCGATTCATACGTTATTATCGCATCCCTCCCTTTTTTAGGAGGCCCTTCCCGGAAAACGGGTGGTTCCGGCTCCGGTTCGGGGCTCCGAAACTCGTTTCGAGATCGGATGGCCGGGGACGGAGCGCTTCTTTTCCGAAACGCGGATGCCGGTCCTCCTGTCTTCTTTGCGGCCGGCCGGGGTTATCGTACCCTCCGACGAATCCGTATCGGCGGAAAATTCCTGCGGCGGACACGAAAAAACTCCCGTCGGAAGCGGGAGTTTTCTTCGTATTCCATCTTTCCGGGCGGGGCGTGCCCGGCCTCGGTTCGAACGATCAGACCAAATCGATGCCCGCATCGCGGCATTCGCGCCGCATCGCTTCGGGCCAGATGCTGCTCTGTATTTCGCCGATATGGGCTTTGCGGAGCAGGTACATGCACAGCCTCGACTGACCGATGCCGCCGCCGATGGTGCAGGGCAGTTCGCCGGCGAGCAGCTTTCGGTGGAAATAGAGCTCGCTCTTGCTTTCCTGTCCGCGCAGGGCCAACTGGCGCTGAAGGGCCGGAGGGTCGACGCGGATGCCCATGCTCGATATTTCGAAGGCACTTTCCAGCAGCGGGTTCCACAGCAGCAGGTCGCCGTTGAGGCCCTCGTAGCCGTTCTCGTCGGGCGTGCTCCAGTCGTCGTAGTCGGCCGCGCGGCCGTCGTGGGGCGCACCGTCCGAAAGCGCCGCGCCGATCCCGATGACGAAGACGGCTCCGTACCGGCGCACGATCTCGTTTTCGCGTTCCTTGGGCGTCTTGTCGGGGTAGAGGTCGAGCAGTTCCTGCGCATGGATGAAACGGATTTCTTCGGGCAGGGCGGGCACGATCTGCGGAAATTCGACGTAAAGCCGGTTCTCGGTCACCTTGATCGCCTCGTAGATCCGGCGGACGGTCTTGCGCAGGAACGCCGCGTTGCGGTCTTCGGGGGCGATGACCTTCTCCCAGTCCCATTGGTCGACATAGAGCGAATGGATGTTGTCGAGCTCCTCGTCGGGCCGGAGCGCGTTCATGTCGGTATAGATTCCGCGGCCCGGAAGCACGCCCATTTCGGCGAGTTTGAGCCGTTTCCACTTGGCCAGCGAGTGGACCACCTCGGCCCGGCGCTCGTCCATGTCGCGGATGGGGAACGACACGGGCCGTTCGATGCCGTTCAGGTCGTCGTTGATGCCCGTGCCCTGAAGCACCACCATCGGTGCCGTTACGCGCAGCAGGGCCAACTGGGCCGAGAGGTTCTGCTGGAACATGTCCTTGACCAGCTTGATCGCTTTTTCGGTGTTTTCCACATTGCCGAGCAGGTTGCGGTATCCGGCGGGTTTTATCAGCGGCATAGGTTCGGATGCGTTATCGGACGACGATCAGGAAATAGTTTTTCTTGCCTTTCTGCACGAGCAGGTATTTGTCCGACAGCAGATCGGCTGCGGAGACCTCGGCTTCCACGGAGGCGACCTTCTCCTTGTTGATGGAGACGCCCCCGCCCTGAATCAGCTTGCGCGCTTCGCCCTTGGAGGGGAAGACGCTCGCGTGTTCGGTGCAGAGCGACAACACGCCGACACCGCCTTCGATCACCGAACGCGGGACTTCGAACTGGGGCACGCCGTCGAAGACCTGCAAAAAGGTCCGCTCGTCGATGCCGCGCAACGCCTCGGCCGTCGCGCCGCCGAACAGGATGGACGAGGCTTCGACGGCCTTGCGGTACTCCTCTTCGGAGTGGACCATGCAGGTGACCTCGCGGGCCAGCGTCTTCTGCAACTCGCGCAGGTGCGGCGCCTGCCGGTGCGAGGCGATGAGCGATTCGATCGTTTCGCGATCCAGCACGGTGAAGATGCGGATATAGCGTTCGGCGTCCTCGTCGCTGACATTGAGCCAGAACTGGTAGAACTTATAGGGCGACGTGTAGCGGGCGTCGAGCCATACGTTGCCCGATTCGGTCTTGCCGAATTTCGTTCCGTCGGCCTTTTTGATGAGCGGACAGGTCAGCGCGAAGGCCTCGCCGCCCAGCTTGCGGCGGATGAGCTCGGTGCCCGTGGTGATGTTGCCCCATTGGTCGGAGCCGCCCATCTGCAACTTGCAGTTTTTATGTCGGTAGAGGTGGAGAAAGTCGGTTCCCTGCACCAGTTGGTAGGTAAATTCGGTGAATGACATGCCTTCGCCTTCGCCGTTGAAACGCTTCTTGACGGAGTCTTTGGCCATCATGTAGTTGACGGTAATGCACTTGCCGATGTCGCGGATGAACTCCAGAAACGAGAAGTCTTTCATCCAGTCGTAGTTGTTGACCATCTCGGCGGCGTTGGGCGCGTCGGAGTTGAAGTCGATCAGGCGGCTGAGCTGGTTCTTGATCGCCTCTTGGTTGCGGCGCAGCGTACTCTCGTCGAGCAGATTGCGTTCCAGCGATTTGCCGGACGGGTCGCCGATCATGCCCGTCGCCCCGCCCACCAGCACGATGGGTTTGTGTCCGCAACGCTGGAAGTGCTTCATGATCATCACGCTGACGAGATGTCCGATATGCAGCGAGTCGGCGGTGGGGTCGATACCCACGTAGGCGGTGGTCATTTCCTTGGCCAACTGTTCTTCGGTTCCCGGCATGATGTCGTGGATCATGCCTCTCCATTTGAGTTCCTCTACAAAATTCATCGTTATCGGTTTAGGTCGTTGTCGCACACCGGAAAAACCGGTCGTGCAAAGGTAGTGAAATTATCGCGAAATCGCCGGTCCGCAATTTTTTCGGGCAGCGGAGGGACCGTTCCCGCGTGCGGGCATTCTCCTCGCGGACGGATTCCGTTATTCGATGTCCAGATCGAGCGACTGGCGCAGGCGGGTGACGAGCGGATTTTTCTGCGTGAGGAAACGCAGGCGGTCCTCCACTTTCACCGGTTTGAGGCCGGACTTGTCTTCGGTGACGACGACCCGTATGGCGACGGGCGTCTTCGTGAAGGCCAGCTCGCAGAGCCGTTTCTGGATGTCGGTCAGCCGATGGGTCACCTCGTCGTAGAGCGATTCGTTGGGCACTTTGAGCACGATGCCTTCGGCATGGACCGTCGCCTCGCGGAAGACGACGCCGAGCCGCGGGCGCTCCTTCATCAGTTCGTCGGAAAGGCGGACCAAGGCCTGTTCGAGCCTCGCTGCGGCCGGTTCGTCGGATTCTTCGAACGACTCGTCCCCGGCCTCCGGCGCTTCGTCGCCGTTATCGTCCTCGTCGGCGGACGAAGCGGTCTCCCCGCCGAGCAGCGAGAGGATCGAACGGCCCGACAGCGATACGCCTCCCGTGGAGGGCCGGGGCGCTGCGGCCGGTCTTTCGGACGCCGCAGCGGCAGGTGCGCCTGCGGGGGGAACGGTCGGAACGTTCGGCGCGGGCATCGGGGGGCGACGCTCGGCCGTATTTTGCGAAGGGGACGTTCCGTCGCCGGCGGTCTCCGCCGCGGGGCGGACGGAGGGTGCGGGAGCGGAAGGTGCGGACGGGGAGGCCGGAGCAACGGCCTCCGCGACCGGAGCTGCAACCTGCGGCGTCCGGATCGGTGTCGTCGCGGCATGCGGTTCGGCGGTCGGTGTGCCGGATGCGGTCGTCCTGCCCGTGAGTTCGGGCAGGGCGGGGGTCAGCGTGTCGTTATTTTTTTTTTGACCGAGCCCGCAGAGTTTCATCAGGCTCAGTTCGACGTGGAGGCGCTGGTTGGTGGCCGTCTTCAGCGACGCGTCGACGGTCGAGAGCAGGTCGATCGCCTCGAAGAGCAACGGGACGGGGCACTCGGCCGCCTGCGACCGGTACCGGTCGGCCACGCCGCCCGTCACTTCGAGCAACGGGAGCGTCTGCGGATTCCTGCACATCAGCAGGTCGCGGAAATGGCCGTTCAGCCCGGCGAGGAACGTCTGCGCGGAGAACCCTTTGCGCAGCACCTCGTCGAAAAGCAGCAGGGCGGCGGTGTAGTCGCCCGCCAGCAGCAGCGACGTCATCTGGAAATACGTGTCGTAGTCGAGCACGTTGAGCGTTTCGGCCACTTGGGCGGCCGCGAGGTTCTGCCCGCAGAACGAGACGACCTTGTCGAACATCGACAGCGCGTCGCGCATGCCGCCGTCGGCCTTGCGTGCGATGATATGGAGCGATTCCTCGTCGTAGGTCACCCCTTCCTGCGAGGCGATGTATTTGAGATACCCCACGCCGTCCTCGACGCGGATGCGGTTGAAGTCGTAGATCTGGCAGCGCGACAGGATGGTGGGGATGATCTTGTGTTTTTCGGTCGTGGCCAGAATGAATACGGCGTGTGCGGGCGGCTCTTCGAGCGTCTTGAGAAAGGCGTTGAACGCCTGCACCGAAAGCATGTGGACCTCGTCGATGATATAGACGCTGTACCGGCCCACCTGAGGCGGAATCCGGACCTGATCGGTCAGGCTGCGAATGTCGTCCACCGAGTTGTTCGACGCCGCGTCCAGCTCGTGGATGTTGAACGAACGTCCCTCGTCGAAGGCCCGGCACGACTCACATTCGTTGCAGGCTTCGGCATCGGGGCCCGGTCTGAGGCAGTTGATCGCCTTGGCGAAGATGCGCGCACAGGTGGTTTTGCCCACGCCCCGCGGACCGCAGAACAGGTAGGCGTGCGCCAACTGGTTGCGTGCGATGGCGTTGCGCAGCGTCGAGGTGATGTGCGACTGCCCGACGACCGACGCGAAGGTGGCGGGACGGTATTTGCGGGCCGATACGATGAAATTGTCCATAGCGTGCTGTTTCCGGAAACAAAGATAGGCAATTTCGACGGGAATCCGCAACGTCCCCTCCGGGAAATATCCCGCTTCGGAGAGCCCGTCGCGCAGGGCGGAGCCGCATACGGGGCGCCGGCCTGCGAATCTGTCACCCGTGTCCGGACGAAACGGCAGCGCACGGCGCTTTTTCGCGACAGAATTTCACCTCGTTGCGACTCATCGTCAGCCCTTTGCGTCACTTTAGCAGACAGAGAGGCTCTGGCAGACATTTTGCACGATCCCATGTCTCGAAAAGAGAAACCGAAAATACGTGATATGAACATCAACAATCTGACCATCAAAGCACAGGAGGTTCTGCAAAGCGCGATGAACCTCGCTTCGGGCAACGGCAATCAGGCCGTCGAGCCGCTGCACATCCTCGGAGCCATCGTCGAGAGCGACGAAGGGGTAGGGGTGTTCCTGCTGCGAAAGGCGGGCGTGAACGTCGAATCGCTCAAGGGAGCCGTCCGCGAGGCGCTCTCGCGTCTGCCCAAGGTGCAGGGCGGCGACGTCTACTTCTCCCGCGAAAGTTCGCAGGCCATTCAGAAGGCCTCGGACTTCACCCGCACCTTCGGGGACAAATACGCCTCGGTGGAGCATCTTCTGCTGGGCGTGCTCTCCGAGAAAAGCGAAGCGAGCCGCCTGCTCAAAGACGCCGGCGCCGCCGAGAAGGAACTCGTAGCCGCCATCCGCGAATTGCGCAAGGGCTCCACGGTGGACAGCCAGACCGCCGAGCAGGAGTACGACGCGTTGGGAAAATACGCCGTCAACCTCAACGAACAGGCCCGCAAAGGCAAGCTCGACCCGGTCATCGGCCGGGACGACGAGATCCGCCGCGTGTTGCAGATCCTCTCGCGGAGAACGAAGAACAACCCCATTTTGGTCGGCGAGCCGGGCGTGGGCAAGACGGCCATCGCCGAGGGCATCGCCCACCGGATCGTGGACGGCGACGTGCCCGAAAACCTGCGCAGCAAACAGGTCTATTCGCTCGACATGGGCGCCCTCGTCGCCGGAGCCAAATACAAGGGCGAGTTCGAGGAAAGGCTCAAAGCCGTCGTCAAGGAGGTCATTTCGGCCGAGGGTGAAATCCTGCTGTTCATCGACGAAATCCACACGCTGGTGGGAGCCGGCAAGGGCGACGGAGCGATGGACGCGGCCAACATCCTCAAGCCGGCGCTGGCCAGAGGCGAGCTGAGGGCCATCGGCGCCACGACGTTGGACGAGTTCCAGAAATATTTCGAACAGGACAAGGCCCTCGAACGGCGGTTTCAGAAGGTCATGGTCGACGAACCGACCACCGCCGACGCCGTGTCGATTCTCCGGGGCCTTAAGGAGCGGTACGAGAGCCACCACAAGGTCCGCATCAAAGACGAGGCCATCGTCGCCTCGGTCGAGCTTTCGCACCGCTACATCACCTCGCGTTTCCTGCCCGACAAGGCGATCGACCTGATCGACGAGGCGGCGGCCAAGCTGCGGCTGGAGATGAATTCCGTTCCGGAGGAGATCGACGAACTGGACCGTCGGGTGCGTCAACTCGAAATCGAGCGCGAGGCCATCCGTCGCGAGAAGGATCAGGGACGCATCGAGGAGCTCTCGCACGAGATCGACGAGCTGAACGCCAAACGTTCGGCGCTCAGAGCCAAATGGCAGAGCGAGCGCGACATACTGGAAAAGATACAGAAAAACAAGCGGCAGGTCGAGGAGTTCAAGGTGCAGGCCGCCGAGGCCGAACGCAACGGCGACTACGGACGCGTGGCCGAAATCCGCTACGGCAAGATCCGCGAGACGGAGGCCGAGATCGAGAAACTTCAGTCCGAAGTGGCCCGCAATGCCGAAACGGGCGCGATGATCAAGGAGGAAGTCGACGCCGAAGACATCGCCGAAGTGGTCGCCCGCTGGACCGGCATCCCGGTGAGCCGAATGCTGCGCAGCGAACGCGAGAAACTGCTCCGCATGGAGAGCGAGCTGCACGACCGGGTGATCGGTCAGGATCGGGCCATCGCCGCCGTATCGGATGCGGTGCGCCGCTCGCGGGCCGGTTTGCAGGACCCGCGCCGTCCCATCGGTTCGTTCATCTTCCTCGGCACGACGGGCGTGGGTAAGACCGAACTGGCCAAGGCGCTGGCCGAATACCTGTTCAACGACGATACGATGATGACGCGTATCGACATGAGCGAATATCAGGAACGCCACAGCGTATCGCGCCTCATCGGAGCGCCTCCGGGTTATGTCGGGTACGACGAGGGCGGCCAACTGACCGAGGCCGTCCGGCGGAAGCCCTACTCGGTGGTGCTGCTCGACGAGATCGAGAAAGCCCATCCGGACGTGTTCAACATCCTGCTTCAGGTGCTCGACGACGGACGGCTGACCGACAACAAGGGCCGGACGGTCGATTTCCGCAATACGATTATCATCATGACGTCGAATACCGGCTCGCACATCATCATGGACCGTCTGTCGAAATACAGCGACGACGTGCCGCCCGACGACGTGCTCGACGAGACGAAGAAGGAGGTGTTCGATCTGATGAAACAGACGATCCGGCCGGAGTTTCTGAACCGTATCGACGAGATCGTCATGTTCACGCCGCTCACGCGCGACGACGTGCGGCAGATCGTCGTGCTGCAAATCCGGCAGATCGACGAGATGCTGGCCCGCAACGGCATCCGCCTCGAAGTGACCGAACGTGCCGTCGACTGGCTGGCCCGCGAAGGGTACGATCCGATGTTCGGCGCCCGTCCCGTCAAACGGACGCTCCAGCGCTATCTGGTCAACGAACTCTCCAAGGAGATTCTTTCCGGCAACGTGGATCGCAACAGCGTGATCGCCGTCGATGCCGGCGAAGGGGGCCTCGTGTTCGGAAATTGATCCTCCGCGGAAATCCGCCGGCCTCTGCGTCCGATGTCCGGATCGCCGGGGCGGCGGGGCGCGGGTGCCTCCGGGATCGAACGGGAGGGTCGTCTTTATACGGACGGCCCTCCCGTTTCGTATTCGCCCGTTCCGTCGGATCGGGACGTCGTCCGTTCGAGGGGACCAAACCCGACGCGGATGTCTTGTCCGTCCTTCGCGGGTCGGAGGCCGGCGGAGCGGACATGCCGGCCGCTCCCTCGAAAAGCAGCTCCGGCCGGTCTGCGCAGGCCTCGGAGAACCGTTCGTCGGACCGGGGCCGGATGTTCCGTGTCCCGGTGCGGCGTTTCTTTCCGTCCGGGCGGAGTCTTTCCGGCGGTTTCGATCGGCCTACGGGGGGGCGAAGGCCGACAGAAGCTCCTGCGGCACGGGTTTTTGCCGTGCGGGAACCTCTGGCCGGGAGTCGCTGCCGATAAAATGTGGATAACTTCGAGGGGACGCTTTCGAAGAAATCCGGCGATTATCTGTTTCTTTGCGTGGACCAAAGAACAATACCCATGTCGCTGTTTGTCATAGAATTGGAAAATATGGAGTTCCACGCCTTCCACGGCTGCTATCCGTTGGAACAGGTCGTAGGCAACCGTTTTCGGGTGAGCGTGACCCTCTGGGCCGACCTTTCCCGCGCGGCCCAGAGCGACCGTGTGGACGATACGATCAACTACCTGAACGTGTTCGAAATCGTCCGCGAACAGATGGCCGTCACCTCTCACATTCTGGAAAACGTCTGCGCCCGGATCATCGAAGCGCTGTACGACGCTTTCCCGGCCTGCGAGCGGGTAAAGGTGAAGGTTTCGAAAATCGCTCCTCCCTTGGGCGGAAAAATCGAACAGGTATCGGTGACCTCTGAGCGCTAATCCGTTAGTCGGGTTTGTTGATAACTTCTTGATAAGATTAACGGCGGATTCTTTTACTTCAGACCGATAGTTCGTAATCTTGTAAGCACGAAAAACGGCCCGGAAAGGAGGTCTACGCTCCTCTGGACGAAGCTTTCGGGCCGGGCGGATCATAACGAAGATAACGAGAGCGTGCGGGTTGTGTTTCGGGCGGCGGACCGGTGTCGCGCGGGACGTTTCCGCTCTTAAACTTCCGGATCATGGGAAAAAAATGGTTGATAGGCTGTATGCTGGTTTGGACCGCGGGCGTCTCCGCCCAGAAGGTCTACCGGGCTCCCGAACGCTACCCGGACGGGCGTTCGCAGGCCGTCCTGCGCATGGACGTCGAGGACGAAGGTCTGGTCATGCCTTGCGGTACGGGTCCGGACAGTTGCGACACCTACGGCGCCCGCGAGGCGGTGGTCATCGAACACGAGGGCGTCTATTACCTCCACTACGACGGGGCGGGCAAGGACGGATGGCTGTCCTGCTTGGCTACCAGCACCGATCTGCGCCACTGGACCAAACACGGCCTGCAACTGACGCTGGGCGAACCGGGGCAGCCCGATTCCAAATCGGCTTCCTCGCCTTGGCTCTTCTGCGACGGCCGGAAATGGCACATGTTTTACGTGGGAACCCGGTTTTGCACCCCGGCTCCCGACTGCATCCCTGCGACACCCTACGTGACGCTGAAAGCCGAAGCCGACCATCCCTCCGGACCATGGCGCAAACGGTACGACATCGTCCCGTTCACCAACGAGGCCGGGACCTATTACAGCGATACGGCCAGTCCGGGCGACGTGGTGGAGCAGGACGGCGAGTATCTGATGTTTTTCGGCGCCGCGGCTTTCACCGAACCCGGCAAGCTGGGGCGCACGGTGGGTATCGCCCGTACCCGCGACCTGAACGGCGCGTGGACGGTCGATCCGCAGCCCATTTTTCCGCCGACCGAACAGTGCGAAAATACCTCGCTCTATTACGAGCCGAGCAACGATACATGGTTCCTGTTCACCAACCATATCGGAATCCATCCCGACCGGGGCGAATATACGGACGCCATCTGGGTGTACTGGACCCGCGACCTGAACCAATGGAATACGGAAGATAAAGCGATCGTGATCGACTGTCAGAACGCCGAACAAGTCAAGGGCGCCATCGGCATGCCGTCGGTAATCAAAGTGGGCGACCGGCTGGCCATGCTCTATGACGGCGCCACGGGCGAAAACCACGGCCACATGGGCCGAGGCATCAACTTGGCGTGGCTTTCACTGCCGCTGACTCCTCCTGCCGAATAATAACATCATCAAGGTTATGTCTAACGAGACAGAAAACATGAAACCGTCTGCGCCGCTGAAAGAGTATCCGTACACCGAAGCGGTGGCCGAAGCTAAAAATTATTTCAAAGGCGACGAACTGGCCGCGACCGTATGGGTGAGCAAATACGCCCTGAAGGATTCGATGGGGAAAATCTACGAAAAGTCCCCCGAACAGATGCACCGCCGCATCGCGGCGGAGATCGCCCGCATCGAGAAACGCTATCCCGAACCGATGGACGCCGAGCAGGTGTACGGCCTGCTCGAAGGATTCCGCTACCTGATTCCGCAGGGCGGCCCGATGACCGGCATCGGCAACAACCTTCAGATCGCCTCGCTGTCGAACTGTTTCGTCATCGGACACCGCAATCCGGCCGACTCTTACGGCGGGATCATCCGCATCGACGAGGAGCAGGTGCAGCTCATGAAACGCCGCGGCGGCGTGGGGCACGACCTCTCGCACATCCGGCCCACGGGCAGCCCCGTGCTCAACAGTGCGCTCACCTCGACGGGCATCGTCCCGTTCATGGAGCGTTATTCGAACTCCACGCGCGAAGTGGCGCAGGACGGCCGGCGCGGCGCGCTGATGCTGTCGCTCTCGATCAAGCACCCCGACGCCGAAAATTTCATCGACGCCAAGGTCGAGACGGGCAAGGTGACCGGCGCCAACGTGTCGATCAAGATCGACGACGAGTTCATGGAGGCGGTCGTCGACGGCCGCAAGTACCACCAGCAGTTCCCCATCGGTGCCGAGCATCCCCTGTACGAAAAGGACATCGACGCTAAGGCGCTCTGGAACAAGATTGTACACAACGCGTGGAAATCGGCCGAACCGGGTATTCTGTTCTGGGACACGATTCTGCGCGAGTCGGTGCCGGACTGTTACGCCGACGAAGGGTTCCGGACCGTGTCGACGAACCCCTGCGGCGAGATTCCGCTGTGTCCCTACGACAGTTGCCGGCTGCTGGCCGTCAATCTGTACGGCTATGTGGAGAGGCCGTTCACGCCGGAGGCGTCGTTCGACTTCGACAAGTTCAGGGAACATGTCGGCTACGCCATGCGCATCATGGACGACATCATCGATCTGGAACTCGAAAAAATCGACCTGATCATCGAAAAGATCGCCAAGGACCCCGAAGACGCGGACATCCGTCACGTCGAGCTGAGCCTTTGGGAAAAAATACGCGAAAAAGCCATTCAGGGCCGCCGCACCGGTCTCGGCATCACGGCCGAAGGCGATACGCTGGCCGCGTTAGGCCTGCGCTACGGGACCGACGAGGCGACCGATTTCGCCGTGAAAATCCAGAAGACGCTGGCACTGGAAGCCTACCGCGCCTCCGTCCGTCTGGCCCGCGAACGCGGCGCATTCCCGCTCTACGACGCCTCGCGCGAGGCGAACAACCCGATGATCGCCCGCATCCGCGAGGCCGACCCCGCGCTGTACGAGGAAATGACGGAAAACGGCCGCCGGAACATCGCCATGCTGACGATCGCCCCGACGGGTACCACCAGCCTCATGTCGCAGACCACGTCGGGCATCGAACCCGTGTTCCGCCCCGTTTACACCCGCCGCAGGAAGGTCAATCCGGGCGACAAGGAGGTCAAGGTGACGTTCGTGGACGAAGTGGGCGACTCGTGGGAGGAGTACAACGTGTTCCACCACAAGTTCCTCGTCTGGCTGGAAGCCAACGGCTACGACGTCGAGGCGGTGAAAGGCATGCCGATGGCCGAGATCGAGAAGCTGGTCGCCCTGTCGCCCTATTACAAGGCCACGGCCAACGACATCGACTGGGTGAGCAAGGTCAAGATGCAGGGCGCCATCCAGAAATGGGTGGACCACTCGATCTCCGTGACGGTCAACCTGCCCAACGAGGCGACCGAAGAACTGGTGGGCAAAGTCTACCTGACCGCATGGCAGCACGGCTGCAAGGGCGTGACCGTCTACCGTGACGGATCGCGTGCCGGCGTGCTCGTCGAGTCCAAGAAGAAGAAAAAGACGGGCAAGGCGGCCGAAGCTCCCGCTCCGGCCGAAGGCGGGTACCGTCCGCCCCTGAAGCGCCCCATTGAACTGACGGCCGACATCGTGCGGTTCAAGAACGGCGAGGAGGACTGGATCGCTTTCGTGGGGATCTACAACGGCCGTCCTTACGAAATCTTCACGGGTAAGATCGAAGAGGACGCCATGTTCATCCCCAAGAAGATCAAAAAGGGCATCATTTTCAAAGTCACGGACGCCGACGGCAGCAAACGCTACGACTTCCGTTACAAGGACAAATACGGCTACACGAACACGGTGGGCGGCATCTCCCGTCTCTTCGACGAAGAGTTCTGGAACTACGCCAAGCTCATCTCCGGCGTCCTGCGCAACGGCATGCCGATTCTGGACGTCGTGACGCTCATCGGATCGCTCCATTTAGACAGCGAGAGCATCAACACGTGGAAGAACGGCGTGGCGCGCGCGCTCAAGCAATACATTGCCAACGGCACCAAAGCCAAGGAAAAATGCCCCAACTGCGGACAGGAAACGCTGGTCTACCAGAACAGTTGTCCGGTCTGTATGAGCTGCGGATATTCCAAATGCGGATAGGCCCCTGCGGGCCGCTTCTGCGGCTGCGATACGGCACGAAAAGCGTCGGACGGATTCCGGCGCTTTTTTTGTATCTGTCCCTCGGAGAGCGGACTGCGTGCGGAGGGATAGCCGACGACGAAGGCGCTGCCGTCGGGCGGGGTTTCCTCGGACGGTTGTGCGGGAGACCGCCTTTCCGCCGCGGACCGGGTCGGGGACGGGTCGTCGGACGGGAACCGTTCTTCTCCCCGAACCGTTTCCCGATCTTCCGGTTCGCGTACTTTTGAGAAACTGAAAAACTTACACGCCATGGCACGAAACGAAATATCGAAAGAAATCGAAATCGAACTCGACGAAAAGACCGGCATGGGACAGTATGCCAACCTCAGCATCATTTCTCATTCGACCTCGGAATTCGTACTGGATTTCGTCCGCATGATGCCCGGAATGCCCAAGGCGAAGGTAAAGAGCCGTGTGATTCTCTCTCCGGAACACGCCAAACGGCTGTTGCTTTCCCTCGACGAAAACATCGAACGGTACGAAGCCGTGCTGGGCCCCATTGCGTTGCCCTCGCCTCAGACGGAGGAAGCCGAAATAGCGATGAGCCTCATCAACGGCGAGGCTTAGAACAGCGTGTCCTGCCGGGCGGGGGGAATGGCGCCCAGATGGGTATAGGCCAGTTCGGTGGCTTCCCGTCCGCGGGGCGTCCGTTTGAGAAAGCCTTCCTTGATGAGAAAAGGTTCGTACACCTCCTCGATCGTTCCGGTGTCCTCGCCCACGGCCGTGGCGATCGTGCCCAGTCCGACCGGACCTCCGCCGAACTTGTCGATGATCGTGCGCAGGATCTTATTGTCCATGCGGTCGAGCCCGCGGGCGTCGATGTTGAGCGCGTCGAGCGCATAGCGCGTGATTTCGAGGTCGATGTGGCCTCCTCCCTTGACCATGGCGAAGTCCCGCACCCGGCGCAGCAGCGCGTTGGCGATGCGCGGCGTGCCCCGGCTTCTGAGGGCCACTTCGCGGGCCGCACGGTCGTCGATGGGGATGTCGAGAATCGAAGCCGAACGCCTGACGATGTCGCTGAGCACCGCCCCGTCGTAATATTCCAGATGGCACTGTATGCCGAAACGGGCCCTCAGCGGCGAGGTCAGCAGGCCGCTGCGCGTCGTCGCGCCGATGAGCGTGAAGGGGTTGAGCTCGATCTGGATCGACCGGGCGCTGGGGCCCTTGTCGAGCATGATGTCGATCTTGTAGTCCTCCATCGCCGAGTAGAGGTACTCCTCGACGATCGGGCTCAGACGGTGTATTTCGTCGATGAACAGCACGTCGCCCTCGCCCAGATTGGTCAGCAGGCCCGCCAGATCGCCGGGCTTGTCGAGCACCGGTCCGGACGTCATTTTCAGCGAGGCGCCCATTTCGTTGCAGATGATGCCCGCCAGCGTCGTCTTGCCGAGTCCCGGAGGTCCGTGCAGCAGCACGTGGTCGAGCGCCTCGCCGCGCATCAGGGCGGCTTGGATGAAGACGGTCAGGTTGTCGACGATCTTGCTCTGTCCGCTGAAGGTTTTGAGCTCCTGCGGACGGATCTTGTTCTCGAATTCGAGGTCGGTCTCTATGCGGCGAATGTCTTTCATCGGACGGGGCGGGGAGAGTGCTCGGAGCGTTTCCCGGAGACAAAGATAAGCATTATTCGCGGATTTTTCCCTTGTCCGCACTCCCCCATTCGAAATGCGGAATCCGCACGCCCAACAGCGCGACAGCCCGCTCGACGACCGTCGAGCAGAGCGATTCGATGTCCGAAGGATGCGAATAGAACGACGGGCAGGCCGGACAGACGATCGCCCCGCACTCGGAAAGCGTCGTCAGGTTGCGCAGGTGGATCGTACTCAAGGGCGTCTCGCGCGTGATGAGCACTAATGGACGCCTCTCCTTGAGCATCACGTCGGCGGCCCGCGCGACCAGATCGTCCGATACGCCCGCGGCGATGCGGCCTGCCATGCCCATCGAACAGGGCGCCACCGTCATCGCGTCGTACCCGGCCGATCCCGAAGCCGGAGCCCCGAACAGGTCGGCGTTGTCGTAGAGCGTGAAGCGCGGATCGGACATCCACGCATCCGAATCTTCGAAAGACGCCACGCGGCGGCCGTTATCCGTCACGACGAGTGCGATCTCGCCCACTTCTTCCGCTCCGGCGAGCCGCCGGCACAGCAGCCGCCCGTAAAGCGATCCGCTCGCTCCGGTGACGGCGACGATTATTTTCTTTTTTCCGTCCATCGTTACAGTTCGATTGCCGCGCATTTGAGCCCTTTCTCCCGGAGATATTCCAGCGTGCGGGGCAGGGCGTAGCGCATGTTGCGGAACGACTTGACCGAGTCGTGGAAAGCGACGATCGAGCCGCCGCGCACGTGCCGCGTCACGTTGTGCAGGCACGACCGGGGCGAGACGAACTGGCTGTAGTCGCGGCTCAGCACGTCCCACATCACGATGTGGTACCGTTCGCCGATCCGCCGCGCCTGCATGGGCGTGATGCGTCCGTAGGGCGGCCGGAACAGGTCGGAGCGCAGCAGTCCGTTGGCGAAGTCCACGTCCTCTATATAGCGTTCGAGGCTCATGTTCCACCCTTTCTGGTGGCTGTAGGTGTGGTTGCCGATCCGGTGGCCTCCCTCGACGATCATCCGGAAAAGATGCGGATGCTGTTCGGCGTTTTTGCCCAGACAGAAAAACGTGGCTTTCGCGTCGTATTCGGCTAGCCGGTCGAGGATGAATTCCGTCACGCCGGGCGTGGGCCCGTCGTCGAAGGTCAGGTAGACCGAATCGGTTTCGGGCATCGACCAGATCAGCGAGGGAAACATCCGGCGGATAAATTGCGGTGGGCGAAAATACATCGGCTAAGAGTTTCAGAACGGTACGGAGAACCGCCCCTCGCCGTGCCCGTTGCGGCACCGGCGGAACGAATCCCCGATTCTGCGGCAAAGATAGCGGCTTTTGGGACAATTGTCAAAACGCGGCGTCCTCCGGAAGAAATCCTCAAACGGGGCGAGAGGCCCTCTCTCCGCCTTGCAGTGCTGTCGTACAGGCGCTTGACTGCGGCAGCGGTGTTCCGCTCCGAAAGGTCGGTTTTCACGCCGGAGTGTCGTTCGAAACCGGGCGGCGGGTGCCGGCGGAGGCGATCCGTCGTCCGGGGAGGGAGAAACCGCATCCTGTTTACCGGGGTACGTCCCGCATCGAAAGGCCGATGCGCCCGCGTGCCCGGTCGATTTCCACGACCCGCACCTTCACCCGCTGATGCAGCGAAACCGCTTCTGCGGGCGAGGCGACGTAGCGGTCGGCTATCCGGGAGACGTGCACCAGCCCGTCCTGCTTGACCCCGATGTCGACGAACGCGCCGAAGGCCGTCAGGTTGGTGACGATGCCCGGCAGGATCATCCCTTCGCGCAGGTCGTCGACGGAGTGCACGTCGGCGAATTCGAACGCCTCCGCCTCGCCCCTCGGATCGAGACCGGGCCTTTCGAGCTCGGCCATGATGTCGAGCAGCGTGGGCATGCCCGCCTGGTCGGACACGTAGCGCGCCGGGTCGATCTTTTTCCGCAGGTCGGCCCTTTCGAGCAAATCGGTTGTTCGGACACCCAGATCGCGGGCCATGGCCAGAAAACGGTGGGAGGGGATCCGTCGCAGCGGTTCCCGCATGTCGAAATAGTCGGAATATTTCACCCCTTCGTCCTCTCTCCCCTTCACGACGCGGGAGGCGACGATGCCTTTCCTGTCATAGGCCCTCCGGATGCTCTCCCGCACCCGTTCGTCCTCGGCGATCCACTCGGCCATGATGTCGCAGGCTCCCTGCAACGCCTGCCGCTCGTCCTCCGGACCGCCCGCGGCGAATCGCCGGACCAGCGGGGCGACGGGCACGGCCTCCTGCCGCATGAGCAGGGCGGCCAGCGGTTCCAGTCCCTTTTCCCTCGCCGCCGATGCGCGGGTCTTCCGCTTGGGCTTGTAGGGCAGGTAGAGGTCTTCGAGGCGGGCGCTGTCGTAACATCCTTCGATGCGCCGGCGCAGTTCCCCGGTCAGGCGTCCCTGCTCTTCGATGGTGGAGAGAATCGTCCGCTTGCGCTTTTCGAGCTCGTCCAGCCGCTCCATCTGCTCCCGGATCGCCCCGATCTGCACTTCGTCCAGTCCTCCGGTCGCCTCCTTGCGGTACCGGCTCAGAAACGGCACGGTGGCCCCTTCCCTGAGCAGGCTCACGGTGCGGCGCACGCCCGCGACGGGCAGCGCGCACAGGGCGGCTATCTGCCGCACGATGTCATCGTTCGATTCGGTCGTCGTCATTTCGCTTCGGTTTGGGGACAAAAATAGGGAAACCGTTCCGATTGAGGCAAAAAAAGCGTAATTTTGAACGTTCGGCAGGACGGCGCCGGATGTCCGGTCCGACCGTCGCCGCCTTCATTCAACCCATTGCGCCATGTTCAAGAAAGAGACATACATCGAACGCCGCCGGTCGCTGCTCGCGAAACTCTCCGACGGCATCGTGCTGCTTCCCGGCAACGGCGAGTCGCCGGCCAACTATCCGAGCAACCCATTCCGGTTCCGGCAGGACAGCACGTTCCTCTACTTTTTCGGATTGAACCATCCCGACTACGTGGGCCTGCTCGACGTGGATTCGGGCGAGGAGATGCTCTACGGAGACGACTATACGATCGACGACATCATCTGGATGGGTCCTCAGCCCTCGCTCGCGGAAAAGGCGCAGAGGGTGGGCGTCGCCCATACCCGGCCGCTCGCCCAGCTTGCCAAACGGATCGAGGCCGCCGTGGCCAAAGGCCGCCGCATCCATTTCTTGCCGCCGTACCGGGGCGAGACGATGTTGATGCTCAGCCGGCTGCTGGGCATCGTACCCGACCGTTTGCCGGCTTACGTGTCGGTCGAGCTGGCCAAGGCCGTCGTCGCGCTGCGCGAGATCAAGGACGCCGACGAAATCGCCGAAATCGAGAAAGCCTGCGAGATCGGTTCCAAGATGCACACGACGGCCATGCGGATGTGCCGCCCCGGCGTGGTGGAACAGGAGATCGCCGGCGCTATCGAGAGCGTCGCGCTGCAATACGGCGCAGGCGTGTCGTTCCACTCCATCGTCAGCCAGAACGGCGAGACGCTCCATAACCACTACCACGGCAATACGCTGCTGGGCGGCAAACTGATGCTCGTGGACGCCGGAGCCGAGACGACGATGAACTATTGCAGCGATTTCACGCGCACGATTCCCGTGAGCGGCCGTTTCACCTCCAAGCAGAAAGACATCTACGACATTGTGCTGGCCGCCAATGCCCGCACGTTCGAGCTGGCCGCGCCGGACGAGTTCTACTACCGGATGCACAACGAGGCTTCGCTCGTCATCGCCGAAGGGCTCCGCTCGCTGGGTCTCATGCGGGGCGACATGCGGGAAGCCGTTGCGGTCGGTGCACAGGCGCTGTTCATGCCGCACGGGCTGGGGCACCAGATGGGACTCGACGTGCACGACATGGAGAACATCGGCGAGAAATACGTCGGCTACGACGAGGAGACGCTGCGCAGCTCCACGCCCGGCCTCTCGTCGCTGCGCATGGGCAAACGGCTGCGCGAAGGACTCGTCATTACCGTCGAACCGGGCATCTACTTCATTCCCGCCCTGATCGACAAGTGGGAGCGGGAAGGGCTTGGCGGCGGCTTCATCGACTTCGCCAAAGTCCGGGAATACGCGGATTTCGGCGGCATCCGCATCGAAGACGACATGCTCGTTACCTCTTACGGCAACCGCCTGCTGGGCAATCGCCGTCCGCCGGTCACGACCGCCGAAATCGAGGCCTTCATGGGCGAAAGGTAACGTTCGGTGAACGACATTAATACGCGGGAGGCGGGGACAATATATGTCCCCGCCTCCCGCATTCGCAACCCTCCGTTTCCTTCCTGAACGGAGCGTCGTACGCTTCCGGTGCCCATCCGTCTCTGTGCGGCGCGGAATGCCTTTTCTCCGTTCGGATGGGGTGCCCCTGTCCGAACGTTCTGCTGTCCGCGTCGGAACTGTCCGCAACGGTTTTGCATCTGCGGCGGGGCCGTTTCCGAACGTGATTCCCGCACCGGATGACAGTCGGCCGGTCGAACGTCCGCGGCGTCCGGTTCCCTGTCGAAGAAACGGAAAGACCGAACGGTCCGCTCCGAATACGAACGCCCCCTGCCGAATAAGTTTTCGGCAGGGGGCGTTCTCGAAATCGGTCCGGCTCCTTTCCGCGAGGCCCGGAATCGCCCTTCCCCCGACATTTCGCCTTCCCGGCGAAGAACGATGCGTCCTGTTCGAAAGCCGCGGGTCGGAGCGACGAGGCGATTACTGCCTTTCGATGCGGTAAAGCCGGGCGTCGGGTGCTTCGGTGAAGACGAGTTTGAGTCCGTTTTCCATCCATTCGCGACCGGTGGCCTCGCGTGCCTCGCCGGTGTCCATGTCCGTCACGCGGTAGCGTTCGCCGGCCTCCAAGCCTTTGAGCTTGCACGTGCCCGACTCGTAGATCGAGCCCGGACGGTTGAACATCTGGACGAATCCCGTGCCCGCTTCGGGGCGGTAGAACATCCATCCGATCCATACGTCGTTCTGGAGGCTGTAAGGCGTCAGCGCGTAATAATTGCCGCGGTAATCGTCCTGTATTTCGCGCCATTGGGCGAGCAGACGGCGCAACAGCGGATAGTCGGCGTCCTCGATGCGGGCGTCGAGGTTCAGCACGATCGAAGGGCTCATGTTGCTGCGGAAATCGTAGGTCGTGATGCGGTTCACTCCGGCGCCGGAGAACGGAATCCAGGACGAGATGCCGTAGGTCTGTCCCTGCACGCCGAGCGGCTCGAAAGCGTAGTCGCTTCGCCACAGCGGTACGGCCCGCCGGAGATTTTCGAGTTCGAGTCGCTTTCCGCCCGCCGCGCAGATGTCGAAGAGCATGTCCGGATGGCGCTCCTGCAACCGGTCCATGTAGTCCAGATAGCCCATCACGTGCAGGATTTCGGCCATCCCCTGACGGTCGGGATGCAGGCGGTCGTAATCGTCCCAGTAGTCGCCCGACATTACGGCGAAGTCCTGACGGTAGAGGTCGATGTCCTCGCTCGTAAGCAGGCTGTCCACGTGGTCGACCATCCACTGCCGCGCTTCGGGAATGCCGTAGTTGAAGAATCCCGGATGCCCTTCGCTGCCGGTCACTCTGGCCAACCATTCGGGACGGTGCTTCCACAGCCAACTGTCCCGCGTCACCCGTTCGGGCTCGAACCAGAGCAGCGTCTTGACGCCTTTGGCGTGCGCGTGGTCGCTGATGGCGCGCAGACCTTTCGGATAGCGTTTCGGATCGGGCCACCAGCTTCCGAGCAGGTCCTGCCACGTACCGCCCTTGTTGGGGTACCATCCGGCGTCCATCCACCAGTAATCCAGCCGGACGCCCTCTTCGAGGTAACGGTCGATAAATTCCATCTGGTCGCGGTCCGTGGCCCGGAACATTTCGGCGAAGAACGACGAGCTGGCCGCTTCCAGAATCGGTTCGGGCAGTTTGCCGCCCGGACGGGGCAGGTTGTGGTCGTACATCCAGCCGCGGAACATGTTCTGCGCCTCTTCGCGGTCGCCCTGCCAGAACATCAGCGCCACGAGCGGCGTGCGGATCTCCTCGCCGGGTTTCAGCCTAAGCCGCGTATGGGTCTGTCCGACGCGCACCGTGAGCGCCGAGTCGAGCGAACGGTCGAACGACGCTTTCCAGCGGGCCGGCCAGCCCACGGCGGCGATCATGCCCTGCGCCCCGGAGTCGGTGATCCATTCGGCATTGAAGAACGGCAGGTTGAGCGCCGTGGGGAATCCGGCCCAGAACGCCCCTTTGACGATCGAATCCCGTTTGGCGAGCCGCACGCGGTAAGGCTGGAACTCCTGTATGCCTTGAATGCCCTGCGCCCCCGAAGAACCGCCGATGTGGTAATTGATGTATATCCTGTCGCTGCCGTCGACGCCGACCGGAGCGTCGAGCGTCCGGATGTCCGAGAGGATTTCGGTCTCGGTGCGTCCTCCGTTGCGCAGCCATACCACCCATTCCACGGCCGGATAGTCGGTGTAACGGACGATTTCGCAACGGACTTCCAGCCCGCTTTCCGGATCGGTGTAACGGCGCACTTCGCCGATGCGTCCGCCGTCCAGCCTGCGGGTCGATACTTTCTGTTTCCACGTGCCCAGCAGTTCGTCCGACGGACGTCCGCCGTACCGGAAGCTGAACGGAAATCCGTTTTCGCCGGAGAACCGTTCGGTCGTCCATGCCTTGCAAGCGCTGTCCGCCGCCGCGGACCAGTTTTTCGACCCGCTTTCGCTTTTGGCTTCGAGCGACAGGGCCAGCGAACAGCAGACCGCGACGAGCCATCCTGTTTTTCTTTTCATATTCGTTTCGAGTTTGGTTTCTATCGTAACATCGTTTTCGTGCACGTGCACGACATCCGGTCCGGGACAAGGCGAAAAATTCGTCGGCCGCATTTTTCCGCCGATGCGTCCGGGCCGCTCCACCAGAAGCGACCGATGCGGAAAGCCGGCCTCCCTTGTCCGCGACGACGTTTAAGTTTAACAAAAGTAGGCAAATTTTCACGAATCCCGTGACCCTTTGCTGGAGAATCGTCCGCAAAAAGCGCCGTTTTCAGTTTTGTCGCGACTCGCAAACCGCTGCGGGGGGGCGGGAGTCGGACACTTTCTTTTCCGATATGCGCGGAAACGAGCGCTTCCTCTTTTCCTGCGCCTCCGGACATTCGTCGGGAGACGAAGCCATGCCTCTGCCGGCATTTTTGCGCCGGCAGAGGCATGTGCGGAGAACGCTCCCGATGCGGCCGCCGGAATCCGCAGGGGGACCAAACGCGAAACGGCATCCGAAGACGCCGTTTCCGTGGTATGTTGCTCTGCCGGTCGAAACCGGTGTTTCGTGCCGAGCCTTAGTCCTTGATGCGTTCGTTGTACTCGCGCGTGCGGGTATCGACGCGGATGCGGTCGCCCGTGTTGATGAACAGCGGCACCTTGACCGTCGCGCCCGTATCGACCGTGGCGGGTTTGAGCGAGTTCGTCGACGCGGTGTCGCCCTTGACGCCGGGTTCGGTGTAGGTCACTTCCATGTCCACCACCGGAGGCAGTTCGGCCGAAAGGACGGTTTCTTTTTCGGTGTGGAACATCACTTCGACGACCTGTCCTTCGCGCATCAGGTCGGAGTTTTCGATCAGGTTGCGGTCGATGTGGATCTGTTCGAAAGTCTCGGTGTGCATGAAGTTGCATCCCAGATCGTCTTCGTAAAGATACTGGTAGGGACGGCGTTCCACGCGCACGGGTTCGATCTTTTCGCCGGCCGAGAACGTTTTGTCGAGCACGCGGCCGTTTTCGAGGTTCTTGAGTTTGGTACGGACGAAAGCCGGACCTTTGCCGGGTTTCACGTGCAGGAATTCGACGACGGAGAAGGTCTTTCCGTTGAGTTCGATGCACATGCCGTTTTTGATATCTGCTGTCGTAGCCATTGTATTTGAATTGATTCGAAGAACAAAAGTAGCTTTTTTTCTCGAAAATGCAAACCCCCGCCCGCCGCCTTCCCTCCGGAGGCGCGGCATCAGTAGAACAGTCCGTTCCGGTTGAAAAGCATGTAGCCGAAATTGAAGGTCAGGAACCAGTTCTGCTTGTGCGTAGCGTCGTATTTCGAGAGCGTCAGGCTGACCGGTCCCACGGCCGTCTGGTAGACGAGCGACGAATTGAAGATATAGCGGAGCCGCTTGTGGATATTCTCTTTGACGGCATTGTTGTCGCCGGGCAGGAAGACGTAGGCGCCGCTCTTGAGGTAGAATTTGGGCCCGAATTCGAACGTCGGCAGCAGCCCGGCGCCGATGAACGACCGGCTCCGGAAGTCCTTGATGTAGACAGATTTACTGTGCGGAGTGGGCGTGAAGGCGGGCGAGGAGATATTGGTCGCGTATTCGTCCGAGAACGAAGGATGGGTCGTCCAGACGCCCTGCACCATATACCCGAACGAAAACCATTTGCAGACGGGGTAGTAGTGCTCCCGCGTGAATTGCAGGCCGAACCAGTGCCGGGGCTCGCCGCTGCGGACGACGTTCATGCCCGGCACGGCGGAACGGGTTCCGGGCGTGAACATTTCGTTGCCGGTGACGAAGATGCCCGATATGCTCTGCCGAATGCCTCGCGTGGGGTACATCAGGTAGTTCAGTTCGTTGCGGTCGAATTCGACCTTGGCGCCGAAAAACGGGAAGCGCGTCTGGTCCATCTTGTCGTCGTCCTCGTAGTCGGGCGTCTGGAAATAACGGTAGATTTCCGATCCTCCGTTGAGGCGCAGCGAGAGCACCGAAAAGCGGCTTACCGGCATGGAAAGCGCCACGGTGGCATAGGTGTCGACGTGTTTGGCGTAGGCCAGATCGTTCCCTTTGCCCAGCCCTCCGAAATTGCTTTTGAAATAGTTGTAGTAGTTGAAGTTGAGGCCGTAATCGACCGCCCACGGCGAGCGGAGGAAAAAGTCGGTCCGTCCCCTCAGGGCCAGCGACGTGTAGAGCGCGCTGAAATAGCCGTCGAAATTGTAGGTCTGGAGGCTGCGGCCGATGCGGTGGTATTCCAGACCGACGTATCCCTGATTCATCGACGTGGACGAAATGTTTCCGCCGAACATCACCTTGAAGCTCGGTTTGGTGCGCATTTCGACGCTCAGGTCGAAGAAATGCGTCGAGTCGTCGTAGACGACTTCCGGATAGGAGCCCTCGATGTCGCCCGTCGAAAGAATCTTGAAATAGCCGTCCTTGAACTTTTCGAGATCGAATGCCTTGAGGGACTTGTTCGGGTCCTTTTTTTTGCGGTCCAGATCGAGCATCCGCCGCACGTAGAGCTTCTGGTTGTCGCTCAGCCCGGTGATGTCGTACCGGTCGAAGAACAGGTTGGGCAGCGCGTCGCGGTAGGCCTTGCGCCGGAGGGCGAGCGAATCGGCGCTCTCGCGGCGGCCGATGCGCTCCAGAATCTGCGGCATCGCGTCGATGGCGTCGCTGTACCCCCGGTCGATGATGTAGTCCACTTTCGAAAAGTCCAGCGTCGATACGTCCTCGAACGCATGTTCGATGAGGATGTCTCTTTCGGAGGGAAGTTCGTAGTCGGTGTGCATCATCGTGAGGGCCAGAATCTGCTCCACGACGTTGTCCTCTTCGGGCTTGCTGTTCCCGGCCGTGCACTTGCTGCCGATGAGCACATCCGGGGCGAAATCCTCGCGGAGGACCTGCCACGGGAAATTGTTGTACATGCCCCCGTCGTAGAGCAGCGTCGAGTCCTGCTTGAGGGGTTTGAACACGAGCGGAATGGTCATCGACGCCCGGATGGCTTTGCCCAGATCGCCGTTGCGGTAGACCACCTCCCGCTGCTGGGCCGCGTCGGTGGCCACGCAGCGGAACGGCACGAACAGCCGGTCGAAATCGCCGCCGCACTGGGCGTTGGCCGCCGAAAAGAAATCGACGAATGCCATGTCGATCTGGTGCGAGGGGATCAGGTTGGTCGGCAGATAGGCCACCTTCTTGCGCGGATTCTTCAGGTCGAGCCGCAGCGAGACCATCGCCGCATTGGGCTGCTTGCGACGGAAGTAATACAGGTACCCCGGTTCGATCTTGCCGCTCATCCAGTACGACACCCGGTCGGACTTGAAGATTTCGGCCATTTCGTCGGGCGAATAGCCGATGGCGTACAGGCCCGCGATGATCGACCCCATGGAGGTGCCCGAAACGTAGTCGATCGGGATGCCGTTCTCTTCCAAAGCCTTCATTACGCCTATGTGGTACAGCCCTTTGGCTCCGCCGCCGCTCATCACTAAACCGACTCTCTGGGCCGGCAGCGCAGCGGTACAGAACAACGCCAGAAGGGTAATTATGCTTTTTATGCGTACCATTCGCAAATAATTCTTAACTTTGTCTGTTAGTCCGACGGGTAAATGTAGAGATAAAAATATAAACCACCAACGATGATCGACAAAATAAACAACCTGCTCAAACGGGTCGAAGAGTTCCGGCCGCAGGCCGCCGCCGAAATCGAAGAGTTCCGTGTCCGGATGCTCGGACGCAAAGGCGAAATGAACGACATTTTCGAAGAGTTCAAGAAGGTTTCGCCGGAGCTCAAAAAAGAGTTCGGCCAGAAGATAAACGCCCTCAAGAACCTCATCGCCGACAAGATCGCCGCGCTCAAGGCCGAAATGGCCGATGCCGAAGATCCGTCGGATGCCTCGCTCGACATGACCCGTCCGGGCACGAACGATCCCATCGGCAGCCGCCACCCGATTTCGACGGTCAAGAACCGCATCGTGGAGATTTTCGCCCGCATGGGCTACACGGTGGCCGAGGGTCCCGAAATCGAAGACGACTGGCATGTGTTCTCGGCGCTGAACTTCCCGCCGGAGCATCCGGCCCGCGACATGCAGGACACGTTCTTCATCCGCAAGAATCCCGACATCCTGCTGCGCACGCACACCAGTTCGATTCAGGTCCGCACGATGGAAAAACAGAAACCGCCCATCCGCGTCATCTGTCCGGGTCGCGTCTTCCGCAACGAGGCCATTTCGTACCGGGCCCACTGCATCTTCCATCAGGTCGAAGGGCTCTATATCGACGAAAACGTGTCGTTCGCCGACCTGAAGCAGAGCATCCTCTATTTCGCCAAGGAGATGTTCGGCGAGAAGGCCCGCATCCGCATGCGTCCGTCCTATTTCCCGTTCACCGAGCCGTCGGCCGAGGTGGACGTGTCGTGCAACCTCTGCGGAGGCAAGGGGTGCAACGTCTGCAAACATACCGGATGGCTCGAAATCATGGGCTGCGGCATGGTGGACCCCAACGTGCTCGAAGCGTCGGGCATCGACCCGAAAAAATATTCCGGCTTCGCCTTCGGCATGGGAGTTGAACGGATCGCCATGCTCAAGTACGGCGTCAAGGACCTGAGGCTCTATTTCGAAAACGACGTCCGGTTCCTCCGTCAGTTCGACTCCGTGTTGTAGCGCAGTCTGTAATCCTTCAAACTCCCGGAATATGAACGGCAGGAACGGTCTTTTGATTTGTCTTGCGACGGTTGTCCTGCTGTCGTGCGGCGTGGTGCGCCCCGAAAACGGCTCGAAAACGAAAAACGACGCCGCAGCGCGGGAACCCCGTCCGGCCGACACGACCGCCTCCTACTACTATACGGAAGGCATCCTGCGCGTCGTCACGGGAGACGATCCCGCCTCGGCCGTCCGGGCGTTCGAGAAAGTGCTCGCAATCGACTCGACGCACGCCCCTTCGCTCTTCGAGCTGGCCCAACTGACGATGGACGAGCCGGAAAAGGCGCTTTCCTACAGCCTTCGGGCCAATGCTTCCGATACGTCCAACGTGTGGTACCGGGCGCAGCTGGGCCAGTTGCTCATCGCCACCGAACGATACGATTCGGCGCTGAAGCTCTACGAATCGCTGCTGGCCATGTCGCCGGACAACCCCGACAACTACCGCTTGCTGGCCGCGCTGTACGAACAGCAGAAACAGCCGGAAAAAGCGCTCTCCGTGCTCGATTCGTCCGTGAGCCGGATCGGAAAGACGGAAATGCTCTCGGCCCAGCGGCGCCAGTTGTTGCTCAACATGCACCGCTACGATCTGGCGCTGGCCGAAGCGCTCGAACTCGTCGAGAACTATCCCTACGACGAGGCCAATTTAGTCGCGCTGGCCGAACTGTACGCCGTGCTGGGGAAGGATTCGCTGGCGCAGGACGCCTACGACAAGGCGCTGTCGATCGCTCCGGACAACATGCAGACGATCGCCTCGCTGAACGGATTCTACAAGAACAAAAAGGACAATGTCCGGTTTTTAGAAACGACAGGACAGTTGTTCCGGTCCGATGCCCTGCCGCTGGAGATCAAGCTGAACTTTTTCGACAACCTCGTCAAGACCCCCAATTTCTATCGGGACTATTATTTCCAGATCGGCAATCTGGCCTCGGCCTTGGCGGTGACGCACCCCGACGACTTCCGGACCACGGAACTCTATGCGCGGCACCTCATCGCCGGCGGACGCGTGGACGAGGCCGTGAAGCTCTACAAATCGCACCGGGACGATTCGGCCCGCCGCAAACAGATCTACTCCGAGATCATCGACATGGAGGCCTATCTGAAAAGGCCCGATTCGGTGGCCCTGTATACGGAGGAGGCGCTCGCCTATTTCCCGACCGATCCGGACCTCTACGAACAGAAAGGAAACATCGCTTTCCACTACCGGCAGGATTACAAGGAGGCCGAGGCCGACTACAAGATGGCGCTCAAATACGCCGACAGCGATTCGCTGCGCAGCATTCTCTACGGCTATCTGGGCGACAATGCCCATGCCGCCGGTAACGAGAAGGCCTGTTTCAGGTACTATGACAAAGGCTTGCAGGCCGATTCGACCAACGCTTTCATCTGCAACAATTACAGCTATTTCCTGAGCCTGAAAAACGCAAGGCTCGACTTCGCGCTCGATCTGGCCCGGAGGGCCACGCGCCTCTCGCCGAACAATCCTACCTATTTGGACACCTATGCGTGGGTGCTGTACTGCATGGGGCGTTACGAAGAGGCGAGGGTGCCCATGCGGCAGGCCGTGTCGCTGGATCGCAGCGACAATCCCGAACTGATGGTCCATTACGGCGACATACTCTATGCGCTGAACGACCGTTTCATGGCCTCTTTCTATTGGAAAAAGGCGCTCGAAAACGGGTACGACGCACAGGAAATCGAAAAACGGCTCAAACAACTCGAATAGAATGACGCTCGACCGACTGCTGCTGACCTGTTTTTTGCTTCTTTTCCTCGTCCCGGCCTCGACGGCCCAGACGCTGGAATCGTTGCGCAAGGAGATCGAACAGGCCGAACGGGAGATCAGCATGACGAACAGCCTGCTTTCCAAGACGCGGCAGGACCAGAAAACGACCGAACAACAACTGAACCTCATCCGGAACAAGATCCGCAACCGCCGCAACATCATATCCAACCTCGAACGGCAGACCCAGCTCATCGGCACCGACATCGTGCAGAAAGACCGCACGATCGCCTCGTTGCGGCAGGACCTCGCCTCGTTGAGACAGGAGTACGGGGCGATGGTCTACAATGCCTACAAGAATTACAAGCTGAACAATTTCATGGTCTTTCTGTTCGCTTCCAAGGACTTCGACGACGCGACGCGACGCATCGCCTACATGAAGCGCTACAACCGCATGCGCGAGCGCAAGGCGGTCGAAATCGACTCGGTGGCCGCGTCGCTCGACCGGGAGCTGTCGGCCCTCCAAGAGCGCAAGAACGAACTGGACGACGTCCACCGCAGCCGCAACGCCGAATTGGCCTCGTTGAGCAAGGACGAAACGCAATACAAGTCTTCGTCGGAAAAGCTGCGCAGCGAGGCGGGGCGGCTGGCTTCGGACATCAAGACGAAGAAAAGCAAGATCGACCGTCTGCAACAGCAGATCCAGCGCATCATCGCCGAGGCGTCGCGGAAGGAGAACGCGCTCTCGAAGACGCGGACCGACGAGCAGAAAGAGTATATCGCCAAGCTGTCGGGCCAGTTCGGACAGAACAAGGGCAAGCTGCCGTACCCGGTGCGGGGCGTCATCGTGGACGGCTACGGCGTTCACGCGCATGCCACGATCAAGGGGCTTTCCACGCGCAACAACGGCGTCAATATCGCCGCCGATCCGGGGGCCGGAGTGCGGGCGGTGTTCGAGGGCGAAGCGCAGGTGTTTCTCATTCCGGGCATGGGCTCCGGCATCATCATCCGGCACGGCAGCTACATGACCGTGTACGGCAATCTGGCGAGCGTGAACGTCAAGACGGGCGACAGGGTGGCGCTCGGTCAGACCATAGGCCATATTCCCTCTGCCGGGGAGGATGCCTACCTGCATTTCGAAATATGGAAAGAAACGCCGAATCAGGCTCCGTCGAGCCTCGATCCGGCCCAATGGATCAGAAGATAGCAAGAACCCAAACCAGAAGAATCATTATGCCGGTACGTTACTACACACAGGATTGCGCGTTCGTCTTCAAGGGGAAAGGCCGGACGTCGGCATGGATCGGGGAGACGGCCCGGCAGGAGGGCCGGACGACGGGCGAAATTTCGGTCGTCTTCTGTTCGGACGCCTACCTGCTCGAAGTCAACCGCCGCTACCTGCAGCACGACTACTATACGGACATCATCACGTTCGATTACGGCGATCCCGAAAAGGGTAGGATCGCGGGCGACCTGATGATCGGCATCGACACGGTCGAAGAGAACGCCCGGAAATACGGCGTGAGCTTCGAAAACGAGCTCCATCGCGTCATCATCCACGGTATTCTGCACCTGTGCGGATACGGCGACAAGTCGCCCGAAGAGGAGAAGAAGATGCGGGCGCTGGAAAACCGATACCTCGAACTGCGGGAACAGACGATGAACCGTTGACCCGAACAAAGGAAAGACGGACCCGGAGAAACGAGGGTTTCCCTGCGGACCGTTTCTTTCGCCGATGAAGTGATATGAAATTCGAATACGATATTATTGTAGTGGGCGGAGGGCATGCCGGTTGCGAAGCCGCCGCCGCCGCCGCCAATATGGGGTGCCGTACGCTGCTCATTACGATGGACATGACCAAATTCGCCCAGATGTCCTGCAATCCCGCTGTGGGCGGAGTAGCCAAAGGGCAGATCGTTCGGGAAATAGATGCGATGGGCGGATACATGGGCATCGTCACCGACCGCTCGACGCTCCAGTTCCGCATGCTGAACCGCTCGAAAGGACCCGCCATGTGGAGTCCGCGCGCGCAGTGCGACAAGGCGCTCTTTTCGAAACTCTGGCGGGAAATGCTGGAGAACACGCCCAACCTGTATCTGTGGCAGGACGCCGTAACGGCCCTTAAAATCGAAGATCGCGCCGTGTGCGGGGTCGTTACCCGTATGGGGGTGGAATTTGCCGCCAGAGCCGTCGTTTTGACCGCAGGAACCTTTCTCGAAGGGTTGATGCACATCGGCCGGAACCATGCCGAAGGAGGCCGGGCCGGCGATGCCGCCTCGCACGGACTGAGCGCCCAGCTCTCCGAACTGGGTTTCGAGGTGGGACGCATGAAGACCGGAACGCCGGCCCGCATCGACGCCCGGAGCATCGACTTCAGCCGGCTCGAAGAGCAGAAGGGCGACGAAAAACCGGGTAAATTTTCCTATTCATCAGACACACAGCCCGTTAAAGAGCAAAAGTCTTGCTATCTCGTCTACACTTCGCAGCAGGTGCACGACACGCTTCGCGAAGGTTTCGCCGACTCGCCGCTGTTCAACGGGACGATCAAGGGGATCGGTCCGCGCTACTGTCCGAGCATAGAAGACAAGCTCCGGACCTTCGCCGACAAACAGTCGCACCAGCTCTTTTTGGAACCCGAAGGAGCCGACACGAACGAGTACTACCTGAACGGGTTCTCCTCCTCGCTGCCGTGGGACGTACAGGTCGCCGCGCTGCAAAAGATCGAAGGTTTCGAAAACATCCAGATTTTCCGGCCGGGCTATGCCATCGAATACGACTATTTCCCACCGACGCAGTTGTTCCATTCGCTCGAAACCAAGCTGATCGAACGGCTCTATTTCGCCGGCCAGATCAACGGGACGACCGGGTACGAAGAGGCTGGGGCGCAGGGCTTGATGGCCGGTATCAACGCCGTGCTGAAACTGCGTGGCGAGGAGCCGCTCGTGTTGCGCCGCGACGAGTCGTACATCGGCGTGTTGATCGACGATCTCGTGACGAAGGGAGTCGACGAGCCGTACCGCATGTTCACGAGCCGCGCCGAATATCGTATTCTGCTCCGGCAGGACAATGCCGACATTCGGTTGACCCCCGTTTCGTATAAAATCGGGCTCGCCGATGAAAAAAAATACCGCGAAACGGTCGAAAAAAAATCGTCCGTAGAATCGCTTATTTCTTTCGTCCGTGCACAGAGTGTCGCTCCAGCCGAAATTGAGGCCTATTTGAAATCGGTCGATTCGACGCCGCTGACACAGAGCCGGAAGCTCTACGACGTTCTTTTGCGCAATAAGATTACGTTCCGGGGATTGATCGAACACGTGCCCTCTTTGCGCAATTTCGTGCTCCGGAACGAATACGGCGAAGACGTGATCGAAGAAGCCGAAATTCAGATCAAGTATCACGGGTACATCGAACGGGAACGACACATTGCCGACAAGATGACCCGATTGGAAAATATTTCGATCCGATCCGATTTCAACTACAACCAACTGACGTCGCTGTCGATCGAATCGAGACAGAAACTCTCGAAAATACGGCCGGCGACGATAGGGCAGGCGTCGAGGATTCCGGGCGTGAGTCCTTCGGACATCAACGTGCTGCTGGTTTATTTCGGACGGTAGATGCCGGGTGTTCCACGTGGAACACTTCCTGAAACAAAAAAGAAAACAACCCGTGTTCCACGTGGAACACCAATGACTGAAATATGGAGAATATTTTTGATTTATCGAAAAACAACGCGCGAAAAGTGTATATTTCCGGCGAATCGCATTCGGTTCGTGTCGGAATGCGCGAAATTTCGTTGCAAAACGGAGAAAAAGTTCTGGTATACGACACGACCGGAGCTTATACGGACGAGAATCACAAGATCGACATAGAAAAAGGAATGCCCCGCGTGCGCGCCGAATGGATCGAAGAGAGACGGCGCAGCGGCGAATTTCATACGCAGCTCTGGTATGCCCGACACGGAATCGTTACGCCCGAAATGGAATATGTAACCATTCGCGAGAACCAAGGCAACTGCGGCGAAAACCGCATCACGCCCGAAATGGTGCGCGAAGAGATCGCGGCCGGCCGGGCGATCCTCCCCTCGAACTATCGTCATCCGGAGGCCGAACCGATGATTATCGGCAGCAAGTTCCTTGTGAAGATCAATGCGAACATCGGCAACTCGGCGCTCGGCTCCTCCATCGAAGAAGAGGTCGAGAAAGCCATGTGGGCGATCAAGTGGGGTGCCGACACGGTCATGGACCTGTCGACCGGCAAGAACATCCATAAAACCCGCGAAGCCATTCTGCGCAATACGCCGGTGCCCATCGGGACGGTGCCTATGTATCAAGCCCTCGAAAAAGTGAAGGGCAGGGTAGAGGACTTGACGTGGGATGTGTATTACCAAACGTTGGTCGAACAGTGCGAACAGGGGGTGGATTATTTCACGATCCATGCCGGGATTCTGCGCGAACACCTTCCCGCCGCGTTGAAAAGAGTCACGGGCATCGTGTCGCGGGGCGGTTCGATTCTGGCCAAATGGATGAGCCTTCACAACGAGGAAAACTTTCTTTATACGCATTTCGAGGAGATTTGCGAACTGCTCAAAAAGTACGACATCGCTTTCTCGCTGGGCGACGGCTTGCGTCCGGGAAGCATCGCCGATGCGAACGACGAGGCTCAGTTCGGCGAACTGAAGGTGTTGGGCGAACTGGCCAAAATCGCGTGGAAACACGACGTACAGGTCATCATCGAAGGCCCCGGTCATGTCCCCATGCACAAAATCCGCGAGAACATGGAACGGCAGATCGATTATTGTGCCGGCGCACCGTTCTATACGTTAGGGCCGCTGGTCAGCGACATCGGAGCCGGTTACGACCATATCACCTCGGCCATCGGCGCAGCGATGATCGGGTGGATGGGGACCTCCATGCTCTGCTACGTGACGACGAAAGAACACCTCGCTTTGCCGAACAAAGACGACGTGCGCGAAGGCGTCGTGACGTACAAGTTGGCCGCTCATGCCGCCGACTTGGCCAAGGGACATCCCGGTGCCGCCGAACGGGACCTGCAAATGAGCCGTGCGCGTTACGACATGCGTTGGTACGACCAGTTCAACCTGTCGCTCGATCCCGAACGCGCCCGCCGCATGCACTTCGAAATGATTAAGGAGGGCGCCGACCACTGTTCGATGTGCGGGCCCGATTTCTGCGCGATGAAAATTACGAAATCCATTCTGTAATGATCGGATTATTATTGTGTTATCGGGGTCGGGCGCATACAGCATGCGCCCGACCCCGTTTCGTATCCCCTTGTCTTCTCCGGACAGATACGAAAAACGGTTACCCGAACGATCGAATGCCGGTCCGGTATTCGATCGTGTTTTTCGATTCGTTCTTTTCGGAATCCTTTTCCGGAACGTTTGGGGCTATGTTGTACGGATGTTCACCTGCGGGCGGCCGCTTTCGTGCAGGGTACGTTTGTGCGGCTTTCTCTCTTTTCCTGCCTGTCCCGAATGCCTTGGTGCGCTTAGCCGCGGTGCCGGTATTCCTTGCGCGGGCTGTCTTTTCGCCGTACCGAGCCGGCGGGTTCCCTTGTCTTCCGGTACGCTCCCGAAAGCGGACTGCAATTGCGGGAGCCGTGCCGTTCGGATCGTATTCGATCCAAGGAACACGCCGGGCCTGCTGCGGTGTCCATTGAAGCCCCCATCCGGACTGTTCCGGGAATCCTTTTTCGGACTTCTTCTCCGGCGGAAAACTTTCGGATCGCCGCGCCGTGACATTCCTATTAAGCAAGGTTGTTGTTGCCGCGCCGGTCCACAAGCGGTCTTCATCGTTCGCTTGCTCCCGAAGAATTACCGCGAACTGCACCGTTCGGATCGCGTTCGATCCGGGGGAAGTGCGCGGGTTCCTGTCGTGGGGACTTTGTCCGTCGAAACCGGTCCATATTGGTGCTTATCCGCTTTGGGAGAGGGCTGCCGTTCGCTTCGGCGGATTCCTGGTTGTCGGTGTATACTGCTCGAAGTACCGGGATAGGGGATCCCTCGCCCGAAGACTGGAGGGACCCGGCATCCGTGTTTCGAGGAAAGGCGCTTCGTTCCCGTCCCGTCTGTCCTGCAGACCCCGAAACGGGCTTTCTGAACTCCGAATCGAAGGCTTGAACGATATATCCGGCCTGTCATAAACAGGACATAACGGTACATAAACGCAAAGAATAACGTTTTACAGGCCATCTTGGGAGCGCAGCGCCGCATGCAACGGCATCGTTCGGAAAGAGTTGCGTTACCGCTTCGGGACCGGTGCCTGTCGAATGCTGCCGTGTCGGCTTTCGGATGCTGCTGCGCCCGCGATTCTTTTCGGAGGGAGGAGACGGACTTCGAAGCCTTTATTTTTTGTTTTTATGCGACGGATGTTTTGTAATTAAATGATACCCAATTGTTTGTGATGATCGTGCGTGCTCGTTGCCCCGTTCCGCTTCTTTGCATCGTTGGGCGTTTCGGATGACGGGATTCTGACAGAGCGGCGGCCGGTTGCCGTGCACGGGGGCCGCTTTTTCGGTTCGCGGTCGTTCCGAGAATGGAAAAACAACCTTCTATCGCTCTTTTTCGGTGCGAATTGCTTCGTTTTTAGTACCTTTGCGAACCGTTCGGACTCCGGCCCGCCATGGGCGGAGCCGGACGCTAACCCGCTTAAATAAATATCGCGATCATGAAGTTACGATTTTTGTTTTTCACCCTGCCGTTCGTCGCGTTCTTCTCGCTCGGACGGGCGCAAACCAAGATGGATGTTCCGCCGGGACGCAAGGCGTTCAGCAATGTGGGCGTGAGCGCCAACATCGCCACGACCGGTTTCGGCTTTTCGGCTGCCACGCCGCTGCACCGTTCCGTTTCGCTGCGTGCGGGCTTCCAGACAGCTCCTTTCGGCTACAGTTACGCCTACGACGATTTCGACTATTTCGATGTGGGCGGTACCTCGGTGCAGATTCCCGACCTAGACCTCAAAGCCAAGCTCAAGATGAGCAGCGGCCACCTGCTGGTGGATTGGGTGCCGTTCCGTCGGGGCCGGTCGTCCTTTTTCCTTTCGGCCGGCTTTTTCGTCGGTTCGGGCAAACTGCTCACGGTCGACGGCCGGTTCGACATGCAGGCGCTCGCCGATGCGGGCATTCCGCCGCAATTAGTGACCGATATTCCCATCGAGATCGGCGATGCGACGATCCGTCCCGACGCGTCGGGCGGCGTGAACGCCTACTTGAAAGTGCATTCTTTCAAGCCCTATGTCGGTTTAGGCTTCGGCCGTGCCATCCCGACCCGCAGGGTGGGCTTCCGCTTCGAGCTGGGTGCGTTGTTCCACGGCTCTCCGAAGATCGAGTCGCCGAACTATTACAGCACGTCGGAGGACGACGAACTGGAGGGCTTCAACAAACTGCTCCGCGATTTCAAAGTCTATCCCCAGCTTTCGTTTCAGGTGACGGTGCGCCTGTTCAAGGACAAGACGTGGATGGGAGGGGGTAAGTAGACCGTCTGTCCGAACGGGGATCGCCGGTCGCGTTTTGCGGATGTCTCGTGCTCCTACTCTGCGTCGGCGCAAGCGGTCGCATACTCCGATGTTCGGAACGGCCGTTAAGGGGGGCAGAGGCCCCGGTGTTTTCCGATCTTCGTTCGATTCCGGCTCTGTCGCTCGCAACCGGCTCTGCGCATTGGAGCCTGTTCCTTCGGGGCCCGACGACCTTCGGCCGGGACCGGAAAGCCGGACGGATGTCTTCTCGGCGTATCTTCGCTGCTTTTCACCGTATATGATAGGCCCGCCTCTTTCGACAAAAAGAGGCGGGCCTGTTTTCGATTCCGGGCGTTTCTGTCCGGCATCCTGTTCCGTCCGTCCGCCGAGGCCGGAGAACCGCTCCGGCCTGACGTTTCGGTCTCGTACCGTTCCGTTCGGGATGTTCGCCCGTGTCGTCCGCCGAAGGGGCGAACGAGGGTTTCCGGGTCCTATCGCCGACAGCGGCCTGCTACCACCTGAAAAGCGGTTCCGCTTCGAGGTGGACGCCGCCCACGGCCTTGAAGTAGGAGTTGTCGGCCCCGACGTTCGACTTGACGATGTGGTAGTCGAACGATCCGTAGAGCAGGTTGTCCGGATCGAGCACGAACGTCCGGTAATTGAAGTCGATCGGTTTCTGCCCCGAATTGACCTCGATGCCGACCTGTTCGATGCGCAGGAACGAGGCTCCGCGCACGTGGCCGGCGAAATCCGTATCGAGCGAAACGAGAATGTCGGCGCAGTTCTGTGCGTGGATGCGCCCGAACCAGCAGGAGTGGTCCATCTTTCCGAACACATAGGCGTTGTCGCAGTTCCACACCGAAAGGTTGTTGCCGTTCATGTGCTCGGAAAAGACGAATCCGTAACGGAACGCGCTTTTGACGTAGGTGTTGCGTAGTTCCTGTTCCGGGTTGCACCACAGCCGGGGACCGATGAATCCCGCCGAATAGTGCCCTGCTGCGGCGGGCGAGGTAAGCGCCATGTTCCGCACCGAGGAGTAGACCAGCACGTTGTCCGTGTATACCGTGGCGGCATAGGCCATGTTGATCCCCGAAAGCCGGGGAAAGCCGCCCTCTTCGGCTTTGGCGCGGAAGGCGAGGTCCTGTATGCGGATGACGGCCTGATTGAGGCTGTAGAGATTGGCGCCCGATCCCGCGGCCAGCAGCGAAACGGGCGGGAGCGACGCATCGGTCTGCAATTCTCCGAGCACGTCCGAAAAGAGGACGGTGCCGTTGCTCCACACCTCGGACCGGTCTTCGGACGTATGGCTGGCGTAGGAGCAGGGCGTTACGACACAATTTTCACCCGAAAGGCGAAGCATCACGTAGTCGCGCACGCCCGACGGGCTCGACTTGGGTTTGACGATCAGATGGGCCCTTACGTTGTGTTTCTCGTGGATCGTAGCCAGCCGGTACTGGCCGCGGGGGAAGTAGATCGTACCTCCCCCGTGGTCCATCGCGTAGTCCAGCAGGGCCTGTATGGCCGGCGCGTCGTCGGTCACGCCGTCGCCTTTGACGCCGTAGTCCCGTACGTCGTAGACGGTTTGGCCGCACTTCTGTTGTGCGGCATAGTCCCGGCAGCCGTGACGGTGACACCTTGCGCCGCAGGCGCTCAACAGCATGGCCAGAGAAAGAAAAAAGAGGGTCTTTTTCATCGTGTCGGAAAATTTTTTCGGTGGACCCGTCCTTCCGGATGCGTTCCCGGAGGCCGGAAAATCGAACGGTTAAAAGTACGAAGAATGACCGAACGGCGCAACTCCCCGCCGAAAAATCCCCCTCCGTTCCGCCGTCTGTCCGGCGCGATCCGGGAGCGGACCGGCAGGTTTTCGGGCGTCTCCGTGTGCCGTGCGGCCGCTTCCGAAAGCCGTGCCGCGGCTTGTCGTCTCTGCGGGCGGAGGCGGAAAAGTGCGGGGAAATAGAGCGTTCCGGCTTTGTTTTTTTGCCGGAAACGCTATATTTGTGTCGACGGGCCGCCGGAGCGTTTTCGGTCGGCGGAATCCGCGAAAGGGGATGGAAATGAACAAAGAACATATCGGCTGGATCGACCTGCTGCGCGTCATCGCCTGTTTTCTGGTGGTCTTTTCCCATTGTTGCGATCCGTTCGTCGCCCGGTTCGACGACGACCGGGCCTCGTTTCTCACGGGCGTGTTTTCGGGCAGTTTAGTGCGTCCCTGCGTCCCGCTGTTCGTCATGATGACGGGCGTGCTGCTGTTTCCCGTGCGCACCGGCATGGCCGAGTTTTACCGCCGGCGCATCGGACGGGTGCTCGTCCCGCTGGCGTTCTGGTCGGTGGCGCTGCCCGTGCTGTTCTTCCTCTACCTGAACTACGGCCATCCTGCGACGACCAATCCGGCCATCGTGGCCGAAGGACACGACGGAGCCGGCACGCTGGCCAAGCTCTACACGTACGTGTTCAATTTCAATTTCGACACGACTCCGCTGTGGTATCTCTATATGCTGGTGGGGCTCTATCTCGTCATGCCCGTGCTCGATGCGTGGCTCGAAAGAGCCTCCCGTCGGGACATTCGCCTTTTTTTGGGACTGTGGGGCGTTTCGTTGTTCATTCCCTATATCCAAATGCTCGCACCCGTGTTGGGCTATACGGGCAATTACGGGAATATGGGCATCTGGGGCGTCTGCGACTGGAACGCCTATGGCACATTTTACTATTTTTCGGGCTTCGCCGGCTATCTGGTGCTGGCGCGTTATCTGATCCGCTATCCGCTGGCGTGGAGCCTGCGGCGGACGCTCTGCATCGCCGTCCCGATGTTCGTGGCGGGCTATCTGGTCACTTCGCTGGGCTATGTGCTCGCGCAACGGTATTTCCCCGGCAATTATGCATACCTCGAAATCGTGTGGTATTTCACAGGCATCAATGTGTTTATGATGACTTTCCCTGTGTTCGTCCTCGTACAGAGGATAAAAGTGCCTTCCTGCGCGTTCCTTTCCACGCTCTCGTCGCTGACGTTCGGCATCTACCTGTGCCATTTCGTCTTCGTCGCGATCGCATACGACTGTTTCGACATCGCCTCGTTGCCCTATATCGTCCGGATTCTCGCCATGGCCTGCTGCGCGTTCGCAGCCAGCGCTCTGCTCGTGTGGTGCATGAGCAGGTGTCCGCTGATGCGACGGCTGGTGCGTTGAGCGGACGGCGGTACCGAATGCCCGCGACCGATGCCGGAAGCGTCGCGTCCGTGCGATTGATAATTGGAAAACCTTAAAACTTGCCCGATATGCAAAAAACATGGCTCTATCTCTGCGTGCTGCTGCCCGCATGTCTGTCGGTTTCCTGCCGAGGCTCCCTGACGCTCGCTTCCGATGCCGGAAGCGAATATGTCATCGTCGTTCCTGCCGAGGCCACCGAAACCGAACGGAAAGCGGCTTCGGAATTTCAGCGCCTGCTCGCCCTCTCCTCCTCGGTCGAACTGCCCATCGTCACCGATGCCGAGCCCGCGGTTGCGAACGAGGTGCTCATCGGCCGGACCTCCCGTCCCGAATCGGCCTGCGAAGCCGATTTGCAGCAGGACGGATTCTCGATCCGCACGGACCGGCACAAGCTGTCGATCTGCGGCGGCAGCGAAAAGGGCGCCCTCTACGGCGTCTATACGTTCTTCGACCGCTATTTGGGTTACCGCTGCTATTCGCCCTCGGTTTTCCGCTACCCGACGCTGCGAAAGGTCCGCATCGCTGCGGGCATCGACGATACGCAAGTGCCGGTCAACGTCTACCGCAACGTCTATTACCACGTCGCCGACGATCCGTTCTATGCCGACTGGCATAAGCTCGACCACATGAAGCCCGACTGGGGCATGTGGGTGCATACGTTCTCGAAGCTGGTGCCGGCCGACGAATATTTCGCTTCCCACCCCGAATATTTCGCTCTGGTGGACGGCAAACGCACGGCCCGTCAGGCCGATGCCCACCTCGAAGCCCAGCTCTGTCTGAGCAATCCCGACGTGCTGGAGGTCGTCGTGGAAAACCTGCAGCGGATGATGGAGCAGCAGCCCGAAGCGCTGTACTGGTCGGTGAGCCAGAACGATACCTATGCCGACCAGCCTTTCTGCTGCACCTGTCCGGTCTGCGCGGCGCTCGATTCCGCTTCGGGTGCGCCGAGCGGTTCGATCGTCTCTTTCGTCAACAAGGTGGCCGAACGTTTCCCCGACAAGATCATTTCGACGCTGGCCTATCGCTACGGCCGCACGGCGCCGCAGGGCGTCGTTCCGGCCGACAATGTCAACATCATGCTCTGCGACATCGAGTGCCACCGCCATGCCCCCATCGAAACCGACTCGACGTCCGCCTCGTTCCGGCAGGATTTCGAACGCTGGGGCGGGATCGCCGGCAACATTCTCATGTGGGACTACATCGTCCAGTTCTCGAACCTGATGGCTCCCTTCCCCAACCTGCGGACCCTGCAACCCAATATGCAGTATTTCGTCCGTAACGGCGTGACGGCCCATTTCCAGCAGGGCAATATCAGCCGGGGCGGCGAGTTCAGCGAGCTCAAGCCCTATTTAGTGGCCCGGCTGCTGTGGGATCCCGACACGGACATCGAAGCCGAGACGGCCGATTTCCTGTCGGGCTACTACGAAGAGGCCGCTCCCTATATCGCCCGGTATATCGACCTGATGCACGACGAGCTCGAAGCGTCGGGACTGCCGCTGACGATCTACGGCACGCCTTACGACCACTTCGGAGGGTTCCTGCGTCCGGAGCTCGCGGCCCGTTACGAATCGTTTTTCGACGCGGCCGAGCAGGCCGTGGCCTCGAAACCCGACGTGCTCGAACGGGTCCGCACGGCCCGGCTGCCGCTCACGTTCTCGCTGCTGGAAATCGCCAAGGCGCGCGGTACGGACGAAGATCGGGTCTTCGAACGGACGGATGACGGATGGCGCGTGCGGCCCGAAATCGAGGCGAAGCTCGATACGCTCTGCGATCTGTGCAACCGGGTCGGCGTGCGGCATTTCGTCGAGGGCGCCATTTCGCCCGACGAATATCGGCAGCGGACCCGCGATGCGTTCGCCGCGATCGTGCAACGTCCGTGAGCCGATGTCCCACAGCACGGCGATCCGACGGTCCGAATGACCGGATTCGGCCGTAAACCGCTATCTTTGCCTCGCAGAAACGAAAAAATATGGAAAGTTTCAAAGTACGTTCTCTCGACGATCTGCCCGACGTGGCCGAAGCGATTCTCGGAGCGCTCGGCGGTCGTACCGTCGTTGCGTTCCGGGGCGGCATGGGTGCGGGCAAAACGACGCTCATCCGCGAGATATGCCGCCGGTTGGGTGTCACCGACACGGTGAGCAGCCCGACGTTCGCCATCGTGAACGAATACCGGGGCGAAGGCATTGCGCCGGTCTATCATTTCGATTTCTACCGGATCGAGCGCATCGAGGAGGCATTCGATTTCGGTTACGAAGAGTATTTTTACAGCGGGAATCTCTGTCTGGTCGAATGGCCCGAAAAGGCGGAGAGCCTGCTGCCCGACGACACGATGACGGTGCGTATCGACACGCCCGACGAGGATGTCCGCATCGTGGCTTTCGATTGATGCTCCGACCCTGTCGATCTTTTTCCCCCGTGTCGATGCAGTCGGCACGGGGGGATTTTCGATCCGATTGTGCCCTGTATGGACGGATAAGGCTTCGGGGAACGACAGGCTTCCGGTCGCCCGTCCGGTGTTTCCGGAGCCTCGTTCTTGCCCGGACGGAAAATCCGTGGAACCGGCCGTGCGCCTTCTGCGACAGCCTCCGGTTTCGTCCGGGCCGAGGCGTAAGGAAATGCCGTCGGCCGTTTCGGGGACGGGCTCGTCGTTCGGGTCGTCATGCGGCTCTCGCCCTGCTGCCTCGTTTTCTCCGGCTGTGTGCGGCACGACGGTCGTGCGACTGTTTTTTGCTCCGGATCCGTGCGTCTGTCCCGTATTTCTTTCGCCGTCTCATGGTCCGTCCTGCCGGTTCTTTCGACAAGCGGAACGGAAGACGCATATACGCCCTCTCCGTCCCGTATCCGGGCGGATTCCTTCACGCGAGGACCGCAGACGCTATCGGGCCCGGTGAATCCAGACGCCTTCGAAGATCGCCTCGTATTCCCGTTTTTTGCGTACGGCTTGCTGCTGCGAATCGGATTCGAAAATCGACACCATGATCCGTCCGTTGCGTTGGGGAATTTTGCGGAAAGGCAGCGAATCGTCGATTTTGCGGGCCGAGGCGATGAAGCGGTCGGCGTTTTCCTCCGTGCTGAACGTGCCGGCGATGACGTAATAGTTTCCCGCTACGGCGGTCGGGGCGGGCTGTGCGGCGTCGTTTTGCTGCGGTTGGGGTGTCGTTTCGGCGGCCGACGTGCCGGATGCCGCCGCAGAAGGCTCCGGCGTGACGGTCGTATCTGCCGAAACGGTCGCCGAGTCCGTGCCGACTGTCGTTGCCGGCTGTATCTTTTCGGCTGCAACGACTGCGGGGGGGGCGCTCTCCGGTCCGGTCGTCCGGGGCCGGGTGCCGTGTTCGAGCCATGCGATGACGCCGAACGAGAGCAGCGCGCCGAGGAGCACCGCTCCTGCGATCCATCCCGCCACCTGCCCCGGCCGGAGCTGTGCGGGGAGCTTTTCGGCCTTCGTTCCGACCGGATTCAGCACTTGTTCGAGTTCGGGAGCGATGAAAAACGCGTCGTCTCGAATCTGTCCCACCGATTCGATGCACACGCCCTCTTCGGTACAGGCTTCCGCCAGCCATGCGTTGTAGTTCTCTCTGACGTCGTCCGGGTCGAGGCCGCTCCGTCGCGCGAGCAGGTCGACGACGTGCGGCGCATCGGGCATTTCGTCCCGAAGCAGTTCCACCCGGTTCCGGGGCGGAATCACTTCGCCCCGGTCGTTCGTTTCGGCCGGGGCGGTCACGACGCCCAGCGTACCGATGCCCGGCAGGACGATTCGTCCGTGCCCGGCCAGTGTGTTGAATATCAGAATGCTGACGGACTCCATCATTTTTTCGCTTTAGGAAGTTGTACCTCGGGTTTTTTCAGGGCACGGTACAGCACGACGATGCCGAGTACGACGAACGGAACACTGAGCCACTGGCCCATGTCCAGTACCATCGACTGCTCGAACTCCTCCTGCGGATTCTTGATGAATTCGACCAGAAAGCGGAACCCGAACAGAGCGATGAGAAAGACGCCGAACATGACGCCCGGTCGCCGGAGCGCGAGTTTCCGGCCGTAGTACATCCAGCACAGCACACCGAAAAGGATCAGATAGGCCAGTGCTTCGTAAAGTTGCGTGGGGTGCATCGGCTCGGTCTCGCCGGCCCGCACGAAGATGAAGCCCCACGGCAGCGACGTGGCCGTCCCGTAGATTTCCGAATTGAGCAGGTTGCCGATGCGCACGAGCGCTCCGGCGATGCACACGGCGATGGCGATGCGGTCCAGCGACCAGATGTAGGGCATTTTGTTCTTGCGCGAGAAGAGCCACAGGCCGACGAGCAGTCCCACGGCCGCTCCGTGGCTGGCCAGCCCCCCCTGATGGATGTAGAGGATTTCGACGGGGTGCGACAGGTAGTGGACGGGATCGTAGAACAGACAGTGTCCCAGACGCGACCCGATGATCGTCGAGAGCACGCCGTACCAGAAAATCGAGTCGAACATCTTGTCGCTGTATCCCTCGCGCTTGATGATATGGCTGAAGATATAGGCGCTGATGCCCAGCGCCAGCGCCCACATCAGTCCGTAGTAGCGGATCTCGATGGACCCGAACGTGAACAGGGTGGGGTGGACGTCCCATCGGACGAACAGGGGCAGAAACGGATTCATGTCGTTTGCGTATTTCTTATCGGGCCCGTCGGGGATTTTTCGCGGCGGAGCGGTGTTTTCTTCGCTTGCCTTGGTCCGGAGGGGCCTCGTTTCCCGGCAAATGTAACGATTTTTCGTCCGAAGTGAAAGCGCGGACGCTTCTTCGCGGCGGCTTTTGCGATGGGAGAGCCTCCTTTCGTCCGGAGCTTGCGGACCGATTCGTCCGCTTCCTCTCGTCCGGTCCGGCGACGCGACGGTGTGCAGGGCGGATAAAAAGGCGGTCGGATCGATCGGTGTCCGAAATATGCGCGGACCGGCGTGAATGAGTCCTGTGCTCGTTGCGATTGTCGTGCCGCCGAATCTCGACCTCCGGTTTCCCGTGAATCGCCGGTGCGCAGGAAACGCGCCGGCTCGAAGAAATTGGACCCGCGATGGAATGGCGTTTCGCATTCATAGATTTTGCATCGAAAGATATTTGGAGTGCAGAAAGCGCGTCGGGACCGGAAAACGCGTGTCCGGCCGGTATCGAACCGCGCTTGCACGGTATTCGGGATTCGTCGTTTCCCGAAACGACCGCGACGAAAATGCGGCCCGCGGATGGCGAGTAGCCCGCACGATGCCTTCGGAAAGTAGGGATGCGTGAGCGGCGACGGAAACCTCTCGTCGAGAAAATAAGCACCCTGCGCCATCGCATGCCGAGCAGGGAATTTTCCGCATGTTCCGTCCGAAGCCGTCCGAGACCCCGGCGGCGGGCTTTTTGTCCCCTGTGTCCATATGGCTGTCTTCCGTGTCTTGCCTGCCGTGACGGAAACCGGTTTTCATCGGCCCGTGCTGTTTTCGGAAGCAGCGGCGACGCATTCCCGTTTTCGTCTCCGAAAGAGGGCGAAAATCGTTCTTGCCGAGCCGTCCGTTCGCCGAGCGGATTTTTCTCTGTTGCCGGTTCCGTCAAGACCGCGGCTTTTCTTCGGCGTCCGGCGATAAACGTTCGCGCCCCGCCGGAACGGTCATCCGACGGGGCACGGGACGGCTGCTTGTGCCGATGCCGCTATTTTTTCGTGTACTGCTGCATCAGTCTGGCGATGTATTTTCCGACGATGTCGAATTCCAGATTCACCGTCGTGCCGACGCGGAACGTGTGGAAATTCGTGTGTTCGTGCGTGTAGGGGATAATGGCTACGCGGAACGATCCTTCCTGCGAGTCGACGACCGTCAGGCTCACGCCGTTCACTGCGACGGAACCTTTCTCCACCGTAACGTTGCCCTGCGAGGGATCGTATTCGAACGTGTAGTACCAGCTCCCGTCGGCCTCTTCGATCGCGGTACAGCGTGCCGTCTGGTCTACATGCCCCTGCACGATGTGTCCGTCGAGCAGCGCGTCGGGGCGCATGCTGCGTTCGAGGTTGATCCGGTCGCCCTCGACCAGCCCTCCGAGGTTGGATTTGAGGAGCGTTTCGCGGATGGCCGTGACGGTATAGCGCGATCCGTCGATCGCCACGACCGTCAGGCAAACGCCGTTGTGGGCCACGCTCTGGTCGATTTTCAGTTCCGAGGCGAACGGACATTCGAGCGTGAAATGACGGTTGCCTCCCTCTTCGCGGATCGCTACGACTTTTGCCGTGGTTTCGACTATTCCTGAGAACATGATCTTTTCGTTTTGAAACGGTTATGATTCCGTGCCGCGGCGAAATCGCCCCGATGCGAACGGAACGGGTGAATTACAAGTTTTTCTTGATGATGATGCCCTGCACAATGAACAGACGCTCGATTTCGTCCTTGGTCACGGTGATCGGGTCGTATTGCTCGCGGTTGACCGGCAGCAGTTGCAGCGTCGAGGGGTCGCTCCCGAAACGGATGATGCGTATCCCCTTGAAATAGGCCGTGATGACCAGATACGATTCGCCCGGCACGATGGCCCCCGTCGACCATTTCTTCAGCACGACGATCGATCCGGCCGAAATTTCGGGATGCATGGCCGTCCCGATATTCAGTGCGGCGATGTCGCAGTCGTTGAACATCGGCACGTTGATGCGCGATTGGGGTTCGGGCAGCTCGGTTTGCTCGACCGCTGCGAGGACGTCCATCCCGTAATAGGGAACCCCTTGCTCCGAGGCCGAAGGCTGTTGCTCGATGAGCATTTCGCCCTCGCCGCTCAGCAGCCATCCTTTGCTGATCATCGGATATTTCGTCGTGATCAACGTGGCCAGATCGCGGCTGATGCCGTTGTTCCCTTTTTTGATCTGGTACAGGTTCTCGCTCCGTTTCAGGCCGATATTCAGCGCGAACGAATTGACCGAAAGACCGGCCCACTTGATTACCCGTTCCAGCCTGTGCCAAGTATCCAGCATTATATTGTATTTTTATAGTGCAAAAATAGATCATTTGTTTAGAATAATAACAAAAATGACAATATTTTATTGTAATTAGGAGTATTTTACCTATCTTCTGATTTTTATCGTTCGCGAAAACAGCATTCTTTTCCCCGCCCGAAAAAAATGCCCCGAAGAAAAGCCGAAAAATTTGTAATAAATCCGAAAAAGTTGCACCTTTGTACGCGCATTCGTGCGATGCCCCTGTAGTTCAATGGATAGAATGGCAGATTCCGGTTCTGGTGATATGGGTTCGATTCCCGTCGGGGGTACAAAAGGCAGATAACCGTTTGGTTGTCTGCCTTTTTTGTGTGTAGAAAAACGAAAGTCGTCTCTTCGAAGGATTATTTCGCGATCCGATAACCTTGGATTTTTAAAATCTTTGTTCGCGTCCGAAATGTCTCATATATACAAACGGCCTCCGATCCGATTCCGCCGTTGCTCGGTCTCGCCACTTCGGAGCCGGGAAATGCTTTCGTGCGGAAATTTGCAGATTATGAATAAAGCGTTATCTTTGTTCGCTGAAACGGAGTTACCTTCCATTGCCCGGATGGCGGAATTGGTAGACGCGCTGGTCTCAAACACCAGTGGAGCGATCCGTGCCGGTTCGATCCCGGCTCCGGGTACAAAGAAAATCGCTAACAGTTAAATGGTTAACATGTTGGCGATTTTTTTCGTGTTTGTTCCCGAATTGTTCCCAATCATCATACCCTGATAAAACTACACGTTGAAAGTAAAAAAGAGAGGCAGGCTTTAATTGGCCTGCCTCTCTTGAATTAAAGCTTATCCTTTAGACGGATAGGGGGCATTTCCATAGCTGTCGCGATCTCTGATTTGTCCATTCGGACGATGTATCAGCAAATCGGACTCTTGGTTACGAGCAATTTCCCGTGCTATTTCAATAGCTTCTCGTTGCGTGTGTGTGATCTTAGTCACACGTTGGTTTCCTGCACCCCGAATGGCCCATTGACCATTGTGAGGTACGACATGTTGATTTTTCCCCATAATCAAGCAACATTCCATAATGTTACATATTCGAGGCAAGCCTCGTTGATTTCCTGCAATGATAGCGTAGTATCCAAGGGTGCCGGGTATATTACATCTGCCATTACATCGACAAAGAGACAGTGTGCATTATTTACGATCTTACCCTGTTTAGCAATGGATTTTTGCAGGAAGTACGATATTAAAGAAGCAGCATTACGACCGGCAGAAAAGTCCAATTTATTCTTCGCAATGCGAAACTTTACTGCACCGACATACTTTTTCTCGTTATCTTCCCACCGCATTATCAAATCGGGAGCCACCGTAATTTGCAAACCAGCCATAATACATTCCTTGTTGGTTACTTTAGGAAAAGTACAGTGTATTTTGCCTACCCTGTCGGGAAAATTAATTTCGATGAAATGTCTCAAAGCGGTAATCGAGTTCGTAACATCATTTTTCGCCCATACGGAACTTGTCTGGCGGGACTGTAAAATCTGAATCGCATCCAGAATATACTCTTCTTCAAATCCACCTTTGACATAATTCTTCATTGCGGCCCTTGCTGTTGCATAGGGAGCTACTTTGAATACAGAAGGTTTCTTCTGCTCTTTTACAATCGATTTCTTTCGACGTTCCGTTGCTGCAACGAAAGCAATCAAGGGGTTTATCGAAACCCTTGGGACATTGTACGGTTGCCCCGAACCGATTGAATAATTTGTCATGATAAAATAATTTTATGGGGCGAAACTTGCAATATTCGACGTGTAGTCGTATATTCGCAAACGAGAAAACAGAAATAGGAACCAGATGAGGAGTCTCGTTCATGCGCGCCAACGCTTTTATTTCTATCTCTGAAGGATGTCTTAACCCCATTAAGATATCCTTTTTGTTTTTTATTTGTTTTTCCTCGGCAAAATCCTTTTTTCCATTTTATACACTTCCATGTCCGTATATTTCGGCTCTCGTTTCAAGTCGAAGATAATCGTGTTTGTCTCGTAATCGAAACCCAGTTTGTCGAACAAAGCCTTTGTGTTTACATAAAAGTATCGCCCGGCTTTGCAAACTTTGAATGCAGTTTCGTCCTGTGAATTGGGCATGTTGATCAAGTAAAGTGTTCCTTTTTCTTGGTCGTCTTCCGCAAATTGCACTACACTGCCTTCTCCGAACTGCAGATGCTTGGATGATGCCTCTGCAAAACCAAGTTTCCCTGTTTTTTGTATCGTGGCCTTTAGTCTTCTTGGAGCGGATTCGTTTTTATAAAATATTAATGCCATGGCTGTATGGTTTGTTTCTTTTGTGCAAAAGTATAGTATGTTTTCCATAATTCCAAGTTTTGATGTGTGAAAAAACAATTATACTTGCATTTTTTTGAATATGGATGGTTTGGGTTTTGGTGTTGTGGTAGTTTTTGTTGTGTTTTTTGTATTGTTTTTAGTTTGATTCTTTGTTGTTAGTGTGTGTTGTGTTGTTGTTTTGATGTGTTGCTGTGGAGTTTGTTTGTTTTTGCCAATATGATTATGGGAAGTTATATACTCCGATATGTCGGCATTTCCGTCTGCCGTTTTTCGGTCCGATCGCAGCCTTGCGGCCGGGGACCGTGCATCGGGATTGTTTTCCAAGCCTCGCGGAGGTAGGGGCGTCGTTCGGGGAACCCGGCGACGCAAGTTTTCTGCCGGGACGTGGGTATGTGCAGTCGTACCCGTTTATCCGAATAGGTCTTTGGTTGTAAGTGCCGGCTTCCCGGCTTCGTCTTATGCAGGAGGACGACAAGGAAGCGCCGGGGCGCTCAATCGAAGCCGCTCGTTGTTCGTCGGGAAGTTTTCGGCTTCTTTTATATATAAAGAAACCGTTCGGCGGCGGATGTGCCGGAGTACAGGATCGTCTCCGCCGAACGATATGCAGGGCTTTCGGCCGGACATGGCCGCATGGGACGGCGGCATCCGGCCGGAGAGGCTACCAGCCTCCGCCCAATGCCTTGTAGAGCTGTACCAGCGCGAGGTTCTCGTCGCGTACGGCGTTGCTCAGGCCGATCTGCGTGTCGAAGTAGCGGCGCTGGGCATCGAGCACGTCGATGTAGTTGATGCTGCCGGCCCGGTATTGCAGTTCGGCCAGTTCGACATACTTGCGGGCCGCGTTGCGCGACAGGGTCTTGAGCACCGTCGTCTGCCGGACATTGCGGTAGGTCGACACGGCATCGTCGGTCTCTTTGAAGGCCTCCAGGACTGTCTGTTCGTATTTCAGCCGGCTTTCGTCGTAGGCTGCCAGTGCGGCCCGGTAGCGGGCTTTTTTGCGTCCGAATCCGAAGATCGGGGCTGCGATCTGTCCTGCGACATACGAAAACGGCGAACGGAAGAATCCTTTCAACGCATCGTTTTCCCACCCGCCCTGCAGGCTGAAGGTCAGCCGCGGGAAACGGTCGGCGTAGGCCATGCCGACCCCGCCCATCGCCGAGCGGAGCTGTTGTTCCGCCGCCCGCACGTCGGGTCGGCGTTGGAGCAGTTGCGAAGGAAGCCCCACGGGCAGCGAGTCGGAGGGCAGAGCCTCCATATCCGCTTCGTCGCGCCGGATCGCTTCGCCCGGATAGGTGCCCATCAACAGACAGAGCGCGTTTTCCGTTGTCTCGATGCGGTTTTCCAGATCGGGAATGAGCATGGCCGTGGAGGCATACTCCACCGTCGCCTGCTGGTAGACGAGTTCGGAGATCAGACCGCCTTCGAAACGCAGTTTCGCTTTGGCGACGCCTTCCCGGCGCGTCTCCAGCGTCCGGCAGACGATGGCCAGTTCGTTGTCCAAGGCGACAAGCCGGAAATAGGCCGATGCCGCTTCGGCGATCAGCGTCATCCGCATGGCGCGTTCGTCCTCGACCGACGCCGACCACTCGGCCTCGCCCTGCCGTTTGGCCCAGCGCAGGTTGCCCCACAGGTCGAGTTCCCAACCGACGGAGGCTTTCAGGTCGAATTCGGCGTCGCGTTTGGGCGTCTCGCCGGCATAGTCGTTCGTTTCGTGATCGGCGGCCGCATTCAGCCCCGCAGAGGGCAGTAGCTCCGCCTGACGGATGCGATACATTTCGCGCATCCGGGCGACGCGTGCGGCGGCGGCCTGCATGTTCTTGTTGTGGTCGAGCGTGCGGCGGATAATGTCGCGAAGCGCACTGTCGCCGTAAAACCGCCACCACTCCACATCGGCGAGCGTCAGCGTGTCGACCGCTCCGGGGACAATTTCTTCCGGAAGATCGAGTTCGGGCGCCTTGCAGTGCCGTACGGCCGAGCAGGCGCCGAGGAACACGATGAGGCCGAGAGCGACGATTATCGAGGGGATCTGTTTCATCTTTTCATTTTTTCTTTCAGTCGATAGACCCATACGAAAAAGAAGGGTACGAAAATAATGCCTACCGTGATGGCGACCAGCATGCCGAAAAAGACGCCGGTGCCGATGCCTTGCCGGCTGGCCGATCCGGGCCCCGACGCGAAGACGAGCGGCAGCAGGCCGAGGATGAACGAGAGCGACGTCATGACGATCGGACGGAACCGCAGGTGCATCGCGGTGATCGCCGCCGAGACGGCATCCTGTCCCTTTTCGACCTCCTCTTTGGCGAATTCGACGATCAGGATGGCGTTTTTCGCGACCAGCCCGACGAGCATCACCAGCCCGATCTGGAAATAGATGTTGTTCTCCAGTCCGCATATCCAGATGCCGAGGTAGGCACCCAGCCCGGCGACCGGCAGCGACAGAATGACGGCGATGGGTACCGACCAGCTTTCGTACTGGGCGGAGAGGAACAGAAAGACGAACAACAGCGCCAGCGCCAGAACGATGCCCGTGTTGCCGCTTTCGTGTTTTTCCTGATAGGAAAGGCCGCTCCATTCGACTCCGATGTTTTCCGGCAGCCGTTCGCTGACGATGCGTTCCAGAGCCTCCATGGCCTGTCCCGAACTGTAACCGTGCGCCGCTTCGCCGGTGACGGAGGCCGCATAGAACATGTTGAAGCGTTTGATCGTTCCCGCTCCCGTCGTGTAGTGCGTCGTTCCGAGCGCCGTGACGGGAATCATGGCGCCGTCGGCTCCGCGCACGAAAAACAGCCGCAGGTTGTCCTGATAGGCCCGGTAGGGGGCTTCGGCCTGTATGTAGACGCGGTAGATGCGGTTGAACATGTTGAAGTCGTTGATGTAGAGCGAGCCGGTGAAGGCTTTCATCGTCGAGAAGATATCCGACATCGGGACGCCTTGCAGGCGCGCCTTGTCGCGGTCGACGTCGTAGTAGAGTTGCGGAATGTCGTTCTGCATGGAGGTCGAAAGGCCGGCGAGTTCGGGACATTCGGCGGCATGGCGCATCAGGGTGTCTACCGCCCGTTGCAGGTCGGCATACGTCGCATCGCCGCGGGCTTCGAGCACCATTTCGAAACCGCCCGAAGTGCCTAGTCCGGGAATGATGGCCGGAGTGGAGAGGTAGACCTTGGATTCGGGATAACGCGAGAGTTCGCGGCGCGTGCGTTCCATGACCTCCGCGATGCCGTCCGAGGTGCGTTCGTCCCACGGCTTGAGAATGACGGTGAGCTGGCTACGGGCCTGATTGGAACCCACGCGGGGGCTCGACCCGGTGACGTTGAGCACGTGTTCCACGTCGGGATCGGCCTGCAGAAAGGCTATCGCCCGTTCGGTGACGACGCGCGTGCGTTCGATGGTCGCGCCTTCCGGCAGTTCGAGTTCTACGGTGAAATAGCCTTGGTCTTCCTGCGGCATGAAGCTCTGCGGGACGAGCTCGTTCATCAGCCAGATGCCGACGAGCGCGATGCCGAATGCCGCGAACATGCGTCGCGAATTTCGCAGCGTTTTTTCTACCAGCCGCCCATAAAACCGATTTCCGGTAGCCAGTCCGGCATTGATGGCCCGGAAAATCCGGTTTTTCCGCTTGCCGTTGTCGGGTTTGAGGAACAGCGAGCACATGACGGGGCTCAACGTCAGGGCGACGACGGTCGAGATGATGACCGACACGGCGATGGTGATGGTGAACTGCCGGTAGAGCTGTCCCGTGATGCCGGGCAGGAAGCTCACGGGCACGAAGACGGCGCACAGCACGAGCGACATGGCGATGAGGGCGCCGCTGAGGTTGCTCATCGCTTTCTTCGTCGCTTCGTAGGGCGACAGCCCCTCTTCGTGCATGATGCGGTCGACGTTCTCGACCACCACGATGGCATCGTCGACGACGATACCGATGGCCAGAATCAGACCCAGCAGCGTCAGCATGTTGAGCGAGAATCCGAAGGCGAGCATCACGCCGAACGTACCGATGAGCGAGATGGGCACCGCCACGATCGGGATCAGCGTCGCCCGCCAGCTTTGCAGCGAGAGGAAGACGACCAGAATGACGAGCAGCAGGGCCTCGAAGAGCGTGCGGTAGACATGATGGATCGACGCGGCGATGTAGGTGGTCATGTCGAACGGGATCGCGTAGCTGATGCCTTCGGGGAAGTTGCGGCCGATCTCCTCCATCGCCTCCTTGACCCGGTCGGCGACCTCCATGGCGTTGGCGCCCGGCAGCATGTTGATGTTGAGCACGGCGGCGTTTCCGCCGTCGATACCGCTCTCGGTCGAGTAGGAAGAGGCTTCGAGCGAAATGCGGGCCACGTCCTTGAGGCGGATGATCGAACCGTCGGGATTGGCCCGCACGACGATCTGTTCGAATTCGTCCACCGACGACAGACGTCCCTGCGCCGTGATGGGAATCGTTACGTCCACTCCCTCGATCGGCGTTTCGCCCAGTACGCCGGCGGCCGACTCGCGGTTCTGGTCCTTGAGCACCGATTGCAGGTCCTTGACCGTCAGGCCGAGGTCGGCCAGCTTGTCGGGCTGCACCCAGATGCGCATGGCATAGTAGCGGCTGCCGACGTTCGAGACGCTGCCCACGCCGGGCACGCGGCGCAAGAGGTCCAGCACGTTGAGCGTCGCGTAATTCGAGAGATAGATTTCGTCGAACTTCGGGGCGGAGGAGAGCAGTGCGATGGTCATCAGGCGGCTGGCGGCCTGCTTTTCGACCGTGATGCCGTTCTGCACCACTTCGGCCGGCAGGCGCGACTCGGCCTTTTTCAGCCGGTTCTGGATGTCCACGGCCGCCAGATCGGGGTCGGTCGAGATGTCGAAGGTGATCGTCGCGGAGAATCCGCCGGAATTGGAGCTCGACGACTCCATGTAGATCATGCCCGGCGTACCGTTCAGCTCTTGTTCGATCGGCGTGGCTACGGCTTGCGTGACCGTCTGCGCATTGGCGCCCGGATACGAGGCGGCCACGCGCACCACGGGCGGCACGATCTGCGGATACTGATCGACGGGCAACAGCATCAGGCCGATCGCACCCACGATGACGATGACGATCGACAGCACCGTCGAAAAGACGGGATGGTCGAGGAAAAAGTTGCGTTTCATCGGTCGGCCTCCTCCGTTGCGGGTTCTTGTTTCGAGGGCTCTACGAGCTGCGGCTCGACCTTCATGCCGTGCGAGAGTTTATGGTATCCCTCCACGACGATCCGTTCGCCGGCGACGAGTCCGCGTTCGATAATGGTGTTGTTGGCTATTTCGGGGCCGGTCTCGACGAAGCGTTTCTCGACTACGTCATCCGCCCGCACGACATAGATGTAGGCTCCGCCGTTCTCGATGACCAGCGCCTTGGTCGGAACGACGACGGCATTTTCGCGCACGTCCATCAGCAGTTTGACGCGTGTGAACTGACCGGGCAGCAGGATGTGGTCGGGATTGGGCATTTCGGCACGCACGGAGAACGTGCCCGTCTGGGGATCGATCTGCGGATCGGCGAAATCCACCAGCCCTTGCAACGGATAGATCGAGCCGTCGGCCAGCGTGACGGTGATGTAGGGGTCCCACGTGCGAGAGGTGTCGCGGTGTCCGAGGTTGACGTTGCGGGCTTTCGACCGCAGGTATTCGAGCGAAGTCATGCTGAAGTCGATACGCACCGTGTCGCTCTTTACGACGGTCGCCAGCAACGACTGGCCTCCCGGTCCGACCAGGGCGCCTATGTCGGCATTGCGCTCGGAGATGTAGCCCGAAACCGGCGACCGTACGGTGGTGTAGCCCAATGTCAGTTCCGCCTGCGTCAGGTCGGCCTCGCAGACGACGACATCGGCCGCAGCGCTTTCGTAGGCCGCCACGGCATTGTCCAGATCGAGCTGGCTGGCGGCGTTCTGTTCGTAGAGCGGACGGATGCGGTTCAGGTCGCGTTCGGCTTTGAGCGCTTGCGCACGGGCCTTGTTCAACTGCGCTTTGGCCCGGTTCGCCTTGGCCCGGTAGAGTTGCGGATCGATCACGAAGAGCGTTTGCCCTTTCTCGATATAGGTCCCTTCGGCGAAAAGCATCCGTTCGAGATAGCCCTCCACGCGGGCACGGATTTCGACGAACTGCTGCGCGCGGATGCGGCCCACGTATTCTCCGTAAATATTGACGTTTTCCGTTCTTACGAATTCGACGGCCACCACCGGCAACGTTTCGGGTGCGGGTTTCGACCGCAGGAGGAATGCGAGGGCGACGGCGATGAGCGCCGCTGCGCAAAGCGTCCACGCCACCCAGCGCCGGGTGCGGTGCGATACTTTCCGGAACCGTGCGGCGCATCCGCTGCCGAACCGCCGCGCGTAGCCCGCATAGGTTTGCAGCAGCAATTTTTCGGGCCGTATTTCTCTGTTTTGATTCGCCATAAGCTCGTTTGTTTTTAAAAAAGTCGTTTTCTCTCTGCCGTGAATGCGAAGGATAGGAAAAGACGCTTTTCGAAAAAGCAAAGATAGAAAGTCAATCCCTTGATTCGATGCACGAAACGGTCGATTCTATACGACTTTTCAATATAAAAACAAACATGAGGCCGGCCACGTCATTCCGCAGACCGGATCGCGATAAGGCGGAACCCGACGCCTGCGGTCTTCTCGCTCTGTCGAAACCCGATGTTCCGGGAGAAGAGCGATATGCGGCCGGTGCGGAACAGACGGAGGGCGTAAACGCTGCTCGGTTCGGATCGCCGCTGCTGTATGGATGGCCGCCGATGGTGTCGTCCTCTTCGGGAAGGCAACCGGATCGGGGGCACAATGACGGAGTACGCTGAATGCGTCGCCCCGTTCGATGGTACGGTTCTCCGGCCGCGTCTTGAATTTTTCGATAAACTACCGTTCGGAACTTCTCGACTGGAATGTCCGGGGGACCGATCCCGCGGCGGGGAAAAGAGAAGTTCCCGTCACATGGCGGGAAAAGCGAAGCCTCTCATCGTCCGGACCGTCCATGCACGTTTCGCATGGGAGGAATAAGGCGGATTTTCAAGGATGAATTTTGCCCCTTCGAGATTTTTCCGGCAGTACGGTGTCGTTTCGATCTCCCGATTCGATCGAAGGTATGTGTGTTTTGGGTTCCTATGGCCGAATGGGAACATTTGTCCGGATGTCGGGTATGGCGCTTGTCGAATACGGAGTTGCCGGGTTTCTGGCAGGAAGAGTCGGTAATGCGGTCGTTCGTATATGGGCTGTGTCTGTTTGAGGGCAGCCCTTCCCGGTCGGTTTTTTTAAGATACCATGCGCGTGCGAGTCCGGATTTTTATCCGGTTCGGCTTGGGTTTCAAACGGTATGTTTCGATCGGGGAGCCGGAGGAAGCGTGCGGGCTTGTATTTTAAAAAGAGGCCGTATTGCTGTTCGTCGTTCCGGTATCTTTCGCACAAAAAGCAAAAAAGGCGTACAGATGTACGCCTTTTTCGTGGTCCCCGTGGGGCTCGAACCCACGACCCCAACATTAAGAGTGTCGTGCTCCCAAAGCCTCAAAAGGCTTCGCCTTTCGACGCAACCAACTGAGCTAGAGAACCGTTGCGGTGAAGATTATTCAAGCTATTTAGCCGCCTTTCCCCGTTATGTAACACACTATGTACAACACGTATCACATTAAAACTATCTGCTGATTAGACAATTAAGTTATTTTGGCTATTTTTTACTTGTCTTAGGAAAAAGCGCCTCAAAAAAGAAAGCCCCGACCTGTTACCAAGTCGAGGCAAATCCTATTCTAACAATCTCAAATACGTCTCCTTAAAATCTCCCAACGGCAATCTCCGAATATAGTAACTTCCGTCCTTGACTCAGAAATTCAGTAGTATCTGGTCGTGACTCAAAAAGCAGTAGAACAGATCGACCGATAAACCGTCCTTAGAGTCGAGTCGTGAATCCATACTGAATCCGACCGAATTGTCTATCTTATCCAACGATCATTCGATTCGGATTCGGGGATCGGTCTTTCCCTTGTTCGCAAATCCGATCCGTATATCCTTACTCGCATCAGCAAAATCGGGTAGCATAAACATGAATGAAATCGGCTTCTCCCTGCTGTCGGGTTTTACCATATAGACCTCATACCGTTCTTTGTCCGAATAATGGATTTTCGTTCTCATCAATTTAAACCCCTCGCACGTTCCGATCTGTCAACGGACGGGGGATGTTCTCTTTTTCTCTTTCATTTTATACAAAATTTAGTCGGTCAATTACTTGTTATCACCATAAAGATAATAAAATCAAGCGATTAAATCAAATGAACTCCGATAAATTCGGAGTGACGGATTTTCGGGAGAAGTAGTTTTACAGGCTGTACAATAGTGTCGCCGAGTTATCGGAATACAAAGGACAAACTTGTGCTGGGGGTCTAAACAGATACCCCCTTGCACAAGTCTGTCCACAATACCATAGCCTTTACTTTGTTTGATAATCTTTCCAATTGTCGCATTGAGTTTTTATCAATTCTGCTGTTTTCGTTTCAGGATAATCCATAATGACTTTTTTGTTATTACCCAAAAGCCAGTAACTATATGCAGCACTCTCTTTATCTGTAAACATGCTTAACGCTTTTTGGACAAGCGCCTTACTTTTCCTGTTTGCACGAGACCACAGACTGCTTTGCTTCCAATCTTTTTCCCAAGAATCACCTTGATAATACTGTGTCAATGCCCAACATTTATCTATCGAGTTTCCGATACCCGTAGCATATCGAATCATCATTTGTGCCTTGCGGTTAGGATCGGATGTTCGACGCACGGCCTGTTCTAATGAAAGCATTTCCCGTGCGAAATTATATTTATAATCGGAATTATCGTAAATCGGCGACGAAGCGTCGAACGGGTCTCGCCACATGCATTTGTCTTTATATGTATTGAGTGTGTATTGATAAGAAGATGACACCAGCTCGAAATATTTAACAGCTTCTTCGTATCGCATTTCGCGTAAACACTGTGTGCCGATTATATCACCAAGATAATCCATACCGATATATCCCCGTTCATTGAGAAAGCGATCAAATGCCGAACGAGGATGTATGACACATTCCCTATAAGCAATGACCTGATCGAGACCGATCGTATCGAGTAAATGGAAATAGGCATTGCAATAGTCGTAGTGATTCCACTCGGTACTTGCTCTATATTCTGTCATTGTCCTGCTTTCATGTTTATTTATTAAGTTTAGCAATCTGTTATCAGCCATATTTGCTAATTGAATCGCCCGTATATTATTTCCATGCTCCATATACCGAGGCACAAGTACTGAAAAGACAATTTTGCGCAGCATGTCGTTCCAATAATAATAACTTATATTCGAGCACATTAGATGTAGACCTTCATTGGCTGTCAATCTTTCAATTCGGTCATTAATATCATGTTTTATCTTATTGTCAAGCCATTGCAACTGCCCAAACAGCTTTTGTTCATAAACCGAGTTATATCGCAATAATTTTGCATCGAGATAAATACGCAAAATTTGAATGGATTCTGAAATAAAACGGGAGCCATGCGCCGCCTCCGCCTGCTTCAAAATGTCTGATGCTTCTTGGGTGTTACCATTCAATTCTGCAATATAGGCCGCCGTATAATACCACATGGCTCGATCTGTTTCTTTTTTGCCAGCCTGCAACGCAAATTCATAAAGACGGGAACATTGGCTTTGAATCTGAAGTGTATATTCATCTTGCTGGGGATTTTCTGCGAGTTTTTCTGCCTTACAAATAAGGCGTTGAATGATTGAAGCTATGGCGGATGAATTCGGACAATATGTATATATCAACTCTATTTGTTCTATTTCATAAAGATGCTGCCCCTGTTCGTTCATACAATAAAGCAAGGAATGCACATCTCCGCACTTAGCATAAATCTGCATGGCCTGCTCGACTGATCCAGTACGGCAATAGGCTCCAGCGATGTATGGTTGTATCATCTCTTTTATCAGACCGTCTGGAATAGCTTCATGATTGTCATTCCAAAAATTAATGCACCTTTCGTATAGAGATGAGGCAAATAAAGCCCGAATAGCTTGTAACGCGTAGCGGTCTTTCAACATCGTTCCTTTATAGGCCATTGCCTGACGTGCAATATCCCTTAGAGTCGTATTCACGCCGTCGTCTTCGACAGGGTAATACCACGGGGAATTTTGTTCCCAACGTATTTTTTCGCATAATTTAGCCAGTACCAGAAACTCCGCAATCTCCTTGCATTCGTATTGTATCAAATAGTTCACAAATTGATTTCCTACCCTTGGGTTTGTATGCGGGGACTCGATAAGACGAGATACGTTCAGAATCGTTTCGTATGAATACTTATAAACCACCTGATAGATATCTTCCAATGGGATAACTTCCGAAGTGATTTTCTGCCACAATTCACAATTGCGAATCGCTTCGCTTTTCTCTTTACGTCGGTCGAACATATCATAGTTGAATAATTCGCTGTCGTCATAAACACGAAACGCATAGTAATGTTTAGGGGTATAAGACGGCCACAGCCCACAAGCGCGTATTTCATTGATCGGCCACACCATGCCGATCACAACGAGATTAATAATGATCGTAAATATTTTTGATTTCATTGTAAGTATATTGTGAAAGGTTAGCGGAGTCCAAATGATAAAGAATAACGGAATACCCTTGTAATTTACTTTCGACTCGTTTTTTTACTTTAAGTACTTCTTCGTAATCGGAATTCTCCAAGCGGATAATATCTCCCGTATTAAGCGCATGTGATTCCAAGTAATGATTTTTGATAACTTTATACATGTTTTTACTTTGCCACTGATAAAATTCCTCATCGGAAAAATTCGTATTATGAAGTATGGCTCTGAATTTTCCATCGGAAAACCATACGCCCCATGCAAACGTCGGATATGCGTAGTCCAGCGGGATACCATACGTTATTGTTTTTTTGAGATACGACTCTACATTTCGGCTATCCAAAATAGAATTCACCGTTTCGGTATTTTTCAGACCTCCCGTATTATAAAGCATCAGTACGCCTCTATCGACAGGAGGATAAAGGGTCTCGTTCAGTTGATGCAATCGAACAGTGACACTCAATGCAATACCTTGTTTATGTAGTGAATCTCTGGCGGCCTGACACAGCTTGAAATAACTTTCTCGTGTCGTTCCTGTCCAATCGCAATCAAGTTGAATTTCGTACACGTTTCGTATTTTATGGCGTTTTGTCATCGCTAAAACACGGGTGACAATTTTATCGGCATACTCTGCTTCTTGTCCTTTCATATCACGCATGGCATCGAGCGTAATGTATACGACAGGAATGGTTTCCATATCTTCAGACGGAATCTGGCTAAAAACAGTAGTCGCAATCGGAATCGGTGCAAGTTGTTCTTCTAACCAATGGTTATCCAATGCCACATCGAAAAAACGTAAATAGAGTCGTTTAATATCGTGTTCTCGGATAAATGCCCATTCCGATTCCGTCGGATTGAATGTTGTCTTCCAGTGATAAATGGAGTTGGCTTCACAACGAGATGTGATTGTCTTTATTGCGACGGAATCCGCCGAATCTATTGCAACGACAACCTGCACAGCGGCTTGTCGTCTGCCGCAACCGAATAATATCAATGCGGTCAATAAGTATATCAATTTTTTCATCTGATAATATTGCATATTCCGTCTAATATCGTTTTTAGGACAAACTTGTTCAAAGGGGCTTTCCCTGATCTCCTTTGAAAAGTCTGTCCACCGCTCTGATTATTCTCTCAATACTTCCCAGAATCTTTGGGGCAGATAAATATTCTCCACCTCTTTCGCTTGCTCGAACAGCGGCGCAATCTCACCGACCGTAAACCCTGCTATCCCGCAACCGATCTCGGTAACAAGGAAAGTCTTAGACGGATGCTGTTCGGCAAATTCGATAAACTCGTCCACATAGGGTTTGATCGTTTCTACTCCTCCCTGCATAGTCGGGATGGCATAGCTCTGTCCCTGCAATCCTACGCCTTGACCCCAGATTGCCCCGAATCTTTTATAGGCTAAATAGGCAGCGCCTCCTGCGTGTTGGCCTTCCAAATTACTCCCGAATACGAATATCTCATTCGGTTGGAGCGTAACGATACGATTAGATGCTATTCTCATAATGGCTCTGTTTTCTCAAAAGTACCGAAAGGGACAAGCATTACAAAAGGGTCTGAGATTAACCCATTTTCCGATGTAGCTCTTTTTGCGGTATCTTTTACCACAATTGGTGCTCTGGATGTTCCTTGATTATAGAGAGAATGTCGCTTTTCGTCAATCCTGATTCTTCGTCTTCTTTGGGTGCTATCCCTAGTACTTGATAATCAACAACGACCTCCGTATCTTCATCCACATTACTATATATCACGACATCGAAAATTTTATTTGGAGCCTCTAAAAAGATAATCGAGACAAACATGCCTCCAGAAATACATGGCTCTGCATTGAATATTACAAATCGCCCTTTCAGTACAGATTTATATGGCTCCAAATTTTTATCAACAATTTTCCCTTGGCAACAGGCATCAAGGTATTTACGCAACGCACGAAAATAGTCATTGTCGCGCCAGTCTTCCTCCGTCCAGTCGCCAAAACGAATATCATTTAATGATTTACTGTTGTCCTTTACTTGCTCAACTGTCTCTATGGTATCGTTTGGATCAAGATAGATATAATAAGCAGGGTGTCTATTTTCCCCTGCGCTCCACGCTGGCTTTACTGGTTTATTTCCACACCCGAATAGAGCCATGACAACAAATAAAGGCAATAAGTTTTTCATTGCATTCAACAGATTAGCAATTAGTGATTTGTTTATATCAAAGATCACTATAAAAAATCGCACAACATCGGGATTTACCCTTTGCTGTACGAAATCGAATCTGGAATGTATGAAATGAAAAAAGCTCCCGATTACTTACTTCGCCAAACGATATAACTGGTATTCGGCGGTGTATTGCGCGGATTTTCCACTCCGAACTCCACTCGGTTTCCCGACGGGTCTATGCACCAGCCGTAAGCCGTGCTGCCGACCAGATAAATCGCTTGGCTGATTCCTATATCCACCAAAGCCTGCGTAAAGTCATGAAACGACTCCGTACTGCGGCTCTCGATCATCACCACCTGACCCTGTCTTATTCCAATTGCCCTGCGGATCGCCTTGTTCTTCGGATTGTTCTCGATCAATTGACCGTTCTGCACCAGCGGATATTGTCTGAAAAAGTAACCGCCTCGGTCGATCGCTTTTTGTAACAGCGGCGTATCTTCATCCACTCCGATCGTAATCACGTCGTCTATAACGGCGCAGAAACCTGCTTTGGCCTTGCCGTAGGAAAGTTTTTCGCCTTTCAGAACGAAATCGCCCAAAATCTTTTTATTGTCCCGCCTGATGTCTGCCGCCTGTGCGACGAACACGATGGTCGAATCCTCCTTGTCGGGCATGCCCAATTCGAGCGTCATACGGGCGTGGTGGGGAACGTAGACGAACATCGGTACGTCGTTGACCGTCTCTTCCAATATCTCGATATAACCTTTGTCCTCCGACTTATCCGACAAAGAATCGGTCTGCTGGGATTTCACGACGACGGACGGAATATCTTCCTCCTCGAAATAGGACTGCGGCTCGCTGTCCTGCGGAGTAGGGAACAGCAAAAGCAATACGCACACTCCCACAACGGCACAAAGGACCGCAATCGGCCATTTCCGCCGAGGCGGTTTGGACGGAGCGGGACAATCGCCGCCGATGACCCGAATTTCGTCTTCCCTAATATCCTTATGCTCTTTCATAAATTTCTCTCTATTTTTTCCCGTTCCAACAACTCCTTCAACTGCTTCAGCGCTTCTTTGGAGGCCGAGACGGTCAGCTTGGAATTGTTGTTGTCCGACAGAATCAGTTGCTGTTTGCTGACGTTGATATAGTAGATATAATTGCGGTTTACGATCAGGCATTTCCCGATACGGATAAACGCATTGCCATCCGAGCCTAACTGATCCGCTATCAGCCTCTCGACTTGTCCCAACTGGAAAGTTATCAACCGTGCATCTCCATCCGACTGGATCAGCGTAGAATAGTTCCCGTCGGACGAGATATAGACCACCTTGTCCTGTGCGATACGCACAAGATCGTTGCTGGTCGATATGATGATATACTTTCTCATCGCTCTTGATTGTATGTTCGTTCGTAAACGACAGATGCGTCTTAAGAGGTGGGACAAACTTTAGCGAAGGGCTTATTTAGAGACCCTTCGTTAAAGTCTGTCCCTTAATTAATAGAAGTCTGATCTAAGAGTCGTCATTTGCATATGTCAAAGCCCATATTGCTCAAATTCGCTGTTCATCGAGTTTATGGCATCATTAACCCAGCTTTCCGTTGGCCACCATGAGAGCCAATCATTGACAAAGGTGGGTAGGATTAATATAAAGCAAAACCATAAAGCAATCTGGGCTCCTACAAACAGCCATTTGAAAATACGGGTATCTGTTTCTGTTTGATTCTGCAAGACATCCTTATAATTCCATTGGTTTTTTGAAAAAAATGTAATAACTGCCGTATAGAGCATTAACGCTGCAAAGAATATGTAATCCAGAATATGGATATTGATGAATTCGTGATTGTTACGTGCTATGGCGATCAGAATTTTCACCCCTCCAAGTCTAAGAAGCAACAATAGAATTGGAATAGAACCCACGCACCATTTCCATTTAATTCCTCCCTGCTTGCGACTCATCGAAAAACAATAGACTGCTACGGAAAGGGTCAGAATTACACCGCAAACTCCGATGTTAAAATAATAGAATGTTCGGCTATAAACGTCCCTAAACGCAGGAGACCAAGAATTTAACAATATCAAAAATAGCACGACAGAGGTCAATGTGCGATATAAACGTCTAAATAGTTCTTGAGCTTTCATAAATCAGTTTTTAGATTTTCTATTTTCAATCAAACATATAAGAGCTATGATTACAATGATTATTACACCGAATAATCCACCCCCACCTTCTACATCATGATCCCATCTTCCACGAGGCTCACCATGAGCCATTAATGGTAGTAAGCTTAGAAAAAAATAGAATGAATATGAGTGCAATTTCATTACGCAGATTTTAATACGGGTCAAATCTTTGTAAACTAGATATAGCCAACGCTATGTTATGGATCTTCGAATTAAAAATAGCATCAAACCACATCCCGATCTTTGATCTATCACGATTTAACCTACGTTCTTGACGAGCATTTAATCCTGCAAACTTGACATTAGGACTAAGCTCATGAATTAGAGAATTATATATCACAGTTTCTCCATTCATTAAAGCATTTTTAATTCCTGTTAGATAAAATCGTTGTGTAGCATTTAAAGAATTTGCGTGGTTGTAGAATTGTCTGAAAAATTTATCATTAGCAATATAAGATTTACCATCTATAATCAATACTCCATATTGGATTTTTTCTCCAAAAGATTGAGCATTAGAGGCAATCCCTACAAACGCAAACATTATAATCATTACTAATCTTTTCATTGTAGCATGTATTCATAAATCAAAATATATCCAATAGCCCATTACAAAAGCTTTATACATAAAGCTTTCTTCTAAATCATTTTGTGCAAACATAGAATTACATTGTTCTACATTACAATTCCCATGAACATCTTTCCATTGCCCCCCTAATCCAGAATTTTCATAATATGAGATTACTTGAGACGAATTTCCATTCACAGATACCCTTATTGGAACTTTATAATATTCTCCTGACTGGCTCCTATAATAAGCTGTTGTACTATTTATCTGTACTTCCTGTTGCTGAGATTGCCGATATTGCTCAGGAGATTGATATACAATTTTGGGAGGAGTGGACGGATATATATCTGTATCGGCGTCGAAATAAAACCATTTACCCGCAACCATCGCTTTATACATGAATTGCTTTTCCAATTCATTTTGCGATAGCATTGAATTGCATTTTTGTAAATCCCCCCCATAAGCAACATCTTTCCATTGACCTCCATATCCAATATCTTCATAATAAGATATAACCTTTGCGTTGCTACTTCCAAGCGCAATTCTGATAGGGACTTTATAACAATCCCCTGTTTGTGTCAAAAAGTAAGCTGTTGTACGAACTATTTTTTCTTGTATTTGAGATTGATTCTGTACTTGAGGAACACTATAATTGATACCTGTACTGGGACGACTTCGTGGTTGCGGTGACGCTCTCGGAGTTTCCAATAACAAAGGTGGATTTTCTTGAGGGATAAACGGAGTATAGACGATTTGAGCATGGCTATTTAAACCGTAGAAAATAAACAATAAACTCAACAATGTTGTTCTCATATTTTTGTGCCTTCTTTAATAGCAAAAATTGGAATTGATCCTACGAATCAAATTTCTTAAATCTATTTCAGATTTAAAACGCAATCCGTTCTAATTGTATGAAAGAGTGTGTTTAATGTACGAAATAACCCTTTGTCACATGCTTCACCTATTGAGCTACAGGGTGAAAAAAATCAACAATAAAATCCTCTCCCTGTTTTTTTACAGTGATTGTTATGTAAATAAGAGTACCTCTCGAACTTAAGTCACTTGTTGTAATATCGAATGTATAAGAAAGCGTTGTAAAATTGCCATAATTTATATTCTTGTAAGACTGTATGGTATATCCTTTATCTTCGGTAAATTGACGAGCTTTTGCTTCTGCTTGTTTATAATATGTTTTCCACCTTTCATATTGTTTTTTACGTTGTTCCTCTAATTTTTGCTTTTTAGCTATTTGCTCCTTTTGTTGAGTTTCTTTCTTTTCATTACCCCAAGGCCACCATTGGGCATTAATAACATTAAAGTTGATAAACACGATTGTTACGATTAGTAGCAATTTTTTCATGGTGTTTTTAATTTTCGCCATTCAACTCCTATACGGCGGATAAAACAAAAAAGAAAGTGTGGAGTTGTTCGTTTATTTAGTGGAAGGTTCTGACAAAACCCGAAACGAATAAACGGAAACAATACCCCACACTTGTCGTATATATCAGAACGATATATAACCATACAAGCAATGAGTGTTGTCGTTATCCCCGTTTCTTGAAAACTGTCAGATTTTCCACTAAGGATAAAAGCGAAACACTTTCATCAAAATATGTCCGTTGGTTGCCCAACGACACAAAGATATAAAATGTTCGGCACAAACAACACTCTGTGGGGTATTGTGAATCACAAAGTTGCAATATTCTTTTCGGAAAAACGATATTGACTCCCAATTATGTTATTTCCATATTCGGGCATTACGGCTTATATGAATCCTTCCGTAGCATATAAATATGGGCCGTACGCCGATCAGGAAGCTGTTTTGGGGTATGACGCTTTTATCGAAATTCTTATTTTATACCCCCCCGATAAAAATTAGGTCATACGGATAATTTACCCAAAAGCTACCCTAATAGCTACCCAAGAACATATCACCATTGTATGGATGTCGAGAATCCGTCTTAGGGAATACGTGCGTCTTTATATGCCATATAAAGAAAAACAGAACATATAAAATCAGAAATTTGTTTACATATATGGAAACCATATCTTTGTCGAACAGGCATAGCTATGGCACAAAAAAGGATATATACACATAATGAGGTTATCGACACTTTAGTCGGCGTTAAAGGTACTGCACAACGAGAAGCGTACGATCTTTCCATCGAACTGTTTTTGGTCGGACAAACGATTCGGGAAATTCGGGAAAAACGCAACCTGACCCAAGAAGATTTGGGCAACCTGATCGGAGTCAAAAAAGCGCAGATTTCCCGTATAGAAAACGGAAAGAATCTGACAATCGCCACGATTCTCAAAGTATTCAAAGCGCTCGATGTAGATGCCAAACTGCATATATCGGATCACTCATTGGCGTTGAGTTGACAGCCTTCGGATAAGGACAAACTTTTGTAAAGGGGGATTATTCGAGTCCCCTTACAAAGTCTGTCCGTTTGCATGTAAACGTCGCTTTTCTCTCTTATATGGATCGTCCTTTCCGATTTACAGGGTAGAGAAACCCGTAATCCGTTCTTGATTTCCGTAAATCCGATTTTCTGATTTCGGGTCGATCGGGACAAAGATTTCAAAAGGGTCTATATTAAGACCCCCTGTCAAACTCTGTCCTCTGACTATTCATATCCTATATAATTCCAAAATGTTTCATCAAATCTCGTAGATGAATTGCACAAATCTTATTTGAGTTTGAGTGTTTTTGTGGGTTTGATTCTGGCGTTTTTAAAACAACAGTAGTTAAATTATCAAATTTCATAGCATCTTCAAATGGTTTATACACTCTATTTCTCATGAAACCCATATTACATGCACATATAATTGCGTCACAACCAGCATATTTCAGACAACATTGATTTAATAAACATGGATAATCGCCCCAAGTCGAGATAACAATTTTCTTATTTGTATTGACGCAACTCATTAAGTATTCATAATCATGTTGAGATGAATTTCCCACAGAAATTTTAGATTGCTCCGTAGCCGTATTTGTTGACAACAGTATATCATGCAACAAATTCAGGCTGGTTGTTTTGCCACAATGGCTTTCTCCAGATAAAATAATAAGTCTCATTATTAATGAATTTTACAAAACAAATAGCTTCATTTTTTAAAAACAAAGATACACGATTAGACATTAAAAGCACATCAAACCCTCAAAATAGAGAAAGTTTGATGTGCTTTTTCATCTATTCGATAAACCACCCGTATCGGGCGTCTCCTTCGATGGCTTTGCCGATACCCTCGATCAGTCGGGTCGCATTCAGCGAACGGTCCAGAAACGTGTCGATATAGCTCGACTTGTTGGCTCCCGTAAACAGATTGTACACCCTCCACAGGTCGATAGCGGAATCGTTCCCTCTGGAAAAATGTTCATCGCAATAGTACGCCTTCGCCACCGCATTGATGTGGCTGTCGGTAAACTCCATTGCGGGAAGCCCTTTCCGTTCCGTTTGAGGCAGATACTGATACAGCCGCGTCTTCCCGATCAGTTGGGCGAACTGGCGTTCGGTCAGGTATTGTTCCCGCATGGCCGACATCCGCTTTACATGGCGTTCGGCATCGTAAGACAGAAACAAACGCAAGGTCGCATCGAACAAATCCTGCACGCTCATGGCTCGCAGTTCGTTTTGATATCCGTCCGTCGAGACGCAAAGGTTACAGCAGACCAGATTCTTGAATCCGATAAAGACCCTGAACTTCTCCGCCGTCTTTTTCGAGTACAGGTTTTCGTGGTTATAGGCCCTTACGCCTCCGACGGAAAGATTCAGGCGGTTTCCCTCGATCTCCTCGTAAACGGACGGTATCTCGAAACAGAACATCATCCGCTCGTAGTAGATCGTCTTGTCCGATTCGAGCAGTTGGCCGACGGGTTTGTGGATCGCTTCGGGAATCCTCCCCTTGACGATATGAGATACCCGTATTTCGGGCTGGTCGATCACCTCGCAGGGGAACTGCTTATGCGCCGCGCTCCATACCGTCTCGATAAAGTTCTGATGAGAAACCGTCACCTCGTTGTCCTTGCTGAAGACGGGGACCACGCAATCCTGTTTCAGATGGGCCAGGTCGACGGATTTCGTATTCGACTCGATAAAGTGACGGGAAGAAGGAGAGGGATTCGTACCCAGCAGGGGAATGTTGCGGGCTTGGGATTCGGTTATCGGGACAGTCGGGGTTTCCGTTCCGTATCGGATGAATCCGTCGAACAGGTCGTAGCTTTCAGCAGGCCGCGATTGCGCTGTTTGTGCGTTCATGGTTCGGATAGGATTGAGGGTTGTTGATCGTTTGGTTGCACCATTGCAGGATCGCCTGTCCTACGCGGGGAGAGATCGGAAATTCGGGATGTCCCGTAAACAGTCCCGTGCGGTCCTTGCTGGCGACGGCCTTGTGATTCATCGCCACGTCGAGTACGGCGGTAAACTCGTAATCCACGTTGTCGCGCTGTACGGCTTTGAGTCCCACCTTTTCGGGAACCATCTTGCCGTTCTTGTCCGAGAGCACGTAATCCTGTTTGCTTCGCATCGTGCAGATCACATGGCAGGACGAAGAGAGGATACGTTGGATAAAGGCATTCTGACGCGGCGTGACCTTCGCCCAGTTCGCAAAGGAGTTGCCTTGTAAGTTGGCATGGAAATCCAGCAGGTAGTCCCAGCAGTGGGAGATGCTGTCGATGATGATGACTTCGGCTCCAGCCTGTTCGCAGATGCCGATAGCTTCGACGTAGGTTTCGGGAGCGTAGTTCTCCAGCGTGAGCACCCGATAATCTCCCAGATGGGCGTAGAGGTCTGCCGATCCGTTCTCCGAGTCGATTACGGCCACTTTGCTCCAGTCGCCCGTCATCCCGTAGGCGATCAGCAGCGACGAGTAGGTTTTACCCGATCCCGATGCGCCTTGCAGGGCCAGCCGCATTTTGGCTTCCCTGCGTTGCGATTGTCTTAACTGCATAACTTAAATCTTTAAAGGGTTAATAAACGAGACAGCCGATCCTTGCGGGAACAGCCGAAATAAAAATACGGCAAGAGGGATTCTCCTGCCGTAAGAATTTTTCTCTGTCTTAGGCTTCTGTCTGCCGATTTTTGCGGCAGGTTAGATAATCGGTCTAAGGCCCGACTGCTCGGTTTCCCATCTTGATATGGGGAGGGGGGATAAAACAGGAGTACGTTACCGCATGGAAGATATGTTATATTCATATCGGCGAGAAGGACAAACATTGACGAGGGGGTTGTTTTAAGACCCCCTGTCGATGTCTGTCCGAGCGGTATGTTATGGGAGCTCTTCTTACAAGACCGCTATTCTCCGACTCGGGTTTTCAAATCCATACTGCCGTGCAAGATTCGGATTACTTCGATTTCATTCGGAGCGGCGATCCTGTAAAAGACGATGTGTTTACCCGCCCGCAATCCGTACACTCCCTCGGCCACCTCGGCGTAATGCCGTCCTGCCAGAGGATGCTCCGCAATATTCCGACAACATTCGATCAACATGCGGTAATAACGGTCGGCCTGCTTCTGCGACCATGTTTCGAGCGTATAATGCCAAATGTCCGATAAATCTTCTACGGCTTTACGGGTAAAACGATACTTAGCCATTGTTCCGTGCCGCCTTTAAGGATGCCAGATGCTCCGTCGGATCGAAATCCACCGCCACGCCGCTGTCCAAACCCTCCTGAATCGCATTTTTCAATACGGCGATCCGATGCTCTTCTTCCTCCAACAACCGCAAACCCGCCCGAATCACCTCGCTGGCGTTTTTGTACCGTCCCTGTGTGATCTTGTTCTCTACGAAAGCCTCGAAGTAGCTTCCCAGAGAGACCGATGTATTTCTTCTCATAATACCCGATGTTTGCTCAAAGTTACCAATAATTGGTACAAATGCAAATTCCGAGCGGTTATTTTATCTTACCCTGACAAATTTATCCCTCACGATCATAATACAGGCCGTATTCTTCCCGTTGATTCGTTTGGTCGTGGGCTTGGTCTCGTATCAGTTGTTTAAGTCGGTAGCTTTCGCCTTGCGGGGTATCCCCAACTCATCGTATATCTCCTGCAATTCCGATTTGATTCTGGCAACGGGTATGGCTTTTTGCAGGGGGAGCGTTTCATGGATGAGTTCCACAATCCGATAATCCTTTGCCCTGCCCATACGCTTGATGATCTCACGCCTGATATTGGATTGATGATATTTCATTCGCCGCACCTCGTCCCGTCCGAGTATGTCGTAGGAATTTTTAACGAGCGGATTGATACCCTCGATTATCTCCAGCCTGTAATCGGGAACGAGCGAATAGCCGACTGGCTCATCCTTAATGGCGCAATACGTTTCGAACAGTTTATCGAAACTCACTCTCCTTTGGGACAGTAGCCGTATGCTCTGAGGCGCGGTATAATCCTCGTCGTTCGTAACCGTCGCACCGCCTTTCTCCAGCTCCTGAATGACGTTGTATTTGGATGAATAGATGCCGTTCACGACCTTATAGTTGACTATATCGAAATTCGCCATATTTCGGTCTATCTTCAATTCGTTCCCCGCAACCTGAATATAGGGCTCGTTCATATAGGGAAGTTGCCTTATCAATTTGGCTTTGAAGCGGTCGGGCAAGCCGTTCAAGGAGCGTGCTATTTCCTCCGCTTCGGCGAGCGTCTTGTATGTGGCCCGTTCAAATTCTTCGAGGCTTACGTCCGTATAGCGGGTGGTGGAATAGAAATATACGATCTCATCGTTGTAATTCGATTTGCGGATGCGTCCGCATATCTGAAAAAAGGTGGTCGCAATGTCGAGCAGCGTATGATCTTTCTGAGCATTGCTCACAATGAAACTCCGACCGTTCGGGTCGATAATATCCTGCCCCTCGAAACAGGTCGAGGTGTAGAAGCTGATGGTTTTGAGTTCGTCCAATGCTTTGGAGATTCCGAAACCTTCGGGTAACTTGCCGAGATTCTTACGGAGCGTTTCCTCGTTTTGGGAACAGATTACCCGCGTATTCTCTGGGGTTAGCTCGGCCGTGCGGATTATGCTCGCTATATCCTCCACGCTGTTAAGGAAAATATGATAATTGCATTCTCCGCCGCTTGCAATCCTGTTTCTGCATATTCCCGCCATGTAAGCGAGCGGTTTGTCTACCTTGTGAGAACGGATATTGACGGGCTTTGCATGAGGTCATTCGATCCGATATTCGGGTAAGCGTTTCAGTTCTTCCAGATAATATTTGCGCTCGATGGGAGTCGCTGAGATATACGTTACCTTGTCGAAGTGCGGGGCGGTATCCAACAGCTTTCGCACTCCTTCGTATCGGTAATCGTATGCGTTGAACAGTACGTGTCATTCGTCCACGAGCAAATGAGCGTCTTTATAAGCATCGAAACCGTAACGGGCGAGGGTATCGGCAACTTTCCGCAATGAATCGAAAGTGGTCGCTATCTTTACGGTATCGTGGCTCTTTAAGTATTGCTCGATTTCATATTCTTTGCCGCCTCTGCCGTATATGCCTAACAACGTATCGCGATATTGGGCCGTTTTGTTATCTATCAAGCCTGTAAACGGCATGGCGATCAGGGTGTGGCCTTTCTGCTCAATGCCTAATGTGGTTGCCCCGCAACCCGTGATGCCTTTCGACAATACGCAGTTGGCGGGTATCTCTGTCATTCAGGGCTTACCTGTCTTGGGGTCTATGGCTCCTAAGTATTCTATTCCTGTCGGAGCCTTAACGATTTTACTTTCCATTTCGAATTGATTTTTAAATACGAGCAACTAAATGCTATCTCCGATTTCATCTATGATAATTGAGTGGGCAACTCTCTCTATTAAAGGGACTGGATTTTCTTACTCAAAAAATCTGTCGGTCGAGCGCACAAGAAAGGGGAACGCTTCTCGGCTTCCCCCTGCGGATCGTCGGACTCGGAAACGGGCGGTTTCCATTTTTCGAACGCTTATCAAAGATACGGATTATCTGGGAGATAAACAAAGCGAAGATCTGTTTTTATGGGATTCGGGCGTTTACGGGCAGGATGTGTGCATACCGCCTTTAGATGCACTGGGATCGGGTGTGCGAGGCATTCAAGGAATGGAAATCGGCGCGTATCGGCATGGTTGACGGTCAGACGGAGACGTGTTCGTATGGAGTCGGCGTCGGTTTGTTGGGATTCGGGATGCGATTACAGAACGATATGCGGTCGATAGGTACATATAACAGGATGAAACTCGGTTTCCCATAATGGAATACACCCGAATACAGGGGTTATTGTTCTGTTTATAACCTGAATCGTTGTTTTCAGGTAATTTCAGAACTGGAATCATGTGTTCATTGTTCCGAATTGTATCGGAAACCTTGTTTCAGGTATCAAACAGAACAAAATACAGCAAACGCCGTCCTGTTGTTCCCGTTTGATATTGTCGCTATTTTGGACTAAATTTGAGTGACGGATATTATTAAGATGGAATGCGGCCTTCCCACAAACATGAATGATCCGAGAATGGAGTATGCGCTAGAACTCGCGTATAGGATCGATGTCGAAATCGACGAAAATGATTGCGGCTTTTTGGGTACATGGATAAACATCTTTCTCAGCAGACTGCGACAGAATGTTATCGATCCGCCGTTTACGTGGGAGGCTTTTTGCGACAATACGGATATTATCGGCACGATTAAAGGGTATGGGATGGATGTCGAGAAGTTTTGGTTTGTGTTGCTCTTTATCTACGATATGACGATCGACCACACGACCAATGTGGCCGACCGTAGCAAAAACTATTACGAGCTGCTTATCGAAACCAGAGATTACATCGATGAACACCCCAATGCATACATTTACATATCGGACGACAGGGAGTTGAGAAAAAAGAATCGTCTGGAAATATCCACTCCTTGGATGCTGTATACAATCCGCAAACGTCTGGACGAGGAAATCAAGAGGATAGAGAAAGATGAGTTCTTAAAGCTGGGGGTATTCCCCTATATGGAAAAGGGATATGATATTCAGCTCCCGCCGACCTTGCAGATGTACTATATGACCCAAAAATTCAAAACGCTGTTCGAGGTGCTGAATCTGCCTGAAAAACGGGCCAGATATACGAGAGATGCCACCGATCCCGTATCTTACAACAAACTGTTGTTGATCTCCCGCCTGCTTTATTTCTGCAAATTCACCAAAAACACCGCCTTTGTCGTGGACGATTCCTCGATCAAGGGGATTATCCAGCAATACAAAGGTTACAGACGTTGCTATACTTCCAAAATCTACGTTTGACAGAAGGGGGAGTAATTTGCCGACTTTTTTACTCTCGGATGTAGCTTCGCTTTCGCCTCATCTTTGCCGTGTCGAAGGGAAAGACCCGAAGATACTGCCGCTTCAATGGCATGAACGGTCAGGATGAATTTAAGCTATCCCCCCAAGGAGGGATTAATCCAAAGATGAAACGTTCGAATATTTTTGCCGTGATGACTCGTGCCCGCCGCATGTTCGCCCGCCAGTTGATCGTCACCCAAAATCTCGACACCAAGATCGCCTGTATTCAGGAGGTGGCCAACGGAGTGTATGCCGATCCGCAACGGGTCTGGTACGATCTGCTCACCGAAGCGAAACGGCTGACAAACCTGATCGACTTCAACGAGTATTGTCGAGCCCTGCGACTGAATCCCGCACACGTGGCCCAGCACATCGTGTTCGAGGGTAGCGGCGTCGTCAACAAGGTCATGCGCTACGGAGTCGAGCAGGTAATCGGAGAACGAATCAGAATGTTCGAAAAACCGCTGTACGACCAGACGAAGATTAAGGGACTGATCGCGGTACGATCGCAGATAGAGGATGCGGAGCCCGTCGCCTTCTCCATGCCGTCGCCCGAAAAGGAGTCGAACGAAGCGGCTTAATACTCTGCTTAAAAACAAAAAGGGGGATGCTCGCCGTGACGAGTACCCCCCTTTTTCTTATTCATAGCAAGTGCTTCATCGCTTCGTCGATCTGCGAGTTCTCGAACGAATCCAAGTAGATTTGAGTTGTGGCAAGGTCGGAATGACCGAGGGATTCAGAGATGATCGCAATGTTCACTCCCGAACGCTTGAGTACGGTCGCATACGTGTGTCTCGCTACGTAGGTAGTCAGATGCGTTTCGATACCTGCTAATTTTGCCAACTCGCCCAACTCCCGATTGATTTTGGCCGTAACTTTATGAAGTCTGTTGTACTGTTGCAAATCGGTCATGTGCATAGCCTTATTAAGAATCGGAAAGATATAATCGGTTTCCGAATGGTCGGGCCTGCTGTATTTGGCGATGATTGCAGAAGCGAGAGGCATTAACTGGCAACTGATATTTTTGCCCGTTTTGCGACGTGTGTAGTAGATACGCCCGTTACGGATGTTGCGGTACTCCAATCGGGCTATATCTCCGATATTGATTCCTGCTGTAAAGTAGGTAAACAGAAATATATCCCTTGCCAGAATCAAATAAGGCGATGCCGATTCGGGCAGTCCGAAATCTATGATCCGTCGCAGTTCCTCTTTGGTAATGGCCCTTTTACGAGTAGCCGTCCAAAGCCGACCTACTTTGAACTTTACGAACGGATTGACTTTCGGAGCAAAGAGTTCTTCCGCCAGCGCTTTGTTGTAAATCGCCTTGAACACGCTGAATTTTGTTGCAATGCTATTATCCTTGTTACCTCGTTTACGCAGGAACAGTTCAAGATCGTTCAGATACACCAAATCAATCTCTTCCAACCGTATATCGGCGTTGCGGAATTGACCGATCAGAGAAAATACGGTTTTGACCTTCGAGGCCGAATTGTATTTACCGAGCGATTCGAGACGGGCGATCTCACGTTCGAAACAATCCGAAACGGTGCATTTAATCCTTCTGCCTTTCGATTCGAACAGGGTTTCCAGCGTAACGGGAATCTCAAGAATTTCCAATTTCCGTATTTTCCGTTCGTACTCTCGAAGAACAGCTTCGATTCGTTGCTGTAAAATAGCGGATTCGGGGCATGATTGCCGAATCATTTGCTGTTGCTTGTCCCAATGATCGGGAAGTACGGAAATCCCCAAGCTGACGAACTTACTCTTACGTTCGTGGGTAAACCGAATGAACAAAGGCGAACACCCGTTTTTATAAACGATGTCGCCTTTCTGCACAACTCTGATATTCATAATTTTGCATGAATACGCAGATTGTCGTTTCGAGTGATTCTATGTAACACATTATGTAACACACAGGGCCCTCAAAATGCCTTCTGAGGCAGGATAATCCCCGATTCTTCGGCATGGGCACAAAAAAAAGGCGACCGATAATCGCCTGATTACCAGTCGCCTTTAAGTGGTCCCCGTGGGGCTCGAACCCACGACCCCAACATTAAGAGTGTCGTGCTCTACCAACTGAGCTAGAGAACCGTCGTTCGGAAGAACGTCAGCAAAGGTAAAACGAAAATTTCATTTATCCAAACGCTTTCGATAAAAACGATTCGTCCGGCGGGGAAAGACGCCGCCGGGCGAGAGGCCGTTATTCGTATTCCCCGCTTTTGAGCATCGTCACTTCCTGCGGAGTGAGGAACCGCCATGCGCCGCGTTTGAGCCGTTTTTTGGTCAGTCCGGCGAAGTAGACGCGGTCGAGTTTCTGGACCGAATAGCCCAGCGATTCGAAGATTCTGCGCACGATCCGGTTGCGGCCCGAATGGATTTCGATGCCTACTTCCCGGCGGTTTTCGCCCACGTAGCTGATTTCGTCGGCATGGATGGGGCCGTCTTCGAGCGTGATGCCTTCCGCGATTTTGGTCATGTCCGCCTGTGTCAGCGCCTTGTCGAGCGTCACTTGGTAGACTTTCTGTTTGTTGTAGCTCGGATGCGTCAGTTTGCGCGTCAATTCGCCGTCGTTGGTAATCAACAGGACGCCCACGCTGTTCTTGTCGAGCCGTCCGACCGGGTAGACCCGTTCCGTGCAGGCTCCCTTGACGAGATCCATCACCGTCTTGTCGGCGTGCGGATCGTCCAGCGACGTGACGAACCCTTTGGGCTTGTTCATCAGGATGTAGACTTTCTTTTCCCCCTTGATGACCGACCCGTTGAAACGCACTTCGTCTTCGGGCCGCACTTTCGAGCCCAGCTCGGTGACGATGGTCCCGTTCACGGCGACCAGTCCAGCCGTAATCAGGTCGTCCGCTTCGCGGCGCGAGCAGATGCCCGAATTGGCGATGAAGCGGTTGAGCCGGATTTCGCCGATCTGCTTGGCTTCATATCGGGGATAGTCGCCCGGTCCGGGTTTGCGGGGAGGCGTTCCTTTCCGTCCCGGCTTTTTCCCGTTGCGGTCGTTATACCGGCGGTCGGACTGTCCGTAACGGTCGTTTCCGCGAGGGAAGCCTCCGCGGCTTTCCGTATCTTCGGTGTGTCTTATGGCGTTTCCGGTGCGGGGCCGGTAGCCCGACGGGCCGTCTTCGCGGTGGCGGAAACGGTCGTCCCTGTCGTCCCGGCGATAGGGACGGTCGCTTTTGGGGGCGGCCGCGTAGCGCTGGCCGTACCCTTTTTTCTCGAAAGGTTTTTCGCGGAACGCTTCGCCCTTCATCCGGTTGTCCTGCGTGAAGTTGGGGTTGAACGACCGGCGCCGCTCGCCGTCGGTGTGCGCGGGACGGTTCGCCGAATCGTTGTCGCGCACGGTCCGGCCGATGCGCGGCCGTTTGTCCCGGACGAAGAAAGAGGCGGAATCGTCGTGATGGCCCGAACGCCCCGAATCGTCTCGATTGGAGGAGTTCCCGAAGCGTTCGTCGCGGCGATCCCGGCCCTCGAACGTGCGCTTCCTGTGATTTTTCGGATCGAATGTTTTCATGGATGCAATTTGACTGTTGGCGATAGCATTCCTGCAAGCGGTGTGCCGTCTTCGGCGGACGGCTTGCGGAGACGGGTCAAAGGTATGGCTAATTTTTTACAATTTACCCTATCTTTGTCCATTATTCAAGCGCTTATGAAATACGATTTTGACAGGCTCGTATCCCGCGAAGGCACGAAATGCGAGAAGTTCGATCGCCGGGAGGAGATTTTCGGCCGGAAAGACGTGATTCCGATGTGGGTGGCGGACATGGATTTCGTCGCTCCCGTCGAGGTGCAGGAGGCTATCGCCCGCCGGGCGGCCCATCCCGTTTACGGATATTCCTATCGGTCGGATTCCTATTTCGATGCCATCGCCGGGTGGGTGGAGCGACACGGTGGCTGGCGGATTCGTCGGGAGTGGATGGACTTCACGCCGGGCGTGGTTTCCGGAATCGTTTTCGCGTTGAGGGCTTTTACCGAGGAAGGCGACGGCGTCGTGATTCAGCCGCCGGTGTATCATCCGTTCGCCCGGCAGATCCGTGCCAATGGCCGCAGGGTGATCGACAACCCATTGCGCATTGACGAGCAGGGGCGTTTCCGGATTGATTTCGACGATCTGGATCGCAAGCTCTCCGACGCGAAGGTGTTTCTGATGTCGAATCCGCACAACCCTTCGGGACGGGTCTATACGCAGGAGGAGCTGATGCGCATCGGCGAGCTCTGCATTCGGCACGACGTGTTGATTCTCGCCGACGAAATTCACTCCGATCTGATTTACAAGCCGTACCGTCATGTTCATATCGCGTCGTTGAGCGAAGCGCTCGCGCGAAGGACCGTTTCGTTTTTCGCTCCGAGCAAAACGTTCAATCTGGCCGGTCTGTCGACTTCGGTGGTCGTCACGCCCGACGATTCGCTGCGCCGGCGGCTCCGGGCCGAGTTCGACAAGTTGCATGCCGATCAGGGCAATATATTCGGTGCCGTCGCGCTGGAAGCCGCCTATACCCACGGCGACGAATGGCTGGAGCAGTTGTTGGACTATCTCTCCGGGAATGTCGATTACGTCGTGCGTTTTCTGCGCGAACACCTTCCTTCGGTACGGTGCGTGCCGCCGGAGGGGACCTATCTGTTGTGGCTCGATTTCGGCCGGTGGCCGATGAGCCATGAGGAGATCTACCGCTTTCTCGTCGAAGAGGCAGGCATCGGGCCGAACGAGGGGGCGATGTTCGGCGAGCAGGGCCGGGGATGGATGCGCCTCAATATCGCCTCTCCGCGACAGGTCGTCGAGCGGGCGATGCGGCAGTTGCTCGCTGCGGCGTCCGCCCGCGGTCTGGCCGCGCTGCCGTAAAGAAGCCTTTCCGAAAGCCGATATTCCGTGCCGGATGAACGACATCCGGCACGGATTTTTTTTGTTCGCAGGGCGCACACGGACCGAGCGGGGAGGAAACGGAACGATTTTTTTCGCGACGAATAAAAAAATGCACCTTCTCTCGCGACGCTTCGTTCGATTCGGGTGCGTCTCATCGTTTTATCCAGTTGTAAATATTTGTTTATCTGAGTCTTGATTCGGACATTCGTTGTCCTCTTGCTTGATTCGGCCCTATCGTATCGCCGGTTTTCGGGTCTTTGATAATCAGTGATTTATGTTTTAGCCTCCTCGGCCTGAGCGGGCGTTGTCCTCTTGTGAAAGAGCGAAGGGAAAACTAAGTTTGAGACAAAGAAAGAAAATCGTTCGTTCCCGGTCGTCCGCGGCGTCTTTCTCCGACGGTGAAAGATCGACGGCGGAGCGGGGAACGGAAGGATCGATTCGAAAGTCAACGAAAATATGGAATATTCGATAGAATAAAATCATCCCTCACCCAGCAAATTATTATTTTATAGTTTCCGGGAGGGCGCCCTTTGTTTCGGGTGCCCTCCGTTTTTTGTTTTCGGTCCGGGAGCGGAGGGTGGGGGACGGTGTTCTCTGCCTCCGCGGTAACTTTTCCTGTCCTACCGGAATGGCGGATTCGTCGGGCGGTTCACCGGCCTGCGGGCCTCGAACGGCTGCGGCCGTGCCGATGATTGCGCTGGCGAGATGCCGGCTTGATAGAGCACCACGGCATATTCGGATGTGCTGTGGGGGGACTCGGTCGCCGCGTTTTCCGGATGATCTTCTTGATGTCTGTCGGGAGCGGGCCGTCCGGATGCGTAATCCGTGGCTGCGGAAGTCTGCGGTCGGATTCGAAGACGGCAGGCGGAAACCTCGGCGTATCGAAGGATGTAATTGCCTGAAAAGTAGGTATGCCGATGTTCGGTACCACCGTATCGTGACGGCGGACGATTTCGGTTGCCGCCGTCTTGGGGATCGTTTGCCGGCAACGGAGCGGCGGACGGACTTTGTCTCGTCGTCGAGTCGGGGCCGATGGCCTGTCGGATCGGAAAGACAGCGTCCCGCCGGAGTATTGCGGGCGCTTCGGCGACCGGCTCCGGGAGCGGTTTGTATCGTCCGGGTCCGCGGCCGCCTGTTCCGGGAGACTTTCGGTCGTTTGCCGGAGCGCGCGTGTGTCTTCGGACATTTCGTCGTCGGGTCGTCGCTTGCGGTCAGTCGGGCCGCGGTGCGTACTGCCGACGGAATACGATGGGCGCTCCGGTGGGCGGGACCCAGCTCCGGGAGCGGTTTGCATCGTCCGGGCCCGCATTCCCTCGCCCCCGGCCGTTTCCGAAGGCTGCCTGTCGGTTGCCGGAAACGGAAAAGGTACCCGACCGGAATCGGATACCTTTTTCGTTTTCGGAGCGGTGCGTTTATCGCTGCACCGTTTTCTTGATGTCTTTTACCCTCAGTTGAGGCGTGACCGTCCCCCGGTAGTGGTTTTCCACGACCGAATAACAGACGTCGATGCTGCGGCCCGAACGGACGTACTCGTAGTGCCGCGGTTGCTGGAACGCGATGGCGGGGATGACCGTGTTGGGCTTCTGTCCTTGGATGAGATCCATTTTCAGATGCTCCTGCTCGGCACCCACGAGCCGCGCGTCTCCCCGGTTGCTGACGCCCCGCGTGATGAACACCGGAGCGTTGTTGCCCGGTCCGAACGGCTGGAAGCGGTTCAGCGTGGAGCGGAACTGCGGCGTGATGTCGCTGAACAGCAGATACGAGTCGATGTCGACCTGCGGAATGAGCATTTCGGGGTCGATATGCGCCTCGACGTATTCGTTGAAGCGCCGGGTGAACTCGTCCACGTTTTCCGGCCGCATCGTCAGTCCGGCGGCATAGATATGGCCGCCGAAGTTTTCGAGCAGGTCGGAGCACGATTCGACGGCTTGGTAGAGATCGAATCCCGGCACGCTGCGGGCCGATCCCGTCACGAAGCCGTTGCTCATCGTCAGCACGACCGTCGGCCGGTAGTATGTCTCGATGAGGCGCGAGGCGACGATGCCCACGATGCCCTTCATCCATTTCGGATTGTAGATGACGGTGCTTTTGCGGGCCTTCATTTCCGGATGGCGCTCGATGATGTCGTGTGCCTCCTGCGTGATGGAACGGTCGATGTTCTTGCGGTCCTGATTGCAGGTGTCGATGAAAGCTCCGTATTCCGAAGCGACCTCTTCGTCGCGGGCGACCATCAGGTACACGGCCGAGTGTCCGCCCGACGGGGCGGCGTTCTCGTCGTCGGAATCGACCTCCATTCTTCCCGCCGCATTGATGCGGGGGCCGATCTTGAAGACGATGTCGTCGATGGTGATGGCGTGTTTGTCGAGTCCGCAGATCTTGATGATGGATTGCAGACCCTTGCCCGGTTTTTCGTTCAGGCGTTTGAGGCCGTAAAAAGCCAAAATGCGGTTTTCGCCGACCAGCGGCACGATGTCCGAGGCAATGCTCACGACGACCAAGTCCAGCAGGCGTTCCACTTCCGAGAAAGGCAGACCCTTGTAGAGGCAGTATCCCTGCAACATCTTGAATCCCACTCCGCAGCCGGAGAGTTCCTTGAACGGATAGGGACAGTCAACCCGTTTGGGATCGAGAACCGCCACGGCGTCGGGGATCGTTTCGCCCGGCAGGTGGTGGTCGCAGATGATGAAATCGATGCCTTTGGCCTTGGCATAGGCCACCTTCTCCGTCGCTTTGATCCCGCAGTCGAGCGCGATGATGAGCTTCACCCCTTTGCGCTGCGCGTAGTCGATCGCCTTGATCGATACGCCGTACCCTTCGGTATAACGGTCGGGGATGTAGAACAGCAGCGAAGGATGTCCCAGACGGCGCAGGAACGAATAAACGAGCGCTACCGCCGTCGTTCCGTCCACGTCGTAGTCGCCGTATACCATGACGGGTTCTCCCCGTTCGACGGCTTGGGCCACCCGTTCGACGGCCCGGTCCATGTCTTTCATCAGGAACGGGTCGTGCAGGTTCTCTAGCTTAGGATTGAAGAATTGCCATGCCTCCTCGTGTGTTTCGATGCCGCGCTGAACAAGCAGGTTGGCAAGCACCACGGGGATATTCAGCGAGGCGGCCAGATTCTCCACCTTCGCCGGTTCTCCGGGGGGCTTGATAACCCATCTTTTTTCTGCTGACATAACTTTATTTATTTAATAATCTTATCTTTCCAAATCCATAGGGCCTCGGAAGCCTCTCCCCTCCGGACGTCGCGTCCGGGAAGGTGAGCCGCTCCGCCGCGGCCCTCACTCTTTCATGTCGCAGCGCATCAACTCGCCGAACCGTGCGGCGAATTTCCGTGCGACTTCCTCCAGAGAGGGCTTCAGACCCGTCTCCTTTTCGATGGAGGTCACCCCCTTGTCGACGAAACCGCAGGGGTTGATATGCGAAAAATAGCTCAGGTCGGTCGTCACGTTGAGCGCGAAACCGTGCATCGTCACGTAACGCGAGGCCTTCACGCCGATGGCGCAGATCTTTCGCGCGCGGGCCGTGTCGCCCTCAATCCATACGCCGGTGGCTCCGTCGAGCCGCGCGCCTTCGATGCCGTAGTCGGCGATCGTCCGTATCACGCATTCTTCCAGCGTCCAGATATAATCCTTCAAACTGAATCCCAGTCTTTCGAGATCGAGGATCGGATAGCCGACCAGTTGTCCGTAACCGTGGTAGGTGATATCGCCGCCGCGGTCGATGCGGAAGTAGGTCGCCCCGATCGTTTGCAGGAACCGTTCGTCTACGAGCATGTTGGACTCGTGCCCGCTCTTGCCCAGCGTGTAGACGTGCGGATGTTCCACCAGCAGAAGCGTCTGCTCGGCAGAACCGCCTCCGCGTTTGGCCTCCAGCAGGGCGGCGAAAAGCCGTTTCTGGAGCTCCCACGTCTCGGCGTAACCGGCCTGTCCGATGTACTTGTATGTAACGGTTTCCTTCATGCGTTTATTTCTTTTCGCGGCAACAGCGCATCGCTTTTTCGGCCATGTACGACGAACGGACCATCGGGCCGCTTTCGACGTAGCGCATGCCGCGTTTCAGGGCTTCTTCCTTGTACTGGGCGAATTTTTCGGGGGTGACGTACTCCGCCACGGGCAGGTGCCGGAGCGTGGGGCGCAGGTATTGGCCGATCGTGAGAATCCGCACGCCGGCGGCGACCAGATCGTCCACGGCGGCGAGCACTTCGTCGTCGCTCTCGCCCAGTCCGACCATCAGGCCGCTTTTGGCCGTGCATCCTTTCGAGGCGATATAGCCGAGCGTTTTGAGGCTCGTTTCGTAGCGGGCGCGCGAACGCACCAGAGGGGTCAGCCTCGCTACGGTTTCGAGGTTGTGCCCGATGATGTCGGGCGCCGCGTCGACGACTGTGTCGATCCACTCTTCGCGTCCGTCGAAATCGGGGATGAGCACCTCGACGGTCGTGTCGGGATTGGCTTCCCGTACGGCGCGGACGGCCGCAGCCCAATGCGCCGCCCCGCCGTCGGGCAGATCGTCCCGGTCCACGGAGGTGATGACGCAATGTTTGAGTCCCATCAGAGAGACCGAGCGGGCGAGCTTGGCCGGCTCGTCGCTTTCGGGCGGTAACGGTCGCCCGGTGGCTGTGGCGCAGAACTTACACGAACGGGTGCAGATGTCCCCCAGAATCATGAAAGTGGCCGTCCGCCGACTCCAGCACTCGGCCTGATTGGGACACTTGCCGCTGCTGCAAATCGTATGGAGCCCATGCTCGCGGACGATGCGCGCAACCTCGCCGAATCCCTCGCCGTCGTGGAGTTTGATTTTCAGCCAATCCGGTTTTTTATGTCGCGTTACCTCATCATGATAATCAGGCATTGTGTTGTTTTATTTACTTTCCAATTGCTACAAATGTAACGTTTTTTCACGAAAATTTGACCATTTCGCGACAAATTATGGATGTTTTGCGGAAAAGAAACGGTGCGTTTCGTAAAGCGGCCGCCCGTGCGTCTTTCGACGGTTTTTCTCCGCACGGCGGCCCGACGGGGCTCCATGCGTGCGCGGTGTCCCCGGCGAAAAAGGCGGTCGCGAGAGAAGGCGGATTTCTTCGGAAGGCAGGGCGGTGTCTTCTCTGTCGTTTCGCCTTGCCGGACCGGTCCGCACGGGGCGTCCGGGCATTTGCATATCCCGAATAATTCCGTTACCTTTGCCCTGCGCATAAGAGGAGTACGGTTTTTTGCGAAGGGGACGGGCCGGAAGGTGTGCCGTCCGTCGGAAAAGATACCGTCCCGGCCTTGTCGCAAACGGGGTTCCGTAGCTCAGTTGGATAGAGCAACAGCCTTCTAAGCTGTGGGTCGAGCGTTCGAACCGCTCCGGAATCACTTCGAAATAAACGGGAGAACTGCGGAATGGCTGCGGTTCTCCCGTTTCGTTTCAGGTGTCCGTTTTTTAGTTTCGGTATGCGGAAAGTCGACGTTCGATGTTCCGGAGAGTAATGGCAGACGTTTCGTTTACGAAAAATAGGGGATCGTTTTTCGACATCGGGTTATTCCGTTGTCGTATTTTCTCTCGGAAAGAGCGGAACATCGGGGCAGGAGTCGTTCGTGCTGGGCCGACAAGTTCGGTTGCCGAAGGTCGGTTCCTTTCCGAAATAGGTCGGAAAATGGCGTAAGGAACGACTTCGGTTTGCATATTTCGTTTCGGATTCGTAAATTGGTTTTCACGGGTTTCGGGTCGGTTTCGCTCCGGAATTCCGAAGCGTCGAAAGAGTGCGTACGGGTTTTCCCGCCGAGCAAGCCGCTCCCGGTCCCGCCGAACTCCGTAACCGTTCGTTCGATAATCATTCCCGACGTTCAAACCGTAAAAAACGATGAAAAATTACGCTCGCCTTTCGAATGGTTGTATTTATTGTATTTTGTTCGCCGGTCTCCTTCTCGGTTGTCGGTCTTCGCACGACCGGTTGCCCGATCCCCGCTTGACGGCGGATTCGGTCGAGATCGTCTGCCGGATCGTCGGCGGAGCGGACAGCACGGATTTTTCCCGATATGCGATGTTTTGCGCCTATCCGTTGACTACTGCGTTAGAACGTACAGAACACCGTTTCGAGGCGGACGGAACGCTCGTTTTTCGGATGCCTGTGTCGTACAGCCCTACGATGGCTTATTTTACTTGCGTTTCTCCGCAAGCGGATGCACCGGCATGTCCTGTCGTATTGGAGACGGGTGCGAGCGTCGAGCTGGAGTGTACCGCTTCGGGCGAGATTTGCGTTCCGGCGTCCGGAAGGTACGATCTGACCGAAAACGACCGGCTCCGTTTTTCCGAGGCGGTAGAACGGTTTTTCCTGTTCGCGCCTCGTTCCGAGACTCCGTTGTGGGAGTTGTCTCCGGAAGCGTTCGTGGCCGGGGAGATGGAGCGTCTGAAGGAACGGACGGGTGGGGCGATCGATACGTTCGGATTTTCCGAACGGGCCCGACGATGGCTGACAAAAGAATTTCGGCAGCTTTACCTCAAAGGTCGTTTGCTCACTTACCGGGAGGCGATGGAACTCGATTGGCGGTCGCGAGCCGGTTCTTCCTATTTCGGTGATTCGGAGCCGCCGGTTCTGCCCGTGTTCCGGAGATCGGACTTCGCATTTCTCCGGCAGTTCGAGTTGAACGATCCTCAGAATCTGTATGGTTCCTATTGGCCGGAGGTATTGCAATACATGCTCGCGACCGATTCGCTGTACATCCCGCCGATCCGGGAAAAGGACGTGGCGCAATGGAAAAAAGAGGTTGGAGCGCGGCTGTCGGATCTGTTGGGATTCGACGAGGGACTTTTCTACGACCTGCTGGCCGTGCAGTCGTATGTCCGTCAGATGGAAGAAGAGGGGCTGCCGTTGTCCGACACGCAGATCGAACGGGTTCGGGCGTATTTTTCGGGCGGTCCGATCGAACGGGATTTGTTGACGCTGCACGAAAAGACCGTCCGTCGGGCGGAGCAGGGGCTATCCGTGCGTCCCTTGCCGGATGTGCCGGACGAGGAGCTGATGGAGGCGATTCTTGCGGCTTATAGAGGGAAACCCGTCGTGGTCGATTTCTGGGCGACATGGTGCGGTCCCTGTATAGCCATGATCCGGGACTGCCGGGATGTCGCGGTCGAAATGAAAAAGGAAAGCGTCGTCTTCGTTTATATCGCATCGGAAAACTCCCCGAAGGACGAATGGCGGGAGCGCATCCGGACGATCGGCGGCGAGCATGTCTATTTTTCCGCACGGCAATGGAAGTACGTCTCGAATTCCTTCGGGATCGCGGGTGTACCGACTCTTCTGTTTTACGATGCGAAAGGCGCTTTGCGCAAACAAGTTACGGGTGTAATGTCGCCGTCGGAAATGCAACGGGCCATACAATCCCTTCGATAGCGTCGGTTCGACCGGCCGGGGGCTCAGGCGCGGTATTCGTTCGGGGTGCGGCCGACCACTTTCTTGAACAGGCGGGTGAAGTGTTGCGGGTATTGGAAGCCTAGCTCGTAGGCCACTTCGCTGATCGTCTTGGCGGGGTCGAGGAGGCGTTCCTTGGCCGTGCCGATGAGTTTGAGCTGGATGTATTCCTGTGCCGTTTTGCCGGTCTCCTTTTTGACGAGGTCGCCGAAGTAGTTGGCCGACAGACACATCTGTTCGGCGCAGAACCGGACGGTCGGCAGGCCTTCGCGTTGCGCCCGGTCGCCCGTGAAGTAGTCGTCGAGCAGGTGTTCCAGCCGCACGAGGATGTCGTGATTGGCGTCCGAACGCGTGATGAACTGGCGTTCGTAGAAACGCAGGCAGTAGTCGAGCAGCATTTCGATGTGGATGGCGATCAGCCGTTTGCTGTGGCGGTCGATGGCGTGCTCGGCTTCGTGCCGGATTTTGTCGAGGCAGTCCACGACGATGGCGCGTTCCCGTTCCGAAAGGTGCAGCGCCTCGTTGGCTTCGTAGGAAAAGAACGTGTATTCCTTCATCTGCCGTCCGAGCGACGTGCCGCGGACCAGATCGGGATGGAACAGCAGCGCCCTGCCTTTGGGCTGGAACGTCTCGCCGTTGTCTTCCACGCCGATGACCTGTCCGGGTGCCAGACAGACGAGCGTACCCTCCTGATAGTCGTAATGGCGCCGGCCGTAGATCAGGTCGCCGCATTTGACCTCCTTGAGAAAAATCGCGTAGAAGCCGAACGAATGGCGCATGTGCCGGATCCGGCAGGCCTGCGCCATGTCGATCACGCTGACCAGCGGATGGAAAGTTTCGATGCCCAGCAGTTTGTCGTATTCGTCGACGGTTTCGATGTGGAGCGGTTTCGTGTTCATGGCATTTCCCGATATGGTATGCAAGCAAAGATAATCTTTTTCCCGTCGCGGCGGGGTATCTCGAAGGGGGAAAACCGTAATTCGGGTAACGACCTCCGTAATCCGTATAACCCGCGGCGGTCCGAAGCGGGGAACCGCCGGCCGCGAATCCGTAATTGGGGTAGTTTCTTCCGTAATGCGTCTACCGCGCCGGCGTCCTCGGTGTTCTATTTTTGTAGCGGGGAACGGCCGGGCGTGCGGAGAAACGGGAGCCCGGCCGTCGTTCCGGTGTCCCGGTACGGTTGTCGGAAAAGTCGGGACTTGTCCGAAACGTGCGGCTTTGCGGACGGACGGAGCGAAGGGGCCTGTGACCGGGGGAAAACCGTCGAATCTTAAAACGAAATAAAGTTATGAAAAAGAATGTTTTGATTCTTTCGTCCAGCCCGCGGCGCGGCGGCAATTCGGACAGACTGTGCGACCGCTTCGCCGAGGGCGCGCGCGAGGCCGGGCACGATGTGGAGAAAATATTCCTCAAGGACCTCCGGATCGGTTATTGTACGGGCTGTGGAACCTGTTTCGAGGGACGGAGACCCTGTCCGCAGCACGACGATGCGGCGGAGGTGCTGGACAAAATGGTCGCGGCGGACGTGATCGTCATGGCCACGCCCGTTTACTTCTATACGCTCAGCGCGCAGATGAAGACGTTGATCGACCGGGCCTGCGCCCGGTATTTGGAAATGGGCGGCAAGGAGTTCTATTTCATCGTTACGGCGGCGGAGAGGAGCGTGCCGGCTATGGAACGCACGGTCGAGTGCTTCCGCGGTTTTCTCGACTGTCTCGACGAACCGAAGGAGCGGGGCGTCGTCTACGGTACGGGCGCTTGGCGCGTGGGCGAGATCGAGGGAATGCCCGCCATGAAGGAAGCCTACGAGGCCGGATGGAACGTTTGATCGGGGAGGGGGAATATGGCGTTTTTTCTGATTCTTTTCGTGCTGTTGCTTCTGTTGCCCGACGCGTATGTCTGGCTGTCGTTCGTGCGCGGGACGTCCGTCTTGTGGAGCGTGCTCTGGTGGCTGCCTTCGGGGCTCGCGCTCGCGGCGCTGGGCGCGGCTGCCGCCGGGTGGTTCGGCAACGGGCTGGTCCGCATCTTTTTCTTCGTGTTGCTTTGCGTGGCCGTGCCGAAACTGTTATTCACGGTTTTTTCGCTGCTCGGCCGGGGAATCGGAACGTTCGTGCACGGAGCTGCCGCGGCCGGTCATGTCGCGGGGATCGTCGTGGCCGTCGCGGCGTGCGGCGCTTTCCTGTACGGTTCCCTCTACGGGTGGAAAAGGCTCGTCGTCCGGCAGACCGACATCGTGGCGGCCGATCTGCCCGAAGCGTTCGACGGCTATCGCATCGTTCAGTTCTCCGACCTGCACGTCGGGACGTTCGGCCGCGACGACCGGTTCGTCCGTGCGCTGGTCGAACGGATTGTGGCCGCCGAGCCCGACATGATCGTCTTTACGGGCGATTTAGTCAACGCTTCGGCCGCCGAACTCGATCCGCACCTGCGGTCCCTGTCGCGGTTGCGGGCCCCGGACGGCGTCTATTCGGTGATCGGCAACCACGACTATTGCGAGTACGGGCCCCACGGTTCGCCCGACGGGGCGGAGCTCGATTTCGAGGAGGTGAAGCGCCGGCAGCGGGAGCTGGGCTGGGACGTGCTGCTGAACGAGTCGCGGACGATCCGCCGCGGGACGGACAGCCTCGTTCTGCTCGGTGTGGAGAACGTCAGCCGGCCGCCGTTCCCGTCGCGGGGCGATCTGCGCAAGGCGATGTCGGGCGTCGGAGCCGGGGCGTTCACGATTCTGCTGAGTCACGATCCGTCCCACTGGCGTCGCGAGGTGCTGCCCGAAACGAACGTCCGGCTCACGCTTTCGGGACATACCCATGCCATGCAGTTCCGGCTCGGCGGTTTTTCGCCCTGCGGTTGGGTCTATTCCGAGTGGGAGGGGTTGTATCGCGAAGGCGACCGGATGCTGTTTGTCTCGTCCGGCGCGGGCGGTACCGCACCGTTCCGTCTGGGTGCGTGGCCTCGGATCGAGGTCCTTACGCTTCGGCGCGGGACGAGATAGGCTGTCGGGCGGGGCGGAGAAAAGGAGGAGAAACGTAATTTTCGAAAAGATAAAAGAATATGAAAACGGAATGGATAGTGGGGTTCGCGGCGGCGCTCGTCTGGTTCGCTGTCGCCGGTCCGCTTTCGGCACAAAATCGGGTTATGGAAAAAGAAACGACTTTTCGGCAGATGTTCCCGCAAGGCGAGAGGCTGCCCGAACGATTTTCGCAGTATTTCATCGGTCAGGCCTATCTGGCGCCGCTGACGGGCGACGCCGCGGACGTTCCGGTGGCCAACGTCACCTTCGAACCGGGGTGCCGCAACAACTGGCACAGCCACACGGGCGGGCAGTTGTTGATCTGTACGGCCGGCCGCGGCTTCTATCAGGAAAAGGGTCGGCCGGCCCGTGCGTTGCGTCCGGGCGATGTCGTGGAGATCGCGCCCGACGTCGTACACTGGCACGGGGCTGCACCCGACAGCTGGTTTTCGCATCTGGCCGTCGAGTGCCGTCCGCAGACGAACGTCAATACGTGGCTGGAGCCGGTGGACGACACCCGGTATGCCGCTGCGACGGCCTGCGACACGGTGCCGCGGCGGATGTCGGAGGCGGCAGCACGCAATTACGGGACATGGTTTCCCGGCGAGGCCGGGACGCTGGCGCAAACCGATCCCGAACTGAGTACGGCATTCGACGAATTTGCGTTCGGCGAAGCGATGGAGTACGGCGATCTGGATACGAAAACCCGGATTCTGACGACGATGGCCTCGGCGGTCGCGCTGAATGCCGCGGGCCAGTACCGCCGGATGTTGCATGCGGCGTGGGCCAACGGCGTGACGCCCGTCGAAATCAAGGAGCTGCTCTATCATGTCGTGCCTTATGTCGGTATGGCGCGGACGGTCGATTTCATCGAGGCGGCCAACGAGTTCCTCGTGGAGCAGGGTGTGAGCCTGCCGTTGGAGGAACAGGCCGTCGTTTCGGCCGACGACCGTTTCGAGAAGGGGCTCGCCCTGCAAAAGTCGATCTTCGGCGAAGGGGTCGGGCGGATGGCCGAGACGATGCCCGAAGACCAGCGGCACGTCGCCCGCTATTTGTCGGCCAACTGTTTCGGCGACTACCAAACCCGCAAGGGGCTCGATGTCCGGCAGCGGGAACTGCTGACGTTCGCCGTGCTCCTCTCGCTGGGCGGTTGCGAATCGCAACTCAAGGCTCATATACGGGGCAATGCGAACGTCGGCAACGGCCGGGCGACGCTGTTGGCTGTCGTCACGCAGTTGCTTCCGTATGTGGGCTATCCGAGGACGCTCAACGCCATCGCCTGCCTGAACGAGGTGCTTGAAGCGGATCGGTGACGGCGTGCGGAGAGGCGCCTTTTTCCGTCGGGACGGATCGGACGGATTTTCGGGGCGGCCTCCTGCGGTTTTGTTTCCGAGGAAGTCAGGGACGGCCGTTCCGGAAGCCGGTCGGGGGAAAGCGTGTCGGGCGGATTTTTTCGGTCGCGGGGATCGGGCCTTCGCAGGAGTTCGTGCGGGGTAGGCTCCGGCGGTCTCGTGTCTCCGGGGGGCTGCCGGTACGGGAGATTCGGGGTGCTGTTCCCGGTGGCGGGATGTTGGGAATGCGGTTGTGTTTCGGGGCGGACAACGACGAGAAGAGGGGCGGAAACCATTCGGAAGATGTCGGGACGGCGGAATGGCCGTCGCCGCCGTTTCAATGGCGGGACCGGCTCTCCTGTTGCGAGGCTCGGCGGGTGTCGATGATGCTCTCCATGTGTTCGAGCGCCCATCCGATCAGGGCGTGGATGTGCGGCAGCAGCGACACGGCGCGGTCCGTGAGCGTGTATTCGACGCGGGGCGGAATCTGCGCATAGATTCGGCGGGAGACCAGTCCGTCTTCTTCGAGCGTTCGCAGCGTGACGGTCAGCATTTTCTGCGAAATGTCGGGAATCGCTTCGAGCAGCGCGCCGAAACGCATCGCGGACTCCCGCTCTAACGTGCAGAGCACCAGAAGCGACCACTTGTCGCCGAAGCGGGAGAGGATGTTGCGGATCGGACAGCCCGGATAGAGGGCGTCCCGCAGCGTCTGTCTGTCCATAGAGTGTCGAATTTCCGATGAGTTCACAAAGGTAATCGAAGCGGTCCTCCGATGCAATCCCCGCAGCGTCGAAAATGCCATGCGGGAAGTTTTTTGCGGGATCGGTGCCTGTGTCGCGGCCCTTTGCCGGGATGGCCGTCGCGCAGGCGGGTTTTCGTCTCGCTGCCGTGGGGCGGAGACGGCCATTTGCCGTTCCGGTATGGTGTCCGCATTCGGTGCACGGTCGCGGCGTGCGGGGCGGCGGAACGTTCGGTCTGCCGGAACGGCGCCTGTGCGGCGCAACGGAGAGAAACGTTTTTCAACGTCGCGCATGGCGGGCAGGGGGCCGTGTGTGCGGCAGGGAGCGGTCCTCGTTTTGTCGGTCGGAGCGGGCCTGTGCCGCCGCGCGGTCGTCGGGGCGGGGAAAGTTTCCTTTCTGTCCGTTTTTCGCGGCCGTTCCGCGCTCGGAGGCTGCGGGGCTTGGGTTTTCGGGAATAATTCGTAACTTTACGCTTGCGAAAGCGAAATGCGGATTGCGAACCGTTAAAACTGTTTTGTGATGATGTACGCAGCATTGGCCCGATGCCCGCTGTTCCGGGGATTGGAGGAAGACAAAATAAAGGAAATCATCGACGGAAGAGGCGATTATACGCTCAACGATTACCGGGACGGCGAATACATCGCCCGCCGCGACACGACCTATTCGGGACTCATGATTATCCTCGAAGGGAAGGTCCACGGCGAGATGACGCTCTCGTCGGGCAAGCCGGTGATGATCGAGCCCATCGAGGCGCCGAGGCTGATCGCTCCGGCTTTCCTGTTCGGAGGGTACAACAAGCTGCCCGTGGACGTGGTGGCCGACGGGCCGGTGCGGATCATGACGCTGCACCGCGGGTATGTCTTCGAGTTGATGCAGAGCCATGTGGTCATCATGTCGAACTTCATCGACATCGTTTCGGACCGGGCCAACGTGTGGTCGAAGAAAATTTATTACCTCTCGTTCCGTTCCCTCAAGGAAAAGGTCGCCACCTACCTGCTCGATCACACCTCGGACGGGAACCCGCAGTTGCCGATGCCCGACATCCGCGAGATCGCCGAATATTTCGATGCGACGCGCAGCGCGGTGCTGACGGTGCTTGCGGAAATGGAGAAGAAACGTTTGCTCGAAAACCTTCCGGATGCGGTCCGTGTGCTCAACCGCAAGGGATTGGAAGACATACTCAAATAGGTTCCGATGCGTTTTCTGTACGATCTGGGCGTGCTGGCGATGGTGGCCGGCATGCGTATCGCCGCGATGTTCAACCCCAAGGCCCGGCTGTGGGTGCGGGGCCGCCGGGGCATCTTCCGCCGGATGGAGCGGGCCGTCGAACCCGGGGCCGACATCGCTTGGTTCCATGCCGCCTCGCTGGGCGAGTTCGAGCAGGGGCGGCCGCTCATCGAGGCGCTGCGCGAGGCCTGTCCCTCCTACCGCATTCTGGTCACGTTCTTTTCGCCTTCGGGCTACGAGATTCGGAAAAATTATTCCGGGGCCGATTACGTGTTCTATCTGCCGGCCGACACGCCGCGCAACGTGCGCCGCTTCATGCGGATTTTCCGGCCGAAGATCGCCGTCTTCGTCAAATACGAATTTTGGGTCAACTACCTGCTGGCCATGAAAAAGAGCGGGACGAAGCTCTATTTGATTTCGTCCATTTTCCGCGAAGGGCAGATTTTTTTCCGTCCGTGGGGCGGCCTGTTCCGGCGTGCGCTCGATGCGTTCGACTATATTTTCGTGCAGAACGAAGCGTCGCGCGAGCTGCTTTCCTCCGTCGGTTACGACCGCTGCGACGTGGCGGGCGACACGCGTTTCGACCGCGTGAGCGCCATCGCTGCCGGCGCCAAAACGCTGCCTGCGGTCGAGCGTTTCGCCGCCGGGGCTCCCGTTTTCGTGGCGGGCAGCACGTGGCCGCCCGACGAGGAGCTGCTGCTCGGCCTGATCGACCGCTACCGGGACGTGAAATTCATCGTCGCGCCCCATGAAATCGACTCCGCCCGGATCGAAAGTCTGCGGGCGAGGATCGCCCGGCCTTCGGTGCGCTATACGCAGATCGGGCCGCAGGACGATCTCCCGGAAGCTCAGGTGCTGTTCGTCGATACGATCGGCATTCTCTCCTCGGTGTACCGGTACGGGCGCTGGGGATATATCGGAGGCGGTTTCGGTGCCGGCATCCACAATACGTTAGAGGCCGCCGTGTTCGGTCTGCCGCTGGCTTTCGGTCCCCGGTACCGGAAATTTCGGGAGGCCTGCGATTTAGTCGCCTGCGGAGGGGCCCGCAGCGTGACGGATGCCGGGGAGCTCTCGGAGTGGTTCGGCGCGCTGCACGGCAGCGACGAGGAGACGCGTCGTGCCGGAGAGGCCTGCCGCGCCTATGTGGCGGAGCATAGGGGCGCTACGGACCGGATTCTGCGTGAAATTTGCAGATAAGGAATTATTCTTCTATCTTTGCCGGGTACGGTTCGCCGTTATGCGCTGACCCATGGTGTAATGGCAACACTGCAGATTTTGGTTCTGTCATTCCAAGTTCGAGTCTTGGTGGGTCAACATCGAAAGCGGAAATTCCCTGAACGGAATTTCCGCTTTTCGCGTTTTTTGTCGTCGCTGTGCCGTTCGCTTCCGAAAGCGGCGCAGGCGGGCGGGGCTCTGCGCACGGGAATGCGGCATGAACGAAGCGTTGCGTCCGTCCGTTTTCGCGAGACGATGGGGCGGTCCGGGAGATTCTCGCTCGCCCCGGACCGTCGGTCAGCCCTCGCAGACGTTCGCTGCGGACAGGATGAACCGGCGGCGGAACGGCGACGGGAAACAGGGATGCGGGTATGCGGGACCGATCGTTCGGCGGGCCGTTCTTGTCGAAAGGGAGGCCGTGTTTTCATGTGTCGAAAGAAGGTCCGTGCCGCCCGATTTTCTCGGACGATGGATTTAAGTTTCTTTACAATAGTCGATTAGGGTACGCGTCCCGTGGTCGCGAGACGTGCGGTCGGATTCGTTCGTCGCAGGCCGGAACGTCCGTGCCGAGACATTCGACAGCTTTCGGGAGACGGTATCGTCCGGTCCGCTGTCGTTTTGTCCGACGAGTCGGCGGCTTCGGTCGCCGGCCTTCGGAAAAGAACGCGTGCCGGGGCGGTCTTCGGGGTTGGAGCGTCGGCCGGTTTTTCGTGTCGCAGGGATCGGTCGCATTCGGCCGGTCGGGGAAGTGCCCGATCCGGTATGTCGTCGGAACAGGCGTTCCTTCAGAATGTCCGATGCCGAGGGCGGACATCGGCTGTCGCAGACATGCCGGACTGCGGCATCGGTTTTTAGCGGTTTTTCGGTCCGGGCACCTTGTCGGAGAAATAGCGACCTTTCCGGGTTCGTACCGACGTATCGTGTAAAACGGGATCGGTTTTCGGAGCTCCGGGTCACGGCTTTGGCAGGAAGGATTCCGGTATCGGAGCTCCCGCTCCGCATCCGGACACCGGAATCGGGGCGTTTGCAGGGAGTCGGTGGCGGGAGAGCGTGCCTGCCGGGTATGAAAAACGAGACCATCCGCAGGGATGGTCCCGTTGTTATCGTGCGGAAATTTACGGCTTCTGCGCGCTCCGGGACATCTGTATACATCCTATTTCGTAGTATAGTCGGGCGACGGATACGGATAGAACCGAAAGGCCGGCTCCGAAATGCGTTTCGGAGCGTTGTCGGGTTCGGCGGATATGAACGGAAAAATCCGGTGCAGAAATCCGTCCCGGAATCTTTTCGGAGATTCCCGACTTGTGCGGCGCCGTTGTGTTGCCGATGTCCGCTCGCGTTTCCGCTGCGGCGTCAGCCCTCGACGGGCGTCGCTTCGAACTTGCGGATGTCTAACTTCGTGGATAGTGCGACGATTTGCGGCAGCAGGACGGTGAAGTGTTCGGTCGCTTCGTGGGCGGCGAGCACTTCGGCATTCTCCCACACTTCGACGATGACGAGCCGTTCGGCGTCGGTCGGGTGCAGGTAATACTGGTAGAGGACGTTGCCGTTTTCCTTCTGGGAAGCCGCCGTCAGTTTTTCGAGCAGCGGAAGCACGGCTTCGCGGTTTGAACGGGGAACTGCAACCGATACGATGATGTTGATCATAGGACTATGTTTTAGGTTCGGTAAAAGCGTTTTCCGGTCTGTCCGGCTCCGAGGTCTTGAGTCGAAGAGACCTGTCACCTGCCGCCGGCACGGTGGCGTACATCCTTGCGGACGCCTCCGCGCCGCTGCCGTTTCCCGCCGGGCCGCTCTTTCGTCTTCGCGGCCGGGAGCCGGTGCGTCCGACCGTTCGGCGATGTGTGTGCCCCGCACGCCCGTCCGGGCGATGCGGTGAGCTTTACACGGGGGCGTTGTTGAAGGCTTCGGCGATCCGGTCGGCGATCTGGTCCATCGCCGAGGCGAGTTTGCCGCCGATCATCATTTTCATCATCATGTTGAGTTTCACGTGCAGCACCAACCGCATGCGCGTGTCGTCCGGCGCTACGCCGACGAGTTGCAGCCAGAACGTGAAATCCATCGGCGAGCCGTCCTCGCCGGTCACCTTGACCAATTTGCAGGGTTCCTTTTCGACGATGCGCAGTTTGACCGGGAAGCCTTTGGCCTTGAACGAGCAGGTGTTTTCGTCGGCCTCCCATCCTTCGACATGCTGCGAGAGGATCGGCGTGAGGTGGTCGAAGCGGGAAAGTACGTGGTAGACCGTTTCGGCCGGCCGGCGGATGCGGACGTGTTTGCTTTCGTATTTTTCCATCGCCGTTACTCCGTGCGTTTCCAGTTGGCGGGGTCGCGGCGCCACTCCTGCAACGTCAGCAGCTCGTCTTCGCGGACATATCCCTCGCGGGCGGCCAGTTCGATCATCGTTTTGTAATCGCTCAGCGTGTCGAGGCGGACGTCCGCTCCGGCGAAGTTCTCGCGGGCCGTCGGGAATCCGTAGGTGAATATGGCCGCCATGCCCAGCACCTCGCATCCGTTCTCGCGCAGCGCTTCCACGGCGCTGAGGCTGCTGCCGCCCGTCGAGACGAGGTCTTCGATCACGACGACCTTCGCGCCGGGCCAGAACTCGCCTTCGACCTGATTGCTCAGACCGTGCGTCTTGGGCGAACTGCGCACGTAGATGAACGGCTTGCCGAGTTTTTCGGCGACCAGCACGCCGTGGGCGATGGCTCCCGTAGCTACGCCCGCGACGATGTCGACGTCGGGATATTTCTCCCGCACGATCTCTGCGAAACCTTCGCAGACCTGCTTGCGCACGGCCGGGTAGGAGAGGATCTTGCGGTTGTCGCAGTAGATGGGCGAGTACCAGCCGGAGGCCCATGTGAAATGATTTGCCGGATTTAATTTAATTGCCTTAATTTGTAACAGGCTTTGAGCTATTTCCGTCGCTAAATTACTCATTATAAAGATGTATAAAGTTTATATCGAGAACTGTGCGGCCGTATTCGCCTCGCCCGAAGAGGCACGCGGTCTGCGGGGCATTCCGTCCCTCGACGCGGACGAACGGCTTTCTATGACAAAGTTGTTGCAAAAACTTCAATTTACCAAAAACTTAGCGATAATATCCGAAAATATCGACCGGGTGTTCGAGGATTTCCGGGCGTCGGTTCCGCCCGTCGAAGCCGGGGGCGGACTGGTCTCCGACGCACGGGGACGCGTGCTGATGATTTTCCGCAACGGCCGCTGGGACCTGCCCAAAGGGAAGCTCGAAGCGGGCGAGCGGATCGAGGAATGCGCCGTCCGCGAGGTGAGCGAAGAGTGCGCCCTGCCGCTCGAAGAGTTGCGCAGGAACGATTTTATCTGCCATACGTTCCATGCCTACCGGATCGGGGACGAATGGGTGCTCAAGCGGACCTCGTGGTACCGGATGGATTACACGGGCGTCCGGACGCCGAGCCCGCAGACCGCCGAGGGGATCACCCGTGTCGAATGGATCGACCGGGAGCGTCTCGACGGCGTGCTCGAAGGCACCTACGGCACGATCGGCGACGTGTTCCGCCAAGCCGGTTACGGCCGCTGCGAGCGGGACGGGGAAGACCGGCAGACCGAATAAACGAACGAAAAACCTGAAATTACGATGAAGACAACCTCATTCGTTTTATGGGGAGCCGCGCTCGTCGCGGCCGCCGCCGTATCCTGCACGGAGCGGGTACGGGAAAAATCCGATACGATGTCGATACGAAACGTTTTGACCGAAGAAGAGAAGAAAGCCGGTATCCTGACGCCCGAAGTCATGTGGAAGATGGGGCGCGTGGGAGGCTCGGCCCTTTCGCCCGACGGGGCTACGGTGCTCTATACCGTAACCGCTTACGACATGGCCGAAAACAAAGGGAGAACCGATGTATGGTCCGTTCCCTCCGGGGGCGGAGAGGCCGTGCTCGTCACCGATCCCGGCAGCAACGAGTCGTCCGTGCAGTGGAGCGCCGACGGCAAGACGATCTATTTTCTTTCCGACCGCAGCGGCAGCAGCCAGATATGGAGCGCCGCGCCTACGGGCAACAACCTCCGGCAGGTGAGCGACGTGCCCGGCGGCGTGGAGGGCTTTTCAGTCGCTCCCTCCGGCGACAAGTTGATGTACATCGCCCGCGTGCAGGTCGAAAAACGCAACTCATCGGAAATATACCCCGATCTGGACAAGTCGAAAGCCAAGATCTACGACGGGCTGATGGTCCGTCACTGGGACTATTGGGAGGACGGCAGCAACCTGCATATCTTCGTCGCCGGGCTCGACGGGACGAAGACGGTGACCGGCGGCAAGGACATTCTCGAAGGCGAGCCGTGGGATGCGCCGATGGCGCCCTATTTCGATGCGGCCGAAATCGCATGGAACCATGCGGGTACGGCGCTGGCCTATACGTGCAAGAAGATGAAGGGGACGCAGTATGCGCTGAGCACCGATTCCGACATCTATCTGTACGACACGGCGACCGGACAGACGCGCAACCTGACCGAAGGGATGCCGGGTTACGACAAATATCCCGTTTTCTCGCCCGATGATTCGATGATCGCCTTTACGAGCATGGAGAGGGCCGGCAACGAGTCGGACAAGGACCGGCTGTTCGTCGAGGTGCTCGCCACGGGAGAGAAGAAATACCTTACCTCCGATTTCGATTACAATGCGGGCAACGTTCGTTGGGACGGCAACGGAACGCTCTATTTCGTCGCTCCGATCCGTGCCACGCACCAGATATGCCGCGTCGCCGCGGACGGCGGTTCGCCGGTGGAGGTGCTCACGGCAGGGGCGCACGACCTGAACGCCTTCTCGATGGCCGGCGGCCGGATCGTGGCCGAGCGCACGACGCTCGCTTCGCCCACCGAGCTCTACACGGTCTCGACGGCCGACGGAGCGCTCGCTCCGCTGACGCGCACCAACGGCGAGATTTATGACCGTATCCGCATGGGCGAAGTGCGGGAGCGGATCGTCCGGACGACCGACGGCAAGGACATGCTCGTGTGGGTCGTGCTGCCGCCCGATTTCGATCCGACGAAAAAATACCCCGCCCTGCTCTACTGTCAGGGCGGTCCCCAGAGCGTGGTCAGCCAGTTCTGGAGCTACCGGTGGAACCTTCAGTTGATGGCCGCGCAGGGCTATGTCGTCGTGGCGCCCAACCGCCGCGGGCTGCCCTCGTTCGGGCAGGAGTGGCTCGACCAGATTTCGGGCGATTACAGCGGCCAGAACATCCGCGACTATCTGAGCGCCATCGACGACGTGGCGGCCGAACCGTGGGTCGACGGCGACCGGCTGGGCTGCGTGGGGGCGAGCTACGGAGGGTACTCGGTCTTTTTCCTCGCCGGCAACCACCAGAAGCGCTTCAAGGCTTTCATCGCCCATTGCGGCATGTTCAATTTCGAGAGCATGTACGGCGGTACCGAGGAGCTGTGGTTCCCGAACAACGATCTGGGCGGCCCCTACTGGAGCGACGATCCGACGGCCGTGCGCTCCTATGCCAACTCGCCGCACCGGTTCGTGAAGAACTGGGATACGCCGATTTTGATCTTCTCCGGGCAGAAGGATTACCGGATTCCCTACACCGAGAGCCTGCAAGCCTTTACGGCGGCTCAGCTCATGGGCGTTCCGAGCCGGCTGGTGTCGTTCGAAAACGAAGCCCATCAGGTCTTCAAGCCGCAAAATTCGCTGCTGTGGAACCGCGAGTTTTTCGGGTGGCTGGACAAGTACGTCAAAAATCGCACGGACGAGTAGGGCGGCCGCTTGTCGCCGGCCGAAGGCTCGCTGCGACGAAAAGACCGTTGCGGTTCCGTGCGTTCGCATGTGTGGGTTTCGGTGCGGACGGGCCGGGCCTGAAGAAGATCGTTTCGCTATGGGAGCGGAACAGGACTTCGAAAGGACTTTGCGTCATCGCGTCGCGCTTCCCGATATAAGGATCGTCCGTTATCGGGAAGCGCGGACGGGGGCGTGAGATCGGACGGTTCGAAACGAAATTCGCCGGTCGTCGCGTGCCGGTGACCGGAGCGGAGTATGCCGTTTCGCAGCGAATCGAAAGATGCTTTTCTTGTGCGGGATCGTGCTTCGGTCCCGATGCTCCGTGAAATCGTGCGACCTGTCGCAAATATCGTGTGCCGGAAAGACCGGTCGGAGATTCGTGATTTTTTCGCGGTAGCCGCAAGACATGGCGTCGCCGGCGGTCGTCAACGGCTGTGGCTGCCTTTTTCGGGCTCTCCGGGATACCACCAGCCCGTCTTGCGGTCGATTGCTGTCGTCGTCTCTTCTCCGGTCGTTTCGTCGCGCTCCGTGCGGTATTCGTAGCGGATGTCGTGTTCGAAGACCGTCAGGCGGTCGAACAATTCCGGAATTTCGGACAGAATCGCATTGTCGGAGCAGAGCAGGCGGGAGAGATGCCGGCAGACGGATACGTCGATCGAGCGCAGCGAGTTGCGCGAACAGTCGAACCGACTGAGCATCGTGCATCCCGCGAGGCTTATGCCGTGCAGGTCGTTGTCCGAACAATACAGCGTGCCCAGCATGACGCAGTCCGACAGGTCCATTTCCCGGAGATCGTTATGCGAGCAGTCGAGTTGGCTCAGGCGCCTGTATGCCGCGACGTCGAGCCGAGAGAGCCTGTTATAGGGGCAGTGGAGCTGCGTGAGTTCGTTTTTGCAGTCCGACAGGTCCAGCGTTCCGATCCGGTTGTCGTAGCAGTAGATCCGGCCGAGTTTTCTGCATCCCGAAAGATCCAGCTTCGTCAGCCGGTTCGATCCGCAGTTCAACAACGTGAGGGAGGAGCATCCGGACAGGTCCAGTTCCGTCAACTCGTTTTCGTAACAGAAAAGATGGCGGAGCGGCTGCCGTCCGGCTACGTCGAGGGTTCTCAGCCGGTTTTCCGCACAGTGGATTTCGTCCAACCCGGTGCAGGACGAGAGATCCAGTTCGCTCAAACGGTTCCAGGGGGTCGTCAGGCTTTTGAGATAGGGGCAGTCCGAGAGGTCGATTCGCGTCAGGTCGTTGTAGCCGCAGAGGATGCGTTCGAGCGAATAGCATCCGGAGAGGTTCAACTCGGCGATTCCGCAGTTGGTGCAATCCACTTGCGTCAGCAACGCGCAGCCCGAAACGTCTATCGACGTCAGGGCATTTTTGGCGCACCGGAGCGAGACCAAGGCCGTGCAGCCCGACAGGTCGATCTTCCCGCGGAGGTTGTTTTCGCCCAGAATCAGTTCGAGTTTTCCGTCGGCGTATTTGACCGACGGACCCCATTCCGAGAGCGGCCGGTCGGAGCACCAGCGGTCTTTGAAGCGCCAGTTGTCGCCGTCGGTGTCCCGATAGAGTTTTTCGAGGAAGCGGCGCACTTCTTCTTCGGAGCATGCTCGGACGTTGGAGGGTTGCTGGGTCAGCGTGACGGATCGTTCCGCTTTTCCTGTCCGGACGGTCACGATGGCGGTACGGACGGCGGGTGTCGTGTTGGGCAGTACGGTGACGGTCGCTCGGCCTTCGCCGGCAACGCCTTCGGTCGGGGCGATGCGGCACCAGTTTACGATGGGCGGTTCGGCGAGCGATGCGGTCCACGGGCCCGACGAGGAGAACGAAAGCGTCGTTCGACCGCCCCCGGACGGGAGTGTTTGCGACAGCGGCATGTCGCGGGCCCAAACGATGGAATCCTGTGCCGGCGGCGGGGGCGCCTCTTCGGCGTCCGGCTGACAGGCGGCGATCACGAATAGAAGGAATGCCCAAAATATGTTTTTGCTTCTGTCCATCGGGGGTGTGTCGATATTCGGAGGGATGGGACTATGGTCTTGTTTTACTTGATCGGCACGGTTCGTTTCACGGAGGCGTTCGGTGCATGGTCCGTCGCTTTTTTCCTCTTGACGAGGGAGAGCCGGACGCGTTGCGACGCAACGAAATCGGCGGCTGCCGTTATCGTCCGTACTGCGGTTTCGACAAAAATAACCGAAAAGGGCGGGAAAACAAAAACATAAGAGCGTGTTTTCGGCCGCGATCCCGGCATATCGCTGTGCGGGTCGGAAAATCGGGAGGTACGCAAAGCCGGTATCAAGCAGCCGCGTTCGGAATGCCGGTAACGGAGGACGACCGGAATGCCGGCACTTCGAAGAATATAATTTAATATTTATAAATTTGCTACTATCGGTCGCAAAACTTAAATCAAAAATTATGAAAATACTAAAGTTCAGATTTGAAAGCGTAAGTCCGTTATTGCAGCACGATGATAAAATGGCCAACCCGTTTAACGATTACACGAAACAAATGAAAGCTATTTCGTCTAAAAGGAAGAAAACGGACGATGATTTGATGGAAATGGCAAGAATTGAGTGGATGGCAAGTCTTTACCATACCGAAAGAAAAGGCTATTATCTGAAAGCCGAATGCATCGAGGCTGCCATGTGGACAGCGGCGAAAGATAAGAAACTGGGCAAGGCATTTAAAGCTGCCGTGAGTGTTCCTGACGACCCTGTATTTCATTTTGAGCATGAATCGTTGTCGCCGACAGAACTTTTCCAAATGGACGAATATAAAGATTTTAGGACGGTTAAGGTGCAGCGTGCCAAGATTTTGCGTTGCCGTCCGGTATTCTGCAACTGGCACTGCGATGTGGATATATGGTATGAAGAGAGCCGTTGGAATGAGCGGGAGCTGAAAGATATTGTGGATTTTGCTGGGCGGTATGTCGGTATTTGCGACTACAGGCCCAAGTTCGGCAGGTTCAAAGCCACCGAGATAAAATAGTAAATTGATTGATAATTGTTTGATGCTGATTGTGTTATCATGAATAGGAACTTGCTCTCGGACCGATGATTCTTTCACGTTGGGATTTTCGATCTCATCATATTTCCATGGTATGACGGGGCTGGGTCCGGTTAGGCGTGGAGGGGAGCGGTAAGGTTTGGCACGGTCAGGTTTAGTGCGGTACGGCTGGATATGGTCAGGCAAAGGTCAGGCGGGGCGAGGCTTGGTTTGGAGTGGATATGGTAGGGCTCTTCAAAAGGAGTGGCTTTAAAAGATAGCTTGGAGCATGCAAGGGTTCGACTCCCTTGCTATCTGCGGAGATGCAAAATCAACGATTTATGGAACGGATGGAAATCGGAACGGTCGAATGGACGCGACTTAAGGAAACTATCGTGTCGGAATTTATGCCGGGGCAGCTTATCAAGCACGAATGGCTATGGGCTGCGTTGCGGTTAGAAGATTTCAGTCGAGCGGAGTTCGGAGACTATGAAAAGCCTGCCGATCTGATCGCGGCTGTTAAGAAAGCGGATATAGACTACATGGACCTGATGTCGGAACTGCGACATGAATTATTGGTGGAGCGAAAGGGACTTTTAGTGAACATATTCGGAAAAGGATACTGTATACTGCCTGCCAACGAACAGGTCGGGCATGCGTTCGATAAATTTATCAGCATGGTTAACCGACTGATCCTAAAGACCAAGCTTATCATGAATCACGTCCCTCCTGTTTCGGCAGAACAGAGTAAGATAGACCGCGACCTTAAGGCGAAGTTTTCCCTGCATGAACAGATGTTCGCCGGAATGAAAAAATAATATTCAAACTGAAGACTACTCGACAGACATGAACGTTTGGATTTACTCCGAAATATTGCATGCCGTTGGTTGATACATGGTGCTTTCGTTCGATGTTTTCGGCCGCTCTGCCGGAGGTGCGTCGTTTCGGAGGGGAGGAGGTGCGGTATTCTGGTGGAACGAAAAAGCGGACGACTCTTTCAAGAGCCGTCCGCCTATGGGGATTCGACGATAAGTCGGTTAGAAGAATTTGACCCGGTTGTCGGTGATTTCGCTCGCCGAGATGAGCGCTTGGTTGATGCGTTCCGAAATGTAGGCTTTCGCGTTGGCTTCGAGACGGACCTTCTCGCTTTCGGGCGTCACCGTTTCGACGGGCGTACGCGACGTGACGTCGAACAGATAGACGCCCACGCCTCCGGTTACGGGTTTCGATACGGTGTTTTCCTTGGCTCCGGTCACGGCTCCGATGAGTTTGGGTTCCACGCCGATGCCCGAAATGAAGAACGAATTGAATTCGATGTCGGCCGCTTCCTTGACTTCCGTGCCGAGTTTCGATGCGGCTTCGGCTACGGAGGGAGCGTCTGCCATTTCCTTGGCGATGAGTTCGCCTTTTTTCTCGAAGCGCAGCGTGTTGGCGATCTGGTTCGATACCGCCTGTACGGGCGCGATGCCGTCTTCGGTCACGCCGGTGATCGCTGCGACGACATAGTTGCCGTTCACTTCGACGATCGACGAAACATCGCCTTTCTGACCGTTGAAAGCCCAACGGACGATCTCTCTCGAATTGTCGATGCCGTTGACGTTACGGTCCGTATTGCGGATGCGCGACACGCGTTTCGACAGTGCGCTCGAATCGACGGCCCGGTTGAACGCGTCGTAGGATGCGGCCGCTTCGGCGATGAACTTGCTGGCGTCGGCGTATATGGTCTGCTGCGTGGTTTCGCTCGGTTCGATCCGATAGGTGATCGTGGCCATCTGCACCTTTTTGACAGGAGCGCTCTTGTAGGTCACTTCGCCGATGTGGAGTCCGAACTGGGTTTCCACGGTGAAGATTTCGCCTTTGGGCGTTTTGACGACGGCTTCGCTGAATTCGGGAACCATCTGCGAGGGCGAGAAGATGCCCAGATCGCCCTGTCTGGCATTCGCGCCCTGATCCATCGAGTATTGCAGGGCCAGTTCGCCGAAAGAGGCTCCGCCCTTGAGCGCTTTGACGATGCTGTCGGCCAGTTCGGTCTCGCCGCTCGCGATGAGGATGTGACGGGCTCCGACCGAATCGGGCAGCATTTTCGCGTCGGCCACGCGGGCCATCGTGTAGAGATCGCCTTCGCGTACCGGACCGTACATGCCCTCGCCGTTGTTGCCGAAGGCGAAGTCGGCCAGCACCTTGGGCAACTGGCTTTCGCTCACATACTGCTTGTCGGGCTGGTCGTGGGAGTTGAGCATGGCGTACTGGAGAGGCGTTTCGCTCACGGCGAATTCGGCGGCCATTTCATCGACGGTCTTCTGGGCCTCGGCATAGTCCGCCTCGGAAGGAAGCACGTCGAAAACGATATACTCGATGTCGCGGGCGGCCGTCTGGCGGAAAACGTCCTTATGTTCGTCGTAGTATTTTCTCACTTCGTTTTCGGAAACCGTTACCAGCGAGTCGGGCACCTGATCGTAGCCTTTCATCGTGTACGAAATCGCGTTCGACGAACCGGCGTCGGCCACGGCCTGTTCCACTTCGAGGTCGGTCACGTACATGCCCTGAGCCACCAGCGTTTCGTACTTGGATATGAGGCGTTCGTTGACCATCTGTTCCTTGACGTAGTTCCAGAACTGAGCCGAGCGGCCCGTGTAGTCCTGACCCAGATTGGCGACGAAAGTACGCAACAGCGCCGCGTCGAAGCTGCCCGTGTTGGGATTGACGAACGTCGCACGGACGACGGGCGAGATGTAGGCGCCCGCCACCATGTCGGTCTGTTCGTCCTCGCTGATCGCGATGCCGGCTTCCTTCATGCCCGGTTGCAGGGCGTACTCGGCGATCAGGCTGTTCCATGCCATGTCGCGTACCTGATCCTGCTGTTCGCTCGTGAGGCTGTTGCCGCCCATGCGGAATTCCATGACGTTCGTCAGGTAATCGACCTGGTCGGCGAAGCGGGTGTATCCGATCTTCTCGCCGTCGATCTCTCCGACTCTCATCTTGCGTTCGTTCATCATGTTGGCGCCCGAATTGCCGAAGTCGCCGAGCAGGAACGCCAGCAGCGCGACGCCGATGACGACCGACACGATCACGCCTCCGCGGGTTCTCAGTGTGTTTAGTGTTGCCATACTTTATAAATCGTTTTTCGTTTATGCGGTTTATGGACGGATAACAGGCTCCAAAGATAATAAAATTCTTTGTCTTACACGCAAAAGGGGATAATAAACTGCATTTTTAGCTTTCGTCCGGGGGCGGGCGAAATCGGGCCGGTTGTACGGGCGGGCGGTACCGGCGGGCGACGGCCCGTTCGGGAGAAGGAGCCGGCGCCCGGAAAATAGTAGGGGCCGGTGCGGAGAGTCCTCCGGGAGGCTTCGGGTACGCCGGCAGGGGAAACGGAATTTCAGAGAATCGTCACGCGCAGCAGTTCGAGGCGCGAGGCGTCGGTCCGCAGGACCTTGATCCGTTTGTTGTCGGCCAGAATCGTTTCGCCGACCGAGGGAATACCCTGAAAACGGTCGATCACGTAGCCGGCCAGCGTGTCGTACGCCTCGCTTTCGGGCAGGCCGAGCCGGTATTTTTCGTTGATGTAGTCGATTTCGAGCCGTCCGGAGAAGAGGTATTCGCTGTCGTTCACTTTCTTTTCCACCAAATCCTGCGAGTCGTGCTCGTCCTCGATCTCTCCGAAGATTTCCTCCAGAATGTCTTCGAGCGTGACCAGACCGGCCGTGCCGCCGAATTCGTCGATGACGACGGCCATCGAATGCCGTTTTTTGATGAACGTCGTGAGCAGGCGTTGGGCGGGCATGCTTTCGGGCACGTAATCTACCTTGTTGATGATCTCGTCGATGGTTTTCGGGTAACGGAACAGGCTTTTGGTGGTGACGTATCCGATGATGTTGTCGATCGTGTCCTCGTAGACGGGCAGGCGGGAGAACTGCGTGCCGATAAACTGTTGCGTGGCCTCTTCGACCGAGCGGTGCCGTTCCACGCCTTCGATGTCGACGCGGGGCACCATGCAGTCCCGTACCGACGACTCCGAAAAGTCGAGGGCGTTCTGGAACAGCCGGATGTCCTTGTCGGTCTGGTTCGATTCGTTGTCCTCGGCCGCCTCGTCGAGCAGGTGCGCGAGGTCTTCGCGGTCGAACGAGGCGATGCTTTGGTCGCGCTTGAGCGGCAGGCCAGCCAGCTTGAGAATGCCGATGGAGACGAGCGTGGTCAGCTTGGCCAGCGGGAAGAAAAGCAGGTAGAAAAAGTAGACCGGAACGGCGAACGTCTTGTAGTAGGACGTCGGGTTGAGGCGCACGATGGCTTTGGGGATGAATTCGGCCACGAAGATGATGACGACCGTCGAGACGATCGTTTCGACGGCGAACGCCCCTCCGCTTCCGGCGGGGATGCCCGCCTGCGAGAGCAGGTACCGGATCAGGGCGCTCATCTGGAGCGAATAGACGACCAGCGCGATGTTGTTGCCCACGAGAATGGTCGTGATGTACTGGCCCGGATATTTGGCGAACAGGTCGGCGATGAAGCCGAATACGCTGCTTTTTTTCTTCTCGATTTCCAGCTTCAGTTTGTTCGAAGAGAGGAAGGCGATTTCCATACCCGAAAAAAAGGCGGATACGAGAAGCGATATGAGGACGACGAGACAGATCGAAAGCATGGAAAAGACGGCGTGTTAAATCGTTTTGCGGGACGCCCCGCGGGTACAAAGGTATAAAAATTAATCATTGACGGCTCTGCGGGCCGGTGGGATTCGGGGGCGGATCGTCGCCGTGTGGGCGGAACCGCAGGAAACCGGAGCCGTTCCGGGGCAAAGCGGGAGTACCGGCGGCATGCTTTCCTTCGTTCGGCCGTGCGGACGGGGATGTCTTCCGCGCGGCACCGTCGCTGCTGCTTTCCCGTCGTGGACCGGAAGACGGCCTTCGGGAGCGGTCCGGCGGCGAATCGTCCGGCCTCGCGGTTGCCGGAGAGTAAGGACTGTGCGTGTGTTCCCTACCCTGCCGGAGCCCGATTTTCGCCGGGGCCGGGCGGCGGATCGTAAGCCGGATGCCGGAGTGGGCGGAGCATGTCGGTATGCGGCGGAAGCGGTGAAACGGAACGAGGCGGCGAAAGGGCGGGAGAGACGGTGGCGGAAGGGGCGGGGGAGTCGTCCCTTCGGGAAGAACCTGCGTCGCCCGAAGATCGGGGCGGAACGGGTCAGTCGGCTTGCCCGGCAGATTCGTTTTCCGGCCGGGAATCGAGTCGCAGTCGGGATCTGTCGGCCGCAGGGGCCTCTTTCTCCATTTCCACGGGGGACGGGGAGGTGGCCGGACGCCGGCCGCGCACGGACGGTTTGGGCCGGGCTACGGCCTCGCCTTCGCGGATGACGGGATGGTCGGTATCCCCGTCGGCAGGGGTCGGAACGGTCGGCTTCGTCCTGCCGGCTGCGGCGTTTTTGCCCTCGGTCCGTGTCGAATCGGAACGTTCGCCGGGTGTCGTGTTGACGGTGACTTTGCCTTTGGGCTTGCGGACGACGAACTCTTCGAACCGGTCGTCCGATTCGAATCCGTCGCCGTAGATCACGTCGTTTTTCTGCGTGATTTTCGAATCGACGTTGGAGTATACCCGCTTGGCTTTCTGGTCCCAGAAGAGCTGCTCGGTTTCGAGCCGGTTGCCGTCGGCGTTTTCGCCGATGACGTTTCCTTTGGCTTCCCAAAGCTCCTGCTTTTCGAGCCAGATGGCATAGTTGGCCGTCAGCGTGGCTTCGATCAGGTGGGTCGAGTCGTTGTAGCGTTCGATGTGGATGCCCTTGCGGAATTCGGTGTAGGGTTCCAGTGCGTTCTCGTACCGTTCGAGCAGCGGGGTCGTGAAACGGTAGGTGACATTGCCGTTGCGCGAATGGATGATCGTCAGGTTTTCGCTCTGCTGGGTCATCATGTTGCGCGTGTCGCCGTCGCCGGACGACGCTTTCTTGTCGCCGCAGGAGAAGAGCGGCCACACGCCTGCCGACAGCAGGAACGCCGTTCGGACGATATGTCGGAAGAATCTGTCCACGCGATGGGCCCGCCGGGAGAGACCGGGGCGGTTATTGGTATTTGAAACGTTTGAACCAGTCGTCCTCGCCGAAGAGACTCAGGCCGATGGAGAGCTTGACATAGTTTTCACGCACCATCTGGAAGCGGCGCGTCCCGATCATGCCCGAAGCGGTCGTGCCCCGGCGGCCCCATTCGAGTCCCACGTTCACGGCGCTCATGCCTTGGATGCGGAGCGGGATGCCCACGCCGGCGGTGATGGCCAGATCGTTGATGCGGCGGCCGTTGATGCGCATGTAGTAGTCGTTGAAGCGGCAACCCACCCGATAGCTCCAGCGGTTGAGCGGGTGGCGGATGTCGATCGGGTTGGGAGTGATCTGGAACCCGGCCTTGACGAAGTGGTTGTTCCTGAATGCGATGCCGTCCGTGCGATCGGGCGGATTGCTGCCCGTCCACTGTTCCCACGAATAGTCGAGCCCGATGCCGATTTTCATCGTCTGGTACGACAGACCCGTCGTCAGCGTGCCGGGCAGCACGAAATCCTTTTTGCCGGCGGAGTAGAGGATCGTATCGGCGTCGATGCCGCCCGTGTAGATGCGATCCTGCGTTTCGGGCTTCAGGTTGAGGCGCGGACGATACGTCGCGCCGAGGGTGAGGATGCGGTTGTCGTTGAGGATCAGGTCGTATTGCATGCCGAAGTTCATGCCGATCCTCGAAACGGTTTCCGTGGCCTGTCCCATCACGCTGTTGTACGAACTTCCCGAACTGAGGATGGGAGTGATCGTCGTGGTGTAGCTGCGCGATATGCGGCCGTGGTAGTAGATCAGGTCGGCGCCCAGCGACAGGCGCTTGAACGTCAGCAGTCCCAGTCCCAGCTTGGCCTGCGTGACGTCTCCGTCGCCCATGTAGTTGTAGAGGACGTATTTGTCGGCGGCCAGATATTCCGGGTCGGTTTCGGCCATTTGCACACGGTAGCCCACGCTGCTGAGCGGCGTGACGCTCACGCCCACGCCGATGCCCTTGGTCAGGGGCAGCGCTATGGCGATGTCTCTTATGTTGAACGAGTTGTGGCTCGTCCGGGCCGTGGAGGTCTTCGAGTAGACGTTGTTGCCTTCGAGTCCGACGTTGAACAGAAAGGTCTTTTGCTTGAGAATGCTGTACGACGCCGGGTTGAGGTAGTTGATCTTCAGTGCGTTGCGGAAACCGATACCGGCACCGCCCATCGAACGCATGTAGGCGGGACCCTGCGTATGGAAGTCGCCTATTCCGTAGAACGTGTAGGGAGAAAACGCATTCAGGCTGCTGCTCTGCGCCCGCGACGCCATGGGCAGCGCCAGCAACAGCGTCAGGACGACGCGGATGATTGGCTTGCTATTTCGCATTATATTCTAAAATTCGGTTCAGACCGTACGCCACGAGGTCATAGGTTGCAAATATCGTATTTTTTAATCGTTCGGCAAAAAAATTACTTTCGCCGCCGGTGAAAATGATCCGCAGTCCGTCGTATTTTCTTTCCAGATCGCGGATGTACCCCTCGACCTCGTAAACGATGCCGTTCACCACGCCGTTGACCACGGCGCTGCGCGACGAGTCGCCGAGCCGTCCGACGGGTATCTTCTCGTCCAGCGAGCACAGCGGCAGGCTGCTGGTGAACCGGTGGAGCGCACGGAAGCGCGTGGCGGCGCCCGGCGAGATGTTGCCGCCGAGAAATTCGCCCCCGGCCGAGACGAAATCGAACGTGATGGCGGTGCCGAAATCGATGATCAGCACATGGCAGGACGGATACAGCGCCGCTGCGCCCACGGCGGCGGCGAGCCGGTCGGGACCGAGGGTTTCGGGCGTGGCATAGCGGTTGACGATCGGAACGGGCACGGTCCTATCGAAACGGATGAAACGGCGCATGCGTTCGGCGAGCAACTTTTCGATGGGCTCGTACGGTCCCGACGAGGAGACCGCGATGGCCGCGTCGATTGTCGGATTCGCCGCGAGCAGCTCTTCGAGGCAGGCCGTGTCGAACGCCTCCCGTTCGATTTTCACGAAGTCGATCACCTGCCCCCTGTCGATCAGGGTCAGTTTGGCCAGTGTGTTTCCGATGTCGATGGCGAGGTTCATGGTGGCAAGGTTTGACGACGGAAGGCCGCATCCCGTCCCGCTTCGCTGTGCGGGGAGAGGGAGGATCAGGCGGTTTCCGTTTTCGTTTTCTCTTCGAGTCGGCGCAGGACGGCCGTCGCTTCGGCTATGTTTCCAATGTTCCTAACTACGACGGAGAGCTTATTATTGTTCTGTCTGAAAATAAATTTGCTGCCCTCGCGCGTGGCGATGCGGAGCAGCCGGCCGAAGAGTTCGCTTTTGAAGTACGGAGAGTTCTGGTCTTCAATGAATTTGAGGATCAGGATGCCGTTTTTGACAATCGCTTTCTCGAAGCCCAGTGCGATGCACAGCCGCCGCATCCGCACCACGTCGAAGAGTTCGCGCGTCGGGGCGGGCACCGGACCGAAACGGTCTCTGAGGCGGGCTTCGAACGCGGCCAGCTTCTCCTCGTCGGCCAGCCCGTCGAGTTCGCGGTAGAGCCGTATCTTTTCGGCGCTGCTGCCCACATAGTCGTCGGGGAGGAACGCCTCGCGGTCGGTTTCGATCTGGCAGTCGGACAGGAAGGCGGCTCCCGTAAGCTGTGCCGGAAGGCCGGAGACGTCGTCGGGCGAATTTCCCGTCCGGGCGCATTCCTCCTCCCGGAGCTCGGCGATGGCTTCGTTGAGGATCTTTTGGTATGTTTCGAAACCGATGTCGGCGATGAACCCGCTCTGTTCGCCGCCGAGCAGGTTGCCCGCACCCCGGATGTCGAGGTCCTGCATGGCGATGTTGAATCCCGAACCGAGGTCCGAGAACTCTTCGATGGCCCGCAGCCGTCGCCGTGCGTCGGACGAAAGCGTTTCGTCGGGCGGGGTCAGCAGGTAGCAGAACGCCTTGCGGTTCGAGCGGCCCACGCGGCCCCGCAACTGGTGGAGGTCGCTCAGCCCGAAGTTCTGCGCCCGGTCGATGATGATCGTGTTGGCGTTGGGTACGTCTACACCCGATTCGATGATGGACGTGGCGATCAGCACGTCGAATTCGCCGTAGATGAAATCCATCATCAGGTTTTCCATCTGCCGGGCGTCCATCCGTCCGTGTCCGACGGCGGTGCGGGCCGTGGGGCATAGCCTGCGGATCATGGCTTCGATTTCGCCGATCGTCTCGATGCGGTTGTGCACGAAGTAGACCTGCCCGTTGCGGGCCAGTTCGTACTGGATGGCCTCGCGGATGATCTCTTCGTCGAACAGGTGGCTCTCGGTGGCCACGGGCTGGCGGTTGGGCGGAGGCGTGGTGATGACCGACAGGTCGCGCGAGCCCATCAGCGAGAATTGCAGCGTCCGCGGGATGGGCGTGGCCGTCAGCGTGAGCGTGTCGATGTTGGCCTTGAGCTGCCGCAGCTTCTCCTTGGCCGCCACGCCGAACTTCTGTTCCTCGTCGATGATCAGCAGGCCGAGGTCTTTGTACTTCACGTTTTTGCCCAGTATCTTGTGCGTGCCGATGAGGATGTCGATCTTGCCGTCGGCGACCTCTTCGAGAATCTGGCGCGTCTCTTTGGCGCTTTTGGCCCGGCTGAGGTGTTCGATGCGGACCGGGAACTCCTTGAGCCGGTCGTTGAAGGTGCGGTAGTGTTGCAGCGCGAGGATCGTCGTGGGAACCAGCACGGCGACCTGCTTGGAATCGGTCACGGCCTTGAAGGCGGCGCGGATGGCGATTTCCGTCTTGCCGAAGCCCACGTCGCCGCAGACGAGCCGGTCCATCGGCGTGCGGCTCTCCATGTCCTGTTTGACGAGCTGCGTGGCCGTCTGCTGGTCGGGCGTGTCTTCGTAGATGAACGAAGCCTCCAGCTCGTGCTGCATGTAGCTGTCGGACGAGAAGGCGAAGCCCTCGCTGGCCTTCCGGCGGGCATAGAGCGCGATGAGCTCGCGGGCGATGTCCTTGACGGCCTTCTTCGTGTTGAGCTTCATGCGCTGCCATGCGCCCGATCCGAGCTTGTAGATCTTGGGCGGCTCGCTGTCTTTGTCCTTGTATTTCGAGATGCGGTGCAGCGCGTGGACGTTGACCAGCAGCACGTCGCCGTCGCGGTAGACGAGTTTGATCGCCTCGTGTATCTTGCCGTTCTCGACGGTGCGCGTGAGGCCGCCGAAACGGCCTACCCCGTGGTCGATGTGTACGACGTAGTCGCCGATTTCGAGCGAATTGAGCTCCTGTATCGTCAGGCTCTCGCTGCGGTCGATCTCGCCGCGGATGCGGTAGCGCTGGTGGCGGTCGAAGATCTGGTGGTCGGTGTAGCAGCACCGCTTGGCCGTATGGTCGATGAAGCCGGCGTGGAGGGTGAGCGGAACCGAGTCGAATGCGACGTTCTTTTCGCCGATGGAGTTGAAGATGTTCGAGAGCCGTTCGATCTGGGCCTTGTTGGCCGAGAGCAGGCAGGTTTCGTAACCGCGCTCCCGGTTGGCCCGGATGTCTTCGGCCAGCAGGTCGAATTTTTTGTTGAACTGCGGCTGGGGCGACGTCCCGAATGCGATTTTCCGCTCGGAAGGCCGTTCGCGGATGTTGTCGCGCAGCAGGACGAAGGCCGCTTCCCGCGTGTCGTCCATGAAGCTGCGGCGGCTGGTGACCAACGTGTCGATCCGGGAAGGTTCGTCCAGTTCGTTGAGCATCTTGGTGCGGATGTCGTCGATCCGGCGGAGCGTGTGCTCTCCGTCGTCGATCCAGTAGGTGGCCGGTCCTGCGAAGCGGGCGAAGGAGACCCGGTTCTGCGGCGCGTCCGCCTCTTTGAGGTTCGGGACGATTTCGACCCGGTCGATGCGGCCGGTCGAGAGCTGCGTCGAAATGTCGAACGGCCGGATCGAGTCGATCTCGTCGCCGAAGAAGTCGATCCGGCAGGGTTTGTTGTCCGAATACGAAAAGATGTCCACGATACCGCCGCGGATGGAATATTGCCCCGGTTCGTAGACGAAGTCCACCCGTTCGAACCGGTTTTCGACGAGCGCCTCCTCGACGAACGGGATGGAGAGCGCATCGCCCGTGTGCAGCGTCAGGATGCTTCGGGCGAGCCGTTCCCTGTCCACGACCTTCTCGGCCATCGCTTCGGGGTAGGTGCACAGCAGCAGCGTGCCGCGGTCCTCGCCGCGCAGCGCGTTGAGCGCGGCCGTGCGCTGGACGATGCCCGACGGGTCTTCCTGTCCGTACTGGATCGAACGTTTGTAGCCCGTCGGGAAGAAGAGCGGACGGCACGTTTCCTCCAGCTCGTAGAGGTCGTTGTACAGGTAACCCGCCGCGTCCTTGTCTTCCATGACGAACACGTGCACGCCGCCCAGACGGGCCGCGGCACCGGCGGCCACCAGCGACAGCGCCGAGCCGCAAAGCGAGGCGAGCTCGACGGTCGTGCCCGGACGGCTCGCCCCGACGAGTTCCCGAAAGGCGTCGCGGTCGGTGAAAAGTCGCTGCAGTTCGGACGGTGCCATGGCCTTTTAGAGCAGTTCTTCGTCGTTCCGGTTGAAGAAGCGGGTTTCGACGATGCCGGTGTTGTTGTTTTCGACGATGCGCAGCCGGCAGCGGTAGCGGAACATCCACCGCAGCCGCAGCGACGGGAAGCCCCGTCGGAGGAATGCGGCTACGACCGGGCTGACGCGCAGCTTGACGAAGCGTTCCTTTTTCTCCTTGACGAAATAGGCGATCTGCTTTTCGATCTGATCGTCGAGCAGTACGGCGGGCGCCACCTTGCCCGTGCCGTGGCAGGCCGGACAGGTTTCCCGGACGTCGATGTGCGTTTCGGGACGCACCCTCTGGCGCGTGATCTGCATCAGGCCGAATTTCGAGAGCGGGAGGATGGTATGTTTGGCCCGGTCGCCGGACATCAGTTCGCGCATCTTTTCGACGAGCGCCGTGCGGTTCTCGCTCTTGTGCAGGTCGATGAAGTCGATGACGATGATGCCGCCCATGTCCCGGAGCCGGAGCTGGCGGGCGATTTCGGCCGCGGCGGCCAGATTGACATCCATCGCCGTGCGCTCCTGATCGTTGTCCACCTTGGCGCGGTTGCCGCTGTTGACGTCCACGACGTGCAGCGCTTCGGTGTGCTCGATGATGAGGTAGGCGCCTTTTTTGAGCGAAACGTATTTGCTGAACAGCGACATGATCTGTTTCGACACGTCGAAATTGTCGAAGATCGGGACGCTGCCCTTGTAGAGTTTGACGATCTTTTCCTTGTCCGGTGCGATGACGCGGATGTATTCCCTGATTTCTTCGTACACGCTCTGGTCGTCGACGTAGATGCTGCTGAACGAGCCGTTGAGCAGGTCGCGTATGATCGTCGTGGTGCGGTTCTCTTCGTTGAGGATCAGCGACGGAGCGACCTCGCCGCGGAGGCCTTCGAGCACCTTCTCCCACCGGCGGACCAGCGAGAGGATGTCGTGTTCGATGTCTTCGTTCTGCTGGCCCATGGCGGCCGTGCGGATGATGACGCCGTAGTTTTTTGGCAGCGCCGCCGAGGCGATCCGTTTGAGCCGGTTGCGCTCTTCGTTGGATCGTATTTTCTGGGAGATCGATATTTTGTTGGAGAAGGGAATCAGCACGACGTTGCGTCCGGCCAGCGAGATGTCGGACGTCAGCCGCGGACCTTTGGTCGAGATGGCCTCTTTGGCGATTTGGACCAGAATGGGCTGGCCTCCGGCGATAAAACCCGAAATCTTACCGCTCTTGCCCATCGCCTTGTCGAGGCGCAGGTTTTCGAACTTGGGCGTTTTTTTGCCTGCCGTGAGCGAGCCGACCAGCTTGTGCAGCGTCGTGAACTGGGGGCCCAGATCGAGGTAGTGGATGAAGGCGTCTTTCTCGTACCCGATATTGACGAAAGCGGCGTTGAGGCCGGGCATGATCTTGCGGACTTTCCCCAGATAGATGTCGCCCACGGCGAATCCCGTTTTGCATTTCTCCTTGTTCAGCTCGACGAGTTGCTTGTCTTCGAACAGGGCGATGGTGATCTCGTTGGATGTTACGTTTATGATTAATTCTTTGTTCATCGGATATTTGGAGGTTTCTTCGCAGGCGAGCGGCCGTCCGCCGCGGGAGGGCGGACTCAGGGGCCGGGCCCGGATGCGGGGGAGTGGGTAACGGGCATTCATTATGCAATAAACCTAAAGACCCGGAGGTGCTTTAGGTTTATCGCGTTTCGACACATAAAAGTGCTACCTATTTCTTTTTCTTATGCCTGTCTTTTCTGAGGCGTTTCTTCCTTTTGTGGGTAGACATTTTATGCCTTTTTCTTTTTTTACCGCTTGGCATGGTCGTAAGGTTTAATGTAAATGGTTAATTATTTGGCGTTAGCTTTTACTTTGCCTGCGAAACTTTTGGCGGGTTTGAACGCCGGAATGTTGTGGGCAGGAATCGTAATAGTCGTATTTTTGGAAATGTTACGGGCTACCTTTTCGGCTCTTCTCTTGACGATGAAGCTGCCGAAACCTCTCAGATATACGTTCTTGTTGCCGGTCAAAGAGTCTTTGATGCTTTCCATGAAAGCTTCGACGATCTGCTGCACCTGCGCTTTTTCGACGCCCGTGCTTTTAGCGATTTCATTAACAATATCCGCCTTTGTCATAATACAAGTATTTTTAGTTTAAATTATTTTGCGCCTGACCATTTGGAGTGCAAATATATATCTTTATTTTCTCTTTCGGGTTACAAAGGTAAAAAAAATTAGCGTAACCAAGAAAATGCTAACTCTTTCACATCTATTTTGTTCGTTGATTCGATCTTCGCAAAAATCGACCCAAAATGCGTCCGGAATCCGAATTTTTACTCACCCGCTTGTTTTTCAGCCGGGTATTCGTTCCTTGGCACCGGTAACCGCCTCTTTTCCATCTGCCTCTGCAAAAGGCTTGCCGCAAACGTTCCGAAGGCGTCCGCAGAGCGCCGCACGACCCTCGTTCCGAAGACCGTGGAGCGGCACGGAGGCAATAAAAACCCGGTTTTTGCATTATACTTGCGCGAGGGTCGCGGACGGACTTGCGGCCCGGACAAAATGATTATCTTTGGAATCGGAAAAGAGCGGAAACTATGAGCGGAGCGAAAATTCTGTGGGTGGACGACGAGATCGAACTTCTCAAGCCCCACATCCTGTTCCTCAAGGGGAAAGGCTACGACGTCGAAACCTGCAACAACGGCTACGACGCCCTCGATTTAGTGGCCTCGCGGCAGTTCGACCTGATCGTCCTCGACGAGATGATGCCGGGGCTCACCGGCCTCGAAACGCTGCCGCGCATCAAGGAGCTGCGCCCCATGACGCCCGTCATCATGGTGACCAAGAGCGAGGAGGAGAATATCATGGACAAGGCCGTGGGGTCGAAGATCGCCGATTACCTCATCAAGCCCGTCAACCCCAATCAGGTGCTGCTCTCCATCAAGAAGAACGTGCACAGCCAGCAGCTCGTCACCGAGCAGACGACGGCCGACTACCGCAGCGAGTTCGGCCGCATCGCCTCGTCGTTCGCCGATGCGCGGACGTTCGACGACTGGGTGCAGATCTACCGGAAGCTCGTGGGGTGGGAGATGGAGCTGACCGAATCGACCGATGCGGGCGTCCGCGAAATTCTCTCCTACCAGAAAGACGAGGCCAACAACGAGTTCGCCAAGTTCGTCCGCAACCATTATCTGGACTGGTTCTCGGACGGCAGCGACGAGGCGCCGGTGATGTCGCAGAATCTGCTTCGCAAGAAGGTGTTTCCCGTGGCGGACACATCGGACAAGACGACGTTTTTTCTCATCGACAATTTCCGTCTCGACCAGTGGCGGATGATCCGTCCCGCGCTGCACGGCCTTTTCGAGGTCGAAAAGGAGGATTTCTATTGCAGCATCCTGCCCACGGCCACGCAATACGCCCGCAATGCCATCTTCGCCGGGCTCACGCCGCTGGCTATCGACAAGATCATGCCCGACCTGTGGCTCAACGACAACGAGGCGGGCGGCAAGAACCGCCACGAAGAGGATTTCCTGCGCCGCCAGATGCAGTCGCAGGGCAGGAACTACAAGCTCTATTTCGACAAGATCGTCCGTTCCGATGCGGGCAAGCGGTTGATCGACAGCATCGACAAGGTGTACAACGCCGATCTGTCGGTGATCGTTTTCAACTTTCTCGACATCCTCTCGCATGCCCGTACCGAGACGCAGATCATCCGCGATCTGGCCGAGGACGAGGCGGCGTTCCGTTCGCTCACCCGGTCGTGGTTCGAACATTCGAACCTGCTCGACATCCTGCGGCTCGTGGCCGAGCGGGGGCATACCGTCATCCTGACCTCCGACCACGGGACGATCCGCGTGGACCGTCCCGTACGCGTGCAGGGCGACCGCGAAACCTCGCCGAACCTCCGCTACAAGACCGGGCGCAACCTCCGGTTCAACCCCAAGGAAGTGTTCGCCGTCACGAAGCCCGAACAGGCCCATCTGCCCAAATCGAACATCACCTCGACGTACATTTTCGCGTACAACCGCGATTTCTTCGTCTATCCGAACAACACGAACCAGTTCGTCCGCTATTACAGCGACACGTTCCAGCACGGCGGCATTTCGATGGAAGAGATGATCGTGCCGTTCATCGTGCTCAAGCCCCGGTAGCCGCGGGGCCGGTCTTGCGGGATCGGGACGGACGAAAAGGGGAACGGGCGGTTCTTGCGCACGGGCGGGGAGAACGGTCGTGCGAGGCGGGTGCCCGAAAGAGGGGACCGGATGCCTGAGGGCTACGCTTCGCGGCTGCGGATCGTTTCCTTGATGTCGTTGAGTTCCACGAGCTTGTTGACGATGGCGTAGATAGTCAGTCCGGCCGGGCTGTGGATCTGCAATTTGGAGGCGATGTTGCGCCGGTGGGTGATGACGGTGTGCGTCGAGAGACAGAGATGTTCGGCGATCTGTTTGTTGGTCATGCCTTTGACGACGCCCACGACGATCTCTTTCTCCCGTTCGCTGAGCGATTCCTGCCGGGGTTCCTGCCGGGCCGAAGCGCGGCAGAGCGCCAGAAGTTTCTCCTTGATCTGTTCGGCCGTGTCGTAAACCGACAGGACGGCGTCGTAGGCGTGCAGGACCGTGCTGTCGACAGGCCCGTTTTGCAGGGCCACGCACCGCAGGCCTTCGTATCCCGCCTCGCTTTTGATCCGTTGCAGCGAGAACAGACCCAGCGAAGCGGGATCGACGATCAGGATGTCCGGCTTGCGCCACGACAGCGAGGTCTCCAGACGGGCGATGTCGCCGATTTCGAGAATTTCGAAGTGGAGGGCCGTGAGCCGTTTGAGTACGGAGAGAAGCCCGCTCCGGATAATCAGGGAGGGTTCCGCCACGGCTATTTTCACGGTCTCGCTCATCTGTCTGCTCCGGTTTTGCGTTCGAGTTCCTCGACGGCCGGCACGAACAGGTGGTCTTCGATGTAGTTGTGGGACGCCAGATCGCGTTCGCAGGTGAAGATGTCGAACAGCACGTCGTTGAGCTCGTTGCTGCTGTCGGCCGGACAGTATTTGATGATGATGTTCTTGAGCTCGGTCAGCCGGGCTTCGATCTGATCGTGCCGGCTGCGGAAGATGCCGATGCGGTAGTCGCCTGCGGGGTGTTCGCCGCCGAGCAGGCCCCGGACATACGGGAATACGGTCCGCTCCTCGTATTTCATGTGTTTCTGCACTTCGTCGGCGTATTCGTCGTAGTAGCGCAGGATGGCCAGCGACACGTCTGCCGAGCAGTCGATCGCCTCGATGAGCTTGCGCCGGATGGCCGGGAAGCGGAAGTCGAGGAAGTAGTCGTGCGAGTTGTGCAGGTAGTCGAGCACGGCTTCGACGGAAAAGACATAGTCTTTTTCCGCGTTCTGCTTTTCCTCGTCGAGCAGCAGGTTGACGACGGTCAGAAACGTGTCCGTGTCGACGCCGCAGTCGCGGCAGACCTGCCCGATGGTCCTCTCGCCGAATCCGAGCGCGATACCGAAACGGCTCATGACGGGCAGGATCGGGTAGTTGCCGCATACCAGATCGCTCATCGGGTCGTTTGCTTCGTATTTTCCCAGTCTGTACATAGGGTTTTTCGTTTTGGCTTGCAGCAGGATGCCGGACGGGGTCCGTTTCGGTTTTCCGTTGCGAAATTATGTCGTTCCCGACAGGGTTACAATACCTAAAAATAGGGAAATCGCCTTGCCCGTGTCGTTGTTTTCGCCGGGTTCCGTCCGCTGCCTGCGGTCCGTTGTCCTCAAAAGGAGGCGCACAAAACCGTTCCGCAGACCGTTCGGCTTCGGAATCGCGGTCGGTTCGGATCGGGGAACCGGCGGGGAAAAAGTCCGATCGCTGTGTCGTGTTCCGGGACGACGATCGCCCGACGGCGGAAGTCCGCAGAGAGTCCCTCCCCGCGGCGGCGGTTTCGTCCTGCCCCGGAACCGGTGTCCGGCGGGTCAGTCGATGCGGCGGATGTCGGCGCCGAGGGCGTTGAGCCGTCCGTCGATGTTCTGGTAGCCGCGATCGATCTGTTCGACGTTCTGGATGATGCTGCGTCCGTCGGCCGACAGTGCGGCGATGAGCAGGGCCACGCCGGCGCGGATGTCGGGCGAAGACATCGTCGTGGGGCGCAGCCTGAAATGACGGTCGTGGCCGATCACCGTGGCCCGGTGCGGGTCGCAGAGAATGATCTGGGCGCCCATGTCGATGAGTTTGTCGACGAAAAACAGCCGGCTTTCGAACATCTTCTGGTGGATGAGCACCGAGCCTTTGGCCTGTGTGGCGACGACCAGAAACACGGAGAGCAGGTCGGGGGTCAGACCCGGCCACGGCGCGTCGGCGATCGTCATGATCGAACCGTCGATGAAGCTCTCTATTTCGTAATGGTCGTGCCGCGGGATATAGATGTCGTCACCGCGCTGTTCGAAGCCGATGCCCATCCGCATGAACTGGGCCGGAATGATGCCGAGGTTTTCGAACGAAACGTCCTTGATCGTGATTTCGCTGCCGGTCATGGCGGCCAGCCCGATGAAACTGCCTACCTCGATCATGTCGGGCAGCAGCGTGTGCGTCGTACCGTGGAGTTGTTCCACGCCTTCGATCACGAGCAGGTTCGACGCGATGCCCGAAATGAGGGCGCCCATGCGGTTGAGCATCTTGCAGAGCTGCTGGACGTAAGGCTCGCAGGCGGCGTTGTAGATCGTCGTTTTGCCCTTGGCCAGTACGGCGGCCATGACGATGTTGGCCGTTCCGGTCACCGAGGCCTCGTCGAGCAGCATCGAGCAGCCGCGCAGCTCTTTGCTTTCGACCGAAAAGAAACTGGTCTGCGTGTCGAAGTCGAATTCGGCGCCCAGCTTCTGCATGCCGATGAAGTGGGTGTCGAGTCTGCGGCGCCCGATCTTGTCTCCGCCCGGCTTGGGGATGTAGCCCACGCCGTAGCGGGCCAGCAGCGGACCGATAATCATCACCGACCCGCGCAGGCGGCCCGCCCGTTTGCGGTAGTCCTCGCTCTGGAGGTAGTCGAAGTCGATTTCGCGGGCTTCGAACGAGTAGGTGCTTTCGTCGATCTTCTCGACGAGGACGCCCATCTTTTCGAGCAATTCGATCAGTTGCAGCACGTCCACGATGGCCGGGACGTTGTGCACGGTCACCTTTTCGGGCGTGAGCAGCGTGGCGCACAGAATTTGCAGCGCTTCGTTCTTGGCTCCCTGTGGAGTGATTTCTCCTTGGAGAGGCGCTCCTCCCCGGACTTCAAATGTCGCCATAGTCTTTCGAGCAGTCGTTGTTTCGGATGGTTTGCGGCTTCGTATCCGCCCCGTGGACGGCGAGCGCCGAAAACGAACCAAATATAACGATCTTATCGTTATCTTCCAAAACGGTCCCTTGCGGGAATGCCCCGCCCTTCGGACGGAAGCATACACGAAGGCCGGAATCCGCGCGAGGCGGACTCCGGCCGGTCGAAACAAACTCTTTGCGCCTTCAGTAAACTCGCTGTTCTTATAACGCTCTTTCCCCCGCCGTTATTGCGTCCGTCGTCGGTTTTCGCGGCTATTCCCCGTGCCGGCCGGTGTCCGTTCTCCGTGCGGGAACGGTCCGGTCGCTGTTCGGAGGCAGGCCGGTCCGGCCATGTACGAGCGCCGCCCGGTTCTCGAACGGACCGGGCGGCGCGGAGACGGGGAAGCCCAGCAGACGAGGTATCCCTTATGCGGGGAAGGTTATTTCACCGTATAGACGAAATTGAACCGGCCTCCCGGCGCGGCGTCGCCGTAGGAGTAGAAGTAGGAGAGGTTGAATTCTTTGAGCGGCATGTTGTCGGCCCATTTGAACTCGAAGTCGATCTTCTTGTCCATGCCCAGCACGGCACGCGGAATGCGCAGTTCCATCTGGTTATCCTTCAGGGCATAGTCGAACGTGCCGGCTTTTTCCCATGTCGTCCATTTGCCGCCCGTGTTGCGGTAGATCGTTCCGCTCCGTTCGCCGGGCTTCTCGTAGTTGACGATGAAGTCGTAGCCTTCCCAGCCGGTGCTGCGGTTCCGGTCGGCGTCGATGAGCAGCCACATCCAGTTCGGCTCGGCGGCTTTCGAGGGCGGCGTCATGGGCTCGGCCGTTTTCACGAAAAAGTACATATACTCGTCGTCGCGGGCCACGCGGGCGTCGACGATGTCGTTGCGGCCGGTGTTGTTCACGTAGTTCTTGTCGGCGTGTCCCCGGTGGTTTCTCGACAGCGTGTTGCCCCGGTAATGCGCGAAGTCGGGCGCTACGTCGGCCCAGCCCGAAAACGAGCCGATCTCGATGGTCTTGGCGGCCGAGGCGGTGCTCCGGCGGGACATGCCTTTGAACCGGCGGACGTTTTCGATCAGTTGGTAATAGTACGTGTCGCCCATGTAGTTGCCTTCGCTGTCGAACCATTCGTTATTGGGCTCGATGTCGCGGCTGTGGTCCCAGTCGAACTGGTCCACGAACGAGAACGGATAGCCGTTCCACGTGTCGCCGGCCGCCGTGCCGCGGTCCCATTTCCCTGCGATGTATTCGTTCCATCCCGTGACGAAGACCAGTTCGGGATCAAGTTCCAGCGCACGGTTCCACTGTTCCTGAAAGTTGGCGCCGTAGAGATAGGCGTCGGGACGGCTGTCGAAGCCGTTCTGCTTGGTGAAGCTGCGTCCGTAGGAACCCGGTACGTTGAAGGCGCCCGCATGACCTTTTCGGTCGGGCGAGGTGTTCTGGGCCACGCCCACCGTCGTCATTTCGCCGCCGCGGCCGTAGAGGTGCTGGGGGAACACTTCGAGCCATCCCCACTGCCGGTCGTTCGCAGGACCGTTCACGTAGTCGGGCTGTCCGGGCCGGAACGTGAAAAATTCCCGGATCAGCGGGTCGTCGCCCTTGTCGGTCAGGTTGTCGGGATAGGCCATCAGGCAGGGCTTGCCTTTCCACATGAACCACAGGTCCTTGTAGCGGTTGGCCCGGTAAATGTCGCGATAGAGCTGCCGCAGCGACACCAGCGAGTTGTCGTTCGGGCCGAAAGGCAGGATGAACGAAATCTTGGGCACTTTCACGCCGTCCTTGCGGGCTTGGTCCCACGTCTTGAGCAGGGCGGTGTAGGACGATTTCCATGTCCACGTCCCGTTCGTACAGTCGAAGAACACGGCGTCCACGCCGGCGTCGGCCAGCATTTCGGCGTGCTTGCGCAGCACCCACGGGTCGGTCGTGCGGTAGTAGCCGAACAGCGGTTCGCCCCAGAAGTGCGTGTTGCCGCCGCCCCGGTTCCATGCGGGGTGGTTCTTGTCGTCGATGGCTTCGGGATATTGTTTCAGAATCCGCGAGATGTTTCCTACGCTGCCGTATTCGACCATCTGATCGCAGTGCCATGTCCAGTAGAAGATGGCGACGGTCTTGTCGCTTTTGCGTCCGCCCGTCGCGTCGGCTTCGGGGAGTTTGCGGCCCAGCGGGTCGGTGGCGGCCCACAGGTCGCTGTTCACCTCGCCTTCGACCACCTCTTCGGCGGGAGGCGTGTCGGGTCCCGTACCGGGATCGCCCGTTTCGTCGGTCGTGTCGTCTTTCGAACAACCCAGCGCCAGCAGGGCGGCCAGACTCAGGGCACAGAGTTCTTTCCACGTGAATTTCATCATCGGATTGCAGGTTAAATGTTCTTTCGTTCGTCTCCGTTACCGGGAACGGTGAACAAAAATATCGAAATTTCGCGGATTTCCCGCCTTCGGGAGAAAATTATCAGGTGTGCCGCGACGACGCCGGCGGCGCGTGCCGGGGACATTGCCTTTTCGGAGGGCGGATTTCGGTGTCCGGACCGTTCCGACGGAGGGGGCGGCAGACAGTCCGTCCTGTCCCTCGTCGCTTGGTCCGCCTCGCGGGCGACGGTCGGACCGAAAAGTCGGAAGCCGGGAAAGGGGAGGCCGGAGCGGTCCAGCTCGTTTCGCGGCGAAGCGCCGTAAACGAAGACGGTCCCGCCGAAGCGGAACCGTCCGAAAATCGTTTGCGGAACGGAGAACCGAGGCCGTTCTTCGTCCGGGACCGGTCTATCGTTTGAAACGGTAACGGTAGCGGAACCGTCCGTCGGGTGCCGCGTCGCCGTCGGAGAGGCATTCCTGAATGTCGCCCGATCCGGCGGCGTTGTCGATCCACTTGAAGTCGATCGTGAAGTCGTTCGCGTTGCCGATGCCCAGACTCGCTATCGGAATCCGGACGACCATCTCCCTGCCTTCGACCCGGTAGTCGACGGCCTCTTTCGTCTGCCAGTTCCAACCACCTCCGCAGACATCGAGCGAGGTCTGCGTGTCGCCGGCGGGCTTGCGGTTGACCATGAACCGGAAGCCTTCCCAGTCCGGACCGTCGCTTCCGACCGTGCGGACGAACAGGCGCATCCAGTTTTTGTCCGTGCGGGGCGTGATGGGGGCCGCCGTGCGGACGTAGAAAAAGAGGTTCTCGCCGTCGTTGGCCACTTTCGACATGACGATGTCGTTGCGGCCCGTCTGGTTGACGAGCATACCCACGCTGCTGCCGTAGCCGTGGTGGCGCCGTGCGGCTACGTCGCCCCGGTCGTCGGCATAGGAGGCGGCGACCGATTTCCAGACGCTCATGTCGTCCGGGTCGATGCGCGTTAGGTCGGAATGGACGGGCGCGGAAGCGGTTCCTTTGAAGCGGCGCACGTAGTCGGCCAGTTGGTAGTAGTAGTTATCGCCGAAGCCGCCCCGGAGCGGTTCGAGGTCGCGGCTGAATTCGTGGTTGTACTGGTCGACGAAGAACGATCCTCCCGCCGGCAGCACCTTGCCCAGCATCGGCTGGCCTCCGCCTTCGGAGACGAACCGCATGGCGATCCATTCGTTCCAGCCCGTCACGAAAATGAATTCGGGATCGACTTGCAAGGCCCGCGAGAACTGGGACGTGAAGTGCACGCCCTTGCCCGAATCGTAGGATCGGGGCTGGGTGCCGGTTTTCACGTCGAAGCTGCGTCCGATGTTCGAGGTGGGGTGCGTGGCGGGCATGACCGGGATGCATTCGGGTTTGCCCGCTTCGTGCCAGCCGGCCGACTGGGGATAGGTGTCGCCCCACGGCCATTTGTCCTGTCCGTTGCCGAACCATACGTTGCTGCCCTCCTTGGTCGAGAACCACGAGTGGCGTACGGTGAAGAAGTTCTGTATGCGTGCCGTCGCGCCTTCGGGCGGACACAGCACCAGCGGCTTGCCTTTCCACTGGAACCACAGCTCCTTGTAGAGTCCTTTGGCGTAGAACTGGCTGTAGAGGTCCGCCATTTTTTGTAGGGCGTTGCCGTTGAGCACGAAAGCGATCTGGGGCGTCCGGGCTCCCTCCTTGCGCATTTTCCGGTAGACCTCGCAGATCGTCTTGACGGTGTTGAGGTACAGGTAGCCGTTGGTCACGTCGAGCAGGATCACGTCCACGCCGGCGGCCGAGAGCATCTGGGCGTGCTTGCGGATCACCCACTCGTCGTTCGAGACGTAGTAGCCCAGATAGGGTTCGCCCCAGTGGTGGAAAGCGTGCACCGGACCGTACTTCGGGTTGTTCGGGTTGCGGTCCAGTATTTTCTGGATGTCGTAGGGGGCGTTCACGTCGGAGGGAGCCGGCGGCATCACTTCGTCGTGGTCCTCGTGCTCGTCGTAGCCGTGCGCGCCGATCCAGATGAAGTAGAAGATGCCCACCTTCTTGTCTTCGCGCGGAGCGCCGTAGTGTTCGCCCGGCTCGATCGTGCGGCCGAGCGCGTCGACGGCCGTCCACGAAAACGGATCGACCGTCGCTTCGGCGACCGAATCGAGAACGGGAGGAAGAGGACCCGGATCGGGCTGTCCCCCGTCGTCCGAGTTGTCTTTCGTGCAGGCCGCCGCCAGCAGCAGGGCGGACAGGCACAGTAAGCGGAGGTGCGGTTTCATGGGAAAACGGTTCTGTAAAAAGTGTTATTTTTTGAATTCGTACCGGTAGCGGAACCGTCCGTTCGGAGCCGCGTCGCCGTCGGAAAGGCATTCCTGAATGTCGCCCTCCCGGACGGCATTGTCGATCCACTTGAAGTCGAGCGCGAAATTTTTCGGGTTTTCGATTCTCAGGGCCGACAGCGGGACGGCGATCACCATTTCGTCGCCCTCGACGCGGTACGACAGCTCGGCCGTCTTTTCCCAGTTCCATCCGTTGAGCGAGCGTTCGAGCGAGGTGGTCGAAGCGTTCTGCGCCCGGCCGTTGACCCGGTACTGGAAACCTTCCCAGTTGGCGCCGTCGCGGCCTTTCACGTCGATGAACAGGCGCATCCACAGCGAATCGGTGTGCGGCGTGAGGGCTTGGGCGGTGCGGACGTAGAAGTACAGATTCTTGCCGTCGTTGGCCACTTTCGATTCGACGATGTCGTTGCGGCCCGTCGTGTTGACGAGCCGTCCGATGCGGCCGTAGCCGTAGTGGTCGCGGTGGAACACGTCGCCTCGGTCGTCGGCATAGCGGGCTTCCACCTTTTTCCATGCGGCGAAGTCGTCCGGCGCGATTTTATGGAAGGCGGAGTGGACCTTCGTCGGTTCGACGCCCTTGTAGCGGCGGATGAAGTCGGCCAACTGGTAATAGTAGTTGTCGCCGAAGCCGCCCCGGAGCGGTTCGATGTCGCGGCTGTACTCGTGGTTGAACAGGTCGACGAAGTAGCTGTCGCCCTTTTTCACTTCGTAGTCGCCCACCTTGCGGATGCCGCCCGGATTGATGAAGCGCATGGCCGTCCATTCGTTCCAGCCCGAAAAGAAGATGAATTCGGGGTCGAAATCCATCGCCTGTTCGAACTGTTCGGTGAAGCACAAGCCCTCGCCCGAACGCTGTTGGTCGGGTCCCGGCTGTACGCCGTTGTGATAGCTTCGGCCTATCTGTTTCATCGAGCCGTAGTCGGCGATGGGGTGGGTGGCCGGCGAGACGGCGACCATTTCGGCCTTGTCGGGACTGTCGTGCCATCCGTATTTCTGGGGATAGATGTCGGCCCATGGGCAGCGGTCCTTGCCGTCGCCGAACCAGTCCCAAGCCGAGCAGAACCACGAGTGGCGCACGGTGAAGAAGTCGGCCATTTCGGGCGTGATGCCTTCGGGCGGGCAGAAGATCAGCGGTTTGTCCTTCCAGCGGAACCACAGATCCTCGTAGAGCCCTTTGCCGTAGAAATTCTCGAAGAGGTTTTTCAGCGTGCCCTTGGCGTTGGTGTTGAGGATGAACGAGAGTTGCGGCGTGCGGTTGCCCTCGGCGCGCATCGCTTCGTACACCCGGCAGATTTGCAGCACGACCGGCAGGTAGATCGCCTGATTGGTCACGTCGAGCATAATCATGTCCACGCCGGCGTCCGAGAGCATCTGGGCGTGCTTGCGGATGACCCATTCGTCGTTGGCCGTGTAGTAGCCCAAATAGGGTTCGCCCCAGTGGTGCATGGCGTGTACCGTCCCGTAATGCGGGTTCGCCGGGTCGGCGTCGATGAGTTTCTGGTTGTCGTAGGGGCTCAGCGAGTCGGCCGCCGTGGGGACCATGATGCCGCCGTCGGGCGCCGTGCCCGGTTTGTCGTAGCCGTGCGCGCCGTGCCAGACGACGAAGAACATGCCCACGGTCTTGTTCTTGCGCGGGGCGCCGTATTGGTCGTCGGTGCCGATTTTACGGCCCAGCGCATCCTGCGCCGTCCATGGAGAAAGTTGCGTTTGCGCCGCGGCGTCGTTCGGCGCGGCGAGCGGTCCGAGGCATAGGGCCGTCAGCAGAAAAAGTCGGGTCGGTTTCATGTTTGTTTTTTAGGGTTGAGTCGAATTTATCGTTTGAAGACGTATCGGTAGCGGAACCGTCCGTTCGGGGCCGCGTCGCCGTCGGTCATACACTCTTGAATGTCGCCTTCCCGGACGGCATTGTCGATCCATTTGAACTCTACGGCGAAATCGTTCTCATCGGCGATCTCTAACGCAGCGAGGGGAACGGCCGCTACGAGACGGTCGCCGTCGATGCGGCAGTCGATCTCGGCCGTTTTCTCCCAGTTCCACCCGTTTTTCGAGCGGGAGAGTACGGCACGTCCTCCGGAGGGCGGTTCGATGTTGATTCCGTACTGGAATCCTTCCCAGTCGGGGCGTTCGCTGCCCTCCACGTCGATGAACAGGCGCATCCACAGCGAATCGGTGTGCGGCGTGAGGGTTTGGGCGGTGCGAACGTAGAAGTAGAGGTTTCTGCCGTCGTTGGCCACTTTCGATTCGACGATGTCGTTGCGTCCCGTCGTGTTGACGAGTCGTCCGATGCGGCCGTAGCCGGGATGGTCGCGGTGGAATACGTCGCCCCGGTCGTCGGCATAGGAGGCTTCGACGCGATTCCATGCACTGAAATCGGCGAGCGAAATCTTGTGGCGCGTGCGGTGTGCGGCGACCGGTTCGGCTCCTTTGTAGCGGCGGATGAAGTCGGCCAGTTGGTAATAATAATTGTCGCCGAAGCCGCCCCGGAGCGGTTCGATGTCGCGGCTGTATTCGTGGTTGTACAGGTCCCAGAAGAACGTGTCGCCCTTTTCGATGTCGCGGTCGCCGCATTTGAGGAATTGCCCGTCGTTGGTCAGGCGGATGGCCATCCATTCGTTCCATCCGGCGAAGAAGATGAACTCCGGGTCGAGCTCCATCGCCCGCGAGAATTGTTCGGCGAAGCAGAGGCCCTGCTCGGAATGCTGGTGCGCCTTGTCCGGCTGCGCTCCGTCGTGGTAGCTCCGGCCCACGCGCCGCACCCGTCCGCCGTCGGTGATGGGGTGCGTGGCGGGTGCGACGGCCACCGCTTCGGGACGGTCGGGCGATTCGTGCCATCCGGCCCGCTGGGGATAATAATCGGCCCACGGCCATTTGTCCTTGCCGTCGCCGAACCATTCCCATTCGGGCAGCGAGCAGAACCACGAATGCCGTGTGGTGAAGAATTCGGCCATCTGCGGCGTCAGCTCCTGCGGCGGGCACAGCACCAGCGGTTTGCCTTTCCAGCGGAACCACAGCTCCTCGTAGAGCCCTTTGCCGTAGAAATTGTCGTAGAGGCGCTGGAGCGTTTCCCCGGCTTTCGTATTGAAGATGAACGAAAGCTGGGGCGTCCGGCCGCCCTGTTCGCGGATACGGGCGTACTCTTCGCACAGCGTCAGAATCTGCGGCAGGTAGATCACCGCGTTGGTCAGGTCGAGGATGATGACGTCCACACCGGCGTCCGAGAGCATCTGGGCGTGTTTGCGGATGACCCAGCGGTCGTCCGCCAAATAGTAGCCTAAATAGGGTTCGCCCCAGTGGTGGAAGACTAACGTGGGACCGTACTGCGGATCGGAAGGGTTCTCCTCCATGAGTCTCTGGTTGTCGTAGGGACTGAGCGTGTCGGAGGGTTGGGGCGTCAGCACTCCTTCGTCGGGCAACTGCGGCATGTAGCGGTCGTAACCGCTCGTGCCGTGCCAGATGACGAAGAACATACCCACGGTTTTTCCTTCGCGGGTTTCGGGATATTGTTCCGTGCCGATGCGGCGGCCCAGTGCGTCCTGAGCCGTCCAGCTCATCGGACGGGTGGATTGCGCGCCGCCGGAGAAGGGGAACGAAAGCAGCATGAGAAGGCCTGCGGCCGAAAGGATCGTCGGTATTCGTTGCATGGCTGAGGGGGATTAGGTTCGAAACGGAATCGGTTTTTCGTGTCGGGCGGGCGGTGCGGTGAGACCGCACCGCGTCGCTCCGGATCATTTTTTCAGAAAACGGAACGCATCGACGCCGAACAGTTCGTCCGCCGTGCGGTCGCCCGTAAAGCGCAGGATGAGTTCGCGCACACCCGTGACGGGCTGCATGTCGGAGGTCTCTATCGTGATCGTTCCGCCGTCGCTGCCCGCAGGGACGTCCACGACCGCCACGGGGGCCGACCACAGATTGTCGGTCATCACTTCGATGCGTCCCCCGCCTGCGGGCGTCACGTCCACCGAGAAGCCGTCGGCACCCTCGCCGAAATCGAGGTACCGGTATACGGCATAGTCTCCGTCGCGGATGCCGCCGAGCTCCTCGCGGTCCGACGCACGGGTCCGGATGCGGGTATTGCCCCAAAGGAGGCAGGCGCGTTCGGCCCCGGTCGGCGCGAATGCGTCCAGCGGATCGCCGGCGCCCTGCGAGGTCATTTCCACTTCCCGGATCGTCCCGTCGTCGTCGAACGCGATGGGTTCGATGCAGACTTTGCGCAGCGATCGCGAGCCGTTGGTCGTCCGGTGATAGAGGACGTACCATTTGCCGTCGAACTCGCAGATCGAACCGTGGTTGTTCCACGATTCGGGGTCGCATCCGGCGTTGTCGACGATGACGCCGCCATACCGGAAGGGGCCCAGCGGCGAACGGGACATCGAGTAGCCGATGCAGGTGGGACGTCCCTTGCGCAGATGGGAATAGACCATGTAATAGATGCCGTTGCGCTTGCGCATGCTGCTGCCCTCGTGGAAGCAGTGATCCTTCTCCGTTACCAGCGAGTCGGTCACGGTCTCCGGGTCGATTTCGAGCATGTTGTCCTTGAGCTTGGCTCCTTTGGCGGCGAACTGCCCCCAATAGTAATAGGCCTGTCCGTCGTCGTCGACGAAGACCGCGGGGTCGATGCCCGATACGCCGGGTACGGGTCGTCCGTCGCGGAAGGGTCCGGCAGGAGAGTCGGCTACGGCCACCCCTTCGGAATGCTCTCCGGGCATACTGTAATAGAGGTAATATTTCCCGTTGCGGCAGGCTGCGTCCGAAGCGTAGAGCGGTGCGTCGCTGTACGGAACTTCGTCGCCCTCGCCGGCGGAGACGAAGGCCCGTTCGTGGATCGTCCAGTTTTTCAGGTCGGAGGTCGAGAGCAGGTCGTAGCGGGGCGAGCAGTAGTCGTCGGGGTTGTCGTCCCGCGAGACGTACAAGTAGAGCCGTCCGTCCTTCCATCGGTGTCCTTCGGGGTCGGCGAGGAACACGCCGGGCGGGACGACGGGATTTTGGGCAGCGGCCGTTCCGCACACGAGCAGAAAGAGGGTCGAAAGCAGAGTCGTTTTTTTCATCGGTCGGGTTTCGGTTTCGATTCGGATGCTATCGGGCGGAGGGGCGGTCGCCGGCCGTTTTCGCCGTGCGGGACCGGCCGGGTGCTTTCTGCGGTTCGGAAGTCGGACCGTGCGTCCGCAGACGGCCATCGCGGTCGAAATAGAGCCGGTCGATGCAGACGACGCGGTCGAAAGAGGGGCGCTCGCCCTGCGGATCGGCGTGCCGGTGATAGACGACGAACAGTTCCTTGCCGTCCGGCGACGCGACGATGGAATTGTGGCCGGGAGAGGATACTCCGTTCGACAGATCGGTCGTCATGAGCGGATTGTCTTCGTATTTGGTCCACGGTCCCAGCGGGTGGGACGCCGTCGCCACGCCTATCCCGTAATGGGAATAGCCCGTGTCGTTGGCCGAATAGGTCATGTAATAGGTTCCTTTTCTTTTGAATACGAAGGCCCCTTCGTTGCAGCGGTTGACCTCCCAGCGCACTTTCTCCCACGGCTGCGAAGCCCGCGAGACGAGCAGCGGTTCGTCGTCCGGCACCGAAAGGTCCTCACGGAGCTTCACGACGTAGTTTTCGCCGTAGCTGCAACCCGCTTCGTGGCCGTTTTTGCTGAAATAGAGATAGGGCGTCCGCCGTTCGTCGTCGTCGATGAAAATATGGCAGTCGATGGCCGAGTGTCCCCGGTCGAACCAAGGCGTGTAGAGTTCGCGGAACGGTCCGCCGGGCGTCTCGCTGACGGCCAGACAGGAGAGCAGGAGCCCTCTTCGTGCGTCGAGGCAACTGTATGTCAGGTAGAATTTCCCGTCGTAGAATTTGACTTCGGGCGCCCAGAATGCTCCCGCGCCGAAGTGTTCGGGCGACTTGCGGAACAACGGTCCGCGGTACGTCCATTCGACGAGGTCGTCCGAGGTGTAGTAGTCGAATCCTTCGGCCTCGGCCGCCCCCGTCGTGCCGGTCATGTAATAGACGCCCTCGTGGCGGTAGACGAACGGGTCGGCGAGCCGGACGGGTTCTCCGTCGGTCGTCGTGACCGGGTTGGCGTATGTCTTTTTCGGTTTTTCGGGGCGGCTTTCTTCGGCGCGGGCCGAAAATGCCGCCAGCATCAGACTAAGACACAGGAACAGCGAAACGGCCGTGCCTGCGAAGTTTCGCGCATCGGAGTGCATGGATCGGTCGGGTTTTAGGTTTCGTACAAAAATAGAAAAACCGCGGAACATTTCCGCGGCCGCCCGTGAAAAAAGGTCCGGGTGTATGGATATACACGCCGGACCCAACCTAACTTAACCCAACTTTACCTAACTGAACATTACCGGACTAACCCGTAATATTTCATTCATCCGGACGGGGGCGAAAAACCCGCACCGGAAGAGGTTTATATGTAGTGCAATGTTAGGGCTTTTCGCCGGGCTTTTTTTTCGCGAGCTATTCATATTTTTTCTCGTATGTTCCGTAAAACGTTCCTGAGGCCGCGAAAATCGGAGAAATTCGCACCGTCGGGCGGAAAATGAAAAATTACCGTTAACTTTGATTCCGGAACCGGCTCCGGCTGCGGGGTACGGGTCCGGGCACACCAAATCCGTGAAAGTACGATGAAAATACGATACGCCGCCCGTCGGCGAACTCCCCGGAGGGACGGATGCCGCCCCTCGCTCCGTTCCGTGGCAGGAGCGTTTCTCCGCTTGCGCGGACGGTCCGCCCGTCTGCTGCTCGCCTCGCTCGTCGCCGTCGCGGCAGCGATGAGCGGATGCCTCAAGGACGACGGGCCCGATCTTTATACGGACCTGTACTGGTTCCGCAACGCTGCTTTCGATTTCAAAGTCGATTCCACGCGGACGGAGCCCGACACGATTTCGGTGCCTGTGTTCCGGATGCGGGGCCGGGCGTTCGACACCGACACCGTCGGGTTTGTCGTGCTCGCCGACACGACGACGGCCCGCGATCCCGAAAACTATGAAATCCTTACGCCGGTCGTCCGGTTCGCCGATGCCGATACAGTCCGTTCGGAAATCCGCATGATCGTCCATCCGGAATCGCTCCCCTCCGAGGTGCTTGTTGTGGGGTTGCAGCTCGTTTACGTCCATCCCGATGCGCCGGAAGCCGTTCGCCGGCACGACCGTACCCTCGTCCGCATCGCGGCGGTGGACGGCCCCTCGCGCGATGCGTTCTGGTTCGGCCGCGCGGCCGATACGCTGTACGTGGACACGACGCTGCGCGAGACGGTCGAATTTTCCCTGTCCGTCTACCGGCTCGGCGGCATCCGTCACAAGACCGACCGCGTCGCCTTCGGCACGGTGGCCGATTCGACGACGGCCCTGCGGCCGGAAATGTTCGATTTCGCTTCTTCCGAGGCGGTCTTCGCCACGGGCGACACGCTCCGCACGGAGATCGTGCTGCGTGTCGAGCCGCAGGCGCTCGATACGGTGCGGACGATCGGACTGAGACTTTCCTACGGGCATCCTCCCGGCTACGAGGAGCGGGAAGACCGGCCCGAATTTACGATGCTTCATCTGCGTCCAGCGGAGGGCTCCGGCACGCAGCGGCCGGGCGATCCCGACGGCTCCGGGGAATCGGAGGACGACTCCTCCGCGCCGGACGGTCCGGAGCAGGCGGAAGGTGTGCAACGCCTCTCCGCGCGGCACTCTTCTCCCGCCCGGATATCGTCCGCGGGTCCGATTCGAAAATAAAACCTCAAACCTTACTTACCGTGAATATGAAAAAAACGCTTTGGATCGCCCTGCTGAGTGTCGGCACGGTATCCGTCCTCTCCGCGCAGGAGAAGAAACAGTATCCCCAGCCGGAACCCATGACGCCCGGCATGTCCGAATTCTGGGAGCCGCAGCCCCGGATCGTCTCGCCCGGCGACGAGGACATTCCTTTTCTCGCTCCGCCTTCGGACGCTATCGTGCTGTTGGGGGCCGACGACCGAGCAGCCGACCGGTGGCAGAGCCGCGGATCGGACGCTCCCGCTCCTTGGAAAGTCGAGAACGGCGTCATGACGGTCGTCCCCCATTCGGGCGACATCCGCACTAAACAGGAGTTCGGCGACTGCCAGTTGCATATCGAGTGGAGCACGCCGACGGAGATCGTCGGCGAAAGTCAGGGACGCGGCAACAGCGGCGTTTTCCTTCAGGGACTCTACGAAATCCAGATTCTCGACAATTACGGCAACGAAACCTATGCCAACGGACAGTCCGGGAGCATCTACAAACAGACGCCTCCGCTCGTGAACGCGTGCCGCAAGCCGGGCTGCTGGAACAGCTACGACATCATTTACACGGCGCCCCGCTTCCGCGAGGACGGGTCGGTGCAGTCGCACGGGCGCGTCACCGTGCTGCATAACGGCGTGCTGGTGCAGAACAACACGACGATTCTGGGAACGACCGAATTCATCGGATTCCCGAAAACCATCGTTCACGGCAAAGGCCCGATCATCTTGCAGGACCACCACAACCCGATCCGTTTCAGAAACATCTGGATCAGAGAATTGTAACCGGGCTGCGCGGGGCCGAGGACGCTCGCTGCGCTTTCCGCCGTTTCTGCGTGCCGTGCCTTTTCCTTTGCTTGACCGGTAGAGAGACCGCTGGAGCTTTGTCTTTCGTTTCGGTTGGAAAGGCAGGGCGAAGCCGGGCGATGTGGCTGCGTTCCGGATGCTGTCCGGCGTTTCCGGATTCGTCGGGACCGGGTATGTCCGCCGGGCCGGAGCGGTGTTTTGTAAAAAGCGTTTCGTGCTTCGTTTCTGCGGCGGTGCATTCGGTCCGGGGCTTTTTTGCCGCATCCGGCTTTCCTGTCCGGAAGGCGGAGTGCGATGGAACGAGACACGTTTAGTCGAATACCGGGGCCGGCGGTGCGGCTTTGTCCGGAATGCGTTGTGTATTGCTGCTGCGGCCCGTCGTCTCCCGTAAAGGATTCGTTATGAAGAGCAAGATTTTTCGTTTTTTTCTGTGCCTGCTTTTGTCGGCATGGGCTCCGTCGCGGGCGGCCGAACCCATTCGGGCGCTGATCGTGACGGGACAGAACAACCACAACTGGTCGGTAAGCCACCGGGTACTGAAGTCCATTCTGGAAAATTCGGGCCGGTTCGCCGTTTCGGTGGCCGTCTCTCCCGGACCGGGCGAGGACATGAGCGGTTTCGCTCCGGACTTCGGGGCCTGCGATGTCGTCGTGCTCGACTACAACGGCGACCGTTGGCCTTCGGCGACCGACTCCGCTTTCGTGCGTTATCTCCGTGGAGGCGGCGGACTGGTCGTCTATCATGCGGCGAACAACGCTTTCGCCGGTTGGGAAGAATTCAACCGCATCACCGCCTTGGGCGGCTGGGAGGGCCGCGACGAACGTTGGGGACCTTATCTTTACTACGAAAACGGGCGTTGGGTCCGCGACCGGAGCACCGGGCCCGGCGGGTCGCACGGCGAGCAGCGGGAATACGTCATGCACGGCCATGCGATGTCCCATCCCGTTACGCGGGGCCTGCCCGCCGAGTGGCTGCATGCCACCGACGAGTTGTATGACCGGATGCGGGGTCCGGCCGAGGTGGAAGACGTGCTCTATTCGGCCTATGCCGATCCGTCGAGGGGCGGTTCGGGCCGCGAGGAGCCGCTCGTCTTTACGGTCCGTTACCACAAGGCGCGCATTTTTCACCTGATGCTCGGTCATGCGGGCGATTCGCCGGAGAACAGTCCGTCGATGCAGTGCGTCGGGTTTCAGACGCTTTTGTTGCGTGGGGCCGAATGGGCGGCCACGGGCCGGGTGCGACAGAAAGTGCCCGCCGGTTTTCCTGCGCCCGGAGAGAGTCGCCGGGATGGAACTTACGGTGCCCGGTAAAGTGGAACGGGGCAGAAGCGCCTCGCCGGAAAAATAAAAAGCGGAGGAGCCGACGATTCGGCTCCTCCGCTTTTCGGGTGGGTGCGGTTCGGATTCGTCCGGAACGATCCGTTTTCGCCGTCCGGTTCGCGGGTTTGCTTCGGGGAACGTTGCGCAAAACGGTGCGCCGTTTTTTCCGGTGCCGGTCTCTCTGTTTCCGAGGAGAATTGTTTTTTCTGGGAGGTGCTGGTGGGGTATATCGGTTCCGCCGTGCGGTGTCGGGGTCCCGTATCGGACCGGAAACGGTCGGGCGGAAGCGACGAAGGATCGTGAAAGAGCCGGAGGACGGATCGGCGAAAAAAGTCTCCTCTTCGGAAAGGCGGCCGGGGGATGGAACGGCTCGTTCGGGATCGGTATCGTCCGGCGGTACCGCAGAAAGTCCGGCGGTCGGTTTTCGTCTTTGATCCGTCCGCTTCGACGGGACGGTTTCGCCGGGCGGCTTCGGGCCGGTTGTCGATGCCGTGTCGGCCGGTCCGGCAGAACGCTTGTCCGCCGAACGGAACGAGGCCTCCGGGAAACGAATCCGGAGGCCTCGTCGGCCGGATGCGCCGCGATGTTCGGCGCAACGTTGCGGTGGTTGAAACGGAGCGGGAGGCGCCGGTTGCCCCGGTCACTCGTTTCGGGGACTCGGCGTCGGAACGGGAAGGAGGGCTTCGCTTAGGCGGACGGCGTCGTCGAGCCGGTCCCGGAAAGTGCGGACGATGGGGCGATACGACCGTCGCGAACGGTTTTCCGACTTTTCGAGCGCGGCGACGGCCCGTTCGAGGAGATCGACGATCCGTCCGAGCGCCACAGCACGCGGACAGGTCAGGCGGTCGAGTTGCTGCCACATGAATTCGGCGTAGCGACCCTGTTCGATGGCCCACTGTTCGGGATTTTTCGCGCCGGCGACGAGGTCGGCATGCCTCCGGCAGATTTCGTCGAGGGACCGGCCGTAGATTCGGACCGATCCGCGGCGCGACGAGGCGGCCAGTTCGTAGAACAGATCGGTTCGTGAAGAAGATGCGATTTCGATTTCTTTTTTCATCGTGCGATAGCTTTAAAAACGTTAAACATTCGGTAATTTTCGAAAACCGGTCGGCGCCCGGCCGGGCCGACCGAAAAACAACACGTCAAAGAACTCCCTCCGACGGACGGGGCCGGCTTCGGCCCGTCTGTCGAGACACGTTGTTTTTCAAATGTTTAACGATGATAAAGCTAATGCGTCATCTTCGATGGACTTTTGTCGGAAAAACGAAAACGGTTTCTCCCGCTGCGGTACACGGAGGCCGCGCGGGAAGTTTTCGTTCGTCCGACTTGTAAAAAGGATTTGATACAAAGGTGGGGAAAATATCCGGATTATCCAAACCGGACCGGCAGGGCGGCGGACGGACCGGATATGGGCGTGCCGGCATCCGGCCCGAAAATCGACCGAAAAAGACTGTCGTTTTCGGTTTTTCGCCCTTCGGAGGGGCGGAACGACCGGAAGAACAAGTGTTTTTTCTTATATTTGCCCCGATAAGGAAAGGCCGGGAAGAGGTTTCCGGAAACGGGCGCCGCTTTCCCGTACCGGTCGTTCCGATGCGAAACGAACTCAAATACCGAAAAACGCATGAAGAAATTTTTGAAGACATCGTTGCTGCTCATCTGCGCTTCGCTGTGCATGTTGTCCTGTAAAGACGACGAAAACGACGTGCCGGAAATCACCGTCGCGCTCGACAAAACGGAACTCGCCCTTACGATAGGAGAAACCTCTTCGCTCACGGCGCTCGTGACGCCCCCGCTCGAAACGATCGGCCAGAGTGTCGTATGGTCTTCGGACAACGAAGCTGTCGCGACCGTCAGCGAAGGTACGGTGACGGCCGTCGCCGTAGGGCAGGCTACCGTGACCGCCACCGTCGGCGAGAAAAGCGCTACCTGCGTGGTGACTGTCTCGCCCATCGTCGTGCGGAGCGTCACGCTCGATGAGCATGCCATAACGCTGGAAGTGGAAGGTACGCAGACGTTGACTGCGACCGTCTTGCCCGACGATGCCACCGACCCGACCGTCACTTGGACTTCGAACGATGAAACGATCGCTACCGTAGAAGCGGGTGTCGTGACGGCCGTGGCCGTAGGAACGACCGTTATCCGTGCCGAGGCCGGTGACGCTGCCGACAGTTGCGTGGTGACGGTTGCCGTACCCGAACCCAAGATCGGCGACTATTTCTATTCGGACGGCACGTGGAGCGACGGCGGTCTTGTGAGCATCGAAGCCGACGGGCTGAATCCGGTGTGGGCGGATGTCAAACCCGCGCCCAAAGCGGGCAAGACGGTGATCGGCATCGTATTCCAGACGTTCGGCGACCGCATTGCCGAAACCGACAAGGAGGCCGGTTACACGCACGGTTACGTGGTGGCGGTCAAAAGCGCCCACGGTACGGAAAAACAGACGACTTGGTGGTCTTCCGACTTCGATTTCTCCGCCCTCAAGGGCGCCAAACTGGCTTCGACGTGGTACAAGAACGTGAACGGCCGTGCCGAAACCACGAAGGTAGGCGAGGTTTACAGCGAACGGATGGATCTGATGCCGGCTTTCAAGTGGACGCTGAACGGGTTCACGTTCGCGGCGCCCGAAACGACGAGCGGATGGTTTCTGCCCAGCACCGGACAGTTGTGGGACATGATGGCCAACCTGTGCGGAAACGGCGTGGCCGCTTACATGAAGGAATGGCAGGCGCTCGACAAAGATGCTACGTGGTACTGCTCGGAAAAGACCGATTACGACGTCATCGCGCAGTTCAATTCCACGATGTCCGAAATTCCGGCAGAAGACAAGGAAGAACTTTTCGTCACCGAAAAGTATTACACGACCTGCTCGCTGTGGGCTTCGACGCCCTATGCCGATGAAACATCCTGCGTGATGAACATCGGTACGAACGGAACGATCGAATGTATGACGGAATATTTCGACTACGACGCCGTGGCCCGGCCGATTCTGGCTTTCTGATCCGAAGTCCGGCCGGACGCTTCCGCCCGCAACGATCGGGCAAGGGGCCGATTCGGAATCCCGGACGAGGACGATTCGTATAAACACAGGGGATGGAAACGCTTTCCGTCCCCTGTGTCCGTTTCTCGACCGGGAGCGTCGTGTGCGTGTTCGCGGAGGTGATGTCGTCGGGGCGGTGCCGGTCCTGTGGCGGACGCGATATTTCCGACTCCGGGAGGCCGTCCGTGTCCGGACCGCATCCCGGACGACGGAAGGAAAATCCGTCCGGACGAGCTTCGATTTCGTTTTTTGTTTTAAAGAAATCGGCTTTATCCGACTGCCTCCGTTCTTTTTCGTCGGATATATTGGGTATATTTGTCTCAAAGAACCGGCTTCGCCACCGCGGACCGGGCTATTGCCCGACTGTCGCTGTTCTTTTCGCCGAATATACTTGGGATTCTGAATATATTTGTAGCTTAAGGAAATTATAAAACGAAAAAGATGAAAACACAGCTCAAAACCTGCCTTGCCGTGCTTCTTGCCGTTTTTGTCCTCGCCGTTCCCGAAACGGGGTGGGGCAAAGGGCCCAAGATCCGCAAGGGAATGATCGAATTTCCCGTTCCGGCCCGCATCAAGGGACAGACCGACGTGCTGGGTCTGCGATGCGACCCTATTCCCACGGTGCGCGTCGCGTTCGTCGGATTGGGCATGCGGGGGTCGATGGCCGTCGGACGGTTCACCCATCTGGACGGCGTGCAGATCGTAGCCCTGTGCGACGTGCGGCCCGAATGCGTGGCTGCGGCGCAGCGGACGCTTTCGGCAGCGGGACTTCCCGCCGCCGCGGAATACACCGGTGAGGAGGACTGGAAAAAAGTGTGCGAACGGGAAGACGTCGATCTGATCTACAACTGCACGCAATGGGAGCTGCATACTCCGATCGCCGTCTATGCGATGCGGCACGGCAAGCACGTGGCGCTCGAAGTGCCCGCCGCCTTCACCGTCGACGAGTGCTGGCAGCTGGTCGATGCGGCCGAGCAGACCCGCCGGCATTGCATGATGCTCGAAAACTGCTGCTACGACTTTTTCGAAATGGCCACGCTGAACATGGCGCAGAAAGGGCTTTTCGGCGAAATCATGCACGTGGAGGGCGCCTATATCCACGACCTGCGGTCGCTGAACCTCGAAACCGACGACCGGGCGGGCTATTACAACATGTGGCGACTGAATTATAACGAAAAACACACGGGCAATCCCTATCCTACGCACGGTCTGGGCCCCGTCTGCCAAGTGCTGAACATCCATCGCGGCGACAGGATGGATTATCTGGTGTCGGTCTCTTCGGCCCAGAGGGGCATTACGGTGGCTGCGGAGGAAAAATTCGGCAAGGATTCGGAATTCGCCCGTCGCGACTACCGCCTCGGCGACATGAACACGACGCTCATCCGCACGGCCAAGGGCAAGACGATCATGATCCAGCACGACGTGACCAGTCCCCGGCCCTATGACCGCCTCCATACGATCAGCGGCACGAAAGGTTTCGCGCAGAAATATCCCGTCGAGGGAATCGCGCTCGAACCCCATGCGCACAGTTTCCTGCCCAAGCCTCAGATGGACAGTCTGATGGCGCTGTACGAACATCCGCTGGCGCGGGAAATCGGCGAGAAGGCCCGGCAGGTGGGCGGTCACGGCGGCATGGACTTCATCATGGACTACCGCCTGATCTACTGCCTGAGAAACGGACTTCCGCTCGATCAGGACGTTTACGATGCGGCCGAATGGTCGTCGCTGGTCGAGTTGACCGAAACCTCCGTCGGGCACGACGGCATGCCCGTCCGCATCCCCGATTTCACGCGCGGGGCGTGGAACCGGACCCAAGGATTCTCGATGGCGACAAAATAGTGTTTTGCGGAAAGCGCGCGTCCTTCCTGCACGATATGGCGGAAAGGGCGTGCGTCCGCGATGGCAAAAGCGAAAAGTATGGAACGAACACAGATAGAAGCCGTCGTCGCACGGTTCGACACGGCAGGCCGTCCGGCCCGGATCGCTCCGGTGGGGAACGGTTGGATCAACGACACGTTCCGTGTGGAGACGGAAGGGGCCGCGACGCCCGATTATATCCTGCAACGCATCAACCACCGCGTTTTCCGCGACGTGGAACGCTTGCAGAACAACATCGAACGGGTCACCTCGCACATTCGCCGCAAGCTCGCCGAGCGCGGCACAGAAGAGCTCGACCGGAGGGTGTTGCGACTGATTCCCACGCGGGAGGGAAAACTTTTTCATTTCGACGGAGAGTCCTACTGGCGGATGACGATCTTCATCGACCGCTCGGTGACGCACGAAACGATCACGCCCGAACTGGCCGAGCTGACGGGCCGGGCTTTCGGCGATTTTCAGGCGATGCTCTCCGACATAGACGAGGGGGCGTTGGGCGAAACGATACCCGATTTCCATAACATCGAGTTCCGGTTGGAGCAGTTCCGCGATGCGCTGGAAAGCGATGCGCACGGACGGGCCGGCGAAATGCGGGCGCTCTCGGACGAGCTGCTCGCGCGGGCCGGACGCATGTGCCGGGTCGAACGGCTCCACCGCGAGGGAAAGCTGCCCAAGCGGGTGACGCATTGCGATACGAAGGTCAACAACCTGCTCTTCGACGAGGAGGGCCGTCCGCTGTGCGTCATCGACCTCGATACGACGATGCCCGGATACGTACTTTCCGATTTCGGCGATTTCATCCGCACCGGGGCCAATACCGGGGCCGAGGACGATGCCGATTTGGACCGTGTGGACGTGAACATGGATATTTTCCGATCGTTCTCGAAAGGGTATATCGACAGCGCCGCTTCGTTTCTGACGCCCTGCGAACGCGAGAACCTGCCGTTCGGGGCGCAGTTGCTCACCTACATGCAGGCGGTGCGGTTCCTGACCGATTACCTCGACGGGGATACTTATTACAAAATTCTGCATCCGACCCACAACCGGCAGCGCTCGTGGGCGCAGTTCCGCCTGTTGCAGCGCCTCGAAGCGCGGGAGCGGGAAATGAACGATTTCATCGCGGGGCTGTAACCGGCGATCGGCCGGACGGGAACTTCCCTCGGGCCGGACGGCGTTCCTTACGTACTTCTCGCTTGTCGCGGGGGTGCGGAAGGAACGCTTTTTTATACCGGGACATCGGTCGGGCGAAGACCGACCGGATGCGCGGAGAAACATGTTCCCTTCCGTTGCGGTTTTGTAAGGATGCGACGGGGGCGGCAGTCCGTCTGGTTGTACGGTTCCCGTTTTGTACATGGGCCGGACGACTCTTTTCCCGGAGAGATTCTGCATGCCGCTGCCGCCGGCGTATCGTTCGTCCGGACGTCGGTGCCGGGGCGTGTGCTCCGGCGGGGCGTTTCCCGCGTCCGACGTATCGTTCCGACGCGTCGGCTTCTTTCCGGTTCGGAATCGGAACGGGACCGTTTCGGGAATCCGTGAAGAAGGCTTCGCCGGAGGGCGTTCCGGCGAAGGGTTTCCGGAGGGCGTCGTGCGGAACGCGTGATGCGGGGACGGGACGTGTTGCTGGGATTCGGCTTTGTCGTTCGAAGATCGCCGGGGCGCAACAGTCCCGTATGTTCGTAGCATCGGGGTGTCGCGGTTTCTTTCGGCCCGGCAACGACTCCCGCTTTTCGGGACCGTTCTCTCCGGTGCGCTGTCCGCGGAAGCGCGGAGCCGTCGTATATCGGTTCTATGCGGCTTTTCGGTCCGGGAAGCGGAACGGGCGAGTCGTTCGGAGACCGCGGGGTGCGGGGCGTTTTGGAATATTTTGGCGAAGCCAGTATATTTGCTTCCGGAGAACGGCCTTCGGGGCGTTTCCCGCTTATCTTTTTACGACAACGTATGATCGGACTTTCGATAATCGTCGCCACGTACAACCGTTCGGCCTACCTGCTCCGTACGCTCGACAGTCTGGCCCGGCAGACGCTTCCGCCGGAGCGGTTCGAAATCGTGGTCGTCGACAACAATTCGACGGACGACACGCCTGCGGTGTGCGAAGCCTTCGCGGAGGCCCATCCGGAGCTGCACCTGCGCCGGGTCATGGAGCCCTCCCAAGGCATTTCGTTCGCCCGCAACCGGGGAATCGCCGAGTCGCGGGGCGCGTGCATCGTCTTCATCGACGACGACGAGGAGGCCGGAGTGCGTTGGGCCGAGAGCTACTTCCGGTTTTTCGACGAGCATCCCGGATTCGATGCGGCGGGAGGCGCCGTCGTACCGGTTTACGAGGCGCCGTTGCCGTGCTGGTATTCCTACTATATCGAAAAGATGATTACCGGCGTCATGGACATGGGGCCCCGCATCGTGCCGTTTCGCGGCAAACGCTATCCCGGCGTGGGCAATTCGGGCTTTCGCCGCAGCCTGTTCGACCGCTTCGGGAATTTCGATACGGCCCTCGGACGTTCGGGAACCAACCCGATGGGCGGCGAGGAGAAGGATTTCGCAGCCCGGCTGCGGGCCGGAGGCGTGCGGTACTATTATATCCCCGATGCGGAGATTTATCACATCACGCCGGCGTATAAGCTCTCCGAGACCTATTTCGAACGGCTCTCGCGCATGATCGGCGTCAGCGAACGCGTCCGCACGCGCAACGAGGGGAAAGGGTCGTACGCCCGGCGGCTGTTCGCCGAAGCGGTCAAGTGGGGCGGCACGCTGGTCTTCTCTGCGGGCTACCTGCTGCGGTTGCGGCCGCAGAAGGCCCTTTATCTGTTGCGCATGCGACGGAACATCACGTGCGGCCTGCTCACGGGCCGATGAGCGGAACGCCGCGATGCGCTTGAGCATGCTATACCGTACCGAACGATGAACGATACCCGAAACATATTGATCGTCTCCGGAGCTTGTTATCCGGAGCTCACGCCCCGCGCGTTCCGTACGACGGAGCTCGCCCGGCAGTTGGCCCGTCAGGGCCATCGCGTCACGCTGTTGTTGCCCAATCGGGCGATCTTCCATGAACATCCGCTGCGGGAAGAGGGGCTGGAGGTGATTTTCGCTTCGGGGCCCGTCGAGGGGGCGGAGGGTTCGGCCGTCTCGCGCCGGAACGGCCGCCTGCGGCGTTTCATGCCCGAAATCGTCCAGAAGGCGGTGCTCTATTTCTATTGCCACGAACTGTGGGCCAAATACGATCCGGGGCTTTGCGCCCGGCTTGCGGAGCTGCGCGGACCGTTCGACGCCGTGCTGTCGATTTCGTATCCTGCGGCCGTCCATCTGGCCGTGGCGCGTGCCATGCGGCGCAATCCCGCCCTGCGGCAGGCCGTGACGATCGCCGAGTTCAGCGATCCTCCGTTCCGCGGCGACGTGGCGCGGAACGTCTTTCCGGGCTATTACCTGTGGTTGAAACGGTGGGGGCGGCTGTTCGACTGGTTCGCCGTTCCGGTCGAAAAGGCGCTGCCGTGCTACACGCCTTACATGGACCGTTCCCGCATCCGGGTCATTCCGCAAGGGTTCGACCTCGACGCGATTCCGCTGCCGGACTACGTGCCCCATTCCGAGCCGACGTTCGCCTATGCGGGACGCTTCTACGAAAACATCCGCGACCCGCAGTTCTTCTTCGATTTTCTCGAAACGGTGGAGACTCCGTTCCGTTTCGATCTGTACATCAACCACCTCGACGACCGTTTCGCCGACATGATCCGCCGGGCGCAGCAGCGCGTGAGGGGCTGCATCGTGCTGCACGATCCGCTCCCGCGCGAACGGTTGATCGGACGGCTGGCCGAGGCCGATTTTCTCGTCAATTTCGACAACACGACCTCGAACGCCACGCCGAGCAAGCTGATCGACTATGCGATCGCCCGACGTCCCATCCTGTCGTTCAACGACAGAACCTTCGATGCCGAGGCGTTCCGGGCGGCGCTCCGGGGCGATTATGCGGGACAGGTGCGGGGCATCGACCTCGCCGATTACGACATCCGTACCGTCGCGGCCCGCTTTCTGGCCCTGATCGACGAAGGAAAACGGACGGACCGGTAGCGTCCGGCTTTTGTGCTGAAGCGGCGACGAGGCCTCGGCCGCCGGCGCCGGGACGTTGCGGCCGGTTCGGGCTTTTCGAAAGGCGGGAGCGGGGACGGTTCGCGGAAAGGGGACGGAGAATGTCCGGTGTCCGGTCCGCGGGGGCAAAAAACGTTGCCGTTGTAAAAAATCGTAGCGAAGAAAGGGCGGTGCGGCGGGACGTGCCGTTCGTCCTCATTCTTTAGCGAGATGAGCGGACTGCCGGTGCGGGACGGAATCTTTCGGACACGATGGGGAAAGCATGTCCATAACCGTCTGAGGAGTGTGTCGGCGGTTTTCTGTTTTAAAAACCGGTCTGCGACGGGACCTGCAAAAAGAACCGCGTTCGGGAATGTTTCGGTTCGATGCCGCGGATTTTCAACCGTTTTTTAAGGATTGTATCGGTGCGTCCTGCCGCCGGGGTCCGACGAGGGCTTTGCGCGACCTGTTCGTGACCGGGGCGCCGGAGGCGGTGCGGAGGCTTTTTTCCCGATCCGGACCTCCGGCCGGGAATACGGTGGATTCGCAGCAGTCGGAACGATACGAATCTGCCCCGTGGTGCCGCTCCGGGCGCTGCGGAGCTCCGGCGACGGAAACGGAGAACACGAAACGGTCGGGAAGCGCATGGCCTCCGTCGACCGGTTATTCCTGTACCAACAGATTGCAGCCCCGGATTTCGCTGCCCGAAATGCGGCCGTGGATGCGGAACGAGCCGTCTTCGTAGACCGTTCCGAGGTCTTGGGTCTGCAAGAAGCTGCACGAGTAGAGGTTGGCCAGATCGACGATGTTGACGCCTCCGGGCCGTCCGGGCGCCGCAGGGGCGAACGGGTCGTGCAGGTCGCGCGTAAGGACGCGCATCCAAGGCGGCGTGCGGAAAAGTCCCCGGCCGGAAGAGTAGGCCTGCGACATGAGTTCGGCCATGCCGTATTCCGAATGGATGGCCTGTACGCCGAACGCCTCGCCGAGCATCGCATGGAACGCTTCGCGGGGCATTTCCCGGCGCCGGCCCTTCATGCCGCCGGTTTCCATGACGACCGTGTCGGGCAGCGCTCCCGGATGCGTCTCGGCCAGATCCCAGAGCGCATAGCTGACGCCGAGCAGAATCTTCGGTCCCGGACAGGCCCGCAGGTCGTGCAGCAGTCGCTCGTGATCGTGGAGATAGAACCCTCCGCCCCGGCCCTGTCGGATGAGCCGGTCGGCCATATAGATCAGCGACGAGCCTTCGCGTTCGAGGTAACTGGGCAGCAGCGCGAAAACGGAGACGTCCTCCGGCCGGCCGTAGAACATTTCGAACGCACGGGTGAAGGCCTCCTCGTAGATCGACAGGTCGGCGACGAAGTGGCGGGCGGGCGTCTGGCCCGTCGTGCTGCTGCTGGTGAACACTTTCTGCGGTTCGCCGGGGCCGCAGTAGACGCGGTGCGTCTTGAACAGTTCGACGGGCAGGAACGGAATGTCGCCGATGTGCCGCACCTCGTCCGGCGCGACGCCCAGCAGATCGAGGTATGTGGCGTAAGGCGCACAGCAGGCGGCCTGAAACCGGAATACGTTCAGCGCGGCTTCTTCGAATTCGCTTTCGCCGCGCACGGCGAACAGGGTCCGGACGTCGATCGTCGGCCGGGAACTCATAGTCCGAGCAGATAGCGTTCGCAGTCCAGCGCTGCCGTGCAGCCCGATCCGGCTGCCGTGATCGCCTGCCGGTAGTGCGGGTCCTGCACATCGCCTGCGGCGAATACGCCCGGAACGCTCGTGCGCGACGTGCCCGGCTCCGTGCGGATGTATCCTTCTTCGTCGAGTTCGAGGGCTCCGCGGAAAATTTCGGTGTTGGGACGGTGGCCGATGGCGACGAAAAATCCGGTCGCCTCGATCACGCGCTCCTCGCCGTCGCTGCGGCGCACCCGCGCTCCCGTCACACCGTTGTCGTCGCCGAGCACCTCCTGCGTCACCGTTTCGAACAGCGTTTCGATGTTGGGCGTGCCGGCTACCCGCGCCTGCATGGCCTTCGACGCCCGCAGGTGGTCTTTGCGGACGACCAGATAGACCTTGCGGCAGATCGAGGCCAGATAGGTCGCCTCTTCGCAGGCCGAGTCTCCGCCTCCCACGACGATCACGTCCTGATTGCGGTAGAAAAACCCGTCGCAGGTGGCGCAGGCCGATACGCCCCGCCCCTTGAACCGCTGTTCGGACTCCAGTCCGAGGTATTTGGCTGCGGCGCCGGTCGCGACGATGACCGCGTCGGCTTCGACCTGCCGCTTGCCGTCGACGGTCACCCGCAGCGTCCCGGACGAGAAATCGACAGCCGTGGCCGCGCCGAAGCGGATGTCCGCACCCAGATGACGGGCCTGCGCCTTCATGGCTTCCATCAATACCGGCCCGTCGACTCCGTCGGGATAGCCGGGAAAGTTCTCGATCTTGGTGGTGGTGGTCAACTGTCCGCCCGGCTCCATTCCCTCGTAGAGGATCGGCGAGAGCCCGGCTCTCGATGCGTAGATGGCCGCCGTATAGCCGGCGGGACCGCTGCCGACGATCAGGCATTTGGTTTTTTCGGTATCCATAGGTTATACTAAAATTTCGATTTCGTTCGTTTCGGATTCGTACCGAGGACAAAGATAAACGATATTTCCGGAATCGCCCGGTTCCCTGCCGTCCTTCTTCGTCCGGAACGTCCCTCTCCCGCAGAAGGGCGCTCGTCGGAATTAGGGCGTTTCGCGGAAAATCATTATTTTTATGGCCCGATAGCAATAAATCCGATCGCTTTTTATGTCGTTGAATAAACCGTTCTGCATATCGCTGCTCGCTTTTTTGGTTGCCGGCTGTTCGACCGTCGGCCCGCTTTTCAAAGGCGGAAAAGGCAGAAAGACCGCCCCTTCCGCCCAAGTCGCCGCGGCGCCCGCCGTGCAGGATTCCTGCACGACGCAGGCCGATGACCTGCTGCTGTTGCCCGATGTCGATCCCGACGGGGTCCGGGTCGTCGGACAACCCTGTATCGAAGTGCGCAAAAATCGTCCCACGATCCTCTTCGGAGAGACCGAGAGCGCCCACATCCGCATTCCCGTCTGTTACAACGATCCTTTCCCCTCGTCGGGCGAACTGGTCGTCCGGCTTGAAGAGATGAAGGACGAGTTCTGCTATCCCTACGACGGGAAACTCATTTCGCCTTTCGGAAGGCGGGGACGGTCCATGCACACGGGCGTGGACATCAAGGCCGTGCCGAACGATACGATCCGGGCCGCCTTTCCCGGCGTGGTGCGGCTGTCGAAGTATTACAGCGGCTACGGAAACGCCATCGTCGTGCGGCACTACAACGGCATCGAAACGGTATACGCCCATCAGTCGAAGAACCTCGTCCGTGTGAACGATGTCGTCGAGGCCGGACAGCCCATCGGGCTGGCGGGCCGGACCGGTCGGGCCACGACCGAACACCTCCACTTCGAGCTGCGCGTGGCGGGCGAGCCGGTCAACCCCACGATGCTGATCGATACCGAAAAACGCGACCTGTGCGTCGACAATACGCTCTATTGCTATAACCGGGGCGGCCGCATACGGGTCGCCACGCGTCCGCTGGCCGTCGGCGAGTCGCCCGTGGGCGCTTCGACGACCTATGCCGCGGCAGCACCGGCCTCGTCGGCGTCCGGTACGAAACCGTCCGCAGAGGGATCGGGTGCATCGGCCTTTCGATACCATTACGTGCAGAAAGGCGAAACGCTCTCGCACATCGCCAAACGCTATTCGACGACGGTGGCCGACCTCTGTTCGCTCAACGGTCTCACGACCAAGTCGATCCTGCAGATCAAGCAAAGGCTGAGGGTGAAATAGTCCTTTGCCCGAAAAACCTCTCCGGATGGATCTGCCCGAATTCGTCGCCGCTTCGGCTCTGCTGACGCTCATGCCGGGGCCCGACATCCTGTTCGTCATGGCGCAGAGCATGACGCAGGGGCGCCGGGCCGGCCTGTCGGTGGCGTTGGGCCTCTGTTCCGGCCTGTTCGTGCACACGGCGGCCGCGGCTTTGGGCATATCGCTGCTGGTCGCCTCTTCGCCGCTGTGGTTCGGGCTCGTCCGCTATGCGGGCATCGCCTATTTAGTCTATATGGGGATTATGTCGCTGAGGGATCGAGGCGAGGCTCCGGGTGCGGAGTCGGAGACGGGTCCGGCCTCGTTCGGAAAGTTATACCGGACGGGCGTCGCGATGAATCTGCTCAATCCCAAGGTGATTCTTTTCTTTCTGGCGTTCCTGCCCCAGTTCGTCGACCGAACGAGCACGACGCCCCGGACCGACATGCTGCTTCTCGGCGCCGTTTTCGCGGCGGTCGCCGTCGTCGTGTTCGCAGGCGTGGCGCTGGGAGCCGATTTCATTTCGTCGCGCCTCGGTCTGCGTCGGATTTCGCCGCGGACATTGGGACGGATACGGGCGGGTGTCTACGGGTCGATCGCCCTCATGTTCCTTTTCTATTGATGCGCGGCGCATCCCCGGAACGAGAAGTATTTTTGCATGACGTAGCTGTATACGACCGAGATGGCCGTCGTCACGGCTTTCGACGGGGTGGGGTACAGCCCGATGACTTCTACGAACAGTTTAAGACACAGGTAATTGAGTAGGATCGAGCCCCCGACGCTCAACAGATAGCGGAACAGTTGCACCCGGCCCCGCAGCGGAGAACCGTGGAAAGCGATGTGACGGTTGAGCCAGAAGCCGGTGAAAAACGTAAGGGGGAAAACGATCAGAAAAGCAGCGATATGGGGCGAAACGGCCACGATGTTTCCGATGCGGACGATCTGCTTGTCGAGGACGAAGTTGTACAGTACGAAGTAAAGCAGCAGGTCGAGGGCCATGTTCGCGCCTCCGCAGACGGCGTACCGGAAGGTCTGCAACGGTAGGATGCCCCGCAGCGGTTTTACATAGAAAAAGTCGATCAGTCGGGTCAGTCGTCGGGCGAAGGTCATTTCTTCTGCATGTTTTTGCGTTTCTCCTGCAGGGCATACATCTGGTCGCGATAGGCGGCTGCGGCGGTGAAGTCGAGCTCCCGCGCCGCGCTTTCCATCGCTTCGCGTGCGATACGGATGGCCGATTCGATATCGCGGTCGGTCAGGTAGGCGGCTACGGGGTCGGCCGCGATGCCCGTGCCTTTGCCTGAAAGGTCGTACCGCACCGTTCCCTCTTTCTGCAATTCGTCGCCGGAGAGGATCGTCCGGCCGCTCTTGACCGCCTGACGCGGCACGATGCCGTGCAGGTTGTTGTAGCGGATCTGTTTCTCTCTCCGCCGGTTCGTGTCGCGGATGGAGAGCCGCATCGAGTCGGTGATCCGGTCGGCGTACATGATGACGCGTCCGCCGACGTTCCGGGCCGCACGTCCGGCCGTCTGGGTCAGCGAACGGGCGCTGCGCAGGAAGCCTTCCTTGTCGGCGTCCATGATAGCCACTAATGACACTTCGGGCAGATCGAGTCCTTCCCGGAGCAGGTTGACCCCGATGAGCACGTCGAAGAGCCCGGCCCGCAGGTCGTCCAAAATCTGCACGCGTTCCAGCGTGTCGACGTCGGAATGGATGTAGCGGCAGCGGATGCCCATGCGGTCGAAATATTTGTAGAGCTCCTCGGCCATCCGCTTGGTCAGCGTGGTGACCAGCACGCGTTCGTCGGCCTGGGCGCGCACTTCGATCTCCTCGACCAGATCGTCGATCTGGTTGAGCGTCGGCCGCACCTCGACGGGCGGATCGACCAGACCCGTGGGGCGGATGAACTGTTCGACGACCGAGCCTTCCGACCGGATGAGCTCGTAGTCGGCCGGCGTGGCGCTGACGTAGATCACCTCGTTTTCGAGCGCTTCGAACTCGTTGAACTTCAGCGGACGGTTGTCCACGGCTGCGGGCAGCCGGTAGCCGTATTCGACCAGATTGTGCTTGCGCGAGCTGTCGCCGCCGAACATGCCCCGGATCTGGGGCACCGTCACGTGGCTCTCGTCGATGATGAGCAGGTAGTCCTTCGGGAAATAGTCGATCAGACAGAACGGGCGGCTGCCGGGCGACCGTCCGTCGAAATAGCGCGAATAGTTCTCGATCCCCGGACAGTAGCCCAGTTCCTTGATCATTTCGAGGTCGTATTCGACGCGCTGCTTGAGCCGTCGGGCCTCGACCGGCTTGCCGATCGACTCGAAGTATTCGCATTGCTTGCCCAGATCGAGCTGAATCTCCCGGATCGCCTTCTCGGTCCGTTCGCGCGTCGTGACGAACAGGTTGGCCGGATAGACGATCACCCGGTCGAGCGATTCGATGCGCTGGCCCGTCACGGGATCGATGCGGCTGATCGCTTCGATCTCGTTGTCGAAGAAGACCACGCGGTAGCACTTCTCGCCGTAGGCGATGAAAATATCGACCGTGTCGCCCTTCACGCGGAACGTGCCGGGCCGGAAATCGGTCTCGCTCCGCGTATAGAGCGCATCGACCAGCGAATAGAGCAGTTTGTTGCGGCTTACCACGTCGCCCACCTTCAGCTCGACCGACGTGGCGTGGAAATCTTCCGGATTGCCGATGCCGTAGATGCAAGAAACGCTCGACACGACGACGATGTCGTTGCGTCCGCTCAACAGGGCCGACGTGGCGCTCAGGCGCATCTTTTCGATTTCGTCGTTGATGGCGAGGTCTTTCTCGATGAACGTGTCCGTCGAGGGGATATAGGCTTCGGGCTGGTAGTAGTCGTAGTACGAGACGAAATACTCGACGGCGTTTTCCGGGAAGAAATTCTTGAATTCGCCGTACAACTGGGCGGCCAGCGTCTTGTTGTGGCTCATCACGAGCGTCGGCTTGTTCAGCGCGGCGATGACGTTGGCCATCGTGAAGGTCTTGCCCGAACCGGTGACGCCCAGCAACGTGTTGTGCCGGCAGCCGCTCCGCAGCGCCGAGACGAGATCGGCGATCGCTTCGGGTTGATCGCCCGTGGGGCTGTATTCCGATACCAGTTTGAAGTCCATAGGCACAAAGGTAAAAAATTACGAATTAAAAATACGGAGGCGCGAAATCGAATAATTCCTCGTACCTTTACTCCCAAATTCCGTTCCCGATGAGCCTGCTCGCCGTTCTGTTGCTCGGTATAGGACTGAGCCTCGACACGTTCGCCGTTTCGCTTACGCTCGGACTGGCCGCCGGCCGGACGACGTACCGGCAGAAAGCGCGCTTTCTGGCCGTGATCGGTCTGTTCCATTTCGCGATGATTCTCGCCGGGTGGTTCATGGGCGAGACGGTGAGCCGGCTGATCGCCGCCTACGACCATTGGATCGCTTTCGGGCTGCTGGCCTTCATCGGCGGGAAGATGATCCGCGACGGGTGGAGACCCGAAGAAAACAGCCTTTCGCAGGGCGATCTGCTGTCGTTGCGCAATACGCTGCTGCTGGGCGTCGCGCTGAGTCTCGACGCGTTGATCGTCGGGTTCAGCTTCGGTCTCGTGAAAGTCGCTCTTTTCGACGGTTCGCAGGCGGGCAACGTGTCGCTGGCCGCGGCGATCGTAGGGCTTTCGGCCTTCGCGATTTCGGCGGCGGGGATCGTGCTCGGACGCAAGGCCTCGTCGAAGCTCGGCGGCAAGGCCGAAATTTTCGGCGGCATCATCCTGATCGCCATCGGTATCCGCACGCTGGTCGAACATCTCTCCGAGTGGGCCGGTTGATCGGGCCCCGGAATCCGGAGAAAATGTCGTATCTTTGTCTTCGGCCCTTTCGGGGGCGATTTTCCGAATCCGCAGCATGATCGATCAGGCAACCATAGACCGCATTTTTTCGTCCGCCAACATCGTGGACGTGATCGGCGATTTCGTCACGCTCAAGAAAAAAGGCGTCAATTATCAGGCCTGCTGTCCGTTCCATAACGAGAAAACCCCCTCTTTCGTCGTGTCGCCCTCTAAAGGACTGTTCAAGTGCTTCGGATGCGGCAAGGGGGGCAATGCCGTGACGTTCGTCATGGAACACGAGAACATGACCTATCCCGAAGCGCTGAAATACGTGGCCAAAAAGTACGGGATCGAGGTCGCCGAAAAGGAACAGACGCCCGAAGAGAAGCGGCGAAACGACGACCGCGAGAGCATGATGGTCGTCTCGTCCTATGCCGCCGACTATTTCGTCCGCACGCTGCACGAGACGCCGGAAGGGAAAAGCGTCGGCATCGGGTATTTCCGCGAGAGGGGATTTTCGGACGCCACGATCCGCAAGTTCGGTTTGGGGTATTGCCCCTCCGGCGGCGACACGTTCACCCGGCAGGCGCTCTCCGACGGGTATAAGGAACAATTTCTGGTCGGTACGGGTCTGACGATCAAGCGCGAGACGGGAGGTTATTACGACCGGTTCTGCGGCCGGGTCATGTTTCCCATCCACGGCATCAGCGGCCGGGTGACGGCATTCGGGGGCCGCACGATGCGGACCGACAAGAAGGTGGCCAAGTACCTGAACTCCCCGGAGTCGGAAATCTACCACAAGAGCGACGTGCTCTACGGCCTCTATTTCGCCAAGCGGGCCATCACCCAGCAGGATTGCTGCATTCTGGTCGAAGGGTATACGGACGTGATTTCGATGCACCAGTCCGGTATCGAGAACGTCGTGGCCTCGTCGGGAACGTCGCTCACCGAAGGGCAGATCCGGCTCATCGGCCGTTTTACGAAAAACGTCACGGTCATCTACGACGGCGACAGCGCGGGTATCAAGGCCTCGCTGCGCGGCATCGACATGATTCTGCGCGACGGGCTCAACGTGCGCGTCGTGCTGCTGCCCGACGGCGACGACCCGGACTCTTTCGCCCGCAAGCACAATGCGGCCGAGCTGCGCGATTTCATTCTGGCCCACGAGGAGGACTTCATTTCCTTCAAGACGCGGCTGCTGCTTTCCGACGCGGCCGGCGATCCGCTCAAAAAAGCCGCGTTGATCGGCGACATCGTCCAAAGCATTTCGGTCATTCCGGATGCCATCACCCGTTCGGTCTATACGCGCGAGTGTTCGCGTCAGCTGGAGGTGGACGAGCAGGTGCTTTCGCGGGAGGTCGCCCTGCGCCGCGTGGAGCGTTCGGCCGGCAGCGAAGCCAAGGAGTTCGTCCGGCGGCAGGAGCGGTTTCTTCAGCAGCAGGAACAGCCCGTCCCGTTGCCGCGGCACATCGAGGCGGGCAGCAGCATCGGCGAGCTGGAGCAGGAGTTGGTCAAGTACCTGCTCAAATACGGCGAACGCAGCTTCGAATACACCGAGGGCAAGCAGACCGTCGAACTGAACGTGGCCGATGTCATCCTCGACGATCTGGACCGCAACGGCATCGAAATGAAAAATCCGGCTTTCCGGAAAATCTACGAGCTTTACCGCACGATGCGCCGTGCGGGCGAGACTCCCGACATGAACCGTTTCATCAACCACACCGACCCGGAAGTCTGCAATGCGGCGGTCGATCTGCTGACCTGCGACGACATCTATACGGTCAGCAAGTTGTGGAAAAAGTTCGACATCGTCGTCGAGAGCGAGCAGGAGCGCCTGCCGATAGCCATTCCCCGCACCGTGATCCTCTACAAGTCGAAAGTGATCGACGAAATCATCGGACGGCTGACGGCCCGTCTGGACGCCGAGTCGCTCACCGAAGCGGAGCTGCTCGAACTCACCCGGCAGATCGCCGTGCTCAATCAGGAACGCACGCTTATCGCCAAAAAACTCTCCCGCCTGATCGTATAGTCCGTGCGGCCGGGGGTGTGTTCCGTTTTCTTCCGAAAATGTCTGCCGCTTCGGCGCCGCTCCGCTCGACGGAACGGCTGTCCGGAATCCGTCGTACGGAACGGTGTCGACAGTCTGTCCGTCGGTACTCCGGAAGGAGGACGGCGGATCGTGTTCCGTTCCGGGTTCTTATTTCCCTGTTTTGGGAACGATCAGCGGAAATTCGGTTTCTGCAAGGCGTTCGCCTTCGGCGGCGAACGGCGTGGCGTCCTTGTGGGCGATCCAGACCGAGAGCGTATATTTGCCGGGCTTGACTCCGTCGAGCGGAACGGAGAGCGTCGCCTGTTCTCCGGGCGCGATGTCCGTCGGGATCGTTCCCGAAGCGACGATGCGCTTGGCTCCGGCCCGGATCGTGTAGCCCGTGGCGAAATTTTTCAGGTTGGCGATGCCGAAACGGTTGCGGACGGTCACCTGTCCCACGCCCTCGGCCGGTTCGATGACCGGTGCGGCGGACGGTACTTCTGCAGCGAAAGAATCGGGGCTGCCGAAGACGAGCGTATAGCGGTCGTCCGACGGATGGCGGCCTTCGGGCTTGCCGATCACGATGTCGGTGTTCCATTCCGCTCCGGCGCCTTCATAGATCACGGGCCGGTTTTTCTCGATCGCCTTGAGCGCCAGAAAGGCTTCGTACATGCCGTATCCCCGTCCGGCCTGCCCGCCGAGCGAGAACATGACGACCGAAGGATGGTTTTGCGAAGCGTAGTACATGTTCTTCACGCGGTCGATCATCGCGGCCGTCCACAGCGTGTCGTTGGCCGGCGTACCCTCCTTCTGCAACGACTCGCCGCTGAGGCGGGTGTCGATGTTCGCCCGGTCGCAGATGTACAGTCCGTAGCTGTCGGCCAGCGAATAGAAGCTGTCGGGCAGCGGCCATCGGTTCACACGCAGGCAGTTCACGCCTTTTTTCCGGAATGAGGCCATGTCCCTGCGCCATGCGGCTTCGTCCTGCGGCGCGTCGTAGTCGACGGCCCGGAGTTCGACCGGCCGGCCGTTGATCCGCATGCCGCTGCAGTCGAAAGCCACGTCGCGGAAACCGATCCGGACTTTGGTGTATTCGGTGAACCGTCCCTCGTGCTGGAGACGCAGGGCTACTGTATAGAGTTTGGGGCTTTCGTGGCTCCACGACTCGATGTCCGGCAGGTTGGCGAAGAAACGGACCGTGTCCTCCTCCCGGAGGTGGAACCGGGCGTCGCGCTTGCCCTGCGAGACGACCGTGCTGTCCGGAGCGAGCAGTTCGTAATGAACGGTCACCTGCTTGGGATTGAGCAGATGGGACTTGACGATGGCTCCGAAACTGAACAACCCGTTGCCCTGCGGGTCCCATTGCGTATCGACCACGTAGTCGCGGATGCGGACTTTGGGTTGGGCCGTCACGCGGACGCTGCCTTCGATGCGGGTGCCCTTCGTCTCGGACCGGTTTTCGAGCGTCGTCGAAATCGGGTGTGCATAGGCGATCAGGGCCAGTGTATTGCGTCCGTCGACGACGTATTTCGTCACGTCGAAGTAGGCGGGCGTTTTCGAGTCTTCGTGGTAACCGACCGGATGGCCGTTCACGAAGACGTAGTAGGCCCGGCTCACGGCATCGCACCGGACGAAAATCTCCCGGTCGATCCATTTGAACGGCAGTTTGAATTCGGTGCGGTAGACGGCGGCCCAAGCGCCGTTGCCCGTTTTTTCGGGCACGACGGTCTTGTCCCACGAGGAGACGTCGACCGACGGCAGCGTAAGGAGCGAATCGAGTTCCGTGGCCGAGGCGTAGGTCTTCACGCGCCACTCTCCGTCCAGATTCTGGATGTAGAGCGAATGCGCATCGTCTTCGCTCAGGGCCAGTTCGCGGCTGTCGTAGCTTCGTATGGGGCTTCCGGGCAGCTCCCGGTGCGAGTCCGTCTGCCGGGGGTCCTGCCATTCGGTCTGCGCTTCCGCGGCCAGCGGCATCACACCTACGAGCCACGAAAGAATATATCCTCCGTATCGTTTCATTTTCTTCTCTTTTGGAACGGGCCGCGGCTCCTGTCCGGAACGGGGCGGCGCCGACGACAAAGATAGTAAAATTAGCGAAGCGGGATTGCGCCGTCCTGCCTCTTCCGGAAAATAGGCTGCGGCGGTACCCGGACGTACGAAAAAGTCCGGACGGCGGCCTGCGGGCCGTCCGTCCGGACAGGGGAAGAAAGGAAAGGCTGCGGACCGTTCCTCTGCGGTCGTCTATTTCGACGAAATCGTTTCGGCGGCGGCCAGTACGCTCAGGTTTCGGATCGCGCGCGTGCCGGCCACTTCCGGGATCAGATGGACGCAGGAGCGGTCGAGACCCATCAAGATCGGGCCGTTGATTTCGGCTCCGCCCAGAATCTCCATCATCTTGTACGAAATGTTGGCCGACGACAGGTTGGGGAAGATCAACACGTTGATGTCGCGGTCGCCTAACTTGCTGAAGGGGTAGAACTCGCTGCGGGCCTTTTTGTTCAGCGCGATGTCGGCTTTCATTTCGCCGTCGACGAGCAGTTCCGGATAGCGGTAGTGGAGGATTTCGACGGCTTTGGCGATCTTGGAGGCCAGCGGTTCGGTGTCGGTGCCGAAGTTGGAGTGCGACAGCATGCCGATGACCGGTTCGATGCCGAAATTGCGGACGGTCCGTGCCGCCATCAGCGCGATGTGGACGAGGTCGTCGACCGAGGGACTCGGATTGACCGCCGTGTCGGCGAAGAACATGGGCCCCTTCTTCGTCGTCACGATTTCCATCGTGGCTAGCGTCGTGTCGCCCTGCGTGAAAATCTGGCGGACGGGCTTGAGCGCCTCGTTGTAGCGGTGCGTGTAGCCGAGGATCGACGTGTCGGCGTCTCCGGCCGCCACCATCATCAGCGTGAACCAGTCGCGGCGCATCATGTAGTCGACGGCTTCGTGCATGCGCACGCCCTTGCGGCTGACCTTGCCGTACAGCAGCGCGGCGTAGCGGTTGCGCCGTTCGGCTTCGTCGTCGTGCTGGAAATCGACGATGTGCTTGCCGTCGAGGTGCAGGTGGTTGTCGCGGAGCAGCGTTTCGATTTTCGCCCGGTTGCCCACCAGAATCGGCACGGCGATGTTTTCGTTGGCCAGATGCACGGCGGCCTTGATCGTCGTGAGGCGGTCGCCTTCGCTGAAGACGATGCGGCGCGGGGCGGCCGTACACACTTTCGACCGGACGGCCCGCATCAGCTTATCGTCGCGTCCCATGCGGCTCTCCAACTCCTGCGCGTAGGCTTTCCAGTCGGTGATGGTCTTCCGGGCCACGCCCGATTCGATGGCGGCTTTGGCCACGGCGACCGATATGCAGGAGATGAGACGGGGGTCGAGCGCTTTGGGGATCAAGTATTTGCGTCCGAAGGTGATGTCGTTGTCGTTGTAGGCCGCCGCGACGATGTCCGGGACCGGCTGTTTGGCCAGCTCGGCCAGCGCCAGCACGGCGCCGATTTTCATCGCCTCGTTGATCTTCGTGGCCCGCACGTCGAGCGCGCCCCGGAAGATGTACGGGAAGCCGAGCACGTTGTTTACCTGATTGGGGTAGTCCGAACGGCCGGTGGCGAAGATGATGTCTTCTCTGGCCGCCATCGCGTTGTCGTAGGAGATTTCCGGGTCGGGGTTGGCCAGCGCGAAGACGATCGGGTTCGCGGCCATGCTCCGGACCATCTCCTGCGTCAGCACGTCGGCCACGGAGAGGCCCAGAAAGACGTCGGCTCCGGCGAGGGCTTCCTCCAGCGTGTCGATGCCGCGGTCCGTGGCGAAGCCCGCTTTGACGGGCGTCAGGTTTTTCCTGCGGGTCGTGATGACGCCCTTGCTGTCGCACATGACCAGATTTTCGGGCTTGACGCCCAATGCGATATAGAGCTTGGCGCAGGACACGGCGGCGGCTCCCGCTCCGTTGACCACCACCTGCACCTCCCCGATTTTCTTGCCGGCCACTTCGAGGGCGTTGAGCAGCGCGGCCGACGAAATGATGGCCGTGCCGTGCTGGTCGTCGTGCATGACCGGGATCGAGAGCTCTTCCTTGAGCCGTTCTTCGATTTCGAAACATTCGGGGGCCTTGATGTCTTCGAGGTTGATGCCGCCGAAGGTGACCGAAATGTTCTTGACCGTTTCGATGAAGCGTTCGGTATCTTTCGTATCCACTTCGATGTCGAAGACGTCGATGTCGGCGAATGTCTTGAACAGCAATCCTTTCCCTTCCATGACCGGCTTGCCCGCCGCGGCGCCGATGTCGCCTAATCCTAATACGGCCGTGCCGTTGGAAATGACGGCCACCAGATTGCCCTTGGCCG
>CAJTYA010000002.1 GCA_910583985.1 uncultured Alistipes sp.
GCGGGTTCATCACCAAGCTCTGCGTGGACGAAGGATCGGTCGTGCGCAAGGGACAGGTGCTTTTCGAAATCGACCCCGTGCAGTATCAGGAAGCGGTCAATATGGCCGAAGCAAGCGTCAACGTGGCCAAGGCGGCCGTGGGTACAGCCCGGCTGACCGCCGAAAACAAACGCCAGCTTTTCGGCAAGAACATCATCAGCGAGTACGATATGCGAATGGCCGAAAATACGTTGGCGCAGGCCGAAGCCCAGTTGGCGCAGGCCGAAGCCCAGTTGGTCAATGCCCGCAAGAACCTCTCCTATACGAAAGTGACCAGCCCGTCGAACGGCGTGGTGGGCAAGGTGCCGTTCCGTGTGGGCAGTCTGGTCGGACCGACGTCGGGCGTGGCGCTGACGACCGTTTCGGACGATTCGCAGATGTATGCCTATTTTTCGCTGAACGAAAAGGAAATCCTCGACCTGCTCCGCCGGAGCGAAGGGTCGGTGCAGGGCGCGTTGAGCCAGATGCCCGACGTGACGCTCAAGCTGGCCGACGGGACCATCTATCCGCTCACCGGCAAGATCGAAACCCTCAGCGGGGTGATCGACGTGGCTACCGGTACGTCCGTGGTGAGGGCGCTGTTCGATAATCCCGACCGGATGCTGCGCAGCGGCGGGTCGGGCGTGGTGATGCTGCCCGTGACGAAAGATTCGGTGCTGGTGGTTCCCCAGAGTGCGACGAGCGAGGTGCAGGATAAGAAATACGTGTTCGTCGTGAGCGACAGCTCGACGGTGCAGCAGACCGAAATCGGCATTCTGTCCGTCAACGATGGCAAGCAGTATGTCGTGACGTCGGGCCTGAACCCCGGCGACAGGATCGTTGCCGAAGGCGTGGGCGTGCTTCGCAACGGCATGACGATCAAACCTATTACGCCGGCCGAAGCCGCGGCCAAACTCCAAGGCGCCATCCAGCAGCAACAGGCCGCTGCTGCCGCCGCTGCCGGAAAATAGCGGCGGGATCGTGAAACGGTTTAAATTTTAAGGAGAATTATGAAATTAGACAGATTTATAAAACGCCCGGTATTGTCCACGGTGATCTCCATCCTGATCGTCATACTAGGAATTCTGGGGTTGGTGTCGCTACCCGTCACGCAGTATCCCGACATCGCCCCGCCGACCGTGCAGGTCAGCACGTCCTATCAGGGCGCCAATGCCCAGACCGTGCTGAACAGCGTGATCGCTCCGCTCGAAGAACAGATCAACGGCGTGGAGAACATGATGTACATGACCTCCACCGCCTCCAATACGGGCGAAGCGCAGATTCAGGTCTACTTCAAGCAGGGAACCGACCCCGACATGGCGGCGGTGAACGTGCAGAACCGCGTGGCCAAGGCCCAAGGGCTGCTGCCCGCCGAGGTAACCCGCGTGGGCGTGATTACCAGCAAGCGTCAGACCAGTATGCTGCTGGGTTTCACCATCTACAGCTCCGATGACAAGTACGACGAAACGTTCCTCCAGAACTACGTCAAGATCAACGTGATTCCTCAGGTACAGCGTGTGCCGGGCGTGGGCGACGCCATGATCATGGGCGCCGACTACTCGATGCGTATCTGGCTCAAGCCGGATGTGATGGCCCAGTACGGACTGATGCCGACCGACATCTCCGCGGCGCTGGCCGAACAGAATATCGAAGCGGCTCCCGGACAGTTCGGTGAGAACGGTGACCAGTCCTTCCAGTACATCATGCGCTACAAGGGACGTTTGCAGACGCCCGAAGAGTTCGAGGACATCGTTATCCGGGCTACGGACGACGGAGAGGTGCTGCGCCTGCGCGATGTCGCGCGCGTCGAGCTGGGCGGTCTTTCCTACGCCTTCGGAACGCGTTCGAATACGCATCCGGCCGTGACGGCGATGATTTTCCAGACGGCCGGTTCGAACGCCACGCAGATCATCAAGGACATCAAGGCCATTCTTGAAAAATCGGCCGAGGACTTCCCGCCGGGCGTGAAGTACGATGTGCTCATCGACGCCAACGACTTCCTCTTCGCCTCGATCCACGAGGTGATCAAGACGCTCATCGAGGCTTTCATTCTGGTGTTCCTCGTCGTGTTCGTCTTCCTGCAGGACTTCCGTTCCACGTTGATTCCCGCCATCGCCATTCCGGTGGCTCTGGTCGGTACGTTCTTCGTGCTGTATCTTATCGGGTTCAGTGTGAACCTGCTGACCCTCTGTGCCCTCGTGCTGGCTATCGCCATCGTCGTCGATGACGCCATCGTCGTCGTCGAGGCGGTGCACGCCAAACTCGACCAAGGGTACAAGTCACCGGTCAAGGCGTCCATCGACGCGATGAACGAAATCTCCGGCGCCATCGTTTCCATCACGCTGGTGATGATGGCCGTGTTCATTCCCGTGAGCTTCATGGGCGGAACTTCCGGTACGTTCTACCGCCAGTTCGGTCTGACGATGGCCATCGCCATCGGTCTGTCGGCCGTCAACGCACTGACGCTGAGTCCCGCACTCTGCGCCTTGTTCCTCAAGCCGCACAAGGACGAGCACGGGAAGAAGCCGAGTCCCATCCAGCGTTTCCACCGGGCCTTCAATGCGGCTTACGACGTGACGCTCGACAAGTATAAGAAAGGGGTGAACTTCTTCATCAAACGCAAGTGGGTGGCGTTCGGTGCGGTCGTGGCCAGCGTACTCGTGCTGGTGGGACTGATGCGGATCACGCCGACGGGTATGGTGCCCAACGAGGATACCGGAACGTTCTTCGTGATCGTCCACATGCCGCCCGCCACCTCGCTGGAGAAGACGCAGGCCACGCTGGCCCGCGTAGACAGTCTGTTGAGCGCGAATCCCGCCATCCGAATCCGAAGCGAAATCGCCGGTTACAGTTTCATCGCCGGTCAGGGCAGCGCTTACGGTACGTTCATCTGCAAGCTCCATCCGTGGGATAAGAGAACCGGCAAGGGACAGGACGTCAATTCGATCGTCGGCAGCATCTACATGCAGGCTCCTGCCCTGTTCAAGGACGCCCAGATCTTGGCTTTCGCTCCGCCGATGATCATGGGGTACAGCATCACGAACGGTTTCGAGCTGAACCTGCAGGACAAGACGGGCGGCGACGTGAATGAATTCTTCAAGGTCGCGCAGAACTTCCTCGCCAAGCTCAACGAACGGCCGGAAATCGCTGCGGCCCAGACGGCTTTCAACCCCGGCTATCCGCAGTATATGGTCGACATCGACGTGGCCAAGTGCAAGCAGGCGGGTCTGAGTCCCAGTACGCTGCTCTCCGCGCTGCAAGGCTACTACGGCGGTCTGTACGCTTCGAACTTCAACCGTTTCGGTCGTCTGTACCGCGTCATGGTGCAGGCCGACGCCGACTATCGCGTGAGCCCCGAAACGCTCAACAACATCATGGTCCGCAACGGAGCCGAAATGGCGCCCATCTCGCAGTTCGTGACGCTGAGAAAAGTGTACGGACCCGACAATATCAAGCGTTTCAACATGTTCACCTCCATCGCCATCAACGGATCGCCCAACCCCCAATACAGTTCGGGACAGGCCATCCAGGCCATCGAGGAGGTGGCGGCCGAGACGCTGCCGACGGGTTACGGTTTCGAGTATTCGGGTATGACGCGTGAGGAGCAGTCTACGAGCGGAAGCACGACGTTCATCATTTTCGCGCTGTGTCTCGTGTTCGTCTACCTGCTGCTGAGTGCCCAGTACGAAAGTTACATCCTGCCGCTGGTCGTGATTCTCTCGATTCCGTCCGGTCTGATGGGCAGCTTCCTTTTCGCTCAGTTCATGGGCGTGCAGAACGACATCTACCTCCAGATCGCGCTCATCATGCTCATCGGTCTGTTGGCCAAGAACGCCATCCTGATCACCGAGTTCGCGCTCGAAAGACGCCGGACCGGCATGGGCATCGTCGCTTCGGCCGTCATGGGCGCTTCGGCCCGTCTGCGTCCGATCCTGATGACCTCGCTGGCGATGGTGATCGGTCTGTTGCCGATGATGTTCGCCTCCGGCGTAGGCGCCAACGGCAACAGCACGCTGGGTACGGGTGCCATCGGGGGCATGCTCATCGGTATGATCTGTCAGATTTTCGTCGTGCCGGCCCTTTTCGTCGCCTTCGAAGCGCTGCAGGAGAAATTCAAACCGATCCGTTGGGACGATACGGACAATTCCGAAATCGAAGCCGAAATCGAACAATACACCAAATAGAAAATGAAAAAACAGCATATCGTATATCTCGTTTGTATGACGGCGCTGCTGAGCGGCTGTCATATCTACAAGCCCTATGCGCGTCCCGAAGTGGACGCGAAGGGCCTCTACCGCGATCCGGTTTCGGCCACCGATACGCTCTCTTCGGATACGGTCAGCATGGGCAACCTGCCGTGGGAACAGGTCTTCACCGACCCCATGCTGCAAGCGCTCATCCGTCAGGGCTTGGCCGAAAACACCGACTTGCAGAAAGCGGCGCTCGTGGTCAAGGAAGCCGAAGCGGGCCTGATGTCCGCACGGCTGGCCTATACACCGACGCTGAATCTCGCTCCAAATGGCGGGGTGATTTGGAACGAATTGCTCGCTGGACGGCGTAGAGTATGGCAATGGACGGCTCCCGCCGTGGCATCGAGCTGGGAGATCGACATTTTCGGCCGGGTGCTCAACGCCAAGCGCGGAGCCAAAGCCGCGTTGTTGCAGAGCAGAGCCTATAAACAGGCCGTGCAGACGCAGATCGTGTCGGCCATCGCCAATTACTATTACACGCTGTTGATGCTCGACAGGCAGCTTTCGATCACGGAAGGTACGTCGGCGCTGTGGAAAAAGACGGTCGCCACGATGCGCGACCTGAAAGAAGCCGGCTACGTGAACGAAGCGGCCGTCGTGCAGAGCGAGGCCAACAGCTACATGGTCGAAGCGTCGATTCCCGATCTCGAAAAACAGATCAGGGAAGTCGAGAACGCGCTTTCGGTGCTGCTCAAACAGGCTCCGCAGCGGATCGCGCGGGGCACGATGGAGGGACAGTCCTTCCCCGAAATCATGCAGGTCGGAGTGCCCGTGCAGTTGCTTTCGAACCGGCCCGACGTGCAGGCCGCCGAAATGGCGTTGGCCAGTGCGTATTACAATACGAACGTAGCCCGTTCGGCGTTCTATCCCCAGTTGTCGATCAGCGGTCAGTTCGGGTGGACCAATACGTTGGGGGCACCTGTCTTCAATCCCGGCAAGATGATCGCCAATGCCGTGGGCAATCTGACCGCGCCCATTTTCAACCGCGGGGGCAATCTGGCCCGCCTGCGCGTGGCCAAGGCGCAGCAGCAGGAGGCTTTGCTCGACTTCGAACAGTCGCTGCTCGATGCCGGCAGCGAGGTGAGCAACGCGCTCTTCGCGTACCGCAGCGCACAGGAGAAGGCCGTGCAGCGGGAGCGGCAGATCGCTTCGCTCGAAAAATCGGTGGAATATACCGAACAGTTGATTACGCACGGAACGACGACCTATCTGGAAGTGCTGACCGCCCAACAGTCGCTGCTGAGCGCCCGTCTTTCGGGCGTGAACGACGAGTTCCAGCAGATTCAGGCCGTCGTGGACCTTTACCGGGCGCTGGGCGGCGGTCGTACCGAATAACCGTAAAAAAATCTAGACTATGATCAGTCCATTAGCTTATGTAGATGCGGATGCGAAACTCGGTCGGAACGTGATCGTGCATCCGTTCGCTTATATCGACAAGAACGTGACGATCGGCGACGACTGCGAAATCATGCCCTATGCGAGCGTGCTCAGCGGAACCCGCATGGGGAAGGGAAACGTCGTCTACCAGTCGGCCATCGTGGGCGCCACGCCGCAGGATTTCAAGTTCCGGGGCGAGGATACGGTGCTCGAAATCGGCGATAACAACACCATTCGCGAGAAGGTGATCATCAACCGGGCGACCTATCCCTCCGGCAAGACGTCCATCGGTAACGGAAACTACCTGCTCGAAGGCGTGCACATCGCTCACGACACGCATGTAGGCAACGATTGCGTGCTGGGCAACGGAGCCAAGACAGCCGGAAACTGCGAGGTGTGCGACCATGCGATTTTGGGCAGCGACGTGATTCTCAAGCACGGCTGCCGCGTCGGAAGCTGGGCGCTGCTGCGCGACGGCTGTCGGGCCAACAAGGACGTGCCGCCGTATATCGTGGCGGCGCACAACCCCATTTCGTATTACGGGATCAATGCGGTGCTGCTGGCTAAGCAGGGCCAGTTCGCCGACAACGTGATCGACGACATCGCCAAAGCCTACCGCCAGATCTACCAGTGCGGAACCAGCCTCGACAATGCGCTCCGGCGGATTCCGGAAGTGATTCCGGTAAGCCCGGAAATCCGTTATCTGCTCGATTTCATCGGGGCGTCCGAAAAGGGCATCATCGGCGTGGCTTCCGTGTAGCGACATCGCCGGTACAATGAAAGCGAGGGAGCGTGTCCGAACAGGTCGGACACGTTCCCTCGTCTTTTTTTCGGGGCAGAGCGGAAGGCGAAAGGCGTTTTTCGGAAGGAGGTGCGGTCGTCGGAGGGGGCTTTTTCTGAAAGTGCGGGTAGGTGGAACGAACGCGATGCGGAGAGCGGTTTTGCCGGGGGCTTCTCCTGAAGGGAGGCCGGATGCCTTTTCGGAGGAGCGGCGGCGAACGGCCGGGCATTGTGCGGAAGACCTCTTTGCCGCGGGCGACCGGACGTGTGCCTGCGGACGTATTTGTCGTTCGTTTCGTCCGCCGGACGGATCGGAAAAAAACCGGGTGGGGAGGCGGTGCTGTCGTCGGGCCGGCGGTTCTCCGGACGATGCCGCTGCGCAGGCGGAGGGAATGTCTTTTCGGAGTCCCGCCCGGCAGGTAGCGGGAATACGTGCTCGTAACGAGTCGTTTGGAAAAAACGGCGCAGGCGGCCGAGGACGGTTCGCCGCCGGGCGCTCCGGTTTTCTCGACGTCGGCGGTTTCATCGCCGGAGCGTTGCGAACGGTCGTCGACAGGTGTTTGTTTCGGTCGAAGGCGGGGCAGGTGTTCGGTGCGTGCCGGTCGGCTTTTTACAGGATGACTGCGACGTCGGATATTCTGCAACGGGTTGATCGACAACGGAGTGAATGCGGGGGGTGGTCCGGCCCTCATGCGGGACGGCCGGGGCGGCCGGACAGCGGGGAACGGAAGCGGGGGAGTGTCGGCCGGGGAGGACATCCGCCTGTGGACGAACCGGACGTTTTGGCATTTCGGGAAAATTGTAGTAACTTCCCACGTTCTCCGCGGTGTCCGCCGGACGGCGATCCTTTCGGGATGCGGCTTTCCGGGAGCGAAGTCGGGGGGAGCGACCTGTATACCTAACTTTTTAAAAAAGCGAAACGATGGAAAAATCGAAGAATTTCTTGGCCGGAGCCGCCTGTCTGGGCGTGGCGCTGGTCGTTGCCGGCTGGATGCTGAGTGCCGGAATCCGGCATTTCAAGGACAGCGAACGTGTCGTGACGGTCAAGGGATTGGCCGAACGCGAAGTCAAGGCCGACAAGGTGATCTGGCCGCTCTCTTACAAGGAGGTGGGCGACGACATGCTCGTGCTCTACAACAAGATCGAAAGCACGAACGCCAAGATCGTCGAGTTCCTCAAGTCGAACGGCATTGCGGAGGATGAGATCACGATCGCTCCGGCCGAGGTCATCGACATGCAGGCGCAGCGTTACGGGCCCGAACGGATCCGCTACCGTTTCAATGCGACGGCCGTCATTACGGTCATTTCGACCGACGTGGACCGGGTGATGAAGCTGATGTCCCGGCAGAGCGACCTGCTCAAGCAGGGCGTGGCCATCGGCGGGGAGGATTACCGCTATCAGCCCCAGTTCCTCTATACCTCCTCGGCCCTGAACGACATCAAGCCCGAAATGATCGAGGAGGCGACGCACAACGCCCGTGCGGCGGCCGACAAGTTCGCCCACGACTCGGACAGCCGCATCGGGAAGATCAAACAGGCTAACCAAGGCCAGTTCTCGATCTCGGACCGGGACGGCAATACGCCCAACGTCAAGACGGTGCGTGTCGTCACGACGATCGAATACTACCTCAAGAACTAACGGAGCGGCGGACGGCTGCGGGCGGAAAACCGACCCGCGGCCGCCCGCTTTTTCGAATCGACCTCAAACCGAACTTAAAATAAATACCTGAATCATGAAACGAAGGGACTTTCTGAAAACATTCGCGGGGATGGCCGCCCTGACCGTCGTGCCGCGCCATGTGCTCGGCGGAGTCGGCTATACGGCTCCGAGCGACCAGCTCACCAAGGGCATCATCGGCGTGGGTTCGATGGGGCGGGGGCATTACGGATATGCCGGCACCCGTCTGGTGGCCATCTGCGACGTCGACAAGAACCATCTGAAAGCCGGTGCGGAACTCGCCGGCGAGAAGATCGCCACGTACAGCGACTACCGCAAGCTGATCGCCGATCCGAACGTGGACATCGTGCATATCGCCACGCCGCCCCACTGGCACGGCATCATGGCCGCCGACGCGGCCAAGGCCGGCAAGGACATCTGGTGCGAAAAGCCCATGACGCGCACCATCGGCGAGGGAAAGAGGGTCATGGAGGCCGTCCGCCGCAACGGCAACGTGTTCCGGCTCAATACGTGGTTCCGTTTCGCCGATACGTTCTACGGCATGAATACGACCGTGGACAAAATCAAGAAACTGGTCGACAGCGGCATGCTCGGATGGCCGCTGAAAGTGACCATCAGCAAGCATACCGGCTTCAACTGGAAATTCTTCTGGGTGGGCAACGAGAAACTCGAAGAACAGAAGGTGCCCGCCGAACTCGACTACGACATGTGGTTAGGGCCGGCGCCCTACAAACCCTACAACTCCCATCGCGTCCATCAGACGTTCCGGGGCTATTGGGACTACGATGCCGGCGGACTGGGCGACATGGGGCAGCACTACATCGACCCGGTGCAGTATCTGCTGGGCAAGGACGACACGAGCCCCGTTTCGGTCGAAATAGACGCCCCGGAGCAGCATCCCGATGCCGTGGGAACGTGGCGTAAGATCGAATACACCTATGCCGACGGCTGCAAGATCGTGCTCTACGGCGAGGACAACGGCAGTCCGAACGACGCCTATATCGAAGGCCCCAACGGAAAGGTCTACCCCAATTTCCAGTGCGACATTCCCGACTGGGAGCGCAAGTTAGCCGAATTTCCCGATCCGCTGCCGCAGCAGACCGATTTCGTCGAATGCGTCCGCAAGCGCCGGAAATTCGCCCTGAACGAAGAGAACGGATTCCGCTCGGCCACGATCGTCAACATGGGCGGTGTGGCGCTGCGGCTGGGACGTTCGCTGAAGTTCGATCCCGAAAAACTCCTGTTCGTCGACGACGATGCCGCCAACCGGTTGATCGACCAGCCGATGCGTGCGCCTTGGACCCTTTAGTTTAACCCCAAACGATGAAGATGACGATGAAAAAAATCATGTTGATAGTGCTGCTTTCGGCTTTCGCGGGGACGCTCTGCGCGCAGTCCGCTCCGGGCCGGACGTGGAAGACCAAAGTCTCCGACGCGCTCGGATTGATGCCGGCGCCCGACGGAGCCGAATACAACCGCCTGATGGAAGATCTCGCCTCGACGGGGGCCGAAGGCGTGGAGATGCTCACGGGCATGTTCGACGGAACGAACAATACGCCGGTGGTCTATGCCCTGTCGGGCTGGGCCGCTTATGCGACGGGAGAGGGTCGGGAAGCCGACCGCGATGTGTTCGCACGGGGCGTCGTTTCGGCGCTGAAAAAGGCGAACGATCCCGAAATCAAGGCGTTCTATGTCCGCTTGCTGCAACAGTGCGGCAAGGCGGAGAGTGTGGATGCGCTCGCCGGGCTGATCGGCGACGCACGGCTGGCCTCGCCGGCGCTCGTCGCGCTGGCCTCGAACGGGACGCCCGAAGCCCGCAAGGCGATTGCCGATGCGGTGAAGGCCGGGCGGGGCGACAAGGCGCTGCTGGCCCATGCCGCGGGCGATGCGAACCTCGCCCCGGACGAAGTCGAGGAGGTACTGCTTTCGTGGATCGGCACCGATGCCAATACCGACCGGGCCGTCTATTACGCGCTGTCGAAAACGGGAACCGAAAAATCCGTCCCCGCCCTGCGTAAGGCGGCCGAGAAGGTCGGATTCGCCGGCGGATGGACCGATGCCGCGGATGCCTATGTGCGGCTCGTGGAGCGGTTGCGCGACGGCGGGATGACGAAGCTCGCCGATGCCGAAGCCGCATGGCTGCTCAAGAAATCGGCTTCGGCCGGATCGCCGCAGGGCCGGATCGCCGCGGCCCGGATGCTGGCCTCGCAGTCCGGCAAGGGCGCGGAAGCGCTCGTGCTCAAGGCGGCGAAAGATCCTTGCCGCGCTTACCGGAATAACGTGCTGGAAGCCACCCGGCCGTGGGCCGACGCGGCTCTGTATGCCAAGTTGATCCCGATGCTGACCCGTTCCGGCGATGCGGCGACGAGGGTCGATCTGGCCGATTATTTCGGTACGCAGCGTGCTTCTGAGGCGCTGCCCGCGCTGCTCTCCTGTTTCGACGATGCGGACAGCTCGGTCCGTGCGGCGGCCATGTGGGCCGCTACCCGGATCGGGGGGGGCGATGTGCCCTCCGCGCTGGCCGGTGCGCTCGCAGCCGGTAACGAGGCGGATGCCGCCGTGGCCGCTGCCTGTCTGGCTGCCTACAAGGGAAATATCGACGCGGTGGTCGCTCCGGTGGCTGCGAAAGGCGCTGCCCGCAGCCGGATCGCTGCCTTAGGTCTGCTGGGACGTCGTGCGGCCGTAGCACAGGCGCCGGTCGTGCTCGAAGCGGCCGCCGATGCGGATGCCGCCGTGGCTCAGGCTGCGGCCAAGGCCCTGCCGGGTGTCGTGACGGCCAAGGAGCTGCCGGCATTGTACGCGTTGCTCGAAAAGCAGGGATCGTCTTCGGATCCCAATGCCGCGGCCATTCAACATGCCGTGGTGGTCGCCATGAAGGGAATGTCGGCTTCGGACAAGGCCTCGGCGCTGTCGGAAAGGATGAAAGCCGCCCCGGATAAGAAATCGCTGTACTACGGCGTGCTCGCCGAAGCGGACGTGCCCGGTGCCGTCGCGACCATTGCCGAAGGATTCGCTTCGGGTGTCGGAACGCAGAAAGACGATGCTTTCCGCGCCTTGCAGCGCGTCAAAGGCATGGGGGCGGCCGAACGGTTGACGGAGATCGCTTCGGGCGACGACACGCGCTATGCGGTGGATGCGCTCGGCCAGTATGTCGAACAGGTGGCCGGCTCCGCCCTGACGCCCGAAGCCAAAGCGCTGCTGTTCTCCGACGCGCTGGAAATCGCCGCGGGGAATCCCGCCATCGGCCCCGAACGGGCCGCCCGCCTCAAAGCCATCGTTCTGGGCCGTGTGGGCGAGACTAAAACGTTCCAAGGACTGATCCTCGCGGGCAAATACCTCGACGATCCGGACAAGGCGGTCCGCTCGGCCGCTGCCTCGGCCGTTATCAATGCGGCTTTGGCGCACAAGGAGTATTACGGTCCCGTCGTGGAAAATCTGCTGCGTCGTTCGGCGGACATCACCGAGGGGCAGGACAGCAGCTATCTGCGCGAGCAGATCCGCAAGCATCTGGCCGATATGCCCAAGTCGAGCGGTTTCGTCTCGATGTTCAACGGCAAGGACCTCGCCGGATGGAAGGGACTCGTCGAAAACCCGATCGCCCGTGCGAACATGAAACCGGCCGAACTGGCCAAGAAACAGGCTGCGGCCGACGAGATCATGCGCCGCGACTGGAAGGTGAACGACGGGCTGCTCGAATTCGTGGGACACGGTTTCGATAACATCTGTACCCAACGCCTTTACCGCGATTTCGAAATGTACGTGGACTGGAAACTCTACGCCGAAGGCACCGAAGCCGACGCCGGCATCTACCTGCGCGGCACGCCGCAGGTGCAGATGTGGGACACGTCGCGTCGCAACGTGGGGGCTCAGGTGGGCTCCGGCGGTCTGTACAACAACCAAGTGCACCCCAGCACGCCCTCGCACGTGGCCGACAACAAGCTCGGAGAGTGGAATACGTTCTACATCAAGATGGTCGGAGACCGCGTGACGGTCGTGCTGAACGGTCAGAAGGTGGTCGACAACGTGATTCTGGAGAATTACTGGGACCGCAGCCGGCCGATTTTCCCCGTCGAGCAGATCGAGTTGCAGGCGCACGGCACGCGGGTGGCTTACCGCAACCTGTATATCAACGAACTGCCGCAGGTCATCCCGACCGAGCTTTCCGACGAGGAAAAGGCGGAGGGTTTCGAACTGCTCTACGACGGAACCAATATGCACAACTGGATCGGCAACACGCGCGACTATGTCTCGGAGGACGGTGCCATCGTGCTCTATCCGGGCAACGGCGGAGGCGGGAACCTCTATACGAAGAACGAGTACAAGGACTTCGTGTTCCGCTTCGATTTCATGCTGACCGAGGGTGCCAACAACGGCATCGGCATCCGGGCGCCGCTCGAAGGCGACGCGGCCTATGTGGGGATGGAAATTCAGGTGCTCGACAACGAAGCTCCGATTTACAGCCAGCTCGAAAAGTACCAGTATCACGGTTCGGTCTACGGCGTGATCCCGGCCAAACGCGGCTTCCTGAAGCCCGTGGGCGAATGGAACAGCGAGGAAATCCGTATCGAGGGCGATGACATCCGCGTGACGCTCAACGGCGAGGTGATTCTCGAAGGCAACATCGCCGAGGCCAGCAAAAACGGTACGATCGACCACAAGGATCATCCGGGGCTCAAGAACGAAAAAGGACATATCGGATTTCTCGGACACGGTTCGGTCGTGAAATTCAAGAATATCCGGATCAAGGAACTCAAATAGCGGACCTTTGCCCCGGAACGGGGGCAGAGGTTTGCCGGTGCTCCGGACGCCGGATCGGATAACGACCCTGCGCCCCGGAAGCGGAAAGAACGGACGAAAGATGGCCGTCTTCGTAAGAGGACGGCCATCTTCGTGTTTTCGGCTGTCGGGTCCGGAAACGGATTTTCGGAACGGGCGGGCAGAACGGCCGGACGCTTGCCGGTCGGGTGTCCGCGGCCGAGACGGGGCCATCCGGCGGCGCTGTGTCCGGATAGCGGGCCGCGGGCGGGTTTTGCGCACGGGGACGAAGGGCGGACTGTATGCGGGAGGGACTTTTCCCGGCGTCGGGTCCGTGCGTACCGTCGTGACGGGGCGGGGCAGGCCGATGGGGCAAAGAGCGGGAATCGCGAAAGAAGGACGGTCGGCTTCCCGTCGGCCGGAAAGGCCCGTCGCGGGGAAGTCCGTCGCGGGAAACCTGCCGCGTGAAGCCCGAATCGGACCGGGGAAAACGAAGTCGGGAAAGGACCGCCGTTTCGGGGTGCGGCCTTTTGCTGCCGATGCCTTTTACGGCGGTCTTGCCGTTTCGCGACTTCCGGCCGGTGGATCGGATATCGGCGTTTTTCCGCCGGTATTCTGTCGTCTCACGAGGAAATCCCGACACGGGTGCGGCCTTTCGCCGGAGCGCGTTTTGTCGTGGCTGCGTCGAGACGGCGTAGGACTCCTGCCGCCGGCTCCGGAGAGCATGTCTTCGGAGCGGGAGGGAAGAAAGGACGGACTCGGCAGACTGTCGAATCGTACCCGTCGAGCCGGATGTTTCCGATCGGTGTAGGACGGCGGCCGACGTGCGGAACGAGCCGGCCGACCGGTTTTCCGCTTTCTATTTCGTTTCGACGAGGAAGGCCGAGCGGAAGGCTTCGAGCTGCAGCGGAACCGTCGTGACGGTACTGTTTCCCCGGCGGACGGTTTTCGTTTCGAGCGGCGCGATCGCTCCCGTGTGCGGGTCCCACAGCGCTAACCGCATTTTCCCTTTCAGCGCGATTTCGGCATCGAACGGGCGGTCGTCGAGGTTGGCCAGATAGTAGAGGTGCTTGCCCTCGAGCTGTTTGTGGATGTAGCGCAGCGGCTGCGGAGAGGAGCCCCATTCCACGTCGAACGGTTCGGACCGCGAGGCGAGCGCTTCGCCGAGCGCTTCGACCGTCGGGTCGGGCAGGAAGACGACCCGGCCTCCCCGCTTGTTTTCGTTGGACCGTCCGCTCTCCCGCATGGGGCGGGGCAACAGTCTCTCCGTCAATTCGGCGACGCGGGCATCCTGTCCCGGTTCGGTCGATTTTTCGGGCATGCGGGTCGTGAAGACGACGAGGCCGCCCGCTTCGAAGAAGGTCAGTATCTTTTCGAGGTTGGCCACGGAAATCGTTTTCGACGAGGGAACGATCAGCGTGCCGAACGTGTTGTATTGCCGTTCGTTGTCCAGCGTGAGCAGCTCTTTGCCGCCGGCGCGGCAGGATTCGGAGAGTACCTCCGGGTGGAGGAACATGAAATCGCGTCCCAGGCGGTCCGTCAGCCGTCGGCCGATCTGCACGTAATCCATGTCCGGAATCCGCACGCCGCCTTCGTAGGCCGTCAGCGGGCCGTCGAAACGGTGTTCGCCCTGCATCGTCTCGATGGGATAGAGCACGGCGATGTCGGTCACGTAACGCGCCTCGTTGCGCAGCAGCACGTTGAGCCGGGCCAGAAACGTGTTGAATTCATAGAGGCCGTCGCGGTAGATCGGGTTGCGGTGCGAGAGTTCGGGCCGAAACGTCACGTTCGTGTCGTCGTACCATACGGCATGCGGGATGAGCATGTTGATCCCTTGGGTATACTGGTCCATCGCGATGCGGTAGAGCGAATCCCACGGGATGTCGCCCATCGCGCCGTAGGTCTCGGACATGACTAATGAACGGTCCCAGTTGTAGGCGGCCGAGCTGACGACCTTGTAGAAGCGCTCGGCGGGCCGGTCGCCGCCGATTTTGTCGATGCCGGGGATGTCTTGGTATTTGAAACATTTCATCAGATCGGCCGACGTGCCGACCGGATTCTCGATCTCCTCGTTGTCCTGATGGCCCGTGGCGCGGATGCCGTGCGCCGCGCTCCACCGGCTGACGGCTTTGGGATAAGCCGAGGCATAGAGTTCGGCCCGCAGCGAGAACAGGGCGTTGCGTGCCGAGCAGGTCTCCTCGCCGATGTCGTACCACAGGGCCGGATAGAGCAGCGACGGATCGTCTCCGTATTTTTCGGTGTAGACCTCGTTGAAAGAGGGTGTCCAGCACCGGCCTTGTGCACGGTAGAGCGTCGGCTCGTCGAAGAACGTTTCGTCGATCGTCGTGCCGAACGCGTCGGGCATACGTTTGCAGTACGCCTCGTGCGTCATCGAGAGGTAGGCTTCGGCCGCCTCCTCGCTCAGGTAATCCATGTTGGGGTCTCCGTCCTCCACGCAGACGAACTGCATGATCTTCCAGCGTCCGTCGGGCACTTTCCATACGACGGTCTCCTCGGCGATGCGATCCCTCAGGTCGATGCGCTCCTTGGTCTGCGTGTTCATGGCTACGACGGCCATCAGCCGCCCGGCGTCGCTCACCGGACGGATGTAGGTGGCGCCGCCTTGGGCCTCGTCTTCGATTTTGTCGAGCCGTTTGAGCGTCAGGCCCGGATAACGGTTGCGGAAGCGCGGGATGCCGTCGGCGTTGATGGCGCCTCCGCTGCCGCTCGGGAAGCCGTACTCGTCGTAGAGCGAGAGGGTGACGCCCAGCCGCCGGGCTTGGTCCGCCGTGTGGGCGTAGAGTTCGAAGTATTCCTCGCTCAGGTATTTGGGCCGGAGGTCGGGACCGAAGGGGAGGATGGAGAAGCCGCCGTATCCGCAGCGGTCGAGGAACGCGGTCATCTGGGCGTCGATCCCTTCTTTCGTGACGGTCGCGTTGTTCCAGAACCAGAGCGGCCGGGGGCGGAAGCGGACCGAGGGATTGCGGAATTCGGTGGCGTCCTGTGCCGCGAGGCTGCCCCAGAAGGCGAGCGAAAACAGAAGAAAAGGAAATTTTTTCATGGTAAGTTTGGTTGTCGGTCGGGTTAGGAGTCTGTCAAAGTTACGAATTTCGCAGGAATGTTCCTGCACCGTTGCGGAGCTTTCGGCACAAACCGTACTTTTTATGCCGCGAAAAACGTCGGACGATGCGGTATTCGGTCTCGAAGACGAAACCGAAAGGGGAGGAAAATCCTAAAATAAACCGTGAAAAAGTTTTTTATTTCTGAACTGAATTATTATCTTTGTTACGCGTCTATACCTGTTTTTGGGTCGGATCGCGCCAAAAGCTACGCCCGGATGTCGCAAAGAAGCTACCATGTGCAGGAAAATTGCGAGTTGCTGCCGTTTCTGTTCACCGTATTCAGAAACAGCAGCCGCACGACCGTAAAGTCCTATCTGACTCATCGTCAGGTGGAGGTCAACGGCCGTGTCGAAACCCGCTTCGATACGCCGCTCAGCGGAGGCGACCGCGTGAACGTGTTTCCGGGACGGAGGTCGAACCTCTTGCGTCATCCGATGTTGCGCGTCGTTCACGAGGACGATGCGCTCGTGGTGATCGACAAACGCAGCGGCCTGCTGTCGATGGGCACCGAACGCGAACGGACGCGGACGGCCTATCATATCCTCAGCGAGCACGTCAAGAGGGCGAATCCCGCCAATAGGATCTTCATCGTGCATCGGTTGGACCGCGACACTTCCGGCTTGATGATGTTCGCCAAAAGCGAGTCCGTGAAACGGATTCTGCAGGCGGAGTGGGACGAAAGGGTGCGCAGAAGAACCTACATCGCCGTCGTCGAGGGCGAGCTTTCCCGCCGGGAGGGAATCGTTTCGACGTACTTGACCGAGAACCGGGGCTATAAGGTCTTCGTGACGAACCGGTGCGAGGGCGAACGGGCTGTGACGCATTACCGGGTGTTGCAGACGGGGGCGGGCTGCTCGATGTTGGAGCTGGAGCTGGAGACCGGAAAGAAGAATCAGATCAGGGCCCACATGGAGTACATCGGCCACAGCATCGTAGGCGATCGCAAGTACGGCGCGAAGAGCGATCCTGCGGGACGCGTGGCGCTGCATGCCAACCGGCTGGCGTTCGTGCATCCGGTCACCGGAAAGGAAATGGATTTTACATCGCCCGCACCCTCTGCGTTCGGGGCCTTGTTGATATGAAAATGGATATTCGGCGTATGAAGATGTTTTTGTCTGGGACGTTTCGGGCTGTTTCGGCAGCCGTGCTTTCGCTGGTTCTCTGCTGCTGCTCCGCGCAGCGGGAGGACCCGTTCGTCTATAAGGTGGCCATCGTCGGCAATCCGGCCGATCCCGATATCCGTTACGACGACGCTCAGATGCAGGCGTTGCGCGACATGGGATTCAATACGCTGCAACTCAACATCGCGTGGGGCGCCCGTCCCGCCGACGAACCGCTCAATCTGGAGGACATCCTCTATGTGGAGGGCATCGGTGACAGGGAAAAGGCGGCTCTCCGTCTCGAAAACATCAGGCAGCGCGCCCGCATCGCCAAGCAGTGGGGATTCCGCACGCTGTTCCACTTCGGTGCGCCCAGAGTGGATTCGCTGTATAAGATACTGACGCCCGAACTCATCGACATCGCTACCGAAAAGAACAGCGTTTGCAAGCGGGAGATCGTCGACAAATACGTGGATTTGCTCAAGCGCCTCAAGGCCGAAGTCCCCGAACTGGACGACATTCAGATCTATACGTTCGATCAGGACGCCTGGGTCGGTTCCGAATTCGGCGACGGGCCTTCCGACCGCGATGTGCCGCTCTACGAGCGGATTCCCGCGTTTCTGGGCGCGTTGACCGCCGCATGGGCCGAAGTGAGCCCCGAAGGCATGGTATGGTGGGAACCGTGGGAAATTTCGGCGGGGCAGATCTATGCCTGCATCCCCTCGTTGCCGGAGAAACATTTCGGCATGTTCCTGCATTCCAACATCGCCGAGGTACAGCTGACGCGTCCGGTGGACGTGTGGTTCCGCAATACGGTCCGTCTGTGTGCCGACAGGGGCATTCCCGTCGTGGGCGAGATTTTCATGGCCAGTGCCAACGAAGAGGTCGAGCCGCTCACGCATATCGCGGCGCCGCGTCTCGTGGCCGAGGAGCTGGATGCCGTGGGGCGTGTGGACCGTATCGCCGGCGTGAAGGAGTATTTCGGACTGACGCCCGACCGTTACGATCCCAATCAGGCGATGGCCGCCATCAAGCTGCACGATCTGTCTACCCCGACGCACCGTGCGCTCGAAGAACTGGCCCGGCCTTTCGGTGCGGCCGCCGCCGATGTGCTCGCCGCATGGGAGGCCAGTGCGCAGGGGCTTTCGCTCTTTCCGTGGGATGCGACGTGGCGCTTCCGTCGCCTGACGATCAATCCGGCCGGTATCGAGGTCTATCACCGTTGGGACGTCGCCCATATCGAAGGGGCCGTGGCACCCTCGCCGAGTTGGAAATCGACGCGCCGGAGCCTGTTCATGACCACCGAGAGCGAGTCGCTCGATCCGTGGTTTTTCGAAGACATCGAATTGCGTTCCGAAGCCAGTGCGCGCAAGTTGCTCGAAGCCGCCGCGCTGTACGAAAAGGCGCTCGGCAGCGTGACGCAGGAACCGTATGCCGCTTATCTGAAAGACAACATACATGATATAAAGGTGCTCGAACAGATGGTGACGGCCGTTCGCTGTTACTGTCGCGAGGCCAATCTGGCCCATCTGATGCGCAAGTACGTCGCTCGCGGCGAGACGATCCCGCAGGCGTTGGTCGACCGTTTCGAAGCGATCATGCGCATCGACATCGACAACCAGAACAAGGGATACGCCCCCTACGTTTCGGGGCCGACGGCCGAAGACATGCTCCGGCTCTTCCGGGAGGACCCCGCCCGCTGGGTCACCGATTATCTGCCTTACCGATAAAACGAAACAAATACTAAAAATTACAAATCTTAAATGTTCATTAATCAGGTTTTACTATGAAAAAATTAACTTACGTTACACAATTTTTCGCGGCATTGCTGCTGCTGATGCAGTTCAGTAGTTGTGACGATCTTCCCGCACCGGAACCGGTTTCGGAAGATAACGCACGTCCGGCCGATGTCGTGAACTACGGAAGTCCGGTGATGAAGGACGGTGTGTACATCAATAAGCCTGCGTCGAGCAGCAACTTCCGCTATGCGGCCGCTGTGATCGCCAATGCCGACGGATCGATGGATATGTGGCTGTCCGCACCGGGTGCCGGATACGGCGAAGCCGAAAAGTGGGATACGCTGAATACCGCTGCGAGCCAGTCGGCCATGGGTCCCCTGACGGCCAAGACGGGCGACGGCGCCATCAAGGCGACGATGGAAGAAGACTTCTTCTCGTGGGGGGCACACTGCCCGAACTGGAGCAGCCAGACGTTCACGAGCTTCGCTTTCTCGCTCTATGAGTGGAATACCGACTACGCCACGACGCTCAAGGGCGAACCCATCGCCACGCACGACTTCATCGGATACGGCGACGGCGTATGGTTGGATCTGACCACCCGCAACTCCGGTTATTTCGAAAAGACGGGTAATATCAAGTTCCCCGCGGGAACCTACCTGCTCTACATGAAATCCATCGAAGGTACGGCCGGCTGGTGGGGCATCGGAGCCAAAAAAGGCGTGACCTATTGGATGAACGGCAAGGAACAGACCGACAAGGGCCAGAGAAACCGCGTGCAGTATTCCGCACCTTCCGATTTTTCCTATACCGACCAGATCAGTTGGCGCACGGCCGGCGTGACCGACATCCACGCAACGTGGTCGGTCGATTCGCTGGACCTCGCTCCGGCCGAATTCGGCAACGACCGCACCTGTGCCAAGGAACCCTCGGTCGTGAAGATCGGCGAATACTACTACATGGCCTACACCGGTTCCTACAATCAGGAAGACATGACCAAGGACAACAGCGTCTTCGCTGCACGTACCAAAACGCTGGGCGATAAGAGCTGGGAAAAATGGAACGGCACCGGTTGGGGCGGAGAGACGCCCGAAGCCGTCGTGAAATACGATATCGCCAAGAGAGATACGAGCAAGTTCTACGGTGCGGGCGAACCGAGCCTCGTCATCAAGGACAATCAGGTCTATCTGTACTATACCTACAGCGACGTGAGCGGAATCTACACCACCCGTCTGGCCGTAGCGGCCACGGCCGACGAAAACTGGCCGGCCGGTCTCGCCGACAAGGGCGTGATGCTCGATCCCGCGGCCGAAGGTATGGCCAATACGAGCGGTGCGAGCGTGAAGTTCATCGACGAACTGAACCGCTTCCATGCCGTGCAGGCTGTCAATCGGGGCCAGAACAACAGCTACATCGTCGTTTGGGAATCCGTGGACGGTCAGACCGGCTGGACGCAGATCGCTACGCTCTCCGACAACGTTCGTCCCTGCGTGGACTATCCCCGCTATGTGAGCGACGATCAGGGACACGTAACCGCAGGCATGAACCACCTGCTCGTGTACAACTCCGGCTCGAAGCTCAATACGGCCAAACTTTGGATCTGCGACTTCGAATTCGCTAAATAGTCGGGAGCAGAAAAACGAACCGAAAAACGGAAAGGTCGTGTGACCGGCGGGAACATCCGCGCGAACGGACCTTTCCGTTTACAACTATTCGAATTAAAAATAGACTGCGGTTTTCCGCGCTGTAATCTAAATGAACTATGAAGAAAATATTCTATTTCATGGCCTGCTGTCTGGTTGCCGGACTGTTTTGGCAGTGTAATGACGATGACGACAACAGCGGCGACAAGGGCCCGTTGGCGTTCAAGTTCCCGCTGAGCGAGGCTACGCTTCCGCAGGAAGGCGGCAGAAAGCTGATCGAATTTGCCACGACGGCGGACTTCACCGTGCAGGTGAACTACGACGTGGCACCCGAAGAGGGACAGGAGTGGTGTTCGGTTTCTCCGCTTTCGGGAAGCGCCGGCCGTCACCTCATGTATATCGAGCTGGAAGAAAATCCTCCTTATGACGACCGTTATGTGGACATCGTGCTGTCTTCGGGCGGCGAATCGAAAACGCTGCGCATCACGCAGACCAACCAGAGCGGTATCGTTCTTCCGCAGTCCGTTTACGAAATCTCTGCGAACGGCGGGGAAGTCGAAATCGAATTCGAAGCGAACCGCGAAGTGAAGGTAACCATTGACTCCGTTTATATGGAATGGCTGTCTTTGGTCGAAACGCCCGACAGCAAGGCTTCGATGGAAACCAAAACCATCAAGGTGAAAGTAGGTCCCTATGACGGATTCGCAGGCCGCCGCGGTGCGGTGACGGTGACCGAAGTGGGCGAAGGTGCCGAACTGGTCAGCGCCGTGGTGTCGATCGATCAGGCAGCTGTAGTCGAAGATGGACTCTGGATCACGGAAGGAAATCCTGCCAACCTGACGACTCCCTCCGTCATCCGGAATGCCGACGGTTCGTGGGATGCGTGGTATCTGTATAAGACCGCTACCGCTACGGGGGATCTGTTGGCCCACGAAAGCGACGCACAGGCGCCTTACGACGTTACCACCGGTGCGTTCGGTCAGAAACTGACGATGAAACAAGCGTTCTCGAACCTGCGTGTGGACGGATGTACTTGGAGCCAACAGCACGGCGACGGTAAGGTGGATATTGCTATGTACGAATGGGATACCGACTATGCGACGACGGTAGCCGCTCAGCCGATTATACAGAATGTTGTTTCCTATGGTGACAATGCCCGGTTCAGCATTTTCCCCGCAGAAACGGTGTTCCCTGCCGGAACCTATTTGGTGGTGATCGCTCCGACGGACGATGTGCCTGCTCATTCCGGTCTGTGGATTTCCACGGGCGGTCCGAAAGAAGGTTTCGAAAGCTTCCAAGACGGTAAATCTTATGCGACGCCCGTCAAGATGTGGGCTACGCTTTCCGCCGAAAAAGCCGGTGCCGTAGCAGCCCGCCACGTCGTTTCGACCGACGGAAAGGCTTGGATCGAAAAACCGATCGCTACGTTCAACAGCGCTTTGGTTGCCGATGCCGTTTCGCCCGAAGACATCAACGTGACCAAAGTCGGCAACTACTACTACGCGATGTTCAGCCGCAATACCGATTATACTGTAGGCGTGGCCCGCAGCGAGTCTGCAAACGGTCCGTGGACCGTTTGGAACGGAAGAACGTGGGCCGCTTCGGGTAGCACCGGTGCGGTTGCCGACGCTCCCGCCGCTTCGCTGACGTCCAAGTCGGGAACGATCTTCGTGTACTCCGTACAGGGTTCCGAAGTGTATGTTGCTACGGCTTCGGCCGCCAGCAACACGTGGCCCGCAGCTTTGAGCGAAGGTCGTCTGGCCTTGACGCTGCCCGAAGATGCCGGCAACGTAGCTGTCGATGTGAAATATCATGCCGACAAGAACGCGTTCGTCGCTACGTGGGTTGTCAGCGACCAGACTTGGTCGGCTACTTCGACCGACGGTCTGACATTCGGTGAAGCGCAGTTGGAATTGCCGTTCATGCGGACGGGTGCGTTCGGCCTGCGTTACGTGACCGACGGAACGGGTGTCGTGCCTGCCGAAAAATGGGCTTCTTACGGTTGTAACGACGGCCTTTATATCCGGCCTCCCAAAAAATAATCCGTGCTGACATGCCGGTGAAGAACTGCAACCGATAGGTGAGGATTTTCCCGGTACGATTCGAATGAAAGCAACGCTGAGAAACCGGCGTTGCTTTCGTTCCTTTGGCGGAAGACCTGCGAAACGTCTTCCGGATTTTTTCCGAAGAAAAGCCGATGTCGGCGATGTTCTTTGAAACCGATGACTGCGATGAAAGAGATCGCAATGTAGGGGCGCCGTATGTTCATGCTCGAAGCCCGTAATGAGGCAGAACCGTTGGGGCTGAGGGGCTCGTTCGAAAAGTTTCCTGTTGTTTGTGCTGGCATTCTTTCCGGTTTCCCAATGGTGGTTCGCAGGGACATCGTGGGTGTCGGAGACGTTTGTTGCCGGACCCTCGCGGGATGACGGATCGGTATTCGACACCGGTCGGGACGTTTGCTCGGATGTTGTGAAGCCGTGGGGCGCCGCAGAATGCTCGGTCCGAAAAGAGTTTTGTCGCTTTTGCAGGCATCCTTTCGGTTTTCCAATGGTGGTTCGCAGGTGCATCGCCGAGTGTCGGGGGCGGTCGTTGCGGGTCTTCGTGGAATGACGGCTCGATATTCGACATCGGTTGGACGTTTGCTCGGATGTTGTGAAGCAGTGGGCGCCGCGGAATGCTCGGTCCGAAAAGAGTTTTGTTGCTTTTGCAGGCATCCGCTCCGGTTTCCCAATGGTGGGTCGCAGGTGCAGCGCCGCGTGTCGGGGGCGGTCGTTGCGGGTCTTCGTGGGATGACGGATCGGTACTCGATACCGGTTGGGACGTTCGCTCGGATGTTGTTAAGCAGTGGAACGCCGCAGAATGCTCGGTCCGAAAAGTTTCCTGTTGTTTTTGCGGGCGTCCGCTCCGGTTTCCCAATGGTGGTTTGCAGGAGTGTCGCGGATGTCGGGGGCGTTCGTCGCCGGGCGTTCTCTGGAAGGAATTCTGTACTCGGAACCGGTCGCTTCGCTTCGGGCGAAGTCGTTTCCGGAAAGCGAGCCGGTCGTACCGGAGCCGGGGACAGTCAGCGTGGGAGCCGACGACCGGCGGATGCGGGTGCGAATGCGGAAAAAGGGGCGGGTGGAGGATGTGCGAGCGTCCTGTCCGCATGTTCGATGGAAGGGCTCGGACCGTATCGGCAAAGCCGGTGTGCGGTCGCGGACCGGGGTTTATGAATCTTGTTTCGCTTCGGGTTTTTGCGGAAAGAATAGCGGACGGAGTCATCGGTTTTCGGTGCGAAAAAGTATCTTTGTATATAAATTTTTATAACGATATGCAGCGATTTGAAATGAAAATGATTTTTAGAAGAGTGTCGCTCCTCGTTTGCGGTGCGGTTTTGTGCACGGCATGCGGGGACAAAGACGACGGGGCGGTTACGCCGTCGATTTCGATCCAGACGAAATCGGTCGCTCTGCCCGAAACGAAAGATTCGCAACAAACGGTGGATTTCAAGGCTTCCGTCGATTGGACCGTGACCGTGAACGGCGACGGGGCGGCGGCGTGGTGCGCCGTTTCTCCGAAGCAGGGAGCGGCCGGAAATGCCTCTGTCGTCATCGCGACGACGGCGGCCAATGAGACGTATGACAACCGGACGGCCGAGGTGGTGATTTCGGCCGGCACGGCTTCCGAAAAGATCACGGTGACGCAGAAAAAGAAAGGCGCGTTGATTTTGACCGACAACCGCTATGAGGTGCAGGGCAAGGGCGAAACGATCGAAGTGAAGCTGCAGAGCAACGTGACCTACCGTGTCGTGATTCCCGAAACGGATCGGGAGTGGGTGACGCGGGTCGCATCCAAAGGGCTTTCCTCCGATGTGTTGCGGTTCGCGGTGAAGGCTCACGCCGGGTTCGCCCCTCGTTCGACGACGATCTCCATCGAGGATACGGGCAGCGATCTGTCGGACGAATTTACGATCGTTCAGCAGCCCGTTCCGGCGTTGGAAGTACCCGCCGTGCTCAATGTGGCCGAGGGCGAGAGCGAAGTGCCGCTGACGGTTTCTTCGACGGCGGCGTGGACCGTCTCTCCGGCGGAAGGAAATCCGGCCGGCTGTACGGTCTCGCCCGAACGGGGAGAGGCCGGACGGACCGAAGCGGTGCTGACCGTGGCGCAGAATGCCGGAGGCGAACCCCGCACGTGGGAGTTCGTGTTCCGGGCGGATACGATGGTGCGCACGATGAGGGTTTCGGAGGGCGTGCTGCTCGTTTCTCCGACCGGGATCGACGTTTCGCCGGTGGGCGAAACCATTGAAGTGACGGTGCGGAAGAATGTGGATTACCGTTTCGAGTTGCCCGAAAATGCGACGGAATGGCTCCGGCACATCGAGTCGAAGGCCGTCGATACCGAAACAATCCGCTTCGAGGTGGCGCCCAACATGACGGGGGCACCGGCGCGGACGGCGAAAATCGCCTTCCGGGCGACGGACGGCGAACTGAGCGATACGGTGGTCGTGCGGCAGGGGTCGGTCGTGCCGACCGTTACCGACGGATGGGATATTTACGACGGCGGCGTGTATCGCTACGGACCCTCGATCATCGTTGGTGCTGGCAATTCGATCGACGTATGGTTCGCCTCGCCCGGAGGAACGCACGGGAACAGTATTTCCCTGTTCGAGTCGGGCTCGAATACGCCCGTCAGCATCGGCGGAGGGGGAAGCGTGGGACAGCGGTTCACCTCGGACAAGCCGTTCTATGCCGCCGGTGCCGTTTGCATCAACTGGAGCGGAAAGGAGTGCGGACTGCGGCTTTCGCTCTACCGGTGGAACGACACGTATTCCAAAACGGTGGCTACGGACCCCGTCGCTTCCGAAGTCTTCGTGAATTACGCGGACGGCGGATTCGTCAAGGTATGCGCTTCGGAAGACAATTATTTCCCGGCCGGTACCTATCTCTGGGTGATGGATCGCGGTGCGACGGAACATTCGGGCGTGTGGTCCTATCCGGGTACCGTGGACGGTGTGACCAGCTATCGGAACGGCCAGCAGGTCAATAACAGCTTTTCGGGCAAGGTGTTGCTCGAATATTCCGAAGGAACGGCGTTCTGGGATCAGGCTTCGTACTGGCACTCGACCGACGGCGGCCGGACATGGGACCCGGAAAAGATGGTGCTGCTACCGACCGAGTTTTCGTCCGACGCGTTCTCGGTCTGCGATCCGGGCGTAGCCTATTGGGACGGTTATTATTATGTCGGTTACACTTCGACCGAGAATCCCGCCATGGTCGAAAACCATGTCTACATAGCGCGGGGCAAAACGCCGGAGGGACCTTGGGAAAAATGGAACGGTACGGGATGGACGACCGGACGGGACGTGCAGCCGATGATCCGCTATACGGACGATCCCAAAGCGTTCGGGGCCGGAGAACCTTCGATCGTCGTGCTCGACGGCACGGTCTATTTCTACTATTCGTGGAACAACGAGAAAGGCGTGACGACGCGTGTGGCTACGGCCAATGCGAACGATCCGCTCTGGCCCGCCCACCTCACTTTCCACGGCACGGCTATGGACAAGCGGAATATTTCGGGCGCCGACCACAGCGACGTGAAGTATCGGGAAGATATCAAGAAATTCCAAGCCATCCATACGGCCGCCCGTATGGGACCGAACAGCTACATGGTGCTCTGGCAGTCCGACGACGGCATCTCGTTTACGAAAGTGGCCGAGATTCGGGATGGGTTGCAGGCCTATCTGCATAACTGCGGTTGGAGCGGGGATGCACAGGGGCATATCCAACCCGGCGTACAGCAGTATGTCTCCTATGCCTACGGTTCGGCTACCGCCGCGTGGGGGCAATGGAAAACCCGCTGGAGCAAGCTCGACTTCTGATCCGGCCGGCGATCTTTTTTGCGCGTTCCGCTTCCCGAAGGGAGGCGGAACGCTTTTTTGTGGCGACCGGGGCTTCCGGTACAGGTCGCCCGGTTACGGTGGCGGATGTACCCGGTTCGACGGAAAAGGAGCAGGAAAGGTAAAAACGGAAACAAGCGCGGCCGTCGGTGTCCGTCGTCGCGTAGCGGCCGTTCGACGGGGCGAATGAATAGACCGCACGTTCGCGACAGCGGATAAGACGGCAGGGAACGGGGCTGCGGAAGATCATGGGGACCGAAAATTCGCATTCGCGCTACGAATGTCGTAACGATCCGTTCGACGGGGACAAAGGTGCAGATGGGGTGTTTATCGGCCGTCGGAGGGGCGTCGCTTCTCGTTCCGATCGTGCAGCCCGGTTCTTTTTCGGGGTGGGGAATTTTTCGTTCTTTCGAAGGGATGTCTTCAGAAACCGGGATGTCGCTCGTCGAAGGGCGGATATTGCTGTATTCGCGGACGTACGCTTTCTCGCGTTTCCGGAGACCGTCGAACGGCATGCCTGCTGCTGGTGGACGATGTTTCCGAAGGGAAATCGTGATCTTTCGGTTCGTTCGGGACGGTCTTGTCGTATATTTTTAGAAAAAGGGTAAAAAGGAGGGGGGGATGGTCCGTACTTGCGTCGGGAGGGGCGGTTGCGTGCAGGTCGGGGAGAGGGAAAGCGAAGAGGCGGAGCACGGTTTGTTCGTGCGGGGGACTGTTCGGCCGATACGGAATGGACGGGCGTTTTTCGGTCTGCTTCGGGGCGGTGGAAACGGCGGTGTCTCTTTCGGGAAAGGGAAAAACGGTCTGTCTGTCTGTCTGTCTGTCTGTCTGTCTGTCTGTCTGTCTGTCGTGCGGACCGTCGTCGTCGGGTCGATAGGATGTGGCGAGCGAGAGGGCGTCTCACGATGGTGATTTCTTCCGGCGGGAATCCTTGCGGACATTCCGCGGCGATGCGGCTTGTCCGGCGATTGCTTTTTCATGGACGAGCGGGAACGGGCGCATTCCGTCGTTTCGTGCAGGCTCGTTATGAGAAAAGGGGGCGGGGCGTGTATCGACCTTGTGTAGCGGAGAAATCCGATTGCGGTCGGGGCCGGGCAACGGTCCGTTTCCGTCGTATACGATGTTTGGCCGATTCCCGCTCCATGTTTTCGTGCAGGCGGTCGGGCGAGCCGAGAAGCGTTTCCCGGTTCGTATTTTCGATCCGGGCCGGACATCGGACCCTCTGTGGTTTCCGTGCATGCGGGTGCCGAGGGATTGGCGGACCGGGAAATCTGTGGGAACGGCTCTGGACGGTGCGGCCTTGGGCTTGTTCCGCTTTCCGGGGTTCGTATTTCCTGCGCGTCGGAGCTGTCGTGGCGGCATTCTGTGGGCGATTCGGAGCGGGCGCTCCTTTTGAGCGGGCAGAGACCGTGCTGCGACGAAGTCGTTGCCGTTTTTCGGTATTTCGTCGTCGGTTGCGGTTTCGAGCGGAGGGCGGTCTGAGGTCCGCCGAAAAAAATATGTCGATTTTTTTTGCGAAAGATTGGCTGAAATGGAAAAAATGTTTACCTTTGTCCCTGTAAATGCTGTATTCGTCTAACGGTTAGGACGGTAGATTCTCAGTCTACAAATAAAGGTTCGATTCCTTTATACAGTACGCGGAAAGCGTGAGGCAATGTCTGTCGTTGTTTCACGCTTTCTTTTTTGTTTCCTGTCTTTTGCTCGCTCTCTTCCGTTGGGCCCTTGTTCCGTTCGGTCGGGGCGACCGGGACGTTTTTTCATGCACGGGATTTATACGCTTCGATATGCCTGCGAGAAACGGGATGGTCGAACGGTTTGTCTCCGTATGCCGGGCGTCGGATGCCGGGACCGAGCGGAAAAGGACGGTCAAGGAGTGCCGCCGCCAAATGCACGTTCGATTCTTGGGTGTGTTTCCCTGTCCGTATCGGCTGCGTCTTGCCGGCATGCGTCCCCGTGGCAAGCGGAACTGCCGTAGTCGCCGTGACGGTTCGCCGAGAGCAGTGCCGGAGGGCGATTTCATAATGCAGGACGAAAGAACCGGCCATGCGGAACCTTCGTTTGCCTCGGACTTGTGCGGCGGGCAGGAGGGGATTCGTGGCGTATGCGTTTTTCCGACTCGTTCGGCAGGAGACGCATCGCCCTTTCGGTCGGAAACAAAAGAAAACCGAAGCGGGAAGCGGTCCGGTCTGCGAACGACGATCCTTCCGGGGATATCTGTCGGGAACTATTCCGTTATGACAGAAATATCTTCGGCCGGAGCGGCGGCATGACCTTCGAGACGAAGGGGGAAAGACGACCGGGGCTTACCGGGTCAGGCCCGTTTCGGAACGGCGAAAACGAATGTAGTTCCCGTCGCTTCGGATTCGAAGTGCAGGGTGCCTGCGTTTTGTGCGATGAAATCCCGACTTACGGACAGGGACGATTCTTCTTCGGTCATGTTGTCGAGGGGGGCGTCCGAGGCGAGGACCCGTTCGGTGCGGAGGCGCTCCTGTTCCGTCATGCCGGGGCCGTTGTCGTGGATGCGGACGAGGACGAGCGGTTCGTCATCCTCTATCGTGACGGTGATTTCGCCGTTCGTACCGCAGCGCTGAATGGCATTGGCGAGCAGATGCCTCGTCACGAGTCGGATCATGCCGGCGTCGGCGAACGCTTCGACGGTGCCGGACGTGTCGGCATGAAGACGGATGTCGCCGAGTTCGAAAGCCGTGCCGAGAATGGAAAGGGCTTCGTCGATCGTGCGGCTCAGATCGATGGTTTTCCGGATGGCTTCGAGTTTACCCTTCTGGTTTCGAGCCCTGTCGAACAGCGTGTCCAGCAGGTCGACGATTTTCCGTGTCGTCTCCCGGACGGAGAAAAGGGAATCGCGCAGCTCGTCGTCGGGCATTCCGATCGCGTTTTCGATCCGTTCGAGCGCATTCTTGACCGAGTCGAGCGGAAAGTGGAGGTCGCGGGCGACAACGGAAAACAGGATGTTCTGTTCCCGCACGATGTCGTGGAGCCGCTCTTTCTGGCGTTGGATGATCCGTCTGGCCGCGACTCTGGAAATCTGGTGGGAGATGCGGATGGCGATTTCTTCGCGGTTGAAAGGTTTCGAGATGAAATCGCAGGCTCCGACGTTGAATCCTTTGACGATGTCCTGCGATCCGTTGAGTGCCGAAATGAAGATGATCGGTATGTGACGCGTGGCGGGATCGGCTTTCAGAATACGGGCCACTTCGAAACCGTCCATTCCCGGCATCATGATGTCGAGCAGAATCAGATCGGGTTTGTCTTGTTCGATGGCCGCGAGTGCCGCCGGGCCGTTGTTCGCCGTGATGATTTCGTAACGTTCTCTCGACAGTTGGGTTTGCAGCAACATGACGTTGGTGGGAACGTCGTCGACGATGAGCAGTTTGTACTCGGACGGATTGACTTGTATATCCATGTTCGGTGTCAGTAATGTTTCGGGCCTTTCACGGAGTCGTATGCCTTCCGGTCCGATGGGGAAGCAAAACGGCATCCGTTTTCGAAATATGCCGCTTTTCGAATACAAATATAGAATATATTCGATGAAAAAAGAATAAAATCAGGCTTAGAGATCGCGATTCTTTGTGATAAATATATAAAAAACGGACCGGCAATCGTAAAAACAATTGCCGGTCCTTCTTATTTTTTTAACAATCGAAAGAAACTATGCCTTGGCGTCTTTCGTGTTTTTGCGACGAATCAGGTCGTATGCGATCGGCGTAGCCGTGAAGACCGTCGAATAGGTACTGATGATGACCCCGAAGAGCAGGGCGAACACGAATCCGCGGATCACTTCGCCGCCGAACAGGAAGATGGCCAGCAGGACGACCAGCGTCGTGCCGGAGGTGTTGATGGTACGGCTCAGGGTCGAGTTGATGGCGTTGTTGATGTTCTCCTTGATGTTCCGTTTGGGGTAGAGCGTCTGGTATTCGCGGATACGGTCGAAGATCACCACCTTGTCGTTGATCGAGTAACCGATGATCGTCAGGATGGCGGCGATGAACGACTGGTCGACTTCGAGGTTGAAGGGCAGGACGCCGTGCAGCAGCGAGAACAAACCGATGGTGAAGATCGCATCGAGGGCCAGCGACACCACGCTGCCGATACCCCACTGCCAGCGTTTGAACCGGACGATGATGTAGAGGGCGATCGCGATGAGGCTGAACAGGACGGCGATGACCGAATTGACTTTGATGTCGTGGGCCACGCTGGGACCGACCTTGTCCGAGCTGATGATGCCGACGGGGTTCTGGGCCGTCGTGACGAATTCGGCTTCGGTGAGCGGCTGGGCCATCAGCGGAGAGAGTGCCTTGTAGAGCATGGCGTCGATTTCGCCCGTCACGTTGTCGCCTTCGTCGTCGTATTTGTACTGCGTGACGATGCGCATCTGGTTTTCGGGACCGTACTGCTTCACTTCGTAGCTGCTGTTGGCGTCGTCGAAGACGGTGCTGAGCGCTTCGCGGACTTCGGTGGCGGTTACGTCGCGGTCGAAACGAACCACGTAGGCACGGCCTCCGGAGAAGTCGACGCCGTAGTTGAGACCGCGCACAGCCAGCGAACCGATGGTGAGGAGCAGCATGGCGGCCGAAAGGATATAGGTGGTCTTGCGCTTGTCGATGAAGTTGAATTTCGTGTTGGCGAGGAAGTTTTCGGTGAACCGGTTCGAGAAGGTGATCTTCTTTTCGCGGTCGAGCATGCCGACGAAAATCAGGCGGGTAATCAGAATGGCGGTGAACAGTGAAGTAATGATACCGATGATGAGCGTCGTGGCGAAGCCCTGTACGGGGCCCGTACCGAAGATGAACAGCACGATACCGGTGATGAGCGTCGTGACATTACCGTCGATGATGGCCGACATGGCGTTCTTGTACCCTTCGGTCACCGAAAGGCTCAGTCCCTTGCCCATGCGCAGCTCTTCCTTGATGCGCTCGTAGATGATGACGTTCGCGTCGACGGCCATACCCATCGTTAGCACGATACCGGCGATACCGGGCAGCGTCAGTACGGCACCGAACGACACCAGTACGCCGAACAGGAAGAACAGGTTGCATATCAGCGCGATGCTTGCTACGATACCGGCCTTGTTGTAGTAGAAGATCATGTAGAGGAGCACCAGCACGAAAGCCAGAATGAACGACATCATACCGGCGGTGATGGATTCCTGACCCAGCGAGGGGCCTACGACGGTGTCCTGCGTGATGCGGGCGGGAGCGGGCAGCTTGCCCGACTTGAGCACGTTGGCCAAGTCGCGGGCTTCGTTGATGGTGAAGTTGCCGGTGATGGAGGACTGGCCTCCGGAGATTTCGCCTTTGACCACCGGAGCCGAGTAGACGTAGCCGTCGAGGACGATGGCGATGCATTGGTCTACGTTGTCAGCCGTCATGCGGGCCCACGTGCGGGCACCGGAGGCGTTCATCGACATCGAGACGCGGGCGCCGGCTCCGTGTTGTTCGTATTCTTCGCGAGCATCGACCACGGCGCCGCCGTCGAGCGGAGCCTTACCGTCGCGCGTGTTGGCCTTGATGGCGAAGAGTTCGAAGACCGACTCTTTCTGGTCGATGGGTTTGACACCCCACATGAGTTTGAGGTCGCGGGGCAGCAGGGCCTTGACCTGCGGAAGGTTCAGGTAGCGGTTCACGGCGGCCGTGTCGAACGACAGGGCGCGGCCGATGACCGGACCGTTGCCCACGTTGCCGTTCTGGTCGGCCACGGGGCTCAGTTTGGCGAAAAGCGGGAAACGGGCGGCCAGTGCGGCGTCGTCCGTTGCGGCATCGGGTTGCAGGCTGTCGAGCTTGGCGATCAGCGACGCGTCTTCGGCCGCAGCTTCTACGGCGGCTTCGGCATCCACGGCCGCAATGGCCGCTGCCGTCGTGTCGACCGCACCGCTGCGTCCGGCCTCTTCGAGGTCTTTGATGACCTGATTGGCCTGAACGAGCGCCGGATAGATTTCTTCGTTATTGTACGTGAGCCAGAATTCGAGGCTGGCGGTTCCCTGCAACAGCTTGCGGACGCGTTCGGGCTCTTTGACACCCGGCAGCTCGACCAGAATACGGCCCGAATTTTCGAGACGCTGGATGTTGGGCTGCGTCACGCCGAAGCGGTCGATACGGCTGCGGAGCACTTTGAACGAGTTCTCGATCGCCCCGTCGGCCTGTTCGCGCAGGATCTTGATGACCTCGGCGTTCGTGCTGTTGGGGGTGATCTGTTCGCGCAGTTCGGGCGTGTTGAAGATGTGGCTCAGCCGTCCGCCCCCGGAGACTCTTTCGTAGGCTTCGGAGAACAGCGTGATATAATCGCTCGTGCTGTTTTTCTGGGCTTCGCGGGCTTCGACGAGGGCCTGATTGAAGACGGGGTCCTTGCTGTCGTTGGACAGGGCGCGCAACACGTCTTCGACCGAGATTTCGAGCATCACGTTCATCCCGCCGCGCAGGTCGAGACCGAGGTTGATCTCTTTTTCCTTGCACTCTTTGTAGTTGAACTTGATGAAACCGAGGTTGTAGACCGTCTCGGCCTTGACCGAATCCAGATAGTTCTGTTCCTTGACGGCATCGCCGGCCGCGTACTCGGCCGCCTTCTTTTCGACACGTTGCGTGACGAATGTAAACGAAAGCTGGTAGGCACAAGCGATCGCGAGCGCGATGGCCAACAGCTTCAGTGCACCTTTGTTCTGCATGTTGATTTAGGTTAATTATTTTATTTCGAATGATTTCGAACCGATCTGCGATTCACGCAGTTTGAATCGCAAACTTACACAATTTTTCGCTAAATACAACATATCGTCAGGCCGAACCGTTAATTTTGTCGTGATGCTCTGGCATTTTCGGTGCCGAACCGGTATCTTTGCCGGGAACCGCCCGCCGGTCCGCTCCGACGGGGGGGGGAGGGGGCCGGAGAAGAATGCGGCGGCGCACGTCTGTGCCGCCGCCGGCCGGGGCGGGAAAACGACTGAAATCCGATGGAACAGACTTACGGGGACAAATTTTTTCTGCTCCGGATGCTCGAAGAGCATCTCTCCGGAGCCGGGATGAGCCCAACGCTTTCCAAGGCTCTGGCGCTACTGACGGCCTGTCTGCTGCTGGGGCTGCTGGCATGGGTGCTGGACAGGATCGGCACCCGCATCGTGCTGGCGGTCATTCGCAAGGCGGTCAAGAAGACCGAGACGCTATGGGACGATTATCTGTTGCAGCGCAAGTTCTTCCCCCGGCTCATCGAGTTCGTTACGGCCGCCCTGCTGATGGCCTCCGTCCATTTGATTTTCAGGGGGTACGACACCGCGCTCATCGCGGGCATCGAGGTCGTGCTGCGGATTTACATGACCGTCGTGGGGGCGTTGATCGTGGCTTCGGCGCTCAATGCCGTCAACGACATCTACGACGCCCGTCCGCAGGCGCGGCGCAAGTCGATCCGCGGGTACGTGCAGACGGCCAAAATCGTCGTCTACGTAATTTGCGGCATTCTCATCGTTGCCGTCCTCATTCGCCGGGACCCGACGGACCTGCTGCTCGGTTTAGGGGCTTCGGCGGCCTTCGTCTCGTTGGTGTTCAAGGACACGATTTTAGGGTTCGTCGCCTCGATCCAGCTCTCGGCTCAGGATATGATCCGTCCCGGCGACTGGATCGAAATGCCCTCCAAGGGGGCGGACGGGACCGTCAGCGAAATCAACGTGAACAGCGTGAAAGTGCGCAACTGGGACAATACGATGACGATGATCCCGATCTATTCGCTCGTGTCGGAGGCGTTCACCAACTGGCGGAACATGGAGGAGGGTGCCGGGCGGCGTTTCCGGCGTCCGCTGCCCGTCGATGTGACGAGTATCGTCGCGCTGTCGCCGGAACGTGTGGCCGAGATCGCCGCCGACCCGCTGGTCGCTCCGCTGGCGGCCCGCATGATGGAACTCGACAGTCAGACCAATACGAGTCCGTTCTCGACCAATCTGGGGCTGTTCCGCTGCTATGCGGAAGCCTACCTGCAACAGCATCCGCACATCGCCCGCGGCATGACGATCCTCGTGCGCTATCTGCCTGTCGTCGAAAACGGGCTGCCGCTCGAACTCTACGCTTTCACGTCGCAGAAGTCGTTCCCTGTCTACGAACGGGTCGTTGCCGACATGCTCGACCACCTCGTCGCCATGTTGCCCCGTTTCGGTCTGCGCCTCTTCCAGCGCCCCTCGGCATCCGCGCCGGCTCCGTCGCCGGTTCGGACCGAATCCTGAGGCGGGGGCCTTTGCGCGGATTCGCGCGTTCGGGATCGAAATGTATGGCATCGCGTTCGACGGAAGCAGAAAAAAGGGAAGGGCGTCCGTTCGCGAAGACGGACGCCCTTCCCTTTTTTATCGTTCCTTGGGGCGGCTTATGCCTCGGCGTGTTGTTCGGCGATGATCCGCATGGCGCATTCGAAGATCGTCGTATCGTCCAGCGTGACGACTCCGCCGTCCGGTCCCTTTTCGAAGTGGATGCCGGCCGGGCACCCTTCGTCGAAATGTCTTCCGCCGAAATAATTCCGTACGTAATTGACATCCAGATTCAATTCGTCTGCAATGCGCTGCGAACTGCCGCTGGGCAGTTTGTCCTTGATTCGACGCAGCTCGTTAAATGTGATCACCATAGTACCTGAGGTTTAGTTTATATTTGACGAAACTCGGCAATTTCCTCCCTCGTTGCATCCGTTCAGTTCTAAAGGTAGAAAAAATAAAAATCAAATCAAAGCGATCGTTCCGGAAATTTTATAAAACGGACTTTTTATCGCGTCGGGGTCGGACGAAATGTCAGTCGGGAGTGTCATTGTGACCGGTTCGGGAAGCGCTTTGGCAGAATGGGGCGTAAAATCGTCCGTTCGGGCCGCTTGGCATAATGATTGAAGATTTTCCGGCCGAAATCATTCGAAACAAAAACGAATTAAAAAAGATACAGGAATTATGGGAAAAATCATTGGCATCGACCTCGGCACGACGAATTCATGCGTGGCCGTCATGGAAGGCAACGAACCGGTTGTGATACCCAACAGCGAAGGACGGCGCACGACGCCCTCCATCGTGGCTTTTGCGGACAACAACGAACGCAAGGTGGGCGATCCGGCCAAACGGCAGGCTATCACCAACCCCAAACGCACCATCACGTCGATCAAACGTTTCATGGGCGAGACCTACGACAAGGTGGGCAAGGACATCGAGCGGGCGGCCTATACCGTCGTGCGCGGCGACAACAACACGCCCCGCATCGACATCGACGGACGGCTCTACACGCCGCAGGAAATCTCGGCCATCATCCTCCAGAAGATGAAGAAAACGGCCGAAGACTACCTCGGCACCGAAGTGTCGGAAGCCGTCATCACCGTGCCGGCCTACTTCTCCGACTCGCAGCGTCAGGCCACTAAGGAAGCGGGCGAAATCGCCGGACTGAAGGTGCGCCGGATCATCAACGAGCCGACCGCCGCAGCGCTGGCCTACGGGCTCGACAAGGCCGACAAGGACATGAAGATCGCCGTATACGACCTCGGCGGCGGTACGTTCGATATTTCGATCCTCGAACTGGGCGACGGCGTCTTCGAAGTGAAATCGACCAACGGCGACACGCATCTGGGCGGCGACGACTTCGACCACGTCATTATCGACTGGATGGCCGAAGAGTTCCTCAAACAGCACAATATCGACCTGCGCAAGGACCCGATGGCCCTGCAGCGTCTCAAAGAGGCGGCCGAAAAGGCCAAGATCGAACTTTCGAGCTCGACGTCGACGGAAATCAACCTGCCCTATATCATGCCGGTGGACGGCATTCCGCAGCACTTGGTGCTGACCCTCACGCGGGCCAAGTTCGAACAGTTGGCCGATCATCTGATCCGTGCCACGATCGAACCTTGCAAGAAGGCGATGGCCGACGCCGGCCTGTCGAACAGCCAGATCGACGAAGTCATTCTGGTGGGCGGTTCGACCCGTATTCCGGCCATCCAGAAGGTGGTCGAAGAGTTCTTCGGCAAGGCTCCTTCCAAGGGCGTAAACCCGGACGAAGTGGTGGCCATCGGTGCGGCCATTCAGGGCGGCGTGCTGACCGGCGAAGTCAAAGACGTGCTGCTGCTGGACGTGACTCCGCTGTCGCTGGGTATCGAGACGATGGGCGGCGTGTTCACCCGTCTGATCGACGCCAACACGACGATCCCCACGCGCAAGAGCGAAGTCTTCTCGACGGCATCGGACAACCAGCCCTCGGTGGAAATCCACATCCTGCAGGGCGAACGCCAGATGGCGCGCGACAACAAGACGATCGGCCGCTTCCACCTCGACGGCATTCCCGCCGCACCGCGGGGCGTACCTCAGATCGAAGTGACGTTCGACATCGACGCCAACGGCATTCTGAACGTGTCGGCCAAGGACAAAGGCACGGGCAAGGAGCAGAAGATCCGCATCGAAGCGTCTTCGGGTCTGACCGAGCAGGAAATCCAGCGCATGCGCGACGAGGCCAAGGCCAACGAAGCCAAGGACAAGGAGGAACGCGAACGCGTGGACAAGATCAACGCCGCCGACAGCATGATCTTCTCGACCGAAAAACAGCTCAAAGAGTACGGCGACAAGATTTCCGCCGACAAGAAAGGCTCCATCGAGGCGGCGCTGGGCAAGCTCAAGGAGGCTCATAAGGCGCAGAACCTCGGCGACATCGACGCGGCGATGACGGAACTCAACAACGCATGGCAGGCCGCTTCGCAGGATATGTACAACGCGCAGCAGCAGGCCGGAGCCCAGAATCCGGGCGCGGGCCAGCAACAGGCCGGAGCGAATGCCGGCGCCGGCGCCGGCCAGTCCTCGGCCGACAACGTGACGGATGTGGATTTCGAGGAAGTGAAATAGACATCGGAAAACGATAAGCTCTCGCAAGAGGCGGCGGTCGGGGTGATCGCCGCCTCTTTCTTTTTATCGTTATCGATTCGTCGTTCGTTGCCGGCGCCCGGCGGTGCGTTTCGTTCGGCATAGTCGCATCGGATACCGGTTTCGCGGTCGGGCGAAGCGGTATTTCCCGGCGCGGCGGCGATTCGGCGGCGTCGAAAAGAGGGCGGCGGTGCGCGGGATCGTTTTCGCGGGAAAGGAGCGGCCGTGTGGCGCAATATCTAATAGGGCGGTTCCCGTGCGGGCGGTCCGTGCGTCGGCCGGGAGGACGCTTCTGGGCCGGATTGTGGTGGAAGACCGTTGCGGTCGGGGGATGCCCTATGGGGAAATGTGCCGGGGCGTCGACGGCGGAACCGTCTGCCGGTTCGGCTGGGCGAGGGAACGGGCGGGAACAGGGGGAACGAGGAATTGGGAACGCGGGGACCGGAGCCGTCAGGGCGCGGGTGGCGGTTTCGCGGGGGCGATACCGTGTGTTTTGTTACGGCGATGGTTGGATGGTGTCGGGAAAAACAGGGGGGCGGAGAGTCGTGTTCGTGGGGTGAAGACGGAGAAGCGAAAGAAACGGACCACGGGAGCCGGAGCTGTCAGAACGCGGGACTACGGTTTTGCGGATGGGCGATACGAGGTATTTCGTTGCGGTGCAGATCCGGTGGCGTCGGAAAAAACGGGCATGCAGAGAGTCGTTTTCGCGGGGAAAAGCGGAGAAGCAGAGAGATCGAAAACGCGGAAGCTGGGCTGTCAGGGCGTGAGGCAACGGTTTCGCCGATGAGCGATACGAGGTATTTCGCTGCGGCGCAGGTCCGGTAGCGTCGGGAAAAACGGAGATGCGGAGAATCGTTTTCGCGGGGGAAGACGGAGGTGCAGAGAAATCGGGAACGCTGGGCCCGAACCGTCAGGGGCGCGTGGAGACGATTTCGCGTCCGAACGGGGTGAAGGCGATGCGCATCAGTTTGAAGTGCTGCAAGCCGAACGGGATGCCGATAATCGTGATGCAGAGCAGCAGCCCGAAACACAGATGGGTCAGCGCGATCCAGATGCCGCCGAGGAAAAACCACAGGATGTTCATCAGTACGCACAGGCAGCCCGATCCCTGTTCGCTCGCCACGGAAGTCTGTCCGAACGGAAACAGTGCCAATAAGCCCATTTTGAAGGCTTGGAAGCCGAACGGAATGCCGATGATCGTGAGGCAAAGCAGCAGACCCGATACGAAATATTCTACGGCGACGGCCAGTCCGCCGAACAGCAGCCAGATGATATTGCCCAACAGGTTCATAACCGATGCGATTCGTTGGTTCCACAAAAACGGTATCTTCCGATGTGCCGGCGGGAAAGGCTCCCCCTTGCGTGTTTCCCCGACCACGGACCGGAGTCCCTGCCGAGGCGGGGACTCCGGTCCGCATAGCGGACCGCGGTCTTAAGGAGACTGCGGCCGCAGGGGGCGCGGTCCGGAGCGTCGGAACATTCGACCGCCTGCACAAATGTAATACGGTTTTTCCTTTCGCAAAGACGGGGCCATGTTCTCCGTTCGCGGAACGGAAACCGGAGTTCGTTCGTCCGGAGCCTCGCGGGGAAGAGCCGTTTTGTCGCCTCTGTGGCGGGCGAGGCGAAACGGTGCGCCGCGGGGAAGTTTCCTTCTGCGTGGACCGAAGGCATGCAGCGCATCGGCCGTCGGTGCGCTGCCGGCAGGTAGCGTATCTTGGACAGGGCGACGATCGCGTTTTTTCGGTGCCGTTCCGCACGGTTTTTCGTGCGCGGGCGGCCGTGCGACGCATCGCGAAATTCTTTTGTTTCGATAATTTTGCTTTATTTTGCGACGATTGGGCCGTTTGCGACAAAAGCGTGTTGGTATACATTTTGCGAGACGGTTACCTTCAGGACTAAAAATACCGATATGAAAGGCATGGACAATAAAGCGCAAACGATTGATACAGACCCGATGTACGACGATCGGGAAACGGTGGCCGCCGCCGAGGCCGAAATGGAGGAGCAAGAGCGGGCTGACAATCTGTCGGACGATTCGGACGGACAGGGTGACAAAACGTCGCAAACGACCGGCTCCGCCGCCGGGGCTCCCCCGGCAGCGGAAAAAGAACACGTCGACTGGCAGGACCGCTACGTGCGTTTGGCCGCCGAATTCGACAATTACCGCAAGCGGACGCTGCGCGAAAAGATGGAACTGGTCGCTTCGGGCGGCGAGGACGTCATCAAGTCGCTGCTGGGCGTGATGGACGATATGGATCGGGCCATGGCCGCCATGGAGAAGAGCGACGACGTCGATTCGATGAAGCAGGGCGTGGCGCTCATCCACCAGAAGTTGCTCGATGCGCTGCGCTCGAAGGGCGTGCAGGAGATCGAGGCCATGGGTGCCGAGCTCGATACCGACCTGCACGAGGCGGTGGCCAAGTTCCCGGTGGAGGACGAGCGGAAAGGAAAGATCATCGACGTGGTGCAGAAGGGCTACAAGCTCAAGGACAAAGTCGTTCGTTTCGCAAAAGTTGTGGTAGGAGAGTAATCCGTTATGGCAAAAAGAGACTACTATGAAGTGCTCGGCGTGCAGCGCGGAGCCAGCGCCGACGAAATCAAAAAGGCGTATCGCAAGGCCGCCATCCAGTATCACCCCGACAAGAATCCGGGCGACAAGGAGGCCGAGGAAAAATTCAAGGAGGCGGCCGAAGCCTACGACGTGTTGAGCAACCCGGACAAGAAGGCCCGTTACGACCAGTTCGGCCACGAAGGCATGAGCGGGGCAGGCGGCTTCGGGGGAGGGGCCGGCGGTTTCGGCGGCGGCTTCTCGATGGAGGACATCTTCAGCCAGTTCGGCGACATTTTCGGCGGACATTTCGGCGGCGGCTTTTCGGGCGGTTTCGGCGGTGGAGGCCGCGAGCGGGTCAACCGGGGTTCGGACCTGAGAATCAAAGTCAAGCTGACGCTCAAGGAGATCGCCAACGGAACGACCAAAAAGCTCAAGATCAACAAGATGATCGCCTGCGACCAGTGCGGCGGCACGGGTGCCAAGGACAAGGATTCCTATGCGACCTGTACGACCTGCAACGGGTCGGGCTACGTGACGCAGGTGGTCAATACGTTCTTCGGCCGCACGCAGACCACGCAGCCCTGTCCGACCTGTCACGGCGAGGGCAAGATCATCACCACGCCCTGTTCGAAGTGTCACGGCGAGGGAATCGTCCGCGGCGAGGAGGTCATCGAGATCAAGATTCCGGCCGGCGTGGGCGAAGGCATGCAGCTTTCGGTCAGCGGCAAGGGCAACGCCGCCCGTCACGGCGGGGTGAACGGCGATCTGCTCGTGCTGATCGAGGAGGAACCCGACAAGCATCTGGTGCGCGACGGCAACGATTTGATATACAACCTCAATATCACCATTCCGCAGGCCGTGCTGGGCGCTTCGGTCGAGGTGCCTACCGTCGATGCGAAGGCCAAGATCAAGATCGAGCCGGGCACGCAGGCCGGCAAGGTGCTCCGCCTGCGCGGCAAGGGCATTCCCGATGTGAACGGATACGGCCGGGGCGACATTCTGGTCGTGGTCAACATCCACGTGCCCTCGTCGGTGAATGCCTCCGAGCGCAAGCTGCTCGAACAGCTCGGCGAGAGCGAGCATTTCCGGAAGGCCGAACAGAACCGCGATACGAACATATTCGACCGCATGCGGAGTTTCTTCCGTTAGCGGTCGGCCGGTGCGGCGATCCGCGCCGGAAACGATCGGAGAGAACGCCATGGAGAACGACAGGATCAGAGTGTTGCCCGACGGCATCGCCAACCAGATCGCCGCAGGCGAGGTGGTGGGGCGTCCCGCTTCGGTCGTCAAGGAGTTGATGGAAAATGCCGTGGACGCCGGAAGCACGTCCGTCACGGTGAATTACCGCGAGGGCGGACGGGCGTCGATTCAGGTGGTCGATAACGGCTGCGGAATGAGCCAGACCGATGCGCGGCTCGCGTTCGAGCGGCATGCAACGTCCAAAATCCGCGAGGCGTCCGATCTGTACCGTCTCCGTTCGTTCGGTTTCCGCGGGGAGGCCCTGCCTTCCATCGCCTCGGTGGCCGAGGTGGAGCTCCGCACGCGGACGCCGCAGGACGAGCTGGGCACGCAGGTGACCATCCACGGAGGACGTTTCGTCTCGCAGGAGCCTGTGCAGACGCCTCAGGGTACGCAGTTCATGGTCCGCAACCTGTTCTACAACACGCCGGCCCGGCGACGTTTCCTCAAGGAACCTTCCGTCGAGGCGAGGCACATCCGGACCGAATACCTGCGCGTGGCGCTGTGCAATCCCTCCGTCGCCTTTTCGCTCTACGACAGCGATACGCTCGTCTCGACGCTTCCGCCGGCCAATTTGCGGCAACGCATCGTAGCGGCCATCGGCGGAAAGGACATCGCCAAGAACCTGCTGGAAGTGTCGGTCGATACGTCGATGGTCCGCGTCGAGGGCTTCGTCGGGCGTCCGTCGGCCGCCAAGAAGACCAACAAGGAACAGTACATGTTCGTGAACGGCCGTTATTTCAGTTCGCCCTATTTCCGCAAGGCCGTTTTGCAGGCCTACGAGAAACTCGTCGCGCCCGATACGCAGCCTTCCTATTTCCTCTATATCACGATCGATCCGGAGCGCATCGACGTGAATGTCCATCCGCAGAAAACCGAGATCAAGTTCGACGACGAGCAGGCGCTCTGGCAGATCTTCAACGCCGCCGTGCGCGAGACGCTGGGCAAGCTGGGCGTCGTGCCGATGATGGATTTCGAGATGGACCGCTCCATCGAAATCCCCGTGGCCCGCAAGGACGATCCGCTGCGGATGCCGGACATCGGCGTGCGGGCCGATTTCAATCCGTTCTACGAAGAGTCGGGCGGACCATCCGCACATGTCTATCCCGCTTTCGCGCCCAAGACGCGGAAAGTGAGCGATTGGGAGGAGTTGTACGAAGTGGATTCGGGAGCGATAGGCCGTGCGGAGACCGGTTTCGAGATAGAGACCGGGCCTTCTGCCGGGGAAGGCGCCTTCGACGAGATCGACGGCGACCTGCTCGAATTCATCGACGGTACGGCCGAAGAGGTCGTGCAGACGCGGCTGGACCTCGGCGAGGAGGCGGCCTTTCGCGGCGTGTTGCCGTGGGGGGGGCGCTATTGTGCGACGGCGGTCCGCGAGGGGCTGGCCGTCGTGGATTTGCTCCGGGCGCGGGAGTGCGTGCTCTACGAGCGCTACCTGAACCTGATGCGCAACGGCGATTCGGCTACGCAACGGCTGTTGTTCCCCGAAACGGTCGTCCTCCCGGCCGACGAGCTGGCCGAGGTGCGGAACCTGTCGGCGGAGCTGGAGGCGATGGGCTTCGAATTTTCCGTCGGCGGGACGGAGCTTTCCGTAAGCGGCGTTCCGGCCGATTTCCCCGCAGCGGACACGACCGCCGCGATCCGCGAGGCGATCGCCGAATTCCGCGACCGGGGAGCCGTCGGCGCAGGACGCAACGAACGGCTCTGCGCCGTCATGGCCCGACACGGCGCATCGTCTTTCCGGACGGTCGGCGGGGCGGACGAGGCGGCCCGGATGCTGGAGGAACTTTTCGGGTGCGCCCGCTTCAACTATACGCCGTCGGGCGCTCCGGTGATGACGTTCGTGACCGGAGAGGAGATGGCCAAACGATTAAAATAGACAGCGATGAGATTCCAAGGAGCTTATGCGACCCCTCCGGTGGTCAAGAATCTGATTATCCTCAACGGGTTGTTCTATCTGGCCCAGACGGTGCTGCCGGGCGGAACCGGCGAGTGGATGGTCCGGCATCTGGGGCTGTGGTTCTGGGAGAGCGGCCGGTTCGGGCTGCACCAACTGGTGACGCACATGTTCCTGCACGGCTCTCTGACGCATCTGTTCATGAATATGTTCGCGCTGTGGATGTTCGGCCGGACGCTCGAATACGAACTGGGCAGCAGGCGCTTTCTCTCCTACTATATGGTGACGGGCGTCGGGGCGGCCCTGTTGCAGTTGGGCGTGACGTGGATCGAGGTGCATTCGCTCGCCGAGGGCGTCATGGCGGGCACGACGAATCCCTTCCTGCTTCAGCAGCGGATCGACACCGTGACGATAGGGGCTTCGGGCGCCGTCTTCGGCGTGTTGCTGGCTTTCGGCATGATGCACCCCAACGCGATGATCATGCTGCTCATCCCGCCCGTGCCGATCAAGGCCAAGTATTTCGTGATCGGCTACGGCGTGCTCGAACTGGCGTTGGGAGTGAGCGGCGCCCAGAGCGGTGTGGCGCACTTCGCGCACGTGGGCGGCATGCTGTGGGGATTTTTCCTGTTGCGCTATTGGAAGAAGACGGGGAAGATATTTTATTGACGTGCCTCCCCGCGGCGTTCCCTCTTCTGCCGTCCGACCGTCCTGCCGCGGCGGGGAAGACGGCGGGGTAGTGCGGTCCGGGATCGGGGATCCGGCCTGTGGCCGGTCCGACGGGAAACACGGAAGCATACGATCGTATGAAAAACGAAACGATGTTCGGAGGAAAGGAAAAGGGCTCCCGGCGCAGAATCGTACTGCGGGTGGCCGATGCTTTGTCGATGGCGGTGTCCTGCCTCGTGGCGGCGGCCTTGCTGCTGTCGTATCTCGCGCCGCATGTCGATCCCGGTGCGGTGCTCTGGTTCGCTTTTCTGGGGATGGCCGCGCCTTTTCTGTGGGTGGCCGACATCGTGCTGATGCTCTACTGGGTGTTGAGGTGGAAGCCCGTGGCCGTCGTGCTGGCCGTGGCGGCGCTGGCGGGAGCGGGCCACGTGACCAAATTCTACCGTCCCTCGCCGGGGCGCGTCTACTCCGAACAGAAGGTGTCCGGGACCCTGCGGGTGCTCAGCTACAACGTGGAAGGTTTCTTCGGGAGCGATTCGCTCGGCGGGCGCGGCAACCGCATGGATGCGATCACGGCCTTCATCCGCGAGACCGATCCGGACATCGTATGCTTGCAGGAGTTCGAAATCAACCGCATCCACCCGTTCGGCCGTTTCGAAGACTCGTTGCCCGAATGGAAATACAAGGCGCTCTTCTTCCGCAACGACGATACGTCGGCCGGAGGGCTGGGGCTGGCCGTATACAGCAAATATCCGCTGATGCGCCGGGGCGGAATCCGTTATCCGGAGTCGAACAATTCGTCGATGTGGGTCGATGCGGTGGTCCGCCGCGATACGATCCGCATCTACAACAACCACATGCAGAGCACGCAGGTCGACCGGAGCGACCGCGAGTATCTGGGCGGGATGAAAGTGCTCTCCGACTCGCTGGGCGAAGATCGCACGCGCAGCATTCTGCACAAGCTGGGACGGAATTTCAAGGTCCGGGCCTCGCAGGCCGATTCGATCGCCGGACGGATCCACGACGGAACTCCGAAGGTGATCGTCTGTGGCGATTTCAACGATACGCCGATGTCCTACACCTACCGTCGCATGCGCGGCGATCTGGAGGATGCTTTCAGCCGCAAGGGACGCGGGCCCGTCTATACCTACCGGGGGCTCGGAGGGGTTTTCCGCATCGACTATCTGTTCCATTCCGACGATTTCGAGACGGTCGACTACCGGTCCGTCCGGCCGCCGTGGAGCGACCACTATCCGGTGATCGTCGATCTGAAGCTGCGGGAGCGCTGAGGGCGGGGCGTCAGTTCCCCAGCCTACGGTGTCCCGGCGGTTTCGTCCGGCCCGGCGGAATGCCGCGAAACCTCTCGGACCGACGTCGGGAGCCCGTCCCGGACGCTCTGTGCAGGGGATACGTCCGAGTCTGTGCGAAGGCGGCCGACGGTCCGGGGTGCTGGGAGACGCAATAACGAAAACGAAATACGGATTTATGATTGTAGACATGCTTTCCGGACTCGGCGATTATGCGTCGTCGAATCCCCGTTTCGCCAAGGCGGCCGCCTATTTGCAGGCCGCCGACCTCGAATCGTTGGCTGAGGGCCGTTACGAAATCGACGGTTCGGACGTGTTCATGACGATCGTCGAGACCGCTTTGCGCGACGAAGCGGACGCCCCGCTGGAGGCCCACGACCGTTATGCGGACGTGCAGATCGTCGTGCGGGGGACCGAACGTTTCGGATGGAAAAACCGTACAGGCTGCAAGCCCGACAGGAACGGGTATCGAGCGGACAAGGACATCGTCTTTTTCACGGACCGTCCGTCCACTTTCGTGACGCTGTCGGCGGGGGCGATGGCCGTCTTTTTCCCGTCGGACGCCCACGCTCCGCTCATCGGAGAGGGAACGGTCCGCAAGTGCATCGTCAAGGTGCGGGTGTAGGCCGGATGGTACGGCACGGTGCGCCCGAAGACGGTGCGTGCCGGCAGCGGGCGGGACAATGGCGGATGCGTCCGCCCGGCGGACGGAAACGTTCCGGAACCCTCTGCGGATCGTTCGCCAGACGGAACGCGAAGAAAATGCGGTATGCGGACGGAAACCGGGGCTTCCCCCGGTTTCGTTCGTATGCGGGGAGAGGCGTGTGCCGGGAAGACGATGCGCTTTTCGAAGCGGGGGCGTTTTGCGTCCGTGCCGGTTTTCGGTAGCCGGACGGCCGTCGTCGAACGCGGCGGAGGCAAACGCCTTATTCCGAACGGAAAGGCGGAGGAACGACCGGATAATTTCATATCTTTGTATCGGGGTAACGGGGCCGCGGCGGCGAGGAGGTTCTTCGGCGTGTCCGAGAGGCCGGACGTTTCCCGAAAACATTCGCGATCATGAAAAAAAATCTCTCTCTCTGCCTTTTGTTTCTTGCGGCCGGTGCGGTTGCTCTCGGCGGTTGTTCCGGCGATGCGGCGGCCGACGGCAAGGCGGGCGCGCTGACGCAGGTGCCTTTCCAGCAAGTGACTCTCGAAGACGAATTCTGGTATCCGCGCCTGTGCACGCAGAAGCGCACGCTGGTTCCTTTCGCTCTGGAAAAGACGGAGCCGGCGGTGGAGAACCTGCGCCGCACGGCGGCGTTTCTGCGCGGCGAGAAGGACGAGCTGCCGTTCCCGCACCCCTACGTCTCGTCCGACCTCTACAAGGTGATGGAGGGGGCCGCCTATCTGCTGACCGTGGAACCGGATGCCGAGCTGGAGCGTCGCATGGACGACATCGTCGACCTCATCGCCGGAGCCCAGCAGCCGGACGGCTATCTCTACGAGTCGCACATCACGGGCGTGGCCACGACGCTGCCGGGACCCCATTACGGCGGCATGGGACACAGGCCCTATTCGGCGGTCTTGCACAGCCACGAACTTTACGACATGGGCCACATGTACGAAGCCGCCGTGGCGTATTATCAGGCCACGGGCAAGCGCAAGTGGCTGGACGTGGCCGAGAAGAACGCACGCCATATCGACAAGGTCTTTTTCGAGGGCGACCCCGCTTATAACGACGGCAAGCCCGTGAATCAGGCGCCCGGACACGAGGAGCTCGAACTGGCTCTGGTGAAGCTGTTCCGGGCCACGGGCGATTCGCTCTATCTGAGGATGGCCGGGCGGTTCCTTGACATCCGCGGCGTGACGTATCGTCCCGAAGGAACCGGCGGATGGGCACCCGAATATGCGCAGCAGCATCTTCCCGTGCGCGAGCAGCGCGAGGCGGTGGGGCATGCCGTGCGGGCCGGTTATCTCTATTCGGGCATGGCCGACGTGGCGGCCGCCACGGGCGATTCGACGTTCATGCCGGCATTGGATGCGATATGGCACGACATCGTCGACAGGAAAATGCACATTACGGGCGGACTGGGCGCCGTGCCCGGCATCGAGGGTTTCGGCCCCGCCTACGAGCTGCCCAACAGGAATACCTACGACGAGACGTGCGCCGCCGTGGCCAATGCGATGTTCAACTACCGCATGTTCCTGCTCACGCGCGATGCGAAATACGTCGACGTGGCCGAAGCGGCCCTCTACAACAACGTGCTGGCGGGCGTCAACCTCGAAGGCAACCGGTTCTTTTACGTGAATCCGCTCGAATCCGACGGCCGCAAGGCGTTCAACCACGGCCGCAAGGGGCGCTCGCCGTGGTTCGAGACGGCCTGCTGCCCGTCGAATCTGGCCCGGTTGATCCCGCAGGTTCCGGGGATGATCTGGTCGTACGACGGGGACGGGATCTATTGCTCGCTCTATGCGGGCTGTTCGACGTCGGTTCCGCTGGACGGCGGTCGCGTGCGGCTGACCCAGCGCACGGAATATCCGTTCGACGGCGAAGTCGCCATCGAGGTCGATTCCGTCGCTGAGGGCGAGGAGTTCACCCTCTGGCTGCGCGTTCCCACGTGGTGTTCGGGCGAAGGGTTCGTCGCCGGAGACCTTTACCGCTATGCCGACGGGCTGCATCCGCAGGCCGAAGTGCGCGTCAACGGCAGGCGCGTGCGCGGCAAAGCCCGGAAAGGGTTCGTTCCCGTGCGGCGCAAGTGGCGTTCGGGCGACCGGGTCGAACTGTCGCTGCCCATGCCGGTGCGTTACAATGTCGCCGACAGCCGGGTGGAAGCCGATACGGATCGGGTCTGCATCACGCGCGGTCCGCTGGTGTATTGCGCCGAGGCGGCGGATAACGCTTGGCCGGTGAGCGGCTACTGCATCGAGCGTGTCGGACAGGACGGCGAGGTGCGGCGTATCGCCGACGGCGTATTGAGCGGCATCCCGTCGGTTCGTGTCGAGGCCCGTGCCGCCCTGAGCGACGACGAGGGGACCGAGACGCTGACGCTGGTGCCCTATTATGCTTGGAACAACCGCGGCGACGGAGCCATGAACGTATGGTTTGCCCGTCATGCCGCCACGGTCCGCGCGGCCTCTCCGTTGGCCGACGGACCCATCGCCGACGTGCAAGCGTCGTTTACCTGCATGAGCGACGACGTGTGCGCGGTCGCCGACGGGAAGACGCCCCGCGATTCGCACGACGCGTCGATACCGCGCTGGACGAGTTGGCCCGAAATGGGCAGGGAGCAGACCGTGGAACTGACGCTGAAAGGGAGCCGGCCCGTGGAGAGCGTGTCGGTCTACTGGTACGACGACGGGACCGGGGTGAAGCTGCCCGCGGCATGGCGTATGGAGTATCGCTCGGAGGGCGTGTGGCACGAATTCCGGCCCTATGTGACGGACCGGTTCGATGTGGCCGCCGACCGGTTCAACGTGGTGCATCCTGCGGAGAATGTCACGGCCGATGCGCTGCGCCTGCATCTGACGCCGCGTCGCGATGCCGCCGTCGGCATCTTGGAAATCGAGGTCGATTGATCGTCCGCTTTCCGGGATTTTTTCGGAGAACGGGACGGTCCGGATCGGGCGTCGCGTTTGTGGGGGGCGACCGGCAGGATTTTTAGATACGAAATCGGGGAAGGAAATGCGACACCGCATTTTCTCCCCCGATGTTTTTTCTAAAAAGGGTATGCCGCTTGACGTCGTTTTCCGGAAACGGGCGCCGGTCGGACGCACAGCGGAGGGAGCGCTTCCTTTCGGGAAGCGCACGGGAGGCGGCGGAGACGGTTCCGCATCGGAACGCCAAGGTGTTCGAGGACTTTGGAGGGGCGGACAGGGGCGGGTTGGCGGTTTTTTCGGAATGCACGTTTCTCGTCGTCGGGATGGAAAAGGTGGTGTCGTTTCGCTGAGGGCGATCCGCCGGTTGTGCGGCTTCCGATGCTCGGCCGACGGGTGCTCCGGTGCGAAAGGATGGGGAAACGGTCGGGCGAGAACGGCCGATGCCTTCCGAAAGCGGCGGATGTTTCGTTCGAAAAGCGTGTCGGCCGGGGCGGGAGGCGGCCGGAAACTCGCGGGTTGCGGGTGCGGTCGGGCCTTGCCCGCTTTTTTGCGGTACGGGCGGAGCGTGTGCGTTTCATGAGAAACAGGAATTGAAACGGAGAGGAAAATGCGAGACAAAACCGTGCGCGGTGCCCCGGTTCGACTTCGGCGGGGCTTCGGACGGCTTCGTGCATCCGGTCCGTGAAACGGGAGGAACGACTGTCGCTTCGGAAAACCGTGTCTGCGCCGTACCTCGCGGCAGGGGCTCCGGCGTGCGGCGGTCGGGCATTCTGCGGGAAACGGCCGCGCGTTTCGTAGGCGGGTGCCGGGACTACTCTTCGGGCCGTGCGGGTTCTTCCGTGTCGTCGTAGTCGGCCATCTGGCGCGGCAGCGTTTTGGTCGCCTTGACGCCCAGTTCGCGCAGCTTTTCCGAGCGGCGGATCAGGTTGCCGCTGCCGGTTTTGAGCTGTTTGATCGCCTTGTCGTATTTGTCCGAGGCCGAGGCGATGCTCCGGCCCAGATCGGTGAGCGTGTCGGCGAAACCGACGAACTTGTCGTAGAGGTTGGCCCCCTCGGCAGCGATGGCGATGGCGTTGCGGTTCTGGTTGTCGCGCTTCCAGAGATCGTCCACCAGCTTGAGCAGCGCGAAGAGGTTCGTCGGGCTGCTGACGATCACTTTCTTGTTGTAGGCGTCGCTCCACAGCGCGGGCTCCTGCTGCATGGCCAGCAGGAAGGCCGGTTCGTTGGGGACGAACATGATGACGAAGTCGGGTGACTGGACCAGCCTCTGGTAGCGCTTGCCGCCTAACTCGTCGATGTGGGCGCGCACCGAGCGCAGATGGTCCTTCACGTGCCGGGCGGAATCTTCCGGCGTCCGGCTTTCGGTGTAGGCGACATAGGCGGTCAGCGAGACTTTCGAGTCGATGACGATCTGCTTGCCGTCGGGCAGGTTCAGGATGACGTCCGGGCGCAGGTTGTTGCCCGACTCGTCCTTGAGGGTTTCCTGCGTGCGGTAGTGGATGCCCCGTACCAGATGCGAGCTGTCGAGGATCGTGTCGAGGATCATTTCGCCCCAGTCGCCCTGCACTTTCGAGTCGCCCTTGAGCGCGCGGGCGAGGTTCGTCGCCTCCTCCGACATGCGCAGGTTGGCTTCGCTCAGCCGGCGGATTTCCTCCTTGAGCGAGAAGCGCTGCTGGGCTTCTTTGTCGTAAACCTCGTCCACCCGGCGGCGGAAGCTGTCGATGTTTTCGCGGAAGGGTTTGAGCAGCGCCTCCAGCGATTCCCGGTTCGACTCTTTGAACTGGCGGCTTTTCTCTTCCAGAATGTCGTTGGCCATGTTGCGGAAGGCCGTGCGCTGCCGTTCGTCCCGGAGTTGTTCCTCCTCGCGGCGGCGGATGCGCTCGGCTTCGGTTTCGGCCCGCAGCGCCGCCAGCTTCTCTTCGAGCGCCTGCCGGCGGGCCCTCTCTTCGGCCGCCTCGCGGTTGCTGGCGATGAGCTCCGCGTTCCGGGCGCGGAGCTCGGCTTCGAGCCGTTCTTCCGAGCGGGCGTATTTTCGGAGCGAGGGCAGAAGACCCAGCGCGACGGCGGCGGCTCCGAGCAGGGCCCCGGCGATGAGTAGCGTGGCGTACATCATGGGAATCGGTGTTTATTTGCGCCGGCGAGTGCCGCCGCAGAGCAAAAGTAGCGATAAAAATCATTACCTTTGTCCGGAAACGGACTTTACAAACCTAAAACAGCGGAAATATGCCAAGAATCATATCGCCCTCCGTGCTTTCGGCCGATTTCGGCCATCTGGCCGAGGACATCGCCATGCTCGACCGCAGCGAGGCCGAGTGGATCCATATCGACGTGATGGACGGAGTCTTCGTTCCGAACATTTCGTTCGGCTTCCCGGTGATGGGACCCATCCGCAAGGGGACGAAAAAAGTGCTCGACACGCATCTGATGATCGTCGAGCCCGAAAAATACATCGAACGCTTCGCCAAGGCCGGAGCCGACGTCATTACGATCCACCTCGAAGCGACGGACGACGTGCGCGGGGCCATCGCCATGATGAAGAAGGCCGGCGTCAAGGCCGGCGTCTCGATCAAGCCGGCGACGCCCGTTTCGGCCGTCGTGCCCTATCTCGACGAGCTCGATCTGGTGCTGATCATGAGCGTGGAACCCGGTTTCGGCGGCCAGTCCTTCATCGAGGGATCGACCCAAAAGGTGGCCGAACTGAAAGCGGAGATCGACCGCTGCGGTTCGCGGGCCGTCATCGAGATCGACGGCGGCATCACGCTCGGCAATGCGGCCGAGGTGTATGCGGCCGGTTGCGAGGTGCTGGTGGCCGGCAGCACGGTGTTCGCCAGCGAAGATCCGGAGCGGACGATTCACGAACTGCTCAACGTATAGGACGGACGAATAGGCGATGATTTCGGTAGACAATCTGACGGTCAGCTTCGGCGGCTGGGACCTGTTCAAGGACATTTCGTTTCTGATCAATCCCAAGGACCGCATCGGGCTGGTGGGCAAGAACGGCGCGGGCAAGTCGACGATGCTCAAGGTGCTCGTCGGCGAACAGCCGCCCTCGTCAGGAGGCGTGTCGCGCAACGGCGACTGCACGGTGGGCTATCTGCCCCAGCAGATGAAAGTGGCCGACACGACGACGCTTTTCGCCGAGACGGAGTCGGCCTTCTGCGAAGTGCTCGATCTGGAACGCGAAATCGCTGCGCTGACCGATGAGATCGGAGAACGTACCGACTACGAGAGCGCGGAATACGAAAAACTGCTCCACCGGCTCAACGACGCCACGGACCGTTTCCACATTCTGGGCGGACTGAACCGCGAGGCGGAGATCGAAAAGACGCTGCTCGGACTGGGGTTCGAGCGCAAGGATTTCACCCGTGCCACGAGCGAGTTCAGCGGCGGGTGGCGCATGCGCATCGAGCTGGCCAAGCTGCTGTTGCGCCGGCCGTCGGTCTTTCTGCTCGACGAGCCGACGAACCACCTCGACATCGAGAGCATCCAGTGGCTCGAAGGGTATCTGAAGGATTACAACGGCGCTGTGGTGCTGATTTCGCACGACAGGGCTTTTCTGGACAATGTCACCACGCGCACGATCGAAATATCGCTCGGCCGGGTATACGACTACAAGGTGCCCTACAGCCGTTACGTCGAGCTGCGGCGCGAGAGACGGCAGCAGCAGATGGCCGCCTACCAGAACCAGCAGCGGATGATCGAGCAGACCGAGGAGTTCATCGAGCGCTTCCGCTACAAGCCCACCAAGTCCAATCAGGTGCAGTCGCGCATCAAGCAGCTCGAAAAGATCGAGCGCATCGAGGTAGACGAGGAGGACCTCAGCACGCTGAACATCAAGTTCCCGCCCGCGCCCCGTTCGGGACAGATCGTCGTGGAGGCCAAGGACGCCGGCATGCGTTTCGGTCCGAAACACGTCTTTTCCGGCGCGACGTTTACCATCGAGCGGGGCCACAAGGTGGCGTTGGTGGGCCGCAACGGCGAAGGGAAAACCACGTTCGCGCGGCTCGTGACCGGAGAGCTGACGCCCGCCGAGGGCAGTGTCCGCATCGGGCACAACGTCCGTATCGGGTATTACGCCCAGAATCAGGACGACCTGATGAACGGCGATTTCACGGTGTACGACACGCTGGACCGGGTGGCCGTGGGCGACATACGCACGCGGCTGCGGGACATTCTGGGCGCTTTCCTGTTCCGGGGCGAGGATATCGACAAGAAAGTGCGTGTGCTTTCGGGCGGCGAGCGGGCCCGTCTGGCGATGGCCCGCCTGATGCTCGAACCCTACAACCTGCTCGTGCTCGACGAACCGACCAACCACATGGACATGCGTTCGAAGGACATCCTCAAGAACGCCGTGAAGAAGTACGACGGGACGGTGATCGTCATTTCGCACGACAGGGAGTTTCTCGACGGGCTGGTGGAGCGGGTCTACGAGTTCCGCGACGGAGCGGTCAAGGAGCATCTGGGCGGCATCTACGACTTCCTGCGCGACAGGCAGGTCGAGTCGATGCGCGAAATCGAACGGAAGAAAACCGAGACGGCTCCGGCCGGAAAGCCCAAGGAGGCGTCCGGCAAGGAGGAATACGCCCGCAAGCGGGAGGCCGAAAAGCAACTGCGCAAGGCCGAGCGCGACGTGGAAAAGGCCGAGGCCGAGATCATGGACCTCGAAAAACAGATCGCCGAAATGGACCGGCAGATGGCCGATCCGGCGACCTACGGCATCGACCCGGCGGACGAAAGCCTCTATGCCCGCTACAACGAAATGAAAGAGCGGCTCAACAAGCTGACCTATCGCTGGGAGGAACTCTCCGTCACGTTCGAGAACCTCCGCGATTCGCTCGGCCTCTGAGGGCTGCCGTCCGGTGTGCGGAACCGCACGGAAAACGGGCGGGAAGCGGCGCGTTCCCCGACAGGGGGGGACGTGCGGAGAAACGGAATCCTACTGTCATGGAAAAAAATAACATTCTCTTCGGGCTGCGCCCGATTATCGAAGCCATCGAGGCGGGACGGCCGCTCGAAAAGGTCTACCTGAAAAAAGGAGCCGAGGGCGTGCTGCTCACCGAGCTGTCGGAACTTTGCCGCAGCAGGCGCATTTACGTGCAGTGGGTGCCGGTCGAAAAGCTCAACCGGCTCACCCGAAGCAACCATCAGGGGGCCGTGGCGCTGACCTCGGCCATCGACTATGCGGACGTGCACGACATGCTGGCCGCGATTCCCGAAGACGAGACGCCGCTGCTCGTCGTTTTCGACGGCGTGACCGATGTCCGCAATTTCGGTGCGATCGCCCGCAGCGCGGAGTGCGCCGGGGCGCACGGCCTGATCATTCCGCTCAAAAATTCGGCGCCGGTCAATGCCGAGTCGATGAAGAGTTCGGCCGGAGCGCTGAGCCTCATTCCGGTGAGCCGCGTGGGAAGCATCCGCAACACGCTGAAGATGCTGCGTGCCGAGGGCCTTCAGATCGTGGCGGCGACCGAAAAGAGCAATACGCTGCTCTTCGAAGCCGACCTCGACCGGCCGACGGCCATCGTGATGGGCAGCGAGGATACGGGCATTTCGAAAGAGGTGCTCAAACTCTGCGACGTGCAGCTCGCCATTCCCATCGTGGGCGGCATCGAGTCGCTGAACGTCTCGGCCGCCGCCGCCGTCATGCTCTTCGAGGCGGTGCGTCAACGCATTGAAAACCATTAGAACGGCGACGGACATGGAACTCGAAAAACGTTACGACGAGGCGGTGGACCTGCTGCGGGCGATGATCCGCATCCCGTCGTTCAGCCGCGAGGAATCGGGCACGGCCGATCTGCTGGCCGGCTTTCTCTCCGACAGGGGAGTGGCGGTGCATCGCAAGGGCAACAACGTATGGGCCTTCAACCGCCATTACGATCCCGCCCGCCCGACGATTCTGCTCAATTCGCACCACGATACGGTCCGGCCCAACGGCGCCTACACGCGCGATCCGTTCGATCCCGCCATCGAGGGCGACAGGCTCTACGGGTTGGGCAGCAACGACGCCGGAGCCAGCGGCGTGTCGCTGCTGGCTGCATTCCTGCATTTTTACGACCGCTCCGACCTGCGTTACAACCTCTGCGCGGCGATCACGGCCGAGGAGGAAAACAGCGGCAGCGGAGGGCTCGAATCGGTGATTCCGGAGCTCGGTCCGCTCGCATTCGCCGTCGTGGGCGAACCGACGCTCATGCAGATGGCCATCGCCGAGCGGGGATTGATGGTCGTGGACTGCACGGCCCGCGGCCGGGCCGGACATGCCGCGCGCGAGGAGGGCGACAATGCGATCTACCGAGCCATGGAGGACATCGAGTGGTTCCGCACGTACCGCTTCCCCAAAGAGTCGGACCTGTTCGGAGCCGTCAAGATGAGCGTGACGATCGTATCGGCCGGTACGCAGCACAACGTCGTGCCCGCCGAATGCCGCTTTACCGTCGACATCCGCGTGACGGACCGCTATACGAACGAGGAGGTGCTCGATACGATCCGGCGCCACGTGCGCTCGGAGGTCGTGCCCCGTTCCACGCGGCTCAAGCCGTCGAGCATCGACCCGCAGCACCCGATCGTCCGGGCCGGGCTCGCCCTCGGCCGCACGACCTACGGCTCGCCCACGACGTCGGATCAGGCGCTGCTCGACATTCCCTCGCTCAAGATGGGCGTGGGCGACAGCGCCCGTTCGCACAGCGCCGACGAATTTGTCGGACTGGGCGAGATACGCGAGGGCATCGAACTGTATATCCGCATGCTGGATGCGGTGATCGCACCCTCCCGCGGCGAACGAAACCTATAAATCCTATCATCATAGACGCATGAAACTGTGGCAGAAAACCAACGATGTGAATAAGGCCGTAGAGGAATTTACGGTAGGACGCGACCGGGAGATGGACCTGCTGCTGGCCGAAGCCGACGTGCTCGGTTCGCTGGCCCATACCCGCATGCTGGAGTCGATCGGGTTGCTCGGCAAGAAAGACCTCGAAGACGTACAGCGGGAACTCAAAAACATATACCGGGAGATCGAAGCGGGGAATTTCACCATCGAGGAGGGCGTCGAGGACGTCCATTCGCAGGTGGAATTTCTGCTCACGCAGCGCCTCGGCGAAGCGGGCAAGAAGATCCACAGCGGCCGTTCTCGCAACGATCAGGTGCTCGTGGACCTGCGCATTTTCCTGCGCCGCCGCATCCGCGAGGTCGTGGACGATACGGTCGAACTCTTCGGCACGCTGCAACGGCTCTCGGAGCAGTACAAGGACGTGCTGATGCCGGGATATACCCATTTGCAGATCGCCATGCCCTCGTCGTTCGGCCTCTGGCTCGGCGCCTATGCCGAGAGTCTGGTGGACGATGTGGAGATGTTGTATGCCGCCTACCGGATCTGCAACAAGAACCCGCTCGGTTCGGCAGCCGGGTACGGCTCCTCCTTCCCGCTCGACCGGACGATGACCACGCGCCTGCTGGGCTTCGACACGCTCAGCTACAACGTGGTCTATGCCCAGATGGGGCGCGGCAAGAGCGAGCGCATCGTGGCGCAGGCCCTCTCGTCGGTAGCCGCCACGCTCGCCAAGCTGGCGTTGGACAACGCGTTGTTCCTGAACCAGAATTTCGGTTTCATTTCCTACCCGGCCGAGCTGACCACCGGGTCGAGCATCATGCCGCACAAGAAGAACCCCGACGTGTGGGAGATCATGCGGGGCCGGTGCAACCTCGTTCAGGGGCTGCCCAACCAGATCGCCATGATGACGACCAATCTGCCTTCGGGCTACCACCGCGATCTGCAACTGCTCAAGGAAGTGCTTTTCCCGGCCATCGACGATCTGCGGAGCTGCATCCGCATGGCGGGTTACATGCTCGACAACCTGACGGTGAAGAGGGATATTCTGGACGATCCCAAATACGATTATCTGTTCAGCGTCGAGGTCGTCAACCGCATGGTGCTCGACGGCGTGCCGTTCCGCGAGGCCTACCGCAAGGTCGGCATCGACATCGAAAACGGATGTTTCGAGGCCGAAAAACAGGTCCGCCATACGCACGAGGGCAGCATCGGCAACCTGTGCAACGCCGAGATCGCCGGGTTGATGAAGCGTCTTGTGGAGCGTTTCGACTTCGGTGCGGTCGACCGGGCCGAGGCTGAACTGGTCTGCTGACGCACCGCCCATGTCCCGATACCTTCACCCCGAACTCGGCCCGGTCGAGCTGGTCCGTTCGTCCCGTGCCCGGCGGCTTTCGATCCGTGTGCGGGCCTCCGGCGAGGTGCGGATGAGCTTGCCCCGCGGCGTCAGCGAAGCCGAGGCCCTGCGCTTTCTCGACGAGAAACGGCAGTGGGTCGAGCGCGTGCGCGAGAGGCTGGAGAGCCGGAATCCGCCGCAGACGCTCGGCATGCCGTTCTCCACGCGTGAGCACACGTTGCGGTTGAGGCCCGACGCCTGTGCGGAGCTCTCTTTTCGTATCGTGCGCGACGAGATCGTCGTCCGCTATCCCGCGACGATGCGCTACGACGAGCCGGACGTGCAGCGCCTCATCCGCCGGGCGGTCGAGGAGGCGTGGCGCATCGAAGCCAAGGCGTATCTGCCGGGACGGGTCGCGGAGCTGTGCCGGGCGCTGGGGTTCCGCTGCGGCAGAGTGACGGTCCGCAACAGCCGTTCGCGCTGGGGAAGCTGTTCGGCTGCGGACGACATTTCGTTGAGCCTCCATCTGATGAAACTGCCCGACCGGTTGATCGACTATGTGATCGTCCACGAACTCTGCCATACCGTCCATCGCAACCACGGCCCGCGGTTCCACGCGCTGCTCGACCGCATGACCGGAGGGGAGCATCTGCGGCTGAGAGCCGAGTTGAGGAACTATTCCACCCGGTGGTGATGCGGAGGGCATCCTTTTTGCGGGATCGGGAACGGTGCGTTCGCCGGTCGCGTTTTCCGTCTGCCGGGGAGGAGAAGGGCGGGAGAGTCTCCCGCTGCCGAAAGGCAGGTTCGTGGGCCGCGGGGCGGCGAACGATTTTCCCGGTTCGTATAACGGGCGTTCCTCCGTGCGGTTCCCCGATGAGGAAAAGCGGTTCGGCCGTTTCGCGATTTCCGGACGAGGACTGCGAGGGTACTTGCATCCCTATCGTGCCGGTTTCGCTTTTTTGTACAGCTGACTTCACCTTATTTATATACTGAGGGGGTGGAAAAAACGGAAGCTCGCGGCGGAACGGATCGACCGTTCGTCGGAACGATGCGGCTCGGAGGCGGCGCTGCCGGTTTCCGGTCGCTGGCCCGAAAACGTTTCCCGAAGGTTTTCCGGGCGCGTGTCCGCGGAACGGCAGGTGGGATAGATGTGTGATTTTTCGACGATTTCGGTGATTTGTTGTTAAATTTGCGAAATAGGTTGTGTTTTTTTAACTTTTATATCTATATTTGTCCCGTGCGGTCGATACGACGCACCGAACTTTTAATCCGTTGCGAGGAACGATGAATCAGCTTTCGCCTTTTTACGCGTTTTATTTTTATTTCTGCTTTACCCAGAGCGGACCGGGCGCGTGCGGTCGATAGCGAATCGAACCCATGGAAAGCGAACCAAACGAATCCCGGTCCTGACGAACAGGTCCGGGATTTTTCGTCGAACGAAACACAGAACGATGAACGATACGATGAAAGTCGCCATACAGGGCTATGAGGGCAGTTTCCATCACATCGTCGCCCGGCGCTGCTTGGGCGAGGACATGGAGATCGTGCCCTGTGCCACCTTCCGCGAGGTGGCTCGGCAGGTCGAGTGCGGGAGCTCCGACTACGGCGTGATGGCCGTCGAGAACTCCATCGCGGGGAGCATCCTGCCCAATCTGGGCATCCTGCACAACAGCCGGGTGCAGGTCGTGGGCGAACATTATCTGCATATCCGGCAGAATCTGATGGCGCTGCCGGGCGTTTCGCTCGACGAGATCGAGGAGGTGCATTCCCATCCGATGGCGCTGCTCCAGTGCGTCGATTTTCTCGACTCGCGGCCGTGGAAACTCGTCGAAACCGAGGACACGGCCCTCAGTGCGAGGCACATCGCCGAGCGGGGCATGCGCTCTGCGGCAGCCATCGCCGGCGATCTGGCCGCCGAGCTGTTCGGGCTGCACATTCTCGCGCCCGACATCCATTCGATCAAGAACAACTGCACGCGCTTCCTGCTGCTGCGGCCGGAGCACCAGCCCGTGGACGAACGGGCCGACAAGGCCTCGCTCTGCTTCAAGACCGATCACCGGCAGGGCTCGCTGCTCAGGGTGCTGCGCGAGATGGAGGATACCTCGATCAACATGACCAAGTTGCAGTCGTCGCCCGTTCCCAGCGAGCCGTGGCACTACATGTTCCATGTGGACATGGAATTCGCCTGCATCGGGGACTACAACCGGGTGATCGGCAGAATGCGCGAGGCCACCGAAGAACTGCATGTGTACGGAGTGTATAAAAAAGACAAATCATAGAGCATGGAAACGACGAAACCCATCGAGATGGAACTCTCCGAGCGGCTCGGAGGAGTGGGGGAATACTATTTCTCGAAAAAGCTGCGCGAGATCGACGACATGCGGGCCGCGGGTCGCGAGATCATCAACCTCGGCATCGGCAGTCCCGACCGGCCTCCCCATCCGGACGTGATCGCCGCGCTGTCGCGCGAAGCGGCCCGGTCCGACCGTCACGGCTACCAGCCTTACAAGGGAACGGCCGTGCTGCGCGAGGCGTTCGCCCGCTGGTACGGCGAGCGCTACGGCGTGCGGCTCGATCCGTCGACCGAGATTCTGCCGCTGATCGGTTCCAAGGAGGGCATCATGCACGTCTGCATGACCTATCTGAACGAGGGCGACAGGGTGTTGATCCCGAATCCCGGTTATCCGACCTACCGTTCCGCCGCCACGATCGCCGGCGGCGTCTGCGTCGATTACCGGCTTCGCGAGTCGAACGGCTGGATGCCCGATTTCGACGAAATCGAACGGGGCGGAATGGACGGCATCAAGATGATGATCGTCAATTATCCCCACATGCCGACCGGTGCCGCTCCGAAAGAGGGCCTGTTCCGCCGGCTGGTCGATTTCGCCCGCAAGCATCGGATTCTGCTCGTGCACGATAATCCGTACAGCTTCCTGCGCAATGCCCGGCCCGAAAGCCTGCTGGCCGTGCCGGGGGCGATGGACGTAGCCGTGGAGCTCAATTCGTTGAGCAAGAGCCATTGCATGGCCGGATGGCGCATCGGCATGATCGGGGCGGCCCGCGAGCGCATCGACGAAATCATCCGTTTCAAGAGCAACATGGACTCCGGGATGTTCTATCCGATGCAGGCGGCCGCGGCGGTCGCGCTGGCGCTGGGCGATGCGTGGTACGACGAGCTGAACGCTCTCTATCGTCGTCGCGAGGCGTTGGCCTACGGCATTCTCGATGCCGTGGGATGCAGCTACGATCCCTCTCAGGCGGGCCTTTTCGTCTGGGGACGTCTGCCCGAAGGGCGGGGCGACTGCTATGCGTTTACCGACGACATCCTTCGAATGTGCGGCGTCTTTCTCACGCCCGGAGAAATCTTCGGCAGCGAAGGCGACCGTTATATCCGAATCAGTCTGTGCGCGACGGAGGAGACCCTGCGGCGTGCCTCGGACAAAATCCGTGAGGCATTATGAAGGCGGCCGTCGTGGGAATAGGGCTGATCGGCGGGTCGTTCGCGCTGACGCTCAAGGATGAAAGGATTTGCGACGAAATCATCGGCGTGGACAACTCCGAGCGCAACCGCGACAAGGCGCTCGAACTGGGACTCGTCGACCGCGTCCTGCCGCTCGACGAGGCGGTGGCCGAGGCCGATCTGGTGGTGCTGGCCACGCCGGTGGATTCCATACCGCTGCTGGCCGTCAAGGTGCTCAACCGCGTGGAGCGTCAGGTCGTCATCGACATGGGATCGACCAAACAGGAGCTCTGCGAGGTCATCGCGCAGCATCCCCGCCGGGGACGTTTCGTGGCGACGCATCCGATGTGGGGTACCGAATACAGCGGTCCGGAGGCGGCCGAGCACGGGGCGTTCCGGGGACGGACCGTCGTCATCTGCGACCGCGAGTCGAGCGATCCGGATGCCGTGGCGCTGGTCGAAGACCTATACACGCGCATCGGCATGCCGATCCGTTCGATGAGCGCCGAGGAGCAGGACACGCACACGGCCTATGTGAGCCATATTTCGCACATCACGTCGTTTGCGCTGGCGCTCACCGTGCTCGAAAAGGAGCGCGAGGAAGAACATATTTTCGATCTGGCCGGAGGCGGGTTCGAGAGTACGGTCCGTCTGGCCAAAAGCTCGCCGGAGACGTGGGTGCCGATTTTCCTGCAAAATAAATACAACGTGCTGGACGTTCTCAGGGAGCATATCCACCAGTTGCAGATCTTCCGCAAGATGATCGAAAAGGACGACGCCGAGGGGCTGCGCACTGCGATGCGGCGGGCCAACCGGATTCGGAAGATCCTCGATTAGAACGATTTCCCGGAACGGAAATGCCGCTCCGGGTACAAACGATAACGAACAAACGATATGAAACCTTTCGATATGAAGGCCAAACGGCCGTTGATCATTTCCGGTCCGTGCAGCGCCGAGACCGAGGAGCAGACGCTCGAAACCTGCCGCCGGATCGCGGCGACCGGTCTGGTCGATGTGCTTCGGGCCGGAATCTGGAAACCCCGCACCAAGCCCGGTTCGTTCGAGGGCGTGGGGCTCAGGGGGCTGGCGTGGATGAGCCGTGCCCGCGAGGAGACGGGCCTGCCCATCGGCACCGAGGTGGCTACGTCGAAACATGTCGAGGCGGCGCTCGAATTCGGCGTCGATGTGATTTGGCTCGGTGCGCGGACGACCGTCAATCCGTTTAGCGTGCAGGACATAGCCGATGCGCTGCGGGGGGCCGACGTGACGGTGCTCATCAAAAATCCGATGAACCCCGACATCGAGCTGTGGGCCGGCGCCGTGGCGCGCATGCGCAACGCCGGCATCGAAAAGCTGGGGCTCATCCACCGGGGCTTCTCGGCCTACGGCGTGTCGCTCTACCGCAACAATCCGATGTGGCATCTGGCCATCGAAATGCGGAGCCGGTTCCCGGAACTGCCGATGATCTGCGATCCGTCGCACATCTGCGGTTGCCGCGAATACCTGTCGCAGGTGGCCCAGAAGAGCGCGGACCTCGATTATGACGGACTTATCGTTGAAAGCCACATCTGCCCCGACGAGGCGTGGAGCGACGCGTCGCAACAGGTGACGCCCGACGGACTGGCCGATCTGCTCCGGGGTATCGTATGGCGGCAGTCCACGACCGACAGCCCGACTTACCGGCAGGCGCTTTCGAAGCTGCGCAGCCAGATCGACCAGATCGACGCCGAGACGTTCGAGCTGCTCGCCAAACGGATGCGCGTGGCCGAAGAGATCGGCCGGGTCAAGAAGGACAATAACGTGGCCATTCTGCAGGGCGGCCGCTGGAACAGCATCGTCGAGCGCGTCGTCTCGCAGGCGCCCGAGCTCGGCGTGAGCGAGGAATTTCTCAAGACCGTGCTCGAAGCCATCCACCTCGAAAGCATCAATCTGCAAAACAAGGTGATGAACCAACGGTAAACGGCTGAGGCGGTCCAGCCTTTTCCCGGATCGCCGGAATGCGGACGCGGGGACTTCCGGAACGTTTCGCCGACAGCCTGCCGGGGCGGAACGGGCCGCCTGTGCAGACCGTCGGCTGCGGATGCCGGTTCCCGGAGGCGGCGCTTCCGGTTCCGGATGCCGGTGCATCGAAACAGGGCGCCGTTGCCGTTCTCCGCTTTGCGGTTTGTCCGTTCGGCCGGAAATGCGTAATTTTAAGGCGGTCCGCTTGCCGGACCGCCTTTTCGTTTTTATGGCAGCGACGGGAACTCCGCAGAAATTTCCGACCATCGGTCAGTATATCGAGGTCATGGGCAACCCGCAGGGCGTGTTCCGGACGCTGGGCGAGGTCCGGCCCCTGACGGATATGTTCCGCGAACCGGTCTTTTCGGCCGGCAATTACTCCGTCGTGTTCAAGGTGCGTCTCCCGGACGACAAGTTCTATGCGCTGAAGTGTTATACGCGCCTGCCGCTCTATGCCGGGGCGGTGTGGGATGCGCTCGGCCGCGGACGGGAGCCCTATCTTCCCGCCTGCCGTTTCCTGTCCCGCGAGGTGTATCTGTGGGATGCCGAGGGGGCGGGCGCCTATTATCCCGTGCTGTTGCGCGAATGGATCGAGGGCGAGTCGCTGGGCGGATACCTCGCCCGCCTGTGCCGGGCCGGCGACCGTGCGGCATTGGCGGAGCTGGCCGCCCGGTTCGACCGGTTGGGGCTGTGGCTGCTCCGGTCCGACTTCGCCCACGGCGATCTGAAGGCCGACAACCTGCTCGTAACGCCCGAAGGCGAACTTCGGCTCATCGACTGCGATGCCGCCTATGTTCCGGCCCTTTCGGGACTTCCCGCTTCTTCGGCCGGTTCGCCCGCCTATCAGCATCCGGCCCGGCGTTCCGGTCTTTTCGACGCACGGATCGACGATTATCCCGTCGCTCTGATCAGCTTCAGTCTCCATGCCCTGAGCCGCGACCCGTCGTTGTTGCGTTACAGCGACGGGGAGACGATCTTTCTCGACGCTTCGGAGGTGCAGCGGGGATGCAGCGAACCTTATGCCTCGGTCATGGAACGCTGGGCGGCGGAGGGAGAGCCCGCGCTGTATGCGTTAGGAAAGGCGCTCCGGACCTCTGTCCCGGCGCTGGACGACCTGCCCGATCTGCTTCGGGGACTTTCCTCGGACCGGAGCGCGGGGTTGCCCGACGGGCTGACCGTCATCGACGACGAAGACCCTCGCTGTGCCGTTGTGGCGCTGGGCGGGCTCTTCGGTTTCGCCGATCTGGTGGGCCGGCGGATGTCGATCGCTCCCGTCTACGGCGATGCGCGTCCGTTTCGCGAGGGACTGGCCGCGGTTCGGCTGGAGGGACGGTGCATGATGATCGACCGGGCGGGGCGCTGTGTCGTCGATTGCGGTCGTTACCGTTGCGCGGAGTCATTCCGAGACGGTCGTGCGCTGGTCTGCCGCAACGGACTCTACGGTTTTATCGACCGGCGGGGCGAGGAGGCGATTGCTCCCCGCTACGAAAGCGCGACGGGTTTTCGGGAGGGCCTGGCTGTCGTGCGCATGAACGGCAAATACGGTTATATCGACACCGAAGGACGGGAGGTCGTCGAACCCGTATTCGACTATGCCGGACGGTTTTCGGGCGGCCGGGCGGAGGTCGAAAAGGACGGCGTTCGTTTTTTTCTGGAGAAAACCGTCTTTGTAAATACGCCGTTTCGGCTAAAAATTATTATCTTTGGGCTGTGTTAAGCACGTGACGGTTGTCTGGAGTGGGTTTCTCCCGATTTTTTTATAAATAGGGCTCCGGTTGTTCACGTGTAAATTGTTTTGTTTATGTATGAAGCCCGAATCAGCCGGAGTCATCCGGCGGCCTTTATCATTCTGATCGATCAATCCGGTTCGATGCAGGAACCGACGCTGTTCCTGAACCGCAAGATGGCGAAGTCGGAAGCCGTGGCGCTGACGGTCAACATGCTGGTCTCGGAGTTGCTCAGCCGCAGCAAGCGCGAGGACGGGTACCGCAACTATTTCGACATCGCCGTATTGGGGTATCACGGCGAACAGGTACAATCGCTGTGGAGCGATTCCTCCAAAATATTCATGAAGCCCGGCGAGCTGGTCGGAGCCGAACTGGAAAGGATTCCCGTGGAGATGGAGCGTCGTCTGCCCGACGGCAGGACCGTCGTCTCGGTCGTCAACCAGAAGATATGGGTCCGTCCCTACGCCGGCGGCCGTACCCCGATGTTCTCGGCCCTTACGGAGTGTTACCGTCTCTGCGAGCAGTGGTGCGCCTGCAAGGCGCATCGTCAGAGCTATCCCCCTACGATATTCAATATCACCGACGGAGAGTCGTCCGACGGCGACGACCGCCAGTTGGAACAGATCGCCGCGAGCATCCGCCGGTTGGGTACCGAGGACGGACAGGCGCTGCTCATCAATATCCATATTTCGTCCGATACGACAGAGCGCCCCGTGCTTTTCGCCGCATCGGAGAGCGAACTGCCCGACCAGCGTTATGCGCGGCTGCTGTACAGAATGTCCAGCCAGATGCCGTCGGTCTACGACGAGAGCATCATGCTGCTCAAGGGTACGGCGCAGGGACCTTTCAGGGGGATCAGTTACAACGCGGGGATGACCGATCTCGTCGGCATGATGAGCATCGGAACGGTTAGCGTGAATTTATTGTTTTAGGAGAGAAATACAGAACGATGGCATTGGCTATACACAATTTGCTGGAAACGGTTTGCAATCCCGCCGGGCGTTTCAAAATGTTGGACGGAATCGAGGTCGCGCGGGACGAATTCGACGATCCTGTCTTTTCCGTGACCGGAAAGACCACGTGCTTCCCGGTACGTTGGGGTGACAAGAGCTATGTGCTCAAATGTTTCGTCCGTTCCCAGCAGGATTCGAAAATGGTGTTCCGGCAGATCGCCGAATATCTGGAGCGGGTCACCTCCCCGTTTCTGGTCGACTATGTCTATCTGAGCGAAGAGATGCTCGTTTTCAACGACAACGGCGAATCCTACTACACCGATGTCATCCTGATGGAATATCCCGAAAGGACGAAAACCCTCGACGAATTCATGGACGAGGCCTGCGAGCGCAACGACATTCCTACGCTCACGCGCCTGTTGCAGGAGTTCTGCCGCATGGCCGTCTGGATCATCAACGACGGCATCGTCCACGGAGCCATTCGCGCGAGCAACATTCTCGTGGCCGAGGACTGTTCGATGCGTTTGATCAATTACGAGTCGATGCGGGTTCCGCCGATGGGTTCCACGCGGCCTACCGTCATCGACAACGACAATATCGTCGTGGCCAACCTCGCCTTGGGGTTGAAGGCTGTGCTGTCGGACCCCTCGCTGTTCCATGTGCTGAAGGGCGATTCGATGTTCCGGCTTCCCATCGTGCGCTCGTCCTTGCTGCCGATGTTCTCCGAGGCGGCCGAAAAGGCGGGTTGCGCGCCGATGAAGGCGCTCGTCGAGATGCTCGCCACCTGCAACCATACGCTGCACAGCCGGAGCGAGCTTTCCGAAGTGCTCGAAGCCCTGAGCGTCGATACGACGGCCGTCGATGTCGATTCGGTCCGACTGACGCTGGACGAGAAAAAAGAGGAACCCTCCGTTCCTGCCGCATCCGCGCCGGATCGGCTCCTGCCCCGGAACGACCTCGGCAAGGCCTATTCGTGGGTCGGTACGATGTGCGAGTCGATGATCTGCGTCCAGAAGAACGAGCTGTGGGGATATGTCAACAGCGAAGGCGAGGAGGTGATTCCGCTGAAATACAAGTGGGCCGGCGATTTCGACGAAGGCCGGGCCGCCGTGATCGAGACCGACGCCGAGACGTATGCGCTGATCGACAAGACGGGGCGGGAGATTCTGCCTCCGATCTACGAACTGGTGGAATGGGACGGTGCGCACGGCGTAGCCAAAGTTTCCTACGAGGGGCTGTTCGGACTTTACGACCGAAACGGCAAGGAGATCGTCCCGTTGATTTACGATTGGATGGGCGAAACGGCCAACGAGCTGATTCTGGTGCGTTCTACGGACGGTCGTTGCGGGTACATCCGTCATAACGGTGAGGTGGCCATTCCCATCGAATGGGACGACGCCTATGATTTCGAGGACGGACACGCACTGGTGTTCAAAAACGGCGATTCGTTCGAAATCGACGTGCGGGGACATCGGGTGGCCTGACGGCGGACGGCGTTTCGGAGGACCCGGACGGCCGAAACGAAGCCGGGCCTACGGTACGTCGCGCGGCGAAGAAACCTCCTCTGTGGCCGGAAAAATGCGGCAGGCGGCAGAATCGGCCGCGCCGGGGAACGGTTTTTGCCGGTATGAAGAACGAACACGATGCCGGAATATCTTTCGGTGTCGGAACCGAATACGAACCGGAAGGGAGGTCGCCCGATTGTGCGGCCTCCCTTTTTTCGGTCGAAATTCTGCGGCGCGGTCGTATTTTCCGGTCCGCGCTCCGTCCGTGTCGGATGTTCCGGATCGTATTTCCGTTGTTTCCCGAACGGTCGTCGGGCGACTCGTGAGGGCTGCATGCGACGGTGGTTCGGCGGTTAGCCGTTTTTTCGTGCGTACATCGAAAGATACCGTCGTGCCTGCGTCGATGCGTCACGTTTTTTGGGGGACGTTCGGAGTGTGTTGTTTGCGAAACACGTTCCGCTCTCTTCCGTTCCGGACGAACTGAACCGGCGTGGTCTGGCTCGACACGTCCGTCGGACGCGCGGATTGTCCCTCGCCTGAGGGGATTATCCTCCGCGAGTAGCACCAGAGCTCCGAAGCCGGTGCTGCGGCCTTTTCGTGCGCCTTTCTGCGTCGGGCGGACATTCTGCCTGCCGCCGGGTTCCCCGAAACGCTTCGTGCCCGTCGGCGGCCCGGCCCGGTTTTCTTCGAGGGCGTAGATGTCCGTGCGCCCGTTATATACGAATCCTGCGGCGTGTTCCCGAAGCGGGATCACGCCGGGGCGGCAGCCCGGAGACCGCCGCTCACTGTTCGTTGAGGAAGAAGTCCACGATTCGTCGGCAGGCCGCTCCGTCGCCGTAGGGGTTGGCGGCCCGGCTCATTTTTTCGTAGTGCCCGGCGTCGTCCAGCAGTTCCGACACCTCCGAGACGATCCGTTCGCCGTCGGTCCCCACGAGCCGGACCGTGCCGGCGCTCACGGCTTCGGGCCGTTCGGTCGTGGAACGCATCACCAATACGGGCTTGCCCAGTCCCGGCGCCTCTTCCTGTATGCCGCCGCTGTCGGTCAGCACGATCGTGCTGTGTTTCATCGTGTAGACGAACGGCAGGTATTCGAGCGGTTCGATCAGAAACAGGTTCGGCCTTCCCTCCCCGCCGAATACCTCGCGGATCGGTCGGCGGACGTTCGGATTGAGGTGCATCGGGTAGACGAAATCCGTGTCAGGGTATTTTTCGGTCAATGTCCGGATCGCCGTGCAGATACGGACGAATCCTTCGCCGAAGTTTTCGCGCCGGTGGCCCGTAATCAGTACGAGCCGCCGTCCGTCTCCGGTCGTCCGGGCAGGGTCGTAGCCCGCCTCTTCGAGCGTCCGGACGATCCCGTCGCGCAGGGCAGCGTCTTTCTCGATGCGGCCCGCCACGTCGAGCAGCGCGTCGATCACCGTGTTGCCCGTCACGAGAACGTTCTGTTCGGATATGCCTTCGGCGAGCAGATTTTCCCTCGCCAGCGGTGTCGGAGCGAAATGGTACGAGGCGATGCGGCCCGTGATGCGGCGGTTCATCTCCTCCGGCCACGGATTGTAGACGTCTCCCGTCCGCAGTCCCGCTTCGACGTGTCCGACCGGAATCCGGCGGTAGAAGGCGGCCAGTGCCGCCGCCGTCGACGTCGTCGTGTCGCCGTGCACCAGCACCACGTCGGGCCGGGCCTCGTCCAGCACCTCTCTCATGCCGGTCAGCACCCTCGCCGTCACGTCGTAGAGGTCCTGCCCCTGCTTCATGATGTCGAGGTCGAAGTCGGGATGCAGGTCGAACAGGTGCAATACCTGATCCAACATCTGCCGGTGTTGTCCGGTCACGCAGACCAGCGTGCGGAAACGGTCGGGGTGTTTGCGGAACTCCGCCACCAACGGGGCCATCTTGATGGCCTCCGGACGGGTTCCGAATACGAGCATGATGGTTTTCATACGGAAAGTTTAGCGTTTGAAAATGCCGCAGAAGTCCAGTATTGCGGCATCCGTGCGGCGGGTCAGCGTTTTGAATTCCTTGTGCGCGACTAAAAAAGCCGCGATGTCCGCCCTGCGGTAGGCTTCGCGATAGTCGGTCAGCTTGAAAACGGGGTGTTCCGCGACATTGGGTTCGACGATCATATAGTCGGCGTCCTCGCCCTCCATCACTTTTGAGACGATGTACTTGGCAGGACTTTCGCGCAGGTCGTCGATGTCGGGCTTGAAGGCCAGTCCCATGAGCGCCACACGCGGCGGACGTCCTTCGCGGACCTTGAAGTCGCGGATGGCCTTTTTGACACGGTCGGCGCACCAGAAGGCCTTGTAGTTGTTGATTTCGCGCGATTTGGCGATCAGTTGCGATTCGACCGGGAAGTCGGCCGTGATGAAATAGGGGTCCACCGCGATGCAGTGGCCGCCCACGCCGCTGCCGGGGTTGAGAATGTGGACGCGGGGATGCTTGTTGGCCAGTTCGATGAGCTCCCAGACGTCGATGCCCGCCTTGTCGCAGATGAGCGAGAGTTCGTTGGCGAAGGCGATCTGTACGTCGCGCGACGAATTTTCGGTCAGCTTGCACATTTCGGCCGTTTTGGCGTTCGTCGCATGCAGGGCCCCTTCGACGAATCGGGCGTAGAACGACACGGCCCGTCGTGTCGAGGCTTCGTCGATGCCCCCGATCACTCGGTCGTTGTGCACCAGTTCGTGCAGCACGTTGCCGGGCAGCACGCGTTCGGGGCAATAGGCGACCGCCACGGCTCCCCGGAGTTCGGGCCTCAGTTCGAAAATGAGCCGCGCCATCCGCTCGGTCGTACCCACCGGCGAGGTGGATTCGATAACGAACAGGTCGTCCTCTTTGAGCAGCGGCGCCACCGACCGCGTCGCGGCCTCCACGTACGAAATGTCGGGTTCGTGGTTGCCTTTGAACGGCGTGGGCACGACTACGACGTACACGTCGCCCGGTACGGGCTCGACCGATGCGCGGAGGTTGCCGCTCGCGACCGCCTGCCGCACGACTTCGCGCAGCCCCGGTTCGACGATATGGATTTCGCCCCGGTTGACCGTGTCCACCACACGGGGGTCGATGTCGACTCCCGTCACCCGCAGCCCGCGTCCTGCGGCCACGGCGGCCGTCGGCAGGCCGATGTAGCCCAGCCCTAGAAAAACCGTATTTTCCATGCTCGATGTTCGTTTGCCCGCCGCGGCGGGCCGGATGTCGTTCCGGTTCCGCCCGGCGCGATAAAGGTACGAATTTTTTCGTTAGCAGGGCATTCCGGCTCTCCGTTTCGCTCGTCGTTTCCCTCCCGGCGGCTTTTTCCCCGCGAGAACGCTCCTGCGGAGGTGCTTGCCCCCGGATCTGCCGTCCGGATCGGATAGAGGGCCGGTGTCAGGGAAGTTGCGTTTCCCGATTATTTTTCCTATTTTTGGTGAATCGTCGCGGCGTACCGCCGTCGCGGTCGTCGCGTTCTTTCGATGAAACCCCAATTATTCACTCAAAATCAAATCCTTGTTATGCGAAAACAGACGAAAACCCTTATCGGACGACTCTTGCCGCTGGCCTTGCTTTTCGGTTGCGGACCGTCGTCCCTCACGGTTCCGCAGGTCGAAGAGGGATGGGACGTCTACACCGGAGGCGTCTATCGTTACGGACCTTCGATCATGCTCGGCGACGACGGATCGATCGACGCGTGGTTCGCTGCTCCGGGCGGCTATTTCGACGGCCGGAACCTCAAGTACGACGATACGGCCGCACCGCATGCAGTCTCGCTGGGCCGGACGCATTCGGCCGCTCAACGTTTCGCCGAGAGCGAGCCGTTCTATGCGGTGCGCGTGGTGTGCCCCAATCGCGGCGCCCGCAACGCTTCGCTCACGCTGAGCCTCTACGCTTGGCAGGACGATTATGCGACGACCGTCGCCCGGAAGCCCGTCGCCGTGCGGCGTTTCGAAAATTATAAGGACAACCAGAGCCTCGAAGTGACCTGTCCCGACCGCTTCCCCTCGGGGGACTATCTCTGGGTGCTCGACGGAGGTTCGAACGACAACTCGATGGTGTGGCGCGCCGAAGCCCCGGTTTCCGGCGTGACGAACTATTTCGACGGTGAGCCCGTCGGGGAGGGCAGCTATCGGGCCCGCGTGTCGAACGAACGTTCGGACGGCGGATTTTTCTGGGATCAGGCTTCTTGGCAACGTTCCCAAGACGGCGGCCGGACGTGGACACCCGAAAAGATGGTGCTGCTGCCGACCGAATATGCGTCCGACCACTTCTCGGTATGCGATCCCGGACTGGCCCGCTGGGGCGGTTACTATTATGCGGGATATACCTCCACGGAGAACGAAGGCATGGTCGAAAACCACGTCTACATCGCCCGGAGCCGGACGCCCGAAGGTCCGTGGGAAAAATGGAACGGAACGGGTTGGACGACGGGTACCGACGTCCGGCCGATGATCCTCTTTACGGGCGATCCCACCCGCTTCGGTGCCGGCGAACCTTCGATCGTCGTGCTCCGCGATACGGTCTATTTCTATTATACGTGGAACGACACGGGCGACGAGGCCGTCACGACGCGTCTGGCCACGGCCGATGCCCGCGATCCGCTCTGGCCGGCCCGCCTCACGTTCCATGGAACGGTCATCAACAAGAGCGACATTCCCGGAGCCGACCATTGCGACGTGAAATACCGCGAGGACATTGGGAAGTTCCAAGCCATCCACACGGCGGGCCGAATGGGCCCGAAGAGCTATATCGTTCTCTGGGAATCGTCCGACGGCATCCGTTTCGAACGGGCGGGCGAGCTGCGCGACAACCTCGAACCCTATCTGCACAACTGCGGCTGGAGCGGCGACTCCGTCGGCCATATGAAACGGGGCGTGCAACAGTACATTTCCTACGCTTACGGGTCCGATACTTCGGCTTGGGGACAGTGGAACACCCGATGGAGCCCGATCCGACTGACCGAATAAGAAACCTCGATCATTATGCTTCGGCATCTCCGGCGTGAAAACGTTCGGGGAAAGCGATGTGCGTTCTCGACGGAAGGGGTCGGATTTCGACGGCCGGGTCGGCGGGTCGCTGCTTTCGGGTACGTCGGAGCATAGGACAGTCTAAGAAAAACCATATGAAACATACAGGAATTTTTGTCCTGTCGCTGATGCTGGCGGCAGGATGTTCGTCGGTCGTCTCCGACGAACCGGACGGATATTTGCGCATCGAACTCGATGTCGATTCCGAAGTGAGCGAAATATCCTCGAAAGGCAGCGACCCCGCCGCCTTCACGCTCGAAATCCTGCGCGACGGCCGTGTCGTCAGGACCGTGTCGCCCGTCGGCAGTACGCTCGCGCCCATCGCCTTGGAGGCGGGCGCCTACACGCTTTCGGCCTATTCCGAGGCCTTCGCCGCGCCGGCTTTCGACAAGCCCGTCTACGGCGGTTCGGCTTCGGCCACCGTCGCTTCGGGTGCCGAAACCCGCGCATCGGTCGCCTGTGTCCAGACCAATGCCGGCGTGCGCATCGGCTATACCGACAATTTCAAGACCAACCGGACCGGTTATTCGACCACCGTGCGTCAGATACAGGGCGCCCTCGCCTTTGCGGGGGCGGATGCCAGGCGCACGGGTTATTTTTTCGCGGACGAGGCGACGTTCGTCGTGTCGGCCGACGATCTGAATTACGAATACACCATGCGGCTGGAGGCGCAGAAAATCTACAATGTCACCGTCGATGACGCCTACCGTCCTTCCGGCGGGCTGGCCGTGAGCATCACGGTGACGACCGAAACGGCCGAGGAGGCGGTCGGCATCGTCATCCCGTCGGGTAAAGTCGATTATTTGGAGACCGTGGGAACGGTCCCGGTGGCGGCCAATGTGCTGGTCGACAATTACGACGGCTGGAGCGCTTCAGGTACGACGTATGCCGGCAGCGGCGTCTGGATATCGACGCAGTTCCCCTCGGACACGTATGCCGGTGCTTCGGGAGACAATCATCTGTTGTTCAAAGGAACGGGTACTTGGTTTACGGTTTCCGGACTGGATACGTCGCTGGCTCCGGCCGATCTGACGCTTTCGTTCGGGTGTTGTACGCCGGAGCAGAATTTCGATGTGCAGAAGTTCTCCGTCAGTGTCAGTCGCGACGGCGGAACGACGTTCGAACCGCTCGTCATCCCTGTCGATGCACGGGGAAGCAACAGAAAGTGGGCCCGGATCGAAATCGTCGGTGGCATACCCAAGACCGACAACCTCGCGATTCGGTTCGAGTGCCTCGCCTCGGAATGTCTGCTGGACGACATCGTGCTGCGGACGGCGAACTGATCCGCGCCGGAGATCGTGACGGAGCGGGAGCTTGGGCCCTCCGGCAGATGTTCCGTGCGGAGTGCGTCTTTGCCGAAAGACGTTTCCCCTGAATCGGTCTTTTATTCGAATACTCCGTACTTCCGTTGTCCGGGCAGAACGTTCGGGCAACGGAAACGCTGAAAAGGACAGGGTGTCCGACGATCCGTCGGGCACCCTGTTTCGCGTCGGGAGGGTACCGTGAACTTTTCCGTATGTGTCCGTAGCCGGTTGGGCGGAAATGCGAGCGGGCGATGGAGGGCTGTGCATCGCAAGAAACGGCTTGGATGCCGTGTCCGGTTCCCTGTCCGGCGGTCGCTTTTTTGAAAAAAATATAAAAATAAACCGTTTTTGTAACTTTTTCTTGTCGGGGGCGTTCTAAAAACCGGATTGCGTTCCCCGTTCCGGATTGTCGGGAAGGGAGGCGAGCGAACGACGAATACATCGTAGAACCTATAAATCAATTTTAAATCGTTATGAAAAAACATCTTTTCTGGCTGATGGCAGCCTTGATCGCAACGACGGGATTCACCGCTTGTAACGACGATGACGACAACGATCCGGTGAACTACGCCGTGTCGCTCGACCAAGCGGTCGGTTTCTATACGGGGAACGATCTGGAAATCTATGTAGGCGGACAGAGCGTGCTGCTGCTCGAAGGGCAGGCTGCCCGGATCAGCGGGACGAACGCCGACAAGGTGACGATTTCGATTCCCGACTATGCGGTTCCTGGCGAAACCGGTCTGACGTTCACCGACGTGAAGATGACCGCTCCGCTGTTCAACGTGTTCGAAGGCGAGAACGCCAATGCTTCGCGCACCATCGCTCTGAAAGGCGAACTGCGCGACGGCCGTCTGAGACTGGACCTGACGCCTGCCTACCGTTCGGACATCGTCGGCGTGTGGAACTTCAACACCGAGTTGGACGAAAATGAAACGGTGACGCTGGCTCCCATTTCGATTGCGACGGACGAAGGCGTATCGCTGGGCTTCGGCGAATTTGTCCTGCCCATCGTGGGCGTGATGCTCCAGAACTCGATGGCCCTGATCAATCTCGAATTTCATGCCGACGGCAACCTGACGGCCACGTACAACACCAATGCGATGAACGACATGATGGCCGCGATGAACGAGCTGCCTATTTCGCCCGTATTCGTGCATACGCCGATGAACGCGATGAAGTGGTATACGAAAGACGGCGCTCTGTACCTCGTACCGAACCTCAACCTGATGTTCAAGAACAACCCGACCAAAGCGCAGCTCGGCCCGCTCGACATCAGCCAGATCATGACCGTAGGCATTCCGCTCCACTATGCCAAGCAGGGCGACAAGATGACGGCGTATGCCAGCAAGGACCAGATGGAACCGGTATTCGACATGCTGTCGGCAGCCATTCAGCTCATCGACCCCGCCTTCGAACTCGAACTGGGCGAAGATACCGCCATTCCGTTGAGAAGCATGCTCGAAATGATTCTCCAGCCGATCTGCGACGTGGCTACCGATCCCGCTACGAAACGCTTCGACCTGTGTCTGAACTTCAAGGCCGGCGCCATCGCCGAAGAGGCTCCGAAAGTTCCCGATGCGTCGGCTGCCGCCGCAGCAGCCAAAGGACTGAGCGAATGGGCGAAAAACCGGGCCGAGTAACGACCTGCGTGCCGAAACGATTTCCCGAAAGCGGGAATCGCCTCGGACGTTCGAACCCGAAGGGGGACCGAAACTCGTTTTCGGTCCCCCTTCCTTTTTTCGCACGGGCCTGTGCCCCGGCGGTTCCGTTGCACGCGCGGTGGCCGTCGCGGTACGAGACGCGTTCGCGTGTGCGGACGGACGGTTTCGTTCGTTTTTACCGACGGGCGGAGCGAAGATTCAGCGGTCGGTTTTTTCCGCTTCTTCCGGTTTCTCCGGTCGGAACTCCCGGTCGTATCGTCTTCCGTCGGATTCGATGATCCGACGGAGCCTTTTCGTCGGGCCGAAGGCGGCGGTGCTTTTTTCGAAACGGGAGAGGGGGGTGGATGGTTCCGGCACGACGGTAGGTCCGGAATATCGTCGAAATGCGGATAATCTGTGGTGTGCGCGGGTTCTCCGGTCGCCGTGCCGGAGCGAATCGAGAACGTGGAACGTCGGGGCGGACAGGATTGTCTTCTGCTGAATATCGGGATGGCGGCGAGAGGGAGTCTTGCCGGATGGCTTTCTTGTCCGGGTGACGTATGGACAGAGTAGCCCGAAGTCGTGGAGCGGAGCGGCCGGCTTGGACGCACACCGCATTTCGTCGGTCTGCGGTACGTTCGTTTCCCGACAAGATTTTTGGGGAAGGGGGCAAGGGCGGGCCGTCGTTGCCGTGGTGCCTCTGCCCGGCGACATGGGCAGGCATCGTTCGGAAAGAGTTACGTCACCCCTTCGGACGCCTTGCCGACAGCGACGGTTCCGGCGCATGATTCCCGTAGCCCGGCGGCGGTTCGTTTTTCTTTCGGTGAGAATTTGCGGTCTCCCGAAAGGGCGACGGGATCGTTCGATGGACAGGGAGGCTGCGGATTCCGTGCGATGCCGACCTCGGTTCGGGCCGTGTTCCCGGCCCCGGTGCCTGCGTTTCGGGGTCGGTCGTTTCGGAGCGGGGAGGAGGATGCGACGGAGAAGATGTTATAAAGGTGGCCGTCTCTGCCCTCGGAAGCGACCGGTGATACGCTTCGACGCACCGACGCCCCGGCCCGCCGTTTCTGTCGCAGCCTCTTGCGTTCGTGGAATGAGTTTTCGAACGGAACCCTCGCTTGGGCGAGGGCCGAAGGTTGTCCGCCGGGAAACGTGGCGGTACGGACTTGCCGTCCGGAACACGGGAATGTGTTTCCATTGGCAGGGGGGCCGGTACGCTAATACAATTCTTTCCGAGCGAAGCCTGCTCTTGCAGCATAATCGTTTGCCTCCTCCGAAACGATGTCTGTTCTGCGGTTTATAATCTGTTGCCTTCTCCGCTTTTTGGAGTGCTCCGGAACGGTCGGGAGGCTTCCGCCGATGATTTGCCGGTCGGAGACGACGGGGCGGCGGATGCTCGGAGGCAGCGGACGGGGCCGGCCCGTTATCGGCGAAGGCTCCGGAAAAAACGATCCATCAACTCGGTGCACTCCGTTTCCAATATGCCGCCGCGCACTTTCGTTTTGGGATGGTACGGCGACGGGGCGAGGCGTCCGGCCCCCCGCTTGGGATCGTCCGCGCCGTAAACGACTTCGCCGAGCTGGCTCCAGAAGCAGGCTCCGGCGCACATCGTACAGGGTTCGACGGTGACGTAGAGCCGGCATTCGTTCAGGTATTTTCCGCCCACGGCTCCGGCCGCGGCCGTGATGGCCTGCATTTCGGCATGAGCCGTCGCGTCGGCGAGCGTCTCCACCAGATTGTGCCCTCTGCCCACGATCCTGTCGCCGAATACGACCACCGCACCGACGGGCACTTCGCCCGCGTCGAGGGCTTTTCGCGCTTCGGCCAATGCCTGCCGCATGAATCGTTCGTCTTTTGTATTTTCTTCCGTCATGTCCGTTCTCATTTTCTCCCGTACCCGAAAGCCGGACACCTTTTCGGGCGCTCCGACCTTCGTCTGCCGGACAAAAATACGAATTGTCCGGGATTTTCCCGTGCCGTTTATTGGCTGAAATCCGGATTCGTCGGTTGGGACGGAGGTTCGTGTTTCTTCTTGCCGAAGCCGGTCGTCGGAACGGATTCGTCCACGATGTCGAATGCCATGCCGGGAACCCGTATCTGCCTCTTCCCGCTCTGCAAAGCGCCGTAGGCCGACTCGGATGCAGTCCGGTACGGTTTCGTATTTCGTCCGATCGAACGACCCTCGGTTCCATGTTGTCGAAACCCGGCACCGTCTTGTCGTTTTTATCGACACGGAACCGGGACCCGGCGGCCTCCGGTCCGCATCGGCCGATTTCATGTAGCCGGTCGTTTTCAAACGTTTGCCGAAGTATTTGACCGGAAGGAAAGTTTGCATCAATGTCCCGAAATCGTTCTTTCCGAGGTTTTGTGCGTTCGACCGGATGGGGGGCTTTCCCGTCCGGTTTGCCGGGGGGCGTTCCCATCGAATAGCTTCGGGAACGTTGCCTGCAACGAACCGGTCCTCAGGCACGTCGAACGAGCACATCGCAACACGGCGGCCGCAGCACAGAGGCTTTTCGCTACACTGTTTTTCATGGCGTTAGGATTTCGGATGATCGCCTGCCTTGTCGTGTCCCGGTGTTCGGTTTTTCCGGCCGGCAGTGCCGACCGGTCTGCGATTTCGAAAGAAAGATCCCCGATTCATATCTGTCCGACCAGCACGGCCCCGTCTGCGGCGGAAATCCGGCACGATCTCCCGTAACGCGTCCGCGGCGTCGTATCTCGAACCGTGCGTTCGGCCATGTCGTCGCAAGCGAGCGTTCGACCGTTTCCTGTGATACGAAACCGGAGTCCCGAACCTCCTTTCATGTCGTCGTTTTCAGGTAGCCCGATAGCCTAATCTGCTGACCTTCGGACCGGCCGGGGCGAGCGGTTCGATGGAGCGATCCGAATTCGGACGGAGCGACGGGATGCTGCGAACGGGTCGTCATGATGTTTTGAGCGCGGTCCGGGGCGATTCCGTCGCATTTTGTTTCGTAATCGGCATTTCCGGAGTCCGTAAGCCCTCCGTAGGGAGTTTCGTCGTGGGAGGCGCGAACTCTGTTCCGGAGGCAGTCGGGACCGTCGATCCGAAAAACAGGACCGTCACCGGTAACGGTCCGGATGTCCTGAATGGCTCCGTGGAGTTCTTATTCTCTGTGTGTCAGATAGTTAGTGCTTTGGTTCGCAGCGGCGTATCGTATCCGCTTCGGTATCGTTCGGTACCGATGTGAACTGTATGATTGAGTCGAAAATGATGCCGTTCGTTTTTTCGATTGATTGTCAGTCGTTTGTTTCGAATCGGCCGGTGTCCGGAAAAGCGCGTTTTGCGATGAGTGTGCGGGAGGATGGTTATTTCCGGGTTTCGTTTACAGGGTGGCCGGGTATTTGCCGTTATTTCCGAGGTCTTTCTATACGGACCATGCAAACGATACACCTATGAAACGAATCGCCATTTTATCCTCCAGCGTCCGCAGCGGACGGCTGAGTCACCGGGTCGCCCTGTATCTGGAGCGCTACCTCGAACGCAGCGGTCTCGCCGCAGCGGAAGTGTTGGACCTCAAGCGTTACGACTTTCCGTTGTTCGACGAACGCTTCGCTTTTCAGACGCATCCTTCGCGGCGTCTGTTCGACTTCACCCGGCGCCTTTTTTCGGCAGACGGGATCATCGTCGTCACGCCCGTTTATAACGCCGATTTTCCGGCTTCGCTGAAGAATGCCATCGACCTGTACTATGAGGAGTGGGTCGGCAAGCCTGTGGCCGTCGTGTCGGTCACGTCGGGACAGGTGCCGGGCATCGCGACGGTACAGAAGCTCCAAACGCTGTTGCTGAAGCTCGAAGCGCGGGTCGTGCCCGGTCTCTGCACCGTCATCTCGGTCGGGGAAAACTTCGACGAGCAGGGCGTGCCCCGCTCTGCCGAACAGATGGATGCGCTTGTCCGACCGATGGTCGAAGGTTTGTTGCAGGCGGCCGATTGCGCCTGTGTTCCTGTTTAGGAGAGGCGGGGACGCATCCCGTTCGGAAAAGCGAATGCCGCCGCTGCACGGCGGAAAATCCCGGCGAGGATTCCGCCCCGAAAGGATGGGCGAAAACCGGTAAAGACCCTGTCTCACGGCCGGACGATGCCGCATCGTCCGACCGTCGGAAAAGCCGATCCGCATGCGGGCAGAGTCGGCATATTCCTCCTCCGGAGACGGTTCGGACGGAAGCGACGAAAAGATCGGTCCGGTCGGACGAGTTCTTTTCGGGCGATGTCGTGCGGAAGATTCCGGGATGTTTCCGAAAGGTTTCGGAGACGTTTTCGGAACTTTCGCGGGGAATCCGCGGCGGGAGGTGTTTTCGGGAATTTCGAGCGGATTCAGGACGACGATCCCGCAACGGAACGGGAGCATCGCCGCGCTCGTCCGTTCTTTCGTGCCGCGTTATCCGGCGACGCCCGTTGCCGTATCTGTATCTATCCTGTCCCGTGCCGTCCGGCGAAACCGGCGGTCGGTTTCCTGTTTTTCGGTCTCCCGGTTTCTTCGTTTTCTCTGTTTCTCCGGGCGTGCGTTACGGGCGGTCGATGCGGCTGCGGACGTAGTCGAGCAGGCCCCGGCAGGCATCCTCCAACAGATCGAGCACGCGTTCGAAACCGGCGGCGCCTCCGTAGTACGGGTCGGGAACTTCGGTGTCGTCGTACTGCGTACAGAAGTCGGTCATCCGGCGGATTTCCGCACGGCCCTCCTCGCGGGATGCTTTGCGCGTCAGATCGCGGATGTTCGAGTCGTCCATGCCTACGATCAAGTCGAACCGGTCGAAATCTTGGGTCGTGACGGGGCGGGAGATCGACGTGAGGCGATAGCCCCGTCGGGCGGCATGCCGACTCATCCGGTCGTCGGCGCTTTCGCCCGCGTGGTAGCCGCTGATGCCGGCCGAGTCGATCTCGATGCAGTCTTCGAGCCCGACCCGTTCGACCGCTCCGCGGAAGACGGCCTCGGCGCTCGGCGAGCGGCAGATATTGCCCAGACAAACGAACAGTACGCGGTATGTTTTCTTTTCTTCCATTGTTTTTTCGTGGTTAAAGGGCGGCCGACAGCGGCCGCCGCGCGGTTCGGAACGCTCTCAAAGATAGAAAAAGAGCGCGAGAATTTCGGAAAATTCCGATCCGGGAAAACGGATCGCTTGCGTTTCGGGCCGGTGGTCTCTCCGTAGCCTCATAGTTTCTTCCGTATCGTCGTCTCCGCTGCGCTTTTTCTCCGCTTTTCGGAAAGGGTGGGCAGCGGGATTCGGGTCATATCCGTAGGCGAAGCGCCGTGCGGCCGCGGCAAAGGGGGCACGACTTTCCGTGCGGGTCCGATCCGGAAACCCCTCCCGTTCGTTCGCGGCCGGCTCCGTGTTCGCTTCCACGGCGAAAAACGACGGCGGAGAGAGACGTCGCGTCTTCTCCGCCGCACCTCCGTCCGGTCGCCCGGACTTTCGGAAGCCAGTTTTGTTATGAAGTCATCCCCGATCGCACGCTCCGGTTAGGAACCGCACGGCGGTCCGGTTTTTTCGGGGACCCGTTCCAAATCTGCCCGAAAGGGTAGAGTATGTGTCTACCGAACCGCAGGTAGCGGTCGCCGAATCCGGCACGGCCCTTGGCGGACAAGTGCGTCGGGACAGGCTGCTGCCTCAATACCGGGTGAAGTCCAGCGGCCGTCCCGCGTAGAAATCGAGAATCTTGCTGCGGAACAGAAATTCGAATTTGGCCTGTACGAGCTCCGATTCGGATTTTTCCATCCGCGTTTTGGCGTCGTTGAAATCGAAGATCGTGGATTTTCCGGCTGCGGTTTTCTCCTCTTGGTAGCGGAACGCTTCGCGGGCGGCTTCGAGCGACTTGGTGGCCGACACGTATTTTTCGTAGGCCGCCTCGGCGCTGTAATAGGCCTGTTCGATTTCCTTGCGCAGGTTGCGTTCGGCCTCGACCAGTCCCAACTCCTGCGTCAGAATACCGATCCGGGCCGAGCGGATGTTGTTCCGCGTGGCGAAACGGTTGAAGATCGGAATGCTGGCGGACAGACTGATGTATTCGCTGCTGTTGTTCTTCAACAGGTGGAAATAATCCATAGGAATGGGCGGCAAGGTGTTGTCGGAAGGAACGTCTATCTCCTTTTTCCCGTTCCGGAAAGAGCGATAATACCTCGTGTTGTATCCTCCGCTGAGCGATATTTGCGGGTAGCGGGCGGCTTTGGCTGCCAACAGGCTTTTCTTGCTGCTTTCGAGCCTCGCCTTTTCCGCCATGATGCCCGGACGGTTCTCGACGGCATAGTCGTAGATGCTTCCGGGCGTTTTCTGCTGTGCCGTGCCGTCGATGACCGTTCCGTCCAGATCGGGAACCCGGATGTCGAATCCTTCGGCGCTTTCGCGGTTGATCGCCTGACTCAGATCGAGCAGCGAAAGGGTCAGGTTGTTGCGGCTCTGCGTCAGGTTCAGTTCGTCCTTGGCCAGCAGCGCCCGGCTTTCGAACAGCTCCGATTCGGGGCTTTTGCCGCTCTGTACCAGCGCTTCGCTGCGTTCGACCTGTTTGCGGCTCAGTTCGACCTGACTTTCGGCCACTTTGAGCAGTTCCTTGTTGAACAACGCCTGCATGTACAGGGCCGTCACGTTCAGCGACACGTCCTCGCGGGCCTTCTCCAGATCGTGCAGGGCGGCCTGAAGGTCGAACGAACGGACCGCGATTTCGTGCTTGATGCGCATGCCGTTAAATACGACCACGCTGGCCGACGCCCCCCAGCTATTGGTAAACTGCGAGGTGTTTTCGTATGTATTGTCCTCCCCGTTGAGGACCCGGCCGAAATTGAAGGATCCGCCGATGTTGGCATCTACCCCCGGCAGCCGGCTGTTGCGGGCCGTGTTGAGCTGTATGGCCCGGTTCTCGCTGCTGAGTTTGCGTTGCTGTACGGTCACGTTGTTTTCCACGGCGTAGCGGATGCATCGGTCGAGCGTCCATGCCGTGTCGGACGCGACGGGGTCCTGTGCTCCGGCCGCCGGCGCGAGAAGCGTCAGCGTCAGAGCGAAAAGCGATATTTTGCGTATCATCGTTTCTTATTCTTTTGGGTTCTGCTCCGGGCAGTCGTTCGACGATTATTGTTTGTTGCCGCGAATCTTTTCGTTGCCTTCGAGGCCTTCGGTCACCTCCACGATGATGCCGTTCGAAAGGCCCACGCCGATCTCCTTGCGTTCGAAGGTCTGGTCCGTGGCCGTCGAGTCGCTCGTGAGCAACTGCACGTAGGACTTGTTGCCCTCGAATTCGACTGTGCTTTCCGGCACGGTCATCACGCCGGCCCGGCGGTCGATGACGATGTCGGCATTGGCGCTGTAACCGGCCCGGACGAAGAGGTCGGAGGGAATGCGGACCGCCGCCTTGATTTCGAACATCACCACGCCGTTCTCCTCGGTGCCCTTCGGTGCAACGTATTCGAGTTCCGCATCGAGCCGGACGTCCTGCAGGGCGCCGATGGAGAGTTTCACGGGCATGCCCTCGTGCAGCCGGCCGACCTCCGTTTCATCGACCTTGCCCCGGAAAATCATGTCGTTCAGGTCGGCCACCGTGGCGATCGTGGTCCCGTCGTTGAACGTGTTGGACTGGATGACCGAGTTACCCACCTTGACCGGTACGTCGAGAATCATCCCCGTGACGGTCGAACGGATCTGCGTATTGCTCATTTCGGCGTTCCGGCTGGCGATGCCGTTCTGTACGATTTCGAGGTTGTCCTTGGCGTTCTGCATCTCCTCCTCGGCTTTCGAAAGGGACGTCTGCGATTGTTCGTACTCTTCTTTGGAGACGACGCCCGCATCGAAGAGCTCTTCGATGCGTCCGAAGTCGCGTCGGGTCTGTTCCAGATTGATCCGGGCCACGTTCACCCGCGACTCGGCGCTGTTGAGCGTCGCCATTTCGGGCACGACCCTGACCTTGGCGATCACTTCGCCCTGACGGACCAGTTCGCCCGCCTCCTTGTAGACTTCGGACACGATGCCCGAAATCTGCGGCTTGATGGCCACTTCGTCGCGGGGCTCGACCTTGCCCGTGGCCACGGCCCGTTTCTCGATCGTATCGACATGCGGGGTCACGATCGCATAGATTTCCTTCACCGGACGCGTCTTGTTCCACAGGAAGACGAACGTCCCGGCAAGAGCGGCCAGAAAGAGCACGCCCAGAGAGATTTTCAGAACCTTTTTCATATGTCAAATTTAAGCTTTGGTTAGCGCGTTACGTTTTTTCGTTTACTCTTCGCGGATGGCGTCCACCGGTTTGATGCGCATGGCCCGGTTGGCGGGGATGATGCCCGCCAGCAGGCTGCCCACGACCAGCACGCCGGCCGACAGGAGGCCGGTGCCGAACGGGATCTGCCACGAGGTCGGCTGCTCTCCGGCGGCGAGCGCCTTGGCCGTCGTCACCGAATCGACGATCGAGAGCACGCCCACGCCGGCGGCAAGTCCCAGCACGCCGGCGATGAACGTCAGCACGAAGCTCTCGCTCATGATCTGCGATATGATGACGCGGGGTTTGGCCCCCAGTGCCCGGCGGACGCCGATTTCCTGCGTCCGCTCGCGGATAACCACGAGCATGATGTTGCTCACGCCCACGATCCCGGCCAGCAGCGTGCCGATGCCGACGATCCATATGAGCAGCGAAATGCCCAGAAAGAGCTTCGACATCTGTTCGAACTGTTCGCCTATGTTGAATCCTCCGATGGCTTTCGTGTCGTCGGGCGAGATATAGATGTGTCGGGCGATAATGGCTGACTTGCAGTTCGCCTCCAATTCCTGTACCGGCACGTCGTCGTATCCGGTGATGGCCAGCCCTCCGAATTTGTGGCCCATGTTGTAGAGCTTCTGAAGCGTCGAGAACGGCACGACGACCGTGCTCTCGTCGTCGCTGAAGCGGACGTAGTCGCAGCCCGATTCGTACATGCCTACGACCGTCACGTACATGTCGTTGAGCCGGATCTGGGTGCCTACGGGGTTCTCGCCGCCCGGAAAGAGGTCTTTCCAGACCTGACTCCCGATGACGCACACCTTGCGCTCCTGCACCATGTCCAGTTCGTTGATGTACCGTCCGAAGCGGATGAACTGCGGATTGATCTTCTGGTAGTCGGGCATGTAGCCCATGATCTGGTAGGTGCCTTTGCGATCCCCGTGGCTGAAGTTGTACTGCTGGCCCCAGATGATGCCGGCGGCATATTGCACGCCGGCTTCCTTTTTGATCGCGTCGATGTCTTCGTTCTCGAAACTCCAGTAGCGTCCCGCGCGGAATCCGTTGTAGGGGATGCCCGTCGAATTGGTGAAAAAGAAGCAGGTGTTGGTGGCCATGTCGCCGAGATTCGAGGTGATCTTGCGTTCGAGGCCCAGTCCGGCTCCGGTCATCGCCACGAGCATGAAGATGCCCCAGAACACGCCGAAAGCGGTCATGATGCTGCGTTTGCGGTTCCGGGCGATCGTCGCCCAGATTTCTTCCCAGCGGTCCAAATCAAACATTTTTCGCGGATTTATTTGTTAAAACGCAAGGCGTCTATCGTTTTGAGCCGGGCGGCCCGGCGGGCGGGCACGTATCCGGCGATTACGCCGGATACGATGAGCACGACCGTCGCCGTTACCACGACCGACAGGTCGAGCGTCGGGTTTTTGAACGTGGAGAACGAGTCGGAAGGCGCTGCGGCGGCGGAACGCTCCATGAAGAAGTTGACGAGCTCCATCAACCCCACGCCGGCCACCATGCCCACGTATCCGAAAAAGGCTGTGATGACGATGGCTTCGACCAGAATCAGCCGTACGACCGATGAGGGACGGGCGCCCAGCGCCTTGCGGATGCCGAATTCGGCCGTCCGTTCGCGCACCGTGACGAGCATGATGTTGCTCACGCCCACGATGCCGGCCGTCAGCGTGCCGATGCCGATGATCCAGATGAACATCGATATGCCGTTGAAGATCATCATCGTCTGCATGTAGTTGCGCAGACGGTCCCATATATAGTAGGCGCTCCGGTCTTCGGGCGAGAACGTGTGCCGTGCGGCCATGTACTCGCGCAGTTCCTTCTCGAAGGCTTCGCTCTGCTTTTCGTCCTCGATTCCTTCCAGCGTGAAGACGATCTGCCCGATGTTCTCGTTGTCGCTCAGATAGATCTGTTGCACCGTGGAGAGCGGCAGGTAGCATGTCGCGTTGTTGCCCCAACTGCGGACCTTGCACAGGCCGACGATCGTGTAGACCATTTTGTCGACTATGATCTCGGTGCCGATGCCGCTCCGGCCTCCGAACAGCGCGGCCGCGGCGGTTTCGTCGATGACGATCACCTTGCGTCCCTCCCTGACGTCCGCCGCATTGATGAAGCGTCCTTCCAGCAGTTTGACGCCCTCGATTTCGGCATACTCCGGCGATACGCCGTTTAGGGTGGCCTTCGTGTAGTTCTTTCCGTAGGAGAGTTCGCTGCCGGGGTGTCCGGCGTGCGCGGCGATTTTCCTGATCTGCGGGAAGGTGCGGCGCAGGGCCGCCGTGTCTCCGCCTTTCTGGTAGATCGTCCGGCCTTTTTGGTATCCCTTGTAGGGTACGGACGTCCAGCCGCCGTAGGTCGCCATCGAGTTTTTGGCCCGGTCGCTGAAATTGGACGTCACGCCGTTCTTGAGGCCGTTGCCCGAACCGAGCAGCACGATCAACATGAAAATGCCCCATGCCACCGAGAAGCCCGTGAGAAACGTTCTGAGCTTGTTGCGCCCGGCCGAGGCGAGGATTTCCTGAAAAAGCTCTCTCATCGTTCCGGCTGTGTTTGGGTGATCGAACCGATCACTCCGTCCTTGATGCGGATGATCTTGTCGGTCTGTTCGGCGATGCTCTGTTCGTGCGTCACGAGGATCATCGTCATGCCGCTGCGGTTCACTTCGCGGAGCAGGTCCATCACCTCCTGCGAGGTCTTGCTGTCCAAGGCTCCGGTCGGCTCGTCGGCCAGAATGATCCGGGGGCGCGTGATCAGCGAACGGGCGATGGCCACCCGCTGCTTCTGTCCGCCCGACATTTCGTTGGGCATGTGCATGGCCCAGTCGCGCAGGCCCAGCCGGTCGAGGAATTCGAGCGCCATGGCGTTGCGCTTGCGGCGCGGGATGCCTTTATAGTAAAGAGGCAGCGCCACGTTCTCCATCGCGTTCTTGTAGTTGATGAGGTTGAAAGACTGGAAAATGAATCCGATCAAGTTGTTGCGGTACTCGGCGGCCTTGGTCTCGGACGGGTTCTTGATGAGCTGTCCGTTGAGGTAGTAGTTGCCGCTGTCGTAATCGTCCAGAATACCCAGAATGTTGAGCAGCGTGGACTTGCCCGATCCGGAAGCCCCCATGATCGAGACGAGCTCTCCCTCGCCGATTTCGAGGTCGATCCCTTTGAGCACATGCAGCGGGGAGCCGTTGTGGTAGGTCTTGTTGATGTTTTCCAGTTTGATCATCTTCGTTTGGCTTTTCGGGCCCCGCGGGATCGGAACGGTCCGCGGGGCGGTTTACGGATTCGGACCGGCTTGGAACGCCGCTTCGGAACCTCGTTCGACAAATGTAAATAAAATTTCCAATACTATGCAATACAAATTACTGTTTTTTCTTTACAACCTCGCGGGTTTTCCGTCGGGTTTTATCTCTAACGGCATAACAGTGAAATTGTTATGCTTCGATGCGTTTTTTGCGGCCGAATACCGACGAAAACAGTTGTTTTCGGGAAATCCCTCGCCTTCCGTTCGTTCGCCCTTCGTTCTGTCCGACCCGTCGGCGGGTGCGTTCCATAATATATAAAACGACCGTCCGCCGCTTTCGCTGCATGCGCGGGCGCGGTTCGATGCAAAGGGCGGAAAAAAGACGGAATCCATTCTGTTGACATATATGATAACCTTTTTGCAAACATAAGTCGTTTTATTTGTTATCACAAATGATAAGGGCACGAAATGGATGATCGACAGCTTTTTTTCGGCATAGGAGAGCGCATCCGGCAGTTGAGAACCGAGCGGGGCATCAGCCAGCAGGATCTGGCCGCGCTGTGCGATTTCGAGAAATCGAACATGTCGCGCATCGAGTCGGGCAAGACGAACCTGACGCTGAAAAACATGTACAAGATCAGCCGGGCATTGGGCGTCCGGCTCAGCGAGCTGGTCGACTTCGAGTGACCGGGCCCGCCCGGTGTAGTGCGGCACGGACGGGCCGGGCGGAGCGCGAGGAGGGCCGGGTTCGGACATGCGGATCGTCCGCAGGGCGGGTTTTTGCGGCGCCCGTGCCTTGCGGGGACGAATATATGCTTATCTTTGGAAACGAAACCAACTTTTACCGATATGAAGACCTTTCGCATGATTTCGACGGGAATTGCCGGGGCGCTGTGCGTCCTGCTGGGCGGCTCCCCGACGCTGCAGGCGCAGTCCGTCATCCTGACCAGCGACCGCCAACTCGAAGAACTGACCGATCCCGACAAGAAGATCGACATGTCCACGGGCTATACGCCCGTCGTGAGGAGCCTGCGGGAGACCTGCGAGCAGGGCAAGAGCTACGGTTCCAAAGAGCTCATCGTGGCTTTCGACGAATTTTTCCGCCAATATCGCAAAGACGCGGGATCGGAGCGCCGGCTGACGCCCGACATGGACGAATATGTCGACAAGATCAAGAAGGTGAGCGATTTCGCCTCCGGATACGGCATGGGGCTCTGCCTGAGTCTGCTCAGCCCGCTCGAACTGGGGCCCGCCTACAAGGCCCAGACGGGACACTCCGGTCGCTGGTTAGCCTATAAGGTCGGCTTCCGCGATCCGGCTACGGGGCGCTTCAGCCTCTCGATGTGGCAGCAGCTCGACTGGACGAACAACAAGGGCCGCACGCCCGTCAAGCTGACCGGCGTCAAGGCCTATGCGTTCAAGGAGAGCGCCTTGGGGAACAGTCCCTTTCGTGTCGTGCGGCCCGAAGACATCGTACCGGTCGAGGATGTGCGGTACGAAGCCTCCGAGACGCTCGGCACGGCCAACAGCAGCGCCGGGCTCGACATCGTCCTCGGCGTCGACATGCGCAACCTGCGGGTCTATTGCGACAAGCCGCAACTGCCCGGATACGACCGCGTGCTGGTGCTGCTCGAATACGAGTCGCAGGAGATGGACTATTTCAACGACGATGCTCCTGTGTTCCTGAAAAAGCTCGTCGAGAAATACCACGACCGGAAAGTGAACTTGACGGCCCTCTATTCGGACGAGATGCACATCCAGCAGGACTGGTCCTATTTCGGACACCACGAGGGCGGACAGTTCGCCGAGCGTTATCTGACGCACAGCATGGCCGAGAAATACGCCGAACGTTTCGGACAGCCGCTCGACGACAAGTATATGCTCTATTTCGTCTACGGTGCACCCTACTACGAACCCACGGCGCAGGCCGTCCTCAATGTGCAGTACGTGATGGGGGCCTCGGCCGAGGACATCCATCGGACGTTCCTGCTGCGCGATCGTTACTACCGCATGCTCAACGACGGCGTGGTCGATCTGTTCCGCGAGGCCAAAGAGTATGCCGAAGGGCTGTTTGGCCGCGAACTGCGCACGGCGGGCCATGCCTCTTGGGCCGAAAGTCCTACCATCGACCTGTGGAACGCCGAAAAGCGGCACGGCTACGCCAACAATTACGAATACACGCCCAATTTCGTCTGGGGCAATACCGTCCACCAAGCGGCGGCCGCCTGCTACGACTATTTCAAGTGGAGCGACTATCTCCGGCCCACGGGCAACGATTTCGCCGAGTGCGGGTGGAACGATCGGAACTATTACGGTGCGGCGATGGCCGCCTCGATCGGCGTCATCAACGAATATCCGAGCGCCTATGCCGCCGCATGGGGCATGCCCCACGAAGTCTACGTGCGCCGTATGGCCATTAACGACGCTTTCGGTGCGCAGGCTTCGGACCGCATCGGATCGCTCACTGGGGGCGTCCATCGGGACGTGGACGTGCTCATGCTCTATCCGATGAACCTCGTGGCGGCCGAAGAGCGCTTCGGGAGCTGGATGGCCCAGTACGGATATGCCAACTACCTGACCTCCGACAAGCTCGTCGAAATGGGCGAGGTGCTGCTCGACGGCAAGATCCGGGTGGGGGACAAGACCTATGGCACCGTCGTGGCCCTGTTCGAACCGCTGCCTCCGAAAGGGCTGCTCGAAATGATGGAGCGGCTCGTCGAAAACGGCGGGCGGGCCGTGTGGTTCAGCACGCCGCCTCTGCTCGACCAGTCGGGCGAGAACTGCACGGAACGGTGGCAGAAGCTCTTCGGCGCCGCCTACGCGCACGACATCTATATGGGCGAAATCGCCGCCGGCCGGCGCATCGCCTTCTGCGGCGGCTTCGCTTCGGTGCCGGAGCAGACCGTGCTGACCGATTTCCTCGTGGACCGCATCTATCCGGTGACGGCCGCTCCCGGCGCGGAGGTCGTGGCGACCGAAAGCGGCCGGACGCTCGGTGTCGTCGCACGGCGTCCGGGCGGCGGGGCGACCGGATATTTCGGTTTCCGTCCGCGCGACGACCAGTCCGCGAGTCTGGGCTACGAGACGCGGACGCTGTTCGAGATTCTCGATGCCGTGGGCGCCTATCCCGCCAGCGGCCGATTCCCCGGCGTCAACGACAACCCTTCGCACGTGTCGCGCACGACGGACTATTTCGTTACGGCATTCCCCAATGGCGCGACGGTCGTCGTGCGCCATTACCGCACGCATCCCGAAACGTGGGAGGGCGGCTTCTCGCGTAACCGCGAAGCCGACGTCGAGGCCATGAAGGCCAATCCGGCGCCCTCCGACGAGGTCGTGCTCGACGGCATGAAGGCCAACGGACACGAAATCACCTACCGCGGCCGGCTCACCGTGGCGTTCCGTACCGATTCCGAGGGGCGGCTCGTCGCTTTTTCGGGACTCGACTGCGACGGCGTCACGCTCGACGGAAAACGATACGTCTTCGCCGAAAAGCCGGTCGGAGCCATCGTTTTCGCACCCGAATCCGAAGGGTCGCAGAACTATCGCGTCCGCATATCGGGCGAGGGGCGTGTGTCGCTGCCGCTCTCTTTCGACCGCAAGCCGACGGTCCGGCTGGGCAAGCGGAAGATCGAGTCGGAGTATGCCGACGGCCGGCTCACGCTCTCCGTCGATCCGTCCTTTTCGGGCCAATGGCTAACGGTGGGGCGGTAGGCGCCGGTTTCCGGTAACGTCCTTTCCTCTCCGGCGACGGCCTTTCCCCGGCCGCGCGGGATACGGATCGGGCATTCGCACGGTTGCGGGAAGCGGCCGTCCGGATGCCCGATCCGCCGTTCGGACCGGCGGGACTTCTTTCGGCCGCCGGAGGGTTCCGACTCCCGGACCCTGCGTTCCGAAGGGCCCGGGAGCCGGAAAATTTGAACGGATTTGCATGCCGTTCGTCGAAATTTTATACCTTTGGGGTTCATTCGCAGGGGGTAGGAGGTGCGCTTCCTTCCTCTTCGGATGGCACGGGAAAAACGAACAAAGACATATTTCCATGTACAGAACACACACCTGCGGAGAGCTCCGCGCAGAAAACCGCGACCAGACCGTCACGCTGGCCGGATGGGTACAGAAGATACGGAACCTCGGCGCCATGACGTTCATCGACCTGCGCGACCGCTACGGAATCACGCAGCTCGTCGTCGAGGAGCATTCCGCCGAAGAGGTTCGCCGGGCGGCCTCGGAGCTGGGCCGCGAATACGTCGTCCGCGCTACGGGCAAGGTCGTCGAACGGGCGTCGAAGAACGACCGGATTCCTACCGGCGACATCGAAGTGGTGCTCAGTGCGCTCGACATCCTCAACGCTTCGCAGACGCCTCCCTTCACCATCGAGGACCACAGCGACGGGGGCGACGAACTCCGCATGAGGTACCGCTTCCTCGACCTGCGGCGCAATCCGCTCAAGAACGCGATGATCCTGCGCCACCGGATGGCCCACGAGGTGCGCAATTTCCTCGACGGCCGGGGATTCCTCGAAATCGAAACGCCCTACCTCATCAAATCGACGCCGGAGGGCGCCCGCGACTTCGTGGTGCCCTCGCGCATGAATCCCGGCGAGTTCTACGCGCTGCCCCAATCGCCCCAGACGTTCAAGCAGTTGTTGATGGTGGCCGGCTACGACCGCTATTTCCAGATCGTCCGCTGTTTCCGCGACGAGGACCTGCGGGCCGACCGGCAGCCCGAATTCACGCAGATCGACTGCGAAATGTCGTTCGTCGAACGCGAAGACGTGCTCGCCACGTTCGAGGACATGGCCAAGCACCTGTTCCGCAGCCTGCTCGGCCTGTCGTTCGAGGGGGCTTTCCCCCGCATGACGTGGGCCGAGGCGATGGAAAAATACGGTTCGGACAAACCCGACATCCGTTTCGGTATGACGTTCCGCGATCTGACCGATGCGGCCAAAGGCAAAGGGTTCGGCGTGTTCGACTCGGCCGAGTACGTCGGGGCCATCTGCGCCGAAGGTTGCGCGGGCTACACCCGCAAACAGCTCGATGCGCTGACCGACTTCGTCAAACGGCCCCAGGTCGGTGCCAAAGGCATGGTCTATGTCCGCTGCGAAGCCGACGGCTCCTTCAAGTCGAGCGTCGATAAGTTCTACGCGCAGGAGGACCTCGCCGCATGGGCCGCCCGCTGCGGCGCCCGTCCGGGCGATCTGATCCTGATCCTGAGCGGTGCCCGCAAACAGACGCTCTCGGCGCTCTGCGAGCTGCGGCTGGAGATGGGCAGCCGTCTGGGCCTGCGTCCCAACGACCGCTTCGCTCCGCTGTGGGTCATCGACTTCCCGCTGCTCGAATGGGACGACGAGACGCAGCGCTTCTACGCGATGCACCACCCGTTCACGGCACCCAAGGCCGAGGACATCGCGCTGTTCGACACCGATCCGGGACGCGTGAGGGCCGATGCTTACGACTTCGTCGTCAACGGCATGGAGATCGGCGGCGGTTCGATCCGTATCTTCGACTCGGCTTTGCAGCACAGGATGTTCCGCGTGCTGGGCTTCACCGACGAGGAGGCCGAAAAACAGTTCGGTTTCCTGATGAACGCCTTCAAGTTCGGCGCGCCCCCGCACGGAGGACTCGCCTTCGGGTTCGACCGCTTCTGTTCGCTGTTCGGCGGAGCCGACTCGATTCGCGACTACATCGCATTCCCCAAAAACAACTCCGGCCGCGACGTGATGATCGACTCGCCCTCGACCATTTCGGCCGCACAGCTCGACGAGCTCGCCCTCGGCATCAAGCCGCAACGGGCCGAATAGCGTTCCGGTTCCGGAAAGAGATACGAGGGTGCCCGTGCGATCGGGCGCCCTCGTTTTGCGTCGCAGCCATCGTCTGCCCGCACCTCGTTTGCCGTGCGCCGGGTGCGATTCTGGGCATGGGAAGTGCTTTCCTGTCTTTCCGTGTGCCTCCGCCGTATGCCGTGTTTTTCGCGTGCGTCGGCCGCTGTCGTTCGTACGGTCGTCCGGGCGACGACGGTTGCACCTCTCTTTTCCGAACCGAACGTCCCGTGCGAGGGAGAGCAGGAACGCACGGAGGCTTTCGGATGCCTGCGATTTTGCGGAAACGAAGCGGGGAATCTTGAGGCGATTCGTCGGTCGGTGCAGGTTTTTATGTAAGGATTTTATATATAACGTATTGCGTGCTTTCGGTTTGAGGCGAGACACTGCCGGAGAACATTTTCGCACAGGTATCCGAAACGAAAATGCGACGAAATCGGCAAAAAAAGTCTTTGAAAAATTTGGAGGTACGGAAATTTTACCTATCTTTGCACTCGCAATCGGGAAACAACGGGTTGCAGAGGTTAAAAGAAATTCGGGAGTATAGCTCAGCTGGTTCAGAGCATCTGCCTTACAAGCAGAGGGTCCGGGGTTCGAATCCCTGTGCTCCCACAAAGAAAACACCACTTACAGCAATGCGAGTGGTTTTTTTGTTCCGAGGGGGCATAGCTCAGTTGGTTTAGAGCGCCTGCTTGACAGGCAGGAGGTCTGCGGTTCAAATCCGCATGTTCCCACCACAAAATCAGCCACTTATGTGATAGGGAGTGGCTGATTTGTTTTTGGTGGGTGCACAATTTAGACACAATATGTCAAACTTATTTTTGTCGGGAAGCGCATTTTAGTAATGCGCGTAACGATTCCGGATATGTTAAAATCGGGAATAACGGTTTGGGATATTAGCCATTTATTGAGTTCTTTTTTAGAGAAGATAACTCGTCGGCCAATCTTTTGATATGCAATTGTCTGTCGGTGAATGCGAGAGTAATAGGTTGCACGGGTTGTAGTGTAGGAAACTTCTGCTCTTTCAAAAATACTACTGCTTCATCGAGGGAAAGCCTCTATCCTGTTTCGACTCGTTTATTTCGGGCTCGATGTTTTTCCAACTTCGGGATAATGGCGTATATGCGCATTGATAATCCCTGCAAGGCGTTTTTCTATTGTGACAATGATGTTGTCTTCCATATCTTGTCTTGGTTGGCCGTTAAAACGCTTGACCTTCGATTGTTTTTAGCTCCTCTTTCAATCTTGCATTGCGCTCGCGTCCGAATCGCGAGCGAGCGTCGAACCGCCGCGACAAAAGCGCTCGGACGTTACCGAACCGCAACCGCATGCGATCCGATCGAACGCGTCCATCCGTCTGTTTCGCTGCCGAAAAGGTGGCTTCGACTGTTACTAAGGGAGATACATAAGCGCGATCGTTCGGCGGAGAATCCCGAACGGCGGTTTCCGACTGTCTTTTATGTTTTGTCTGTTTTTTCGTCCCGTAGCGGGGAAGGTTTCGTCCTGAGCGATGTACCCTTATGAACGACGGGACGAGAAACCGGCTTCCCGGTCGCCGTTATGCGGAATCGCTATCCCGAAACAACGGGGAAGGTTGCGGATGCGGAAAGTCTTTTGTGCGATCTTCGTCGTTCGGAACGGAAAAGCCGCAAGGACGGCGCGATGCCTGTGGGGGTGCGGATTGTCAACACGTATCGCGCTCAGTTGCGGGACGATCTGTTTTTTCATGCTATATATCCATCCCGTCCGTTGCCTGCCGAAAAGGGATCGGACGAACGGAAAATCCGACAGGGGCGGCGCTCCTGCTCGTTCTGTCGCGCATCGACGACGGGCATCCGGACTGCCGCACCTGTCGTCGTCTTTCGCGGCCGGAGTGCGAATACCGCTCGTCCGGTGAGTTGCCGACACTCGCGGGCGGAGCTGGACTTGCGGGGAAACCGGCTCCCCGGACGGGAATCGGGCTGGCTCCGGCGGACGGAAAGACGGCAGCGGTATGGCGATCTTCGGGCGTGCGGCGCAAGTGCGGCACGAATATGGTAGGTTACAGAGCGGTCGGAGGATGCCGTGTCGGAAATCCTGTGCGGAGAGCGGGAACCGTTCCGGGTCTCCGGCGCTATCCGCTCTCGGACGGCGGCTCCGGCTTCAGGAAAAATTTGCCTATGATTTGGGAACTTGTCGGCCGGTTGTTGTTAGCCGGCGTGTTGGGTGCGGCCATCGGGCTGGACAGGGAGTATCGGGCCAAAGAGGCCGGGTTCCGGACTCATTTTCTCGTGTCGCTCGGCAGTGCGTTGTTTATGGTCGTGTCCCAATACGGTTTCGACGAGGTGCTCGGCCGGGAGAACGTATCGCTCGACGTGAGCCGCGTGGCGGCGCAGGTGGTGAGCGGCATCGGGTTTCTGGGGGCCGGTACGATCATTTTCCAGAAACAGTTCGTGCGGGGGTTGACGACGGCGGCGGGTCTGTGGGCCACGGCGGGCATCGGGCTGGCCGTGGGCGGCGGCATGTATGCGCTCGGCGTGGCGGCGGCCGTGCTGACGCTTGTCGGCCTCGAACTGCTAACGCTGCTGTTCCGCAGCGTGGGGCTTCGCAGTGCGATGTTCGTTTTCTCGACGTCCGATGGGGACAGTCTGCGCCGGGTGACCGAGCGGATCGGAGAGAAGCGATACAAGGTCGTTTCGTATACCGCTCGGCGGCGCGAGGAGGCGAGGGAGGTTTTCGAAGTGTCGATGGTGGTCAAGACCCGCAACCGGAGCGACGAGAACGATTTGTTCGTATTTTTGCAGTCGTTGCCGGGGGTGACGCTGCTCGGAATGGAATAGCGGCCGGAGCGGACCGCTCCGTATCCGGAACCGAACGTATAAGGCGAGAAGTATGAATGCAATCCGACGTTTTTTCGACAGGCGCAAGGACCGTCCCGCTTTCGGCGGTCTCGAAATTCTGAAATATATCGGTCCCGGTCTGCTCGTGACCGTGGGGTTCATCGATCCGGGCAACTGGGCGTCGAATCTGGCGGCGGGAGCCGACTACGGTTATGCGTTGCTGTGGATGGTGACGCTCTCGACCGTGATGCTGATCGTCCTGCAACACAACGTAGCCCATCTGGGCATTGCCACGGGGCTGTGTCTTTCGGAGGCGGCGACGATCCATCTCAAACCGCGCTACTCCAAGGCGCTTCTTTTCTCGGCCATGCTGGCCTCCGTTTCGACGTCGATGGCCGAACTGCTGGGCGGAGCCATCGCGCTCGAAATGCTTTTCGGCGTGCCCGTGCGCATCGGTGCGCTGCTCGTGCTGCTTTTCGCCGTCATCATGCTGCTCACCAACCGTTACCGGTTGATCGAGAAGTGGATCATCGCTTTCGTTTCGATCATCGGCCTTTCGTTCATCTACGAACTGTCGCTGGTGACGATCGACTGGCCGGCCGCGGCGGTCGCGTGGGTCAGGCCCTCGTTTCCCGAAGGTTCGATGGTCATCATTATGAGCGTGCTGGGGGCTGTGGTGATGCCGCACAACCTGTTCCTCCATTCGGAGGTCATTCAGAGCCGGCAGTGGAATCTGACCGACGATGCCACGATCCGTAAGCAGCTCCGCTACGAGTATGCCGATACGATTTTCTCGATGCTCGTCGGCTGGGCCATCAACAGTGCGATGATCCTGCTGGCCGCCTCGACGTTTTTCGTGTCGGGTACGCCCGTGGACGAGTTGCAGCAGGCCGATTCGTTGCTCAGTCCGTTGTTGGGCCGCTACGCTACGATCGTGTTCGCCGTGGCCCTGCTTTTCGCGGGCATCGCCTCGACGATCACTTCCGGCATGGCCGCCGGGTCGATTTTCGCCGGTATGTTCCGGGAACCCTACGACATCAAGGACAAGCATTCGCGCATGGGCGTCGTCGCATCGCTGGCGGTGGCCTTCGGGTTGATTCTCGTCGTTTCCGATCCGTTCAAAGGGTTGATATATTCGCAGATGGCGCTCAGTGTCCAGTTGCCGTTCACGATCTTTCTGCAGGTCTATCTCACCTCGTCGGAGAAGGTGATGGGGCGCTTCCGCAATTCGACGTCTACCCGGTACCTGCTCTACGGTATCGGGGCGTTGGTGACGGTGCTGAACGTCATGCTCCTCGTCAGCTTCTTCTGACGAAGAGCCGGGGGTACGGCCTGCTGCGGAGCGCTTCGGACGAAGCACGCTCGCTGCGGCGCATGGAAAAACATGGAAAAAGGGACGCTCCGCCACACACGCGGAGCGTCCCTTTTTGCCGGTTCGCACGGCTCGCTGTCTGCGGTGCGCCCGTCGGAAGCCTTGTGCATAAAACGCTTTTCGGAGGATTTGTCCCGGCTCCCGGCGGTCGTCCGGAGCAGTCTTGCGGAGGACGGAGCCGAGGTACGGGGCCTTGTCGAAAAGCCTGCCGGCGGGCGGATATGCCGCCCCTGTCCGGCGACGGTTCAGAACGTGGCCTGAAAGCCCACGCCGAGCACTTCCTTGAACTGGAGCCGGGCGCCGGTGCGGCCGTCGGGCTGTTCGAAACGGATGTCGTCGTCGTAGATCAGGTTCAGGTTCAGGCTGGCCGAGAACCATTTGTTGATCTTCATCGTCACCTGCGTGTCCCAGCGCACGTCGATGTTGGCGGGTTTTCTCAAGTAGTCCGAAAACAGGTCGATGCGCGAGTAGACGTTCATGTTCGGCAGGAACTCGTAGTTGAAGATCAGCCGGAGGTTGCCGCCGAACTCCGATAACAGCCGGTTGCCGGGATCTACGCCGTAGGCGCCTTCGTTCGACAGCCGGCTGCTGCACACGAACGTTCCGCGCCACGTGGCCGGAGTGATGGTGGCCGTGAACCACGGTTTGGGCGTCCACGTGACGCCCACGCCGGCCATCAGGTAGCCCGGAGCCATGAAGCGCGAAATGAAGTTCCTGTCGCTCTTGCCGTAATCGTAGCCGTTGGCGAACTGCGTGTTGAAGTTGAGCAGCGCGCTGAGGTACCAGTTTTTGGCTATCTCGTAGCCGTAGGTGGACGAAAGATAGATCTTGTCGTTGGTCTTGCGGGCGCCGTCGGACGAGGTGTGGCTCATGCCGTAGGCCAGTTCCAGCCGGTTCTGCCACAGGTGGCGATCCTTTTTGTAATCGAGGTTGTAATTGAACAGCGCGTCGAATGCGACCGATCCGTCGCCTCCGGCCGACCAGTTGGTCAGGCTGACCTGCGAGAGGTTGAGCCCAGCCACGCCCTTTCGGGTCCAATAGGTCGTGTCGGTTTTTTCGCGTGCGGCGGCGCACGTCACGGTCAGAATCGATAACAGGGATAGAAGTTCTTTTTTCATACGTCGAAAGGTTTGAGAATTACCGGAGTCCGACGCATGTTTTGTGCCGAAATGTGTGCCGCTCACGCCGCGGCCGACCAGAAAAGATGCGATGCGTACCGGACTCCTGTGCCGGACGTTGCGCAGCGAGGCGGCACGGACGGTGTTCGGGCGGCGGCGAACCCCTCGCCTTCGCCCGTGCTCTGCCCGTGCCGCCGCCTGTCCGCTCCCGCTTCCCCGTTCCGCCGGGAGGTGCCGGGCACGGTGCGGCTTCCGGTGCGGACGGAGGCGGAGAAAGCGGGTTGGGTTGTTTCGGTTTTTTACTATCTTTGCTCTGCTATGGGATTCGGATTTTTGGATATTACGCTCATCGACGTCATCGACGTGTTCGTCGTGGCGCTCATCATGTTCCAGATTTACCGGTTTACACGGGGGACCAACGCGCTGCGCATCGTGGTGGGCATTCTGTTGGTCTATCTGCTCTGGGTGGTGGTCAAGGCGCTGAACATGGAGCTGCTCAGCATGATTCTCGGACAGGTCATCGGCGTGGGCGTCATCGCGCTGATCGTCGTGTTCCAGCCCGAACTGCGGCGGTTTCTCACGCTGCTCGGCACGCAATACACCAACCGCCGGGTCTCGTTGCTCTCCCGCCTGTTCCGGCCGCGCGGCCGTGCGGTCAACGTGGTGGGGCAGGAGTGGATCGAAACGGTCATCCGGGCCTGCAGCGATATGGCTGCGACGAAAACGGGGGCGCTCATCGTCATCGCCCGGTCGGTCAATCTGCTGCCGATCATCGAAAAGGGCGAACGCATCGACGCGCTCATTTCGGCTCCGTTGCTCGAAAATATCTTTTTCAAAAACTCTCCGCTCCATGACGGAGCCGTCGTGATCGCCAACGGACGGATCGCCGCGGCCAAATGCGTGCTGCCCTCCACCGAACGGGAGGTCCCGATGGAATTCGGCATGCGCCATCGCGCGGCCTTGGGAGCGTCCGAAGTGACCGATGCGCTCGTCGTCGTCGTGTCCGAGGAGCGGGGAACGATTTCCGTCGCCCGCAAGGGCCATATCAGCCGAAACATCACGCCGGCCCATCTGCGCGTGTTGCTCCGCAAGGGGCTCTCCGTATAGCTGTCGTCCGGTCGTTTTCCGCCTGCGGGCTCGTGCGGCGCTGCCTGCGGTCCGCGGCGTGCCGGCCCGCCGCGTCTTTTTCGGGGCGGGGCGACGAAAGGTCGTCTGCGGCGACAGCCTCGCGGACGGATCGCCTTCATGCGGCCTTCTCCCTGCGAGGGCATGTTTCCGGGGTCATGGAGGGGAACGTGTTCGCAGGCCGTTTCGTCCGTCTTTTCGGTTCTGTTCCATAGGGACGGGTCGAGGATTGCGGTCCGTCGCAGCCTTCTGTTCGTGCGGGGCATGGATTTTGACCGAAATCCGACAAGCCCGGTGCTGGAACGCTTCTTTATTTGGGGACGGAGCGGTCTGCGGAGGGCATAACTTCCGTTTTATTGGAAATTTATTTTATTTGCTTATGAAGACGATGAAAACATGGGCGATCGTTTTGTCGCTCGCACTGGCGGCCGCTTGCGGCGACCGCACCGCAAAGAAACCGACGGAAAACCGGCCGGCGACGGCCTCGGCCGATTCTTCCCTCCGGCCGGTACGGACCCTCGGTGTGTACGAAGGTTTGCTGCCCGCCGCCGACGGACCGGGCATCCGTTACCGTCTGGCGCTTTCGGGCAGAGAGGGGAGCCGGGAGGGAACCTATGCGCTGAAAGCTGTCTATCTCGAAGCCGAAAACGGCGAAGACCGGACGTTCGATTCCGAGGGACGATGGACGCTGCAAAACGGCATGCCCGACGACCGCAGCGCGACGGTGCTGCGACTCGATCCGGGCGATTCGACCGAACGTTTCGATTTTCTGTACATGACCGACAGCATCGAAATGCTGGGAAGCGGTCTCGTCCGCATCGACTCCCCGCTGAACTATACGCTCCGCCGGGTCGATACCTCGCGCCGGTAGGTCGCAGCCGCTGGACGGTGCGAACGGGGCTCGCTCCGATCCCGTTCGGCAACCGGCCGCATCTTACGTGTCCGCTTGCCGCATATCATGGCGAGTGGACGGGGCCGGGTGGAGGCCGTGATGGGGCGAAGAGCGACCGTTCCTGCCGGATAAGGTACCCACGTGTATTTTGTCCGGCAGGAAACTGTCCCCGCGCCGCCGGAGCGAAGACCTCGCGTCTTTTGTGCGTCGGGTGCCCCGGCCTCGAAATCGGACCGCGCTGGCGGTGCGGGTGGAGAAAAATACTTCGGCGGGAGCGGAGGCCGGGACCGGAATCGAGGTTTGGAGAGGGCTGGCTCCGGTCGGGTGCGCTGTCGGTGTCCGTTTGGCCGGCAGGAGCATCCGTGGGGGGAGGCCGACGGCACCGTCGGCCTCCTTCGTATAGCGGGGCGTTCCGTTTGCCGGACGGGGCGTTTCCTTGTGGTTCAGACAGGGCGGAACTAATATGTAAAGGGTAGAAAACAGCGCTCGGCGGGGTGGCTCCGGCGACGAGAAAACGGTCGTGCCGCATGGAAAGGCATCGTCGGCAAAAAATCGTGTGTCGTCGGTGTCCCTGCTGCGTGTGCCGCCGCAGAGAAAGTCCCGGACGAAATCTTCGCCTGCAAGCGGACCGTTCCCGTTTTGTCGGCCGGAGGAGGCCGGATCGGCGGGAATTTGCCTATTTTTGCAGCCGAATTTCGCACGAAGATGGAAGATAGGAATTTCCGAGGCCATGCGGCCATGTTGGGTGCCGGCATCATTTTCGGTCTTTTTTCGCCCGTTTCCAAGGCCCTGCTCGAAACGGGAGCCATCGATGCCTACGGGCTGACGATGGCCCGTATGGCCGGTGCCGCCGTCGCATTCTGGGTCGCGTCGCTGTTTTTCAGGAAAGAGTGGGTCTCGCCGCACGATCTGTTTTTGCTTTTCTTGGCCTCGCTGCTGGGCATCGTGCTCAATCAGGGCGCGTTCGTGCTCGGCGTCTCGATGACATCGCCCATCGATGCGACGATCGTGACGACGACGGCCCCGATTTTCGCGATGGTCATCGCCGCCCTCTACCTGAGGGAACCCGTTACGGGCAAGAAGGTGATCGGTGTGGCCGTGGGTGCTGCCGGAGCCTTGATATTGATCCTTTCGGGCGTGCATGCGGCGGTGCCGGGAAGCGGTTCGGTGAAGGGCGACCTGCTCTGTCTGTTCGCGCAGCTTTCCTTCGCCACCTATTTCGTCGTATTTAAGAAGCTCATCGGCCGGTACATGCCCGTGACGTTGATGAAGTGGATGTTTCTCTACGCCACGCTGTGCTGCCTGCCGTTCGGCTACGGCGATCTGGCGGGAGCCCGATGGGCCGGTTTCGGTTGGGCCAACGGCGCCCGCCTCGCGTTCGTCGTGCTGGGGGCGACCTTCGCGGCCTATCTGCTGTTGCCCGTAGGGCAGAAAAACCTGCGCCCGACGGTAGGTTGCATGTACAATTACGTGCAGCCGTTGGTCGCTTCGCTGGTGAGTGTGCTCGCCGGCATGGATCGTTTCACGTTCGGGAAAGGCTGTGCCGTCGTCCTCGTTTTTCTGGGCGTCTACATCGTGACGCAGAGCAAGTCGAGGGCACAGATGGAGGCGCAGCGCACGAAATAGCGCGATTTTTGCAAAGTCCTTTCGAAGAGCGGCCTCGGCCGTCCGCCGGGTCGTCTGGCCGAGGATTTCCCTTTGGCGGACAAGCGGGCGGACCGTTTGTTTTTGAGAAATGAATTTTATCTTTGTAAATCGAACAGAAACCTCTTCCGAATGTCTCGTTCTCAGCGCAACTATATCGTCTATGCTTCGGTCATGGCCCTGTTCGGCGCCTTGATCTGGTGGGTGATCCGTTGCGGAAGAGTGTACGATACGGCCGTGCGGGAGGCGGTTCCCGCCGCGACGGCGCTTTCGGGCGAGTCGCTGCGCGAAGCGCTCTCTTCCAATCTGAACCATCCGCTGCCGTTGCTGCTGTTGCAGATCGTGGCCATTCTGGTGGCCGTGCGCATTTTCTCCTACCTGTTCAAGCATCTCGGCCAGCCGGGCGTGATCGGCGAAATCGTCGCGGGCATCGTGCTGGGACCCTCGGTGCTGGGCCATTTCTTTCCCGATGCGTTCCGTTTTCTGTTCGCACCCGATTCGCTCGTGCCGCTCAACGTGGTGAGCCAGATCGGCTTGATTCTTTTCATGTTCGTCATCGGCATGGAGCTCGACATGGGCATCGTCCGGCGGAAGGCTTCCCAGACGCTCGTCATCAGCCATGCCAGCATCATCGTACCTTTTTTCATGGGTATGGCGCTGGCCTACCGGGTCTATCCCGAATTCGGCGCCGGGCATACGGCTTTCCTTCCTTTCGCGCTGTTCGTCGGCATATCGGTCAGCATCACGGCGTTTCCCGTGCTGGCCCGCATCGTGCAGGAGCGCGGGCTGGGAAAGACGCCGATGGGTATGCTCGCCGTGGCCAGCGCCGCCAACAACGACGTGACGGCGTGGTGCCTGCTGGCCGCCGTGATCGCCGTGGCCAAGGCCGGAAACGTTGCCGGTGCGCTCTATACGATCTCTCTGGCGGCTCTCTACATCCTGTTCATGTTTCTGGTCGTGAGACCTTTCCTGCGCAAGATCGGCGAGGCCTACAACAAGCGCGAGACGGTGGGCAAGACGCTCGTGGCGTTCATTTTTCTGGTGCTGGTCGTGTCCTCGTACATCACGGAGATACTGGGCATACACGCTCTTTTCGGCGCGTTTTTGGCCGGTGTGATCATGCCGGAGAACCTCAGTTTCCGCCGTGTGATGACCGAGCGGGTCGAGGACGTGGCGCTCGTGCTGTTCCTGCCGCTGTTTTTCGTGTTCACCGGTCTGCGCACCGAAATCGGACTGCTCGACTCGCCGCATCTGTGGGGTGTCTGCGCGCTGTTCGTCGTCGTGTCGGTCGCCGGCAAGATGCTGGGGGCCGCGGGATCGGCCCGGCTCGCAGGCGAGTCGTGGAAGGACAGCCTCTCGATCGGCGTGCTGATGAACACGCGGGGATTGATGGAGCTCATCGTGCTCAATATCGGTTACGAAATGGGGATCATTCCCGCGTCGCTGTTCGTGATATTCGTCATCATGGCGCTCCTGACGACCTTCATGGCCACCCCCATGCTCGCGCTCATCGAACGTCTCTCCGGGCGGAGGTCCGCAGCCGCGTCCGAAGAGGCCCGCCGGCGTCCGCGCGTGTTGATCTCGTTCGCCGATCCCCGCAGCGGGCCGCTGTTCCTGCGGTTGGCTCATTTGCTTTACGGCCGCGCCATCGGCCGGTGCGAACTCACGGCCGTGCACTATACGATCGGTTCGGAAACCAATCCGCTCAATGCCGAAAGCTATTCCCGGTTGAGTTTCCGGCCGCTGAAGTCCGAAGCGCGCAAGCTGGGCCTTTCCGTCGATATGCGCTACCGGGTGACCGACCGTTACATCGACGATCTCCGGACGCTGGCCGAGGGCGAGGGTTACGACTTCGTGCTGACCGGTGCCGGGCCCAATTTCATCCGCAACTATCTGGGGCCTTCGCGCCGGACGCCCTTCTCCTATGCCGAGCGCCGTGTCGGCGAGCTGCTGGGGTGGAAAAACTGGCTTTTTCCCGAAGGGCTCACGCACGACAAGACGCGGATTCTTTTCCGGAGCATGCGTTGTGCGCTGGGCGTTTTCGTGAACCGGGGCCTTTCCGGCATCGACGAGGTGGGTGTGGTGCTCTGCGAGCGGGGCGACCTGTCGCTGCTGCGCTATATCGAGGCGATGGCCGAGCATATCCGCGTGCAACTGCTCTCGGTCGATCCGCGGCTGGAGATCGCCTCCGTGCTCGGAGAGGGCGGCCGGGCCGCTCGGCTCTCGCTCTGTGCGCCCGGCACGCCGCTCGGAGAGTGCCTCGCGGGCAAACAGTTGGTCGTCGTCAGTTATTCGGCTTGGCGATACATGACCCGCTACGAACGGGCCACGCTGCGCGAGCTGCCCTCCTTTATCATTATCAGGCCGCAGGACGCTTCGCTGAGGAAAGACGGACGGGGCGGGCCAGCGACGGACAAGGAAAAGGGCGGAGCCTGATTCCGGATAAATGAAAATCCGCAAGTATCTCTCTTGCGGAAACCTATGCAGGGGGCGTCGGGAACGGTCCTCTCGTAACGTCCGGCTCCGCATCGGACGGGAGTATTTCCGGAACGGTCTTATCGCAACGATAAAATCCGTGCCATATCGGATATGGCACGGATCGTCGGTCTCTTTACGGAATCTGCGTCGGAGCGAGTTCCGTTTTTCTTTGCCGTTGCGAGAGGCTTAGCGGAGGTCGCGGACGGCCCGGAGCGCCGCTTCGTAGTCGGGTTCCTGTCCGATGTCGGCGACGTACTCGATGTGCCGGATCATTCCCTTTTTGTCGACGACCACCACGCCCCGGCCCAACAGGCGGAGCTCCCGGATGACGAAGCCGTACTTCATGCCGAAATCCAGATCGCGGTGATCCGAGTAGACGTGTACGTTGTCGAGGTGTTCGGCCGCGCAGAATCTTTTCTGGGCGAAAGGCAGATCCACCGAAATCGACAGAATCGCCACGTCGTCGTCCATGCGGGCCGCCTCGCGGTTGAAACGGATGTTCTGCAGGGCGCATACCGAGGTGTCGACGGAAGGGAATACGCTTATTATCATGGTCTTGTCCTTGAACTGATTCGACGAAACCGTCTGGAGGTTCCGGTCGATCACTTCGAAATGGGGCGCCCGGTCGCCGACAGCGAGATGCGTGCCGACGAGCGTGACGGGTTTGCCCCCGAATGTTGCTTTCCAATTGTCCATAGTGTGTAACGGATTTTAAGGTTCGATGCTTCTGTAAAATGCAAGTTTGGTACCGGAAAGCGCCCGGCCGCTTTTTCATTTCGCCTCGAATCCGCTATCTTCGCGTCGCAAAGCATTTGCGGATATGACGGTCAAAATCAACAAAACGAACGCCGCCCGGCTGCTCGATCGGGAGAAGATAGCCTACCGGCTGATTCCCTACCGGTTCGACGAGAACGATCTGGCTGCCGTGCATGTCGCCGCCGAGCTGGACGAACCCGTCGAAAGGGTGTTCAAGACGCTCGTGCTGCGGGGCGACCGCCACGGGATTCTCGTGTGCGTGATTCCGGGCGACGGCGAGCTGGATCTCAAGAAGGCGGCGCGGGCTTCGGGCGACAAGAGCGTCGCGATGCTCCATATGAAAGAGCTGTTGCCCGTGACGGGATACATCCGGGGCGGGTGCTCGCCGATCGGCATGAAAAAGCGGTTTCCCGTTTTCATCCATTCGTCCTGCATGGACTTCGAGACGATCTATGTCAGCGCCGGGGTGAGGGGGCTTCAGATCGAAATCGCGCCGGCGGACCTCGTCCGCGTCACGGCCGCTTCGCTGGAGGACCTGCTATGAACGGACGGGGCATGGATACGGCTTCCGGGAGGCTCGTGGCGTGGTACGAGGCGCATCGTCGGGCGTTGCCGTGGCGCGAGACCCGCGACGCCTACCGGATATGGATTTCGGAAGTGATCCTGCAACAGACGCGCGTGGCGCAGGGACTGGACTATTACCTGCGCTTCACGGCCCGTTTCCCCGACGTGCGCGCGCTGGCCGCCGCCTCCGAAGACGAGGTGCTCAAGCTGTGGCAGGGCTTGGGCTATTACAGCCGGGCCCGCAGCCTGCACGCCGCCGCGCGCGAGGTCGTCGCCCGTTTCGGAGGCGTGTTTCCGGAACGTTATGAGGATGTGCGGTCGCTGCCCGGCATCGGCGAATATACCGCGTCGGCCGTCTGCTCCATCGCCTACGGTCAGCCCCGTGCCGTGGTGGACGGGAATGTCTACCGCGTGCTGTCGCGTCGGTTCGACCTCGATGTGCCCGTGGATAGCGCTCCGGGCCGCAAGTTGTTCGCGGAGCTGGCCGCGGAGCTGCTCGATACGGCGCGCCCCGGCCTCTACAATCAGGCCGTCATGGAGCTCGGAGCCTTGCAGTGCGTGCCCCGCTCGCCGGATTGCGCGGCCTGTCCGCTCTCGGACGGATGTCTGGCGTATGCGCGCGGCACGGTGGCCGAACGTCCCGTCAAGCGGCCGCGCAGGGAGTCCGTCCGTCGCTATTTCAACTATCTGCATATCCGTTGCGGCGGGCGGACGCTCATCGTCCGGCGCAGCAGGCGCGACATCTGGCGCGGGCTGTACGAGTTTCCGCTCGTCGAGACGGCTGGGGCCGTCGATTTCGCCGCGTTGCAGCGGACGGAGCGCTGGCGGGAGCTGTTCGGCGGTTTCTCCGGCTTTCGGCTCCTCGACCGCGTCGGGATGCCGCCCCACGTGTTGTCCCATCGGGTGATCCATGCCGTGTTTTACGTTCTGGAGGCCGACGGGCTGCCGGCCGGCGATCCCGGTCTGTTGGCGGTTTCGGAGGCGGAGCTCGACGACTATGCCGTCTCGCGTCTCACGCAGGCCTACCTCGAAGGGGCGGGCCGGTAGGCGGACGTCATTTCCGTTCGTCCGATACGTGGTCCTCCGCGTTGTCGAGATGGATTTCGAGCGCCTTGACGGAAATCAACAGCTCGCGGATGGAAATCGCCAGCGAGATGCACAGCAGCGTCAGCGCGATGCCGAACGAATAGACCGCCGCCCGCTGCAACCCGACGTATACCAGCAGCGTGCACAGTACGCACAGCAGCAGGCTGCTCACGCCGAAGAGCTGCATCGAACGGGCCATGTAGAGCCTTTTGCGGAGGTTGTCGATCTGCTGGCGGGCGAGGGGCGAGGGACGTTCCTCGTGCTCTTTTTTCAGGTTGCGGATCACTTGGGCATAGGCCAGAAAACGGTTCGTGTAGGCCAGCATGATCAGCGAAATGGCCGAGAAGAGAATGGAGGGCGTGGTGAGTGTCAGTTCTTCCATGATTCCGAATTTTTCGTAACGCTTCGCGGACGGCTCCGTACTCCGGCGGGCGGATGATCCGGAGCGGGCAAAAGGTCCGCGGCTCCGGTCAGATCGCCTTGTTCTTCCAGTTCGCCCTTGCCAGATAGATCGACACGAAAACGAGCAGAGCGACGGCGTAGACGTGCTCCGTCGTCCAGCAGACTGCCACGTCGGCTCTGTGCACGATGACGATGCCGACCATGTAGACCGAGTAGACGCACAGGGCGGCGAACTCCAAGAACAGTGCCGAACGCGTGTTGCCCGCGCCCGATACGACGTTGAACAGCACGAGCGCCGGCACGGTGAACACGTAGGAGGAGAGCATCACGCGCAGCGAGGCGGTCGAAGCGCCTATGAGCGACGGATCGTCCGTGTAGACGCGCAGAATCCATTCGGGGAACAGCGCGAAGAGCAGCGCCGCCGGAGCGACGAGCAGGTAGCACATGCGGACGATCCGCGCGGCCGTGGGCCCGACCAGACGGGCCTCGCCCGCTCCGAGCAGATTGCCCGTCAGCGTGCTGGCCGTCGAGCCGAAGGCACTCACCGCCATGAAGACGATGCCCGACACGCTGCGCACGATGTTCGTGACGGCCAGCGGCCGCTCGCCCAGATGTTCGACGGCCACGAAGAACAGGAACCAGATCGCCACCGAGAGAAAAAGCTGAAGCATCGTCCACACCGATACGTCGAGCATGCGCCGGAGCATCCCGATGTCGAACCGGCTGCGGCAGAACAGCCCGTAGCGGCGGTGGTCGGTCCTCGTTCGCGTATAGATATAGAAAAAGGCCAGCGACACGAATTCCGAAGCCGAGGAGGCGATGGCCGCGCCGGCGATGCCCATCGCCGGCAGACCCAGTTTGCCGAAGATGAGCACGTAGTTGAGCGCCACGTTCGAGAGCACCATCGCCACCGAATTGAGCGTCAGCGTCCGCGTGTTCGTCGTGCCGACGTAGAAGGCTCGGAACATGAAGGCCGTGAACGAGAAGAAAAATCCGAAGACGCGCCAGTTCGTGTAGCGGACGGCGGCTTGGCGCACGGGTTCCGACTCGACGATGGAGCCGAGCACGACGGGAGCGAAAATCCGCGAGAGCACGAACATCGCCGCTGCCAGCGCCAGCAGAAAGGCGACTCCCTGACGGAACAGGGGGCCGATCTCGGCGTACGCCCGTTCGCCGTTGCGGCGGGCGATGAGGATCTGGGCGCCGATGCTGAATCCGAAGCCGAGCATGAAGACGGCCAGATAGAGCACGCCGCCCAGTGCCGACGCGCCGAGCTCGACTTCGCCCACCCGGCCCAGAAAAGCCGTGTCGGTGATCCCGATGAGGTTTTCCATCAGCAGGCTGACGAGAATCGGGCTGGCAATCGCCCATATTTGTCTGTGTGTCGGTTGCATAAGTCGTTGAAATATAATAAGTCGACCCTCCGGTCCGTCTCTTTGCGGGAGCGGTCCCCGCTTCCGGCGGGCCGCAAAGATAGTTCTTTTTCTCCGATCGGTGCTCCTTCGGGGCGGATTCCTTCGGGCGGCGAGGCGGGTTTTCGGCTTATTCCGGTCTTTTCCGATCGCTTTCCGGAGGTTCGCGGGATAGGTGGCGAACGGTTGTTCGTCGCCGCCGGAAAAAAGGTTCGTTTTTCCGCTCCGGCGGGCTCGCGATTGGTTTTCCTGCTGCAAACCGGTATCTTTGCACCGATGAAAATACGCTGCCTGCGATGAACGTTTTTCCTTATGGCGAGACCGAGACCCGTTACCTGAGCCGGCGCGATCCTCGTCTGGGACGGGTGATCGAAGCCATCGGCCCCGTCGAGCGGACTGTGTGGCCCGACCTGTTCGGGGCGCTGTGCCGGAGCATCATCGGCCAGCAGATTTCGAACCGGGCCGCGGCGACGGTCCGGGAGCGTTTCGGTGCTTTGCTGGGCGAGCCGACGCCGCAGCGCGTATTAGAGACCGATCCGTCCGCGTTGCGCGCCTGCGGCATGTCGCTGCGCAAGGTCGGATATATCCGGTCCGCTGCCGCTGCCGTGCTGGACGGCACGCTCGATGTCGCTGCGCTCGGAGAGCTGCCCGATGCGGAGGTCGTGCGGCAGTTGACCGCGCTGCCCGGCGTGGGGGTCTGGACGGCCGAGATGCTGATGATCTTCTCGCTGCGGCGTCCGGACGTGCTCAGCTACGACGATCTGATCGTCCGCCGGAGCCTGATGCGGCTGCACGGGCTCGCCGAACTCGACCGGACGCGTTTCGCCGCATTCCGGGAGCGGTATTCGCCTTTCGGGTCGGTCGCGTCGCTCTACCTGTGGGAGATGGCGGCCGAGCCGTGGCGGGACCTCGTTCGCTGCGGGCCGGACGGCGTCGAGGTCGTCGGGACACAGAAAGAGGAACGATGATCGAATGTCGAAAAATATGGAAACGATGAAAAAACTCTTCGCCGCCATGCTGCTCTGCCTGTGGACGGCAGCTTGCGGAAACCGTGCGGAACGGCCCGCGGAACGTTCGGCCGAGGACACGCTCGAAGCCGATGCTTCGATTCAGTTGGCGGCCAACGAACGATACCTGCGTCTGCAACAGGCCCTCGGCGGAGAGGGCGCGCCTGCGGCGGAACGTTATCCGGCGTGCTACGGCGGTTCGTTCGTCGGCCGCGACGGCCGGCTGACGGTCCGCATCGTCGGCGATACGGCCGAGGGACGGGCTCGGATCGCGGCGCTCGTGGGCGACAGCGATTTCGACGTGCTGCCCTGCCGGTTCTCCTACCGGGAGCTCGCCGCGGCGATGGACAGCCTCGACCGTTTCATGCTCGAAGCACCGAAAGACGATTCGGTGCGCCGCAATGTGGTCTCCCTCACGATGATGCCCTGCGGCGAGAACCATATCGCCGTGGGTCTGCTCGATGACAGCGAGGCGCAAATCGAGGCGTTCCGCCGCCGGGCGATGGATTCGCCGATGCTCGTGTTCGAGCGGGCCGAACCCGTCGTCGACTTCTGATGGCGCCGCTGGGGGCGCAGACTGAGTCCTTTGAAAATAGAGGAGAGTCGGAGCAGGGATAAATCGTATATTAGGTAGTTTCTTATGGTGTCGCACCGAAGGCGGGGCAGCCGTCGTGTCGCTTGACGAGGCATCGTTCGGAAAGAGTCGCGTTACGGAAGGTTATCGCGGCTTTTCCCGAATGTCGTTTTTATCGTTTCGGCTTTTCGCTTCTTGTGCGTTGTTTTCGACAACGAATAATTCCGGTTGCAGTGTTTGTCTCCGACGATTCGAAGCGATGACAGAAAACGTTTTCGAAACTCTGTTCCGCAAAGGAAACACGGTTTGGCTGCGGACCTTCGGCGAATGCCTCGCCTCGTTCGGAAAGCGTGCGGGCAAGGACCGCACGGCCGGATCGTTCATGAATCGCGTCCGGTCCCGTCGGTTCCAGCCGATTTCCCGTGCCGCGAGAATCGGGCAGGGGGGACCGGCTTTCCGGAGAATCGGGCCGTAGGTCGGCGGATCGGTCGGAAAGTCGATGCCCGACCGCGGCACGGTGCCGGTCCGCTCCTGCGACGGCTGTCCCGGAGAGACTTGCGGTACGGTCGCCTGCGTCCTCGACGGGGGAACGACGGTCATCGATCTGAGCCGCCGGCGGAACACTGTCCGATGACCTCTGTGCGGTCCCGATGAGGGGCGGAGTGCGGCGGTTCCGAAAACCGACGCTTGCCGGCCGGCGTCCTTCGTGCGGGGCTGTCGTTTCGCGACATTCGGGCCGAGAAAGGAAGCATGCCTGCCGGGCGGATCTCGCCGACGTGCCGCAGGTATGTCGGCGGCGGAAAAAGAATCTTCGATGCGCACCGTTTTCCGACGCAGCCGGCGGTGTCGCGCCGCTTCAAAAGTCGAGTTCGAGCTGCCGGTATACTTCGTGCGGTTCGGCGGGGTTGTCCGCGGCGGGTGTCGAGAGCGACAGGCCCAGCAGCCGCACCGGATGGCCTGCGGCGCCCGATTCGCGGAGCAGCGTTTCGCCGAGCGGGAAAATGTCGGAGGAGGCGCCCAGCTCGTCCTTCAGGCTGCGGCTCCGGGTCTGCTGCCGGAAGTTCGCGTATTTGATTTTCAGCGTCAGCGTGTGGCCCCGGAATCCGGTCCTGTCGAGCCTCCGGTTCAGCCGGGCGGAGAGGCCGTAGAGCGCTTCGGTCATCTCTTCGAGCGTCGTCAGGTCGCGGGCGAACGTCTCTTCGCAGCCTACCGACTTGCGGATGCGCGACGGCTCCACGGGGCGGCGGTCGATGCCCCGCGCGAACTCGTAGTAATGCAGGCCCGCCTTGCCGAAACGCTCCGTCAGAAAATCCTGCGAACAGGCCCGCAGGTCGGCTCCGGTATGGATGCCCAGTTCGTGCATCCGGCGTCCCGTCACGCGGCCCACGCCCCAGAAGGCCTCGATGGGCAGCCGGGCGATGAAGGCCTCCGCGCGGTCGGGATGGATCGTACACAGCCCGTCGGGCTTGCGGTAGTCGGAGGCGACCTTCGCCAGAAATTTGTTGTAGGAAACGCCGGCCGAGGCCACTAAAGAGACCTCCTCGCGGATTCTCCGCTTGATCGCCCGCGCCACGTCCACGCCCAGTGCGATGCCCGCCTTGTTCCGCGTGACGTCCAAGAAGGCCTCGTCGTAGGCGATGGGTTCGACTAAATCGGTAAATTCGTGGAAAATGCGGTGTATCCGGGCCGACACCTCTTTGTAGATCTCCATGCGGCCGGGGATGAAGATCAGCTCAGGGCACAGTTGCCGGGCCCGGAGCGACGGCATGGCCGAACGGATGCCGTATCGCCGCGCCTCGTAGCTGGCCGCCGCGATCACGCCCCGTCCTTCGGGTCGTCCCACCACGACGGGCTTGCCGCGGTACTGCGGGTTGTCGCGTTGTTCGACCGAGGCGTAGAAGGCGTCCATGTCGATATGTATGATCTTGCGTTCGTCCATCGGGTGATTGTTGCGATCGTCGGGTTCCGTCGGGGCGATTCCCCGGACGTTTCCCTTTCGAATTCCGTGCCTCTCTTCGTTTCTGCGCTGCGGGAGAGGCTTTCGGAGGAGGGAGAGGCCGGTTTCCGGAGGTCCCCCGGCGACGTTTTGCCGATCCGAGGGGGCGGCAAAACGTGTTTCGGGCTGGAAGACATCCCCCGGATCGTTTCTGCGGTGTCGGACCGGACGCAAACCGGGCGTCGCGATAAGCATCTGTCGTCCGTCCTGCCGCCGGGGTCCGGTTTGTTCGGAGCGGATTTTCCTCGTGCCACGCCGGCGGTCCTGCCTCGTCCGGCCGTTCCGGATCAAGGCGCCTCGTCGAGTTCCAGCGCGACGGGACAGTGGTCCGAATGACGGACGTCCGGCAGGATGTCCGCGCCGTGCAAACGGTCCCGGAGCGCTTCGGAGGCCATGATGTAGTCGATGCGCCAGCCTTTGTTGCGGGCGCGGGCGTTGGCTCGGAAACTCCACCACGTGTATCGGTCCGGTTCGCCGTGGAAGTGCCGGAACGTGTCGATGAAACCGCCGTCGATGAACGTCCCGATCCACTCCCGCTCTTCGGGCAGGAAACCGCTGCTCGCGGCGTTGCGTATCGGGTCGTGGATGTCGATGGGGCGGTGGCAGATGTTGTAGTCGCCGCAGAGAACCAGCTTGGGCCGCGTGCGGAGCAGTTCGCGGGCATAGCGGCCGAAGTCATCGAGCCATTGCATCTTGAACGCCTGCCGCTCGTCGCCCGACGTGCCCGACGGGTGATAGACGCTCGCGACGGACACCTCTCCGAAGTCCGCCCGGATGAAGCGTCCCTCGGCGTCGTATCGTTCGATGCCCATGCCCCGGACCACACGGTCGGGCCGACGGCGGGTGAGGATCGCTACGCCGCTGTAACCTTTCTTGACGGCGCTGTGGCAGTGGCATTCGTAGCCGAGGTTTTCGAACACGTCCTGCGGAATCTGGTCGGGCTGCGCCTTGATCTCCTGAAGACAAAGCACGTCGGGGGCTTCCGCGGCGATCCATTCGCCGAGGCCTTTCGACAGGGCGCTGCGCAGGCCGTTTACGTTGTAAGAGATGATTTTCATGCGATTGGGTTTCGGTATTTTTGTCGGTCGGGCAAAGGGCCTGCGGCTTTTCGCCGTGATCATGCCGACGGTCGTTTTTCTTCGGGCTTCCGTGTCGGGTCCTCGCCTGAGCGGCGGCCGGCGGCGGTCGGATCGGAAAGTTACGGTTCCCGAATGCCGGGGCAAGGAACGGGATCGTTCGGCCTTTCTGCCCGCCGGACCGCCTCCCATCCGATCATCGCCGTTTTCCGGTCGGCCCCCCAGTGGTATTCGCCTGTCTCTCCGGACGAGCGGACTACCCGATGGCAGGGAACGAGATACGAGACGGGATTGGCGCCCACGGCCGTTCCCACGGCCCGCGAGGCTCCGGGGCATCCGATTTTACGGGCGAGCTCGCCGTAGGTCGTGAGCGCTCCCGGAGGAATGTGCAGCAGTGCGTGCCACACTTTCAGCCGGAACGGCGTGCCGGCGAGGTGCAGCTTCACCGGTTGCCCGTCGTGCGGACCGTCCGAAAAGGCGGCGAGCGCATCGCGTTGGAACGGGTCTTCTCCGTGAAGACAGGCAGCTGCCGGAAACAGCGTTCGCAGTTCGCCCAGCGTCTTTTGACGGTCGTCCGAGAAAGCCATGTAGCACAGTCCCTTGCGGGTCGATGCCGTCAGTACCTCGCCGAACGGGCTTTCGGCGAAGGCATAGCGAATGGAGAGATTCCTCCCTCCGTCGCGGCATTCGTCGGAGGACATGGCTTCGATGCGGACTGCCGGTCCGGACTGCCGCTCGCTTTCGGTCGTTTCCGGTGTCCGGCAGCCGTCGGAGAGGAGCCGTGTCCGGAGCACCTCTGCGATGTATGCCTTGTCTACGAACGGCATGAACCGTTGCACATCGGCGCCAGCCCATCGGACGAACGTTTCGCGCAGGGCGTCGCGGGACATGCCGGTGCGGACCGCCGCCTCGTCCCATGCGGAAGGGTTCGTGCGGCGGTCTTTCAGCAAGGCGATGACTCCGGCGATGAGACGGAAGTCGGCCGCGGAGAGGTTCGTCATGGTCGTGTTCGTGAAATCGTTATGGAGATGCCGCTGTTGCGATGCGTTTTCCCGCCGACGGAAACATGGCCGTCCGATGTCGGGGCGGACCGAACGGAACCGCCCTGCGGCGGAAAGGTCGGTCGCGAAGCGGATACATGCGGTTCGATCCGGTGGTTTTCCTGTCGGACAGGCGTTCCGGGGCCGCCCGCCGTGGACGGGCCTCGGTCGGCGGGCATCTGCCTGCTGTCGTTATTCCGGTTTCGTATCGTCCGGCCGGGCCGTTGCGTCCGATCCCGACAGGTCGTATTCGAGCAGGTCGCGCATGGCGATGACCTTGCAGCCGCGCTTTTGGATCGCGCGAAGGAGTTTCTCGAAGTTTTCGGGTGTCGTGCTGACGAAATCGTGGGCCAGATCGGGCACGCCGTGGACGAAGAAAACGACGACCTGTCCGTCGCGGGCTTCGTCGAGCGTCCTTTCGATCCATCCCTCCTCTTCGATGCGTGCGTCCACGACGCCGTATCCCGGTATCCGCATCGAGTCGGCCTGTCCCGGAACGAACGTCTCGTCGCTGCATACGCGGGCCAGCCGGTAGCCTCTCTCTCTGAGCACGTCGATGCCCTCCTCGGTCCAGTCGCATCCCGGATAGGCATACGTCACCGGACGGGGAATGCCGTATTCGGCGCATTTTTCTTCGATGTAGGCCGTCTCCTGCTCGATCTGGAGTCGAGACTGCGCGTTCATGGCGCCGTGGTTGCGGCTGTGGTTACCGATTTCGAAGCCCATTTCGTCGAGTTCCTTGATCTGTTCCCACGACATGTAGTGGTCCTTGTTTTCGAATCCGGGAAATTCGCAGACGTAGAACGTGGCGCCGAATCCGTATTTTTTGAGCAGCGGAGCGACGATCGTGCGCTGGCTCTGTGTGGCGTCGTCGAAAGTCAGGACGACGAGCGGTCCTTCGACCGGTTTGCGTTTTTCGGACGCGCGGTCGCCGCATGCGTGCACGGCGAGGCATGCGCCTAACAGAAGGGGTAACAGTTTTTTCATGGTATGATGTCGTATGGTTTCGATGACGGTTCCGGGGAATGCGGATGCCGCATTGGCCCCTGTAAAAATAGAAAAAATATCCGGACGAAAGGCACGGTCTCCGAATTTTCGCGGGCGGGAAGCCCCGTCCCCGTCGCCCGTCCGTCCTGCGGCCGCCTTTTTCGTTGACGGGAGTCGTTTCCCCGGTCTGCCGTTCGGGCTTTCGCTTCCCCGGCGGCGGGAATGTTCCGCATACGGCCGAAGCCGACTTCCCGGTTTTATATGCCGATGCCGTCGGCCGCAAAGATGACCGGACCGGTGGCAGCTTTCGAAAGCGGGAACGGATCGCGGTCGGTCTATCGGCAGGGACATTCGGAAGCGCGATGCTGTCCGCCCGGACACTGGAAATTGTTGTCGGGAAATGTCTTCGGAAGACGGAACAGAACGAACTCGACGGTTTCGCCGTCCGTCGAGTCGCCGAAACCGTTTTCCCGGCCTGCCCGTTTTGCGGACGGATCGCCGCGGGAAAGGATTCGGGTGTCTTCGAAAGGCGGGTCGCAGAATGCTCCGAAAAAGACAGAAACGACCTTTCCTCCACGGACGAACGCTCGCGGTTCCGGGTATGTCTTTGGGTATACGATCCGCAGTCTTCACTCTGTCGGCGCCGGTATGCCGTACGGGTCATGTTGCCGGTGCGTGACGGCCGGGCGGCACGGATAGTCCGCTTCGGTTGCGGACATCGCACGACGACGTTGCGTTTCCGTACATCGCTCACCGGGCCGATCATGTAGTCGGCCGGCCGGGGTGCACCCGGCGTCAGTCTTTCCCGTACAGGCTGCGGGCGATGCCCATTTCCAACCCGCGCAGTTCGGCCAGTCCGCGCAGCCGTCCGATGCAGGAGTAGCCCGGATTGGTCCGTTTGTGCAGGTCGTCGCACATCTGGTGCCCGTGATCGGGGCGCACGGGAATCGACTCGCCGCGCCGCTGCTGGAGTTCGAGCAGCGCCTTCATCACGCCGTACATGTCGACGTCGCCTTCGAGGTGGTTGGCCTCGAAGAAGTTGCCCTGCTCGTCCCGCTGCGTGCTGCGCAGGTGGACGAAGCCGATGCGGGGACCGAACTCGCGCATCATCTCGGAAAGTTCGTTGTCGCTCCGTACGCCGAACGATCCGGTGCACAGGCACAGCCCGTTCGACGGGGAGGGCACGGCCCGCACGAGCGTGCGGAAATCCTCGGCTGTGCTCAGGATGCGGGGCAGTCCGAAAATCGGGTAGGGCGGGTCGTCGGGATGGATGGCCAGACGAATGCCCGTCTCGTCCGCTACGGGCGTGATTTCGCGCAGGAAGGCGATCAGGTTTTCGCGCAGCAGCGTCGCGTCGATCTCGGCATATCCGTCTAACGCTTCGCGGAACCGGTCGATCGTGAAACTCTCCTCGGCGCCCGGCAGGCCGGCGATAATGTTGCGTGTAAGGAGCTCCCTTTCGGCTTCGTCCATCCGTTCGAAGCGCCGGCGGGCTGTCTCTTTTTCTCCGTCCGAATATTCCGCTTCGGCCCCGGGCCGCCGGAGGATGTACAGGTCGAAAGCCATGAAAGCCGCCCGTTCGAAACGCAGCGCTTTCGAACCGTCCGGCAGCGTATAGGCCAGATCGGTGCGCGTCCAGTCCAGCACCGGCATGAAGTTATAGGTGACGGTGCGGATGCCGCAGGCGGCCAGATTCCGCAGCGTTTGCTTGTAGTTGTCGATGCAGCGGGCGTAGTCGCCGCTGCGGGTTTTGATCCGCTCGTGGACCGGAACGCTCTCCACGACGCTCCAGACCAACCCTGCGGCGGCCACCTCGGCCTGCCGCTTGCGGATTTCTTCGACGCTCCACACCTCTCCGTTGGGAATGTGGTGCAGGGCCGTGACGACGTCCGTCGCTCCGGCCTGCCGGATGTCCCACAGCCCGACCGGGTCGGAAGGACCGTACCAGCGCCACGATTGTTTGCACAGATGGATCATAGGTTCGTTTTTTCCGCGCCGGATGTTTTCTCGCATGTCCGGCGCGATGGTTCGAAAAATGGCGAAGCGGGATTCGGCCGCCCGTGGGGCCGTCTCAGATCGAAAAGGCGTCGAAGCCCCCGTCCACGACCGTGACCGTGCCCGAAACGAAGCGCGAAGCGTCGCTGGCCAGCCATTGCAGCGTGCCGAGCAGTTCTTCGGGCTCGCCGAACCGTCCGAAGGGCGTGTGGTTCAGAATCGCCTCGGCGCGGGGCGTCGGGCTGCCGTCTTCGCGGGTGAGCAGCGTGCGGTTCTGTTCGGTGAGGAAAAATCCCGGTGCGATGGCGTTCACGCGGAGCCCGTCGCCGTATTTGCGGGCCAGTTCGCCGCAGAGGTATCGGGTGAAGTTCACCACCGCCGCCTTGGCCACACCGTACCCCGCCACGCGGGTCAGCGGCCGCAGGGCCGATTCCGAGGCGATGTTGATGATCGAACCGCTGCGGGCCTCGGTCATCGCGCGGGCGAAGGCGAGCGTCGGCATCACGGTGCCGAACAGGTTGAGGTCCACCACCCCGTGCAGCGCGTCCGTTTTCAGGTCGAAGATCGTTTCGTCGGGGGCGATCGTCGCGCCGGGCATGTTGCCGCCCGCGCCGTTGATGAGCACGTCGATACGGCCGTAGCGTTCCATGATCCGGTCGTAGGCCGCTTCGATCCGGGTCTTGTCCAGCACGTCGCAGGCGATGAACTCGGCGCTGCCCGCTCCTCGCGAAGCCTCCTGCTGGAGGGCCAGTCCCGCCTCGGCGCGTCGTCCCATGAACACGACCCGCGCGCCCTGCTCCGCGAAGTGGAGCACCATCGGGCGGCCCAGCACGCCGGTGGCGCCGGTGATGACGATGACCCGGTCTTGTACGCAAAATAGATTTTTCATTGTCTGATGTGTCGTTTCCCGGTCTCCGGACCGGAAAGGTTGCTCGTTTCGGAGAGTAAAGGTAGGAAATAAAAACGAAAATCGTGCCCCTTGCGGTACGTTCCTTCCGTGCCGCGCGCCGGGGCGGAATTTGCAATATTGCCGAATGATTGTTTATTTTGTACGATGTGAGGCGTGCGTTTTCGTCTCCTCGACCTATGAATCTATGAGAAGAAACCCGCTCCCCGCTGTCGTGCTTTTCCTTGCCTTGGGATCCCTTGGGCCGCTGTACGGCGGTGCGCCCGCGCGACTGACCACCGACCTGATCGAACATACCGACCGCGTATGGCTGAACGGCTGCCCGACGCAGATGTCGCTGGCCGATGTGCCGAAAGCGATCGAACCCGTCGAGCTCGTCGAAATCGCCGGCCGCCGTCCCATGTTCGGCTGGCAGGTCGAGGACACCCGCCGGGACGTGATGCAGACCGCCTACCGGGTGTTGGTAGCCACTTCCGAGCGACTGCTCGCCGGCGACAGCGCCGATATGTGGGACAGCGGCGAGGTCGCTTCGGACCGCAGCGTTGCGGTGGAATATTCCGGCAGGGAGTTGCAGCCCTCGACCGTATACTATTGGAAAGTCCGCACCTCCAACAACGGAACGCTCCAGCCGTGGTCGGCCGTCCGCGCATTCCGCACGGCCGCTTCGCTGTCGGATTATGCCACGCCCGCCTATCCGCTCGAAAGGCGGGACGACCGTCCCGTCGTGCGCGAGACGGTCGGCGAGGGGACGGTTTTCGTCGATTTCGGTCGCGCCGCGTTCGGCCGCGTCGACCTCACGGTGCGCTCCGAGTCCGACGGGGACACGCTTACCGTCCGTCTGGGCGAATGCCTGCGCGAGGGACGGATCGACCCCGCTCCCGGCGGAAGCCGGCGCTTCCTCTCGCAGCGGGTCGCCCTGCTGCCCGGATACCGCACCTATACGATCAAGATACCCGCCGACCCTCGCAACACCGACGGAGGAGGCCGGGCCGTCCGCATGCCCTCACTGACGGGCGAGGTCTATCCGTTCCGCTACTGCGAAATCGAAGGGACCGCTCCGCAGAACGTGACGGACGTCTGCCGCCGCAGCGTGCACTATCCGTTCGACGACCGGGCCGCCCGTTTCGCGAGCTCCGACACGACGCTCGACCGCGTGTGGGAAATGTGCCGCTATTCCATCGAGGCGACCTCTTTCGCGGGCCTGTATGTCGACGGCGACCGCGAGCGGATTCCCTACGAGGCCGATGCGCTCATCAACCAGTTGGCGCACTATTGCGTGGACCGCGAGTTCACGATGGCGCGCCGCAGCCACGAATACCTGCTCGACCATGCCACGTGGCCCACGGAGTGGATCATGCAGTCGATCCTCATTGCGTGGTACGATTACCTCTACACCGGCGACGGCCGTGCGCTGGCGCGTTACTACGACCGGCTCCGCCACCGCACGCTCCGGGCGCTCGCCGACGAGGAGGGCTTTATCCGCGTGACGGACGAGGCGCAGACGCCCGAACTGCACGCCTCCATCGGCCTGTCGGGGCAGAAATTGCAGACGATCGTCGACTGGCCCCATACGGGCATCCTCGGACTGGGCAAGGCCGAGGGAGGCGAGACCGACGGGTTCGTGTTCCGCGAGGTCAATACGGTCGCCAACGCCTACCATTACGCGGCGTTGCGGACGATGGCCCGCATCGCCGCGACGCTCGGCCGCCGCGACGATGCGGCCGAGTACGACGCGGCGGCCGGGACGCTGAGGCGCCATTTCAACCGGCGGTTGTTCGACCGCAGGGCGGGGGCGTACCGCGACGGGGTGGGGACCGACCACCGTTCGTTGCATGCCAACATGTTCCCGCTGTGTTTCGGTATGGCCGAGGCGAAGGACGTTCCCTCCATCCTGCGCTTCGTCCGTTCGCGCGGCATGGCGTGCAGCGTCTACGGGGCGCAGTTCCTGCTCGACGCGCTCTATGTCGCCGGCGAGGACGGCTATGCGCTCGATTTGATGCGCTCCGACGCCGAGCGGAGCTGGTACAACATGATCCGGGCCGGTTCCACCGTCTCGATGGAGGCATGGGCCGACAGGTACAAGCCCAATCAGGACTGGAACCACGCTTGGGGGGCCGCCCCGGCCAACGTCATTCCCCGGCAGCTGATGGGCGTCAAGCCCGTCGAGGCCGGTTTCTCCCGCATCGAGATCCGTCCCCGTCCGGGCGACCTGCGCACCGCTTCGCTGCGCATGCCTTCGGTGCGGGGCGACATCGGCGTGGCGTTCGAGAACGGCTCCTCGGAGTTCGTGCTGCGCGTCGACGTGCCTGCCAATATGCGGGCCGACGTCTTTTTGCCGTTATCTTCTTCGGTACGCGATTACGAGCTGACCGAAGAGGGAAAGCCCGTCGAAGGGGCCCTGTGCGAAGGAAATTTCGTGAAAATTCCCGACACGGGTTCGGGTGCCAGAACGTATGTACTCAAAACCAAATAACCGAAATTCAACCAAACGTAAACCGAACGAAATGAAAAAACTGTTGATCTGTGCATTGACGATGTACACCGCGACGCTGGCGGCCCAGCCGATGGGCAAGGGCACGCTGCCTCCCGTATTCCCGAAGGACGTGGCCGACAAGACGCAGTTCGATACCCGGACCCGCGCCTATATCTCGCCCGTCCGCGTGGTATGGACCCAGAACGGCGACCTGATTTCCGGCGCCGAAAACCTGCTCCTGCAGGGCAACGGTCAGGCCACGACGGCCAATACGCCCAAAACCGTCTTCACGAGCAAGGAGGGCAAGCGCCCCTCGATCCTGCTCGACTTCGGCCGTGAAATCCACGGCGGACTGCAGTTCGTGACCTGCATCCGCGCTTCCACCAAACCGGTCAAGGTGCGTGTCCGTCTGGGCGAATCCACCGGCGAGGCCATGTGCAACATTACCGAGGAGAACGGCGCGACGAACGATCACGCCATGCGCGACTATACCATCGAGCTGCCGTGGCTGGGCGTGTGCGAGGTCGGTAACTCCGGTTTCCGCTTCGTGCGCATCGACATGCTCGAAGACGACGTGGAACTGCCCATCAAGGAGATCCGCGCCAGCCTCCTCTATCGCGACGTGCCCTATCTCGGTTCGTTCCGTTCGAGCGATCCGCGTGTGGACAGCATTTGGATGACGGGTGCCTATACGCTGCATCTGAACCTACAGGAATTTCTCGTCGAGGCGCCCAAACGCGACCGTCTGGTATGGCTCGGCGACCTGCATCCTGAAGTCCGCACCGCGCTGGCCGTTTTCGGCGATAACGAAGCCCTCGCGCGCGGACTGGACTTCGCCCGCGACGAAACGCCGCTGCCCGGCTGGATGAACGGCATGTGCTCCTATTCGCTGTGGTGGGTGCTCATTCACCGCGACTACTACAAATACCGCGGCGACATGGACTATCTGCGCGAACAGCAGGCCTACCTGAGCGAGCTGCTCCGTATTCTCATGTCGAAGGTGGATGCCGAAGGACACGAACACCTCGACGGGGGCGGACGCTTCCTCGACTGGCCGACCAGCGAAGACCAGAAAGCCATCGACGCGGGTCTGCATGCGCTGATGCTGATGACTTTCGAAGCCGGTGCCGAAATGTTGAACGCGTTGGGCGACAAGGAGCTCGCCGCACAGTGTACGGAGACGGCCGACCGCATGAAAAAGATCGTGCCCGATTATACGACCTCCAAGCAGTCCGCCGCGCTCATCGCGCTGTCGGGCATCATCGACCCCCAAAAGGCCAACGACGAAGTGCTCAAGGTGGGCGGCGCTCACGGCTTCTCGACCTTCTACGGTTACTATATGCTTCAGGCACAGGGCATGGCCGGCGATTATGCCGGAGCGATCGCGAATATGAAAGATTACTGGGGCGGCATGCTCGATCTGGGCGCCACGACGTTCTGGGAAGATTTCGACATCGACTGGATGAAGAACGCCGCCCGCATCGACGAGCTGACGCCCGCCGGCAAGGTGGACGTACACCGGACCTACGGCGGCTATTGCTACCGGGGCTACCGTCACAGCTTCGCCCACGGCTGGGCTTCGGGTCCTACGGCCTGGCTGAGCGAGTACGTCCTCGGCGTGCGGATCGTCGAACCCGGCTGCAAGGTCGTGAAGGTGGAACCCCATCTGGGCGATCTGCAATGGGTCGAAGGTACGGTGCCCACGCCCTACGGCGTCATCAAGGTCCGCCACGACAAGCAGGCCGACGGATCGGTCAAATCCAAGATCGAAGCGCCTAAGGGCGTGAAAGTGGTGAAATAATCGTCCGCTGGGGACGTTGTTCCGGTAACGGGAGAACGGGCGGTGAAAAGGATGGTATCAAAAAACACAATTTTTATATCATTATTTTCATCGTCCGTTCTTCTTTTTTCCGTAAATTTGTTATCGGAGAAGTCGCGAAGGTTCGTTTCTGTAACCGGAACGGAGGACTGAGGCGCGACGGAACCGGGGCTCGGCCGCTTTGCGGAGCGGATTCGCGGGCATGCGGACCGCCTTCGGAGACGGGACCCGGAGATGCCTCGGAGCGCGTATATCCGGCGAACCGATTTCTCCGCACCGGTTCGGGACGGAATTTTCCCGACACGGAAACGACGGACGGAAAGCGCGGGCTTTCTGCGCGCAGAGCGACCTCTGCGGGAAAGAAAAATCCCGGCGGGCCGACGACAAGAATGAACTTAAAACCAAAACCGAATAAATAGAATGAAACAGATTTCGTTTCTCGCGTTCGACCTTGGGGCCACGAGCGGCCGCTCGATCCTCGGAACGCTCAACGAGGGCAAACTCCAGATGAAGGAGCTGACCCGTTTCCCGAACCAGATTCTCGAACTCAACGGGCACTTCTACTGGAACATCTACTCGCTGTACGAACACCTCAAGGCCGGCATGGTCGCCGCCGCCAAGGAGGACGTGGAAATCACCTCGATCGGTATCGACACGTGGGGCGTCGATTTCGCGTTTCTGGGCGAGGACGGACAGATGCTGGGCATGCCCTATGCGTACCGCGACCCGCATACGGTGGGAGCTCCCGAAGAATATTTCGAAAAGGTCGTTCCCCGCAAGGAAGTTTACGAGGCTACCGGCATTCAGGTGATGAACTTCAACAGCCTCTACCAGCTCTACGCCATGAAGCGCGACGGCTCGTCGCTGCTCAAGGCCGCCAAAGAGGCCCTTTTCATTCCCGATGCGCTGAGCTACATGCTCACCGGTAAGAAAGTGGTCGAATACACGATCGCCTCGACCTCGCAGATTCTCAATCCCCGGACCAAGCAGTTCGAAAAATCGCTGCTCGAAAAGATGGGCGTCGATCCCGAACTCTTCGGACAGATCGTCATGCCGGGCCACGTGATCGGCCATCTGACCGATACGCTGGCCGCCGAAACCGGTCTGGGCAAGCTGCCCGTCGTGGCCGTCGCCGGACACGATACCGCCTCGGCCGTGGCCGCCGTTCCCGCCAAGGACGAAAAATTCGCCTACCTGAGTTCCGGAACGTGGTCGCTTATGGGTATCGAGGTCAAGGACCCGATCATCACCGAAGAGACTTCGCGCCTGAACATCACCAACGAAGGCGGCGTCGAAGGAACGACCCGTCTGCTGAAGAACATCACCGGGATGTGGATTCTCGAACAGTGCATCAAGGAATGGAAAAAGGAGGCCGTCGAGTACACCTACCCCGAAATCGTCAAGATGGCCCGCGACGCCGCTCCGTTCCAGTCGTTCATCGACCCGGACAACGAGGCGTTCGCCAACCCCAAGAGCATGATCGCCGCGATCAAGGAATTTTGCACCAAAACGGGCCAGAAGGTTCCCCGCAACCACTCCGAACTGATCCGCTGCATTTTCGAAAGCCTCGCGCTCAAATACAAGAACGTGCTCGACAAGTTCCGTTCGCTCGCGCCGTTCCCCATTGAGAAGCTGCACATCATCGGCGGCGGCGCCAAGAACCGCCTGCTCAACCAGTTTACGGCCAATGCCACCGGCGTGACCGTCGTGGCGGGACCGTCCGAAGGCACGGCCATCGGCAACATCATGCTTCAGGCCCGTGCGGCCGGCTGCGTGGGTTCGCTGCAGGAAATGCGCAACATGATCGGCGAAGCCATCGAGATCGAAACGTTCACGCCGGAAGACACCGACGCATGGAACGAAGCCTACGACAGGATCAAACACATGATCGGATAGATTCCGGAAGACCCGCTGCGGAGCGATCCGTTCCGCGGCGGGCCCGTCCGCAACGCAAAGCGAATACAAATCTTTTACACTAAAACTGATAACCATGAAAGAAGCTCAAATTCTGAAAGCCTACGAAGCCGCCAAAGCGCGCTATGCCGAAATCGGCGTCGACACCGATGCCGTGCTCGAACAGATCGCCAAAGTATCCCTGTCGCTGCACTGCTGGCAGACGGACGACGTGACCGGTTTCGAAAACCCCGACGGACAGCTCTCCGGCGGTATTCAGGCTACCGGCAACTATCCCGGCAAAGCCCGCAACATCGACGAAGTGCGCAAGGACATCGAAAAGGTGAAAACCCTCCTTCCGGGTAACCACCGCCTGAACATCCACGCCATCTACGGCGATTTCGGAGGCCAGAAGGTGGACCGCGACCAGATCGAACCCAAACACTTCCAGAGCTGGATCGACTGGGCCAAGGCCAACAACATGAAGCTCGACTTCAACAGCACCAGCTTCTCGCACCCCAAGAGCGGCGACCAGTCTCTCTCCAACCGCGACAAGGGCATCCGCGACTTCTGGATCGAACATACCATCCGCAGCCGTAAGATCGCCGACGAAATGGGTAAGCAGCTCGGCGACAAAGCCTGCCACAACCTGTGGATTCACGACGGTTCGAAAGACCTGACCGTAGACCGCTACCTCTACCGTTCGCTGCTCAAGGATTCGCTGGATCAGATCTTCGCCGTAAAATGCCCGAACGTGAAGGACGCCGTGGAAAGCAAGGTGTTCGGCGTGGGTCTCGAAAGCTATACGACCGGTTCGCACGAATTCTACATGGGCTACGCCGTACAGAACGGCCTGATGTGCACGCTCGACATGGGTCACTTCCACCCGACCGAAGAGACCTACGACAAAATTTCGTCGCTGCTGCTCTTCACGCCCGAAATCATGCTGCACGTGAGCCGTCCGGTACGTTGGGACAGCGACCACGTGGTTATCCTCAACGACAGCGTACAGTTGCTCGCACAGGAAATCGTATGGGCCAATGCTCTGGGCAAAACCAACATCGGCCTCGACTACTTCGACGCTTCGATCAACCGCATCGGCGCTTACGTCGTAGGTAGCCGCGCTACGCAGAAAGCGTTCCTGCAGGCTCTGCTGACCCCCATCGGCAAGCTCCGCGAATACGAAGCCAACGGACAGCTCTTCCAGAGAATGGCCGTGCTCGAAGAAGCCAAGAGCATGCCGTGGGCAGCCGTTTACGATTACTTCTGCTACAAGAACAACGTTCCCGTGGCCGAAGACTATATCGCCGAGATCGAAAAATACGAAAAGGAAGTTACCTCCAAACGATAATCGTCGTCGAACTGTCGAACCGTCCGCCCGTGCGATTTCTTCCCGAAATCGCGCGGACGGATCGTTCGTATTCTAAAACTGCTACTCGATTATGGAAATTTTGTTAGGTTTGCTGATTATCGCCATAGGCAGCTTCGGACAGTCGAGCTCCTATGTGCCGATCAAAAAAGTGAAAAGCTGGGCTTGGGAGAGCTTCTGGATCGTACAGGGCATCTTCGCATGGCTCGTGTTCCCGTTCCTCGGCGCTCTGCTGGGCGTACCCGCCGGAATGGGACTGTTCGACCTGCTCGCTTCGGGCGGTGCGCTCAAGGCCATCGTTTACGGTATTCTGTGGGGCGTCGGCGGGTTGACCTTCGGCCTCAGCATGCGCTATCTGGGCGTGGCGCTCGGCCAGTCGATCTCGCTGGGAACCTGTGCCGGATTCGGTACGCTGCTGCCGGCCATCTTCGCCGGAACCAATCTGTTCCAAGGACAGGGTCTCATCCTGCTGCTGGGCGTCTGCATCACGCTGGCCGGTATCGCCATCATCGGTTACGCCGGTTCGCTTCGCGCCCAGAACATGACCGAAGAGGAGAAGAAAGCCGCCATCAAGGACTTCGCACTGACCAAAGGTCTGCTCGTCGCGCTGCTGGCCGGTGTGATGAGCGCCTGCTTCGCGCTGGGTCTCGATGCCGGTACGCCCATCAAGGAAGCGGCCATCGCTAACGGCGTCGAACCGCTCTATGCCGGACTGCCCGTCATTCTGCTCGTGACGCTCGGCGGGTTCCTGACCAATGCCGCCTATTGCATCCAGCAGAATATCAAGAACCACACCGGAGGCGACTATTTCTCCGTTTCCGGCAGCGTGTTCGTCAATAACGTGCTGTTCTGCGCCTTGGCCGGCGTGCTGTGGTACTCGCAGTTCTTCGGTCTGGAAATGGGCAAGAGCTTCCTCAAGGATTCTCCGCTGCTTCTGGCTTTCTCGTGGAGCATTCTCATGTCGCTCAACGTGACGTTCTCCAACGTATGGGGCATTCTGCTCAAAGAGTGGAAAGGTTGCAATTCGAAGACGATCGGCGTGCTGGTGCTGGGTCTGGTCGTGCTCGTTTTCTCGGTCTTCTTCCCCTCGCTGTTCTAACGATCTATCCATTCTAAAACTTCGATACGATGAGATGTGCATTTAAAATGAAACTCAAGCCCGGATGCGAGGTCGAGTACGAAAAACGTCACCGCGCCATCTGGCCCGAACTGGTCGAACTGCTCAAGGCGACCGGCGTGAGCGAATACTCCATTTTCTGGGACAAGGAAACCAACCTGCTGTTCGCCGTGCAGGAACAGGGCGGCGAGAGCGGTTCGCAGGACTTGGGAACGAATCCCGTGGTGAAGAAATGGTGGGACTACATGGCCGACATCATGGAGGTCAATCCCGACAATTCCCCGGTTTCCATCCCGATGAAGGAAGTGTTCTACATGAAATAACCTTTCCCGGAACGATCCGGACGGAGGGTGCCCGATAATCGGGCACCCTCTTTTCGTTTCTTCGTCCGTAAAGGAAGGACGTGTGGCGGCGGACCGGATGATGGAGCGCAAGTTCCATCGCATGCGTTCCGTATGGCGGGCGACGGAGGTCCGCACCTCGTTTGTCGCGAACCCTGCCCGGTGGCGGAATGTCCTGAAAGATTGCGAACCCGGCGGATTCGGGCCGCCGACATGAATAAAAAAGACGGGACGATCCTCTCTTTCGATGAAAATTTCCTTATCTTTATCGGACAAATCATATCCTTCACCCAAACCTTATGCGAAATCGTATTTCGTCGTGCATCGCATGGGCTTTTTGCAACGCTGCGATCCTGCTCTGCGGCTGCGTCCGTTCGGAGAAAGTCGTGCTGTGCGCTGCCGAAAACCTGCATGTCACCCGTCCCGACAGCGCCTTGGGCCTGCTCAACGGCATCGGGCGTCCGGATCGTCTCGGTTCGGCCGATCGGGCCTATTACGGCCTGTTGACGATCCAGACGATGAACCGTTGCGGGTTACCCTTGCCCGATACGCTGGTCCGCGAGACGGCGAGCTACTATCGCCGGACGAACGACAGCATGAACCGGGCGAAAGCCTGTCTCTACCTGAGCCGTCTGCTCGAAGACCGCAGGGAAGATCCCGATGCGAGCATGGCCGCGCTGTTCGAAGCCGAGGACTATACGCCCGCCGCTTGCGACGCCTATTTCCGAACGCTGGTGCAATCCGATCTGGGCGACATCTACCATGCCCAGTTCAAGGACCGGGAAGCGGTGCGGCACTACCTGCGGGCGCTCGAATATTGCCGGACGACAGGCCGCAGGCAGAACGAAGCCCGCATACTCTCCCGTCTGTCCAATGCGTATATGACGCAGAAAAAGTGCGATTCGGCGATTCTCTGCCAGCGGGCCGTTTTCGATCTGTGCGAAGCGGCCGAGGCGGATACGCCTTCGCTGCTCGCCTCGGCCTGCGGTTCGATCGGGCAGGCCTACCTGCTTCTCGACCGCCTCGATTCCGCCGAATACTACATCCGCCGGAGCCTGCGCCTGTCCGACGAACAGACGTTCGGACGGTGGGTGTTGATGGCCGAACTGTACGAGAAAAAACACATGAACGATTCCGCCCGCGTCGTCTATACCGAGCTGCTCGCGGCGGCCCGATCCGTCGGAGACACGATGCGCATCGGGGCGATGCTTCACGGACTGAGTCGTGTGGAGCAGGCCGAGGGACATTACGACCGGGCGCTGGACTTCTACCGGCAGGGTGCGCAGATGGTCGAGGCCCTGCAAGACCGGCATGCCCGCCATTCGATTCCCGATGCCCGGAAGAAGTACCGCCTCGAACGTTTGAGCAGCGAAAAGGAGCGCCTCTCGGTCCATCGCCGCAACCTGTGGCTGATCGTTTCGCTCTTGGGGCTGCTGCTGTCGCTGGGCGTCGTGGGGTACCGGCTGGCCGTTTCGCGCCGCGATCGCCGGAACCTGCAGACCGAGTCGCAGCGTCAGCGGGAGCAGATCGAGACCCAGCGCATCGCCTTGCGGCTGAAAGAGGAGACCATCGTCCGCCAGCAGTCCGAGATTCAGTTGCAGACGATCCGTTCCCGTTTCGACGAAATACGGTATCTGCTCAAGTCCATGCTCGAAATGAAGCGTCAGGTCAATCTGCTGGTCCACGACGAGCGGATTCCGCCCGAAACCTGTGTCGAAACGCTCGTCGAACGCTTTTCGCTGACGCCCGGAAGCTGGACCGAGATCGCCCGGATCATCGACCATGTACACGAGGACCTGCCCGCCACCGTCGCGCGGACCTATCCGCAACTCACCGAAGACGACGTCCGCCTGTGCGTTCTGATTATCGTCGGTCTCGAATCGTCCGAAATCGCGCAGATTCTCGACATCAACACCGACTCGGTCTACCGCAAACGGCGTCGCCTGAAAAAGAAAATCGGCCTCGGCATCGCCGACAGCCTCAAGGACCGGCTGATGTCCTTCGTGTCGGAGAAGTGAGCGAATGCTGTCCGCGCGAATTTATCCGGCATCCGGTTCTGTCATCGACAATCGTTTTTCGGCGGCATATATGGGATTTTCAGACAGAATACGCTATATTGAAGTCATAAAAAAGAAGGGAAGAAGGTCTCTTGCCCATGTTCCGGTCGAGGCAAGAAAGGCGGAGTCGCTTCGGCGCCCGGCCGATCCGATAAAGGCAAACTTATTCTATCATTTTATTAAACCCAAATCGAAAAGCCTGATGAAAAAATCGCTATTATTTATTCTTTGCGGGCTTTGTTGCGCCTTCGGGGCGTATGCCCAGCAGGGCGGCCGCAGCAGCGCCGGATTCGTAGGACAGATCGAGACGCGGACGAGCTTCTGCTCGCTGAACGGCCGTTCCGGATTCAATGCCAGCGAATTTGCCTTCATGCCCGGCTATCGGTTCAACGACCGTTTCGCGCTCAAACTGGTCGGAACCGAAACGATCGGTCTGTTCAAATGGGACACGAACAAACATTACGAGACCGTCTCTTCGCTCGGACTCGGTGCGGGGTACGATCTGCTCCGGCCCTCTTCCTGCGGAGAGCTGGAGCTGGGCGCCGAAGTCGGTTATGCGTTGGACAACAGCGCGTGGAAGTTCGTTTGCTACGATCTGGGGTTGCGCTACGGGGCTTCGTCGGTCTGCAATGCCAACCTTTACATGGGGCTCGGCGTCCGCTACTACGATGCGGTCCGCAGCGGTTTTACCAATTATTGCAACATGTATATTGCGATCGGCTATCGTTTCGGATATTGATAAGCCGAGGGCGGTAAGGTTCTGAAACCGTCCCCGTTCGGCCGGCGTCTGCGGAGAACGGGCGGCGGTGTGCGGAATCGTTCGTCGGACGGGGATTCGGAGGGGCCGTTCGCGGTCTTGTCGTCGCCGGTTCGGATTCGGTCGATATGCCGGGATTCGGAGGAGCGGATGCCGTCGGCAGAGCATATCGGCCGGTACGTGTCGATACAGTCGGAGGGACCTGAGATGCGGGGCGGATGCCTGCTCCGCACGAGCGGCGGATTCCCGACGCTTTTGTCGAAACGGCGGGTCCCGATCGGATATGGACAGAACGGGCCGTCGCCCGTCGGCGGGCGACGGCCCGCAGGGATCTGCATTCTGCGTAGCGGACGGAGGAAATGTGCCGGCGGGAAACTGCCGGGGACGGGTGCTGCCGAAAGCGGAAGTCCGGGCGAACGCGCGTTTGAGGATCGAGGATCGGAATTCGGCGGCTCCACAGCAGGAAACTGCCGGACGGGAGGCCGGATCGTTCCTCTCCGGATCGGTCTGCAAGAGGGTCGCTTTAAACATATCGGGGGCGGATTCGGAGGAACCGGGACTGTGCTGAATGCTCGTCGTTTCCTTTGGCCAGTCCGGAGAAGACCGTTCGCTTTTTCGATAGCGTGGGCCGGTAAATGAATTTCCGGACAAAAGTTTCCGCTTCCCGAAACGTTCCATGAACGAATGGCCTAAAAGTACCGCATGCGGGATTTCGGAGGATCGGGCTTGTCTGCGGAATGTCGTTCGTCGTTTCCGCCGGTCGGTTCGGAAAGAGGGCCTTTTCGATAATGTGATCCGCAGGGAAGACCGGCGGAAGATTTTCTCTGCGGATTCCTGTGCATCGCTTTCCGGATCGGAGTATCGTCTTGCGAACGGCGAAAAGAGGGCGCCGTGGCCGGGTTTTTCGGGCTGTGGGCGCCTCGCTTCTTCGTGCGGCACCGGCGGCACGAATATCGGTAACGGTATGTATGGCTCGGTGTGAAGCCGTCCGTGAATCGCGGCAGTCAGAAGTGTTCGCCGCCGGACGGTTCTTTCGCCCTGTCGGGTGCGACCGGCATCGCCGACCAAGAAAAGGCGGTCCGCTCGGTAAGGGCATGCGAACCTTTCCGAAAGATATCTTCTCCGGCGCCCGACCGCTTGCCGCCTTTTTGCGAAAAGGGACGATCCGTTTGGAACGTTCTTTCGCCGTAGTCCCGCCGCTCGGAAAGAATTTCTCCGGGCCGCTGCGGCGGCAAGAGACTCCGGAGGAGCGGAACCTGCCGCAAGCTGTTTCGCAGCGAGTTCCCTCCGCCGTACAGGAGATGAAATGAAAAAGGCTGTCCGCATCGTCGGACAGCCTTTTTCGGTTCAGTAGGTATTGTCGTTACTCTTCGGCGACCACTTGGAATTTGACGGTGCCGCTGATGCCTTTGTAAACCTTGACGGCGGCTTCGTAGGCGCCGATTGTCTTCACGGCGTCGAGGGTAATGTTCTTGCGGTCTACGGCGATGCCTTTCTTTTCGAGCGCACCGGCCAGATCGGCGGCGGTGACCGATCCGAAGATGCGGCCTTCTTCCGCTTTGGCGGTGATCGTCAGTTCGGTTTCGGCCAACTTGGCTACCAGCGCTTCGGCGTCGGCGACGAACTTGGCTTCCTTGTGGGCCTGCTGACGGAGGTTCTCGGCCAGAATTTTGCGGGCCGAAGCCGTCGCGCTTTTGGCGTACCCCTGCGGGATGAGGTAATTATTGGCATAACCGGGGCGAACGTCGACGATGTCGTTTGCGTAGCCCAACTTTTCTACGTCTTTGATCAGAATTACTTGCATGTCTTCTCCTCCGGTTTTAATTATTTGAACATATCGGTTACGAACGGCAGGATGGCCAGATGGCGGGCGCGTTTGACGGCGGTAGCCACTTTCTTCTGGTATTTCTGCGAGGTACCGGTCAGGCGGCGGGGCAGCAGTTTACCCTGTTCGTTGAGGAATTTCTTGAGAAACTCCGCATCCTTGTAATCCACATATTTGATACCGGCCTTTTTGAAACGGCAGTATTTCTTTTTCTTGACCTCTACGGTAGGAGGATTGAGGTATCTGATTTCCGATTGATTCTGTGCCATGACTGTTACTCCTGTTTAGATTTGTTTTTGTTTCTGCGTTTTTCTGCGTATTCGACGGCGTATTTGTCCATTCTGAAGGTCAGGAAACGGATCACGCGTTCGTCGCGACGATACTGGGTTTCGAGTTTTTCGATCAGGTCGCCTTCGCCTTCGAACTCGATCAGATAGTAAAAGCCGGTGGTCTTCTTCTGAATGGGATAGGCCAGTTTGCGCAGGCCCCAATCCTCTTCGCTGATGATCTGACCGCCGTTCTCGGTGATGACACCTTGGAATTTGCCGAACAACTCTTTCGTCTGTACGTCAGACAAAACCGGCGTGGCAATGAAAACGGTTTCGTAACGATTCATAGTGATTTGGTTTAAAAAATGTTAAAATGCGCCGCAAAGGTAATAAAAAATGTCGAACGGACAATACGGCCGGCTTTTATTTCCCTCTCCGACGGCCGATTCGGTTTTTCCGGCGTTTTTCGGGGCGTTCGGCGGCGGGTACGGACTTTTTTTTCAGCGGTTTCTTGCTTACCTTTGTCCGTACTGCAAACTTACTAAAACAAAATACCTATGTCTGAATTCATCTATCAGGAACCGTTCCCCCTCTCGGAGGACACTACCGAATACCGCCTGCTCACCAAGGAGCACGTGAGCGTGGTCGAGTGCGACGGACGCCGCATTCTGAAAGTGGCCCCCGAAGGGCTCGAACTGCTTTCCAAGGAGGCCTTCGCCGACGTCTCTTTCTATCTGCGCGCCAGCCATCTGCAAAAGCTCGCCGACATACTCGACGATCCCGAAGCCACCGACAACGACAAGTTCGTGGCCTATACGATGCTGCTCAACCAGACGGTGGCGGCCCAAGGCGAACTGCCCACCTGTCAGGATACCGGTACGGCCATCGTCATCGGCAAGAAGGGCGAGGACGTCTACACGGGGTGCAACGACGCCGAGATGCTTTCCCGCGGGGTGTACGAAATCTACCGCGACCGCAACCTGCGCTTTTCGCAGGTGGTTCCCTTCACGATGACCGAGGAGAAGAACACGGGCACCAACCTGCCCGCCCAGATCGACCTCTACGCCACGCAGGGCAACAAGTACAGCTTCCTGTTCATCACCAAGGGCGGCGGTTCGGCCAACAAGACGTTCCTCTACCAGCAGACCAAGGCGCTGCTCAACGAGGCTTCGCTGACCAAATTCATAGAAACGCATATCATGGACCTCGGCACGTCGGCCTGCCCGCCCTACCATCTGGCGCTCGTCATCGGCGGCACGTCGGCCGAAGCCAATCTGGCGACGGTCAAGAAGGCCTCGGCCGGCTACCTCGACAACCTGCCCACGTCGGGCAACGAGGGCGGACGTGCGTTCCGCGATCTGGAATGGGAAAAGAAGGTACTCGACATCTGCCGCCGCAGCGGTGTGGGCGCCCAGTTCGGGGGCAAGTACCTCGTGCACGATGTCCGCGTCATCCGTCTGCCGCGCCACGCCGCGTCCTGTCCGGTGGGACTGGGCGTGAGTTGCAGCGCCGACAGGAACATCAAGGCCAAGATCACCGAAGAGGGCATTTTCCTCGAACAGCTCGAAAAGAATCCCGCCCGCTTCCTGCCCGCCACGGCTCCCGGCATGAAGCCCGCCGTGGAGATCGATCTGGACGAAGGCATCGACAAGGTGCGCGAAATCCTGTCGAAATATCCGGTCAAGACCCGGCTCAACCTCAAAGGTACGCTCATCGTGGCGCGCGACATCGCCCATGCGCAGATCAAACGGATGCTCGACGAGGGCAAGCCGATGCCCGAATATTTCAAGAAGCATCCGATCTATTACGCCGGTCCGGCCAAGACGCCTCAAGGTATGGCTTCGGGCAGTTTCGGTCCCACGACGGCCGGACGTATGGACCCCTACGTGGATCTGTTCCAAGATCACGGCGCGTCGCTGGTGATGGTGGCCAAGGGCAACCGCAGCCAAGCCGTGACCGACGCCTGCAAGAAACATGGCGGATTCTACCTCGGCTCGATCGGCGGTCCCGCCGCCGTGCTGGCCAAAAACAGCATCAAGAGCGTCGAAGTGGTCGACTTCCCCGAACTGGGCATGGAGGCCGTGCGCAAGATTTACGTCGAAAACTTCCCCGCGTTCATCATCGTCGACGACAAGGGGAACGACTTCTTCGCCGAGTTCAAGAAATAGCACCGGCGGTTTTCGTCGTGCGGCCGAAGGCCGGGGCTCCGTGCTCCGGCCTTTCGCATGTCTTCCGCCGGGCGGAACCGTCGTCGGAGGGCGAGCCGGTCCGCAGGGCCTTCCCGCGACGGGTGCGAACCGCAGTCTCCGCAGGCCTGCTCGCATACTCTCGCCGGAGGGCGGGGGCGCGAAGAGCGGAAATTCCGGACCCGCCGCCCGCCGGGCCGAAATATCCGCCGGCTGTTTCCCGTTTGTCCAAAAACGATTATTTTTGTTTCCGGATTTGAACTGATACGATGATGCTACGTTTGATGAAATATCTGTTCGCGACGGCGGCCCTGCTCGTGTTTTCGTGTGCCGCCTTTTCGCAGAAAGTGAAGTTCGAAGTCGGTGCCCCCGCCGTCGTCGCGGTGGGCGAGCCGTTCCGCATCGAATTTTCGCTCAATGCCAAGCCCGACGAGTTCACGCCGCCTTCGTTCACGGGGTTCGACGTGCTGGCCGGGCCCACCGCTTCGGAGGGCACGTCGGTTTCGATCGTGAACGGAAACGTCACCAAGACCGTGTCGTTTACCTATACCTACGTGCTGGCGGCTACCGCGGCGGGCAAGGGTACCGTCTCCGCGGCGGGCGTCGAGGTCGACGGCAAGACCTATGCGACCCGTCCGACGGTCATCGAGGCCATCGCCGAGGAGGCGGCGCCGGAGGCCGGAGCGGGCGGAGATACGGCCGGCAGGCGGCAGGGAGACGGGACGGCTTCGGCCGCGCCGGGTACGAGGCTGGGGGCCGACGATTTGCTGGTTCGGGTGTCGGTGAGCCGCCACGAAGCCTATAAGGGCCAGCCCGTGCGGGCCACGTTCAAGTTGTATACGCGCGTGGCCCTGAGCGGGATCGAAAGTCCCCGCTACCCGGCCTTCAACGGGTTTTGGGTCCACGAGCTGGACGTGTCGGGCTACGACTGGCAGCGCGAGACGCTCGACGGAAAGGTCTACGACGCCCGCGTCGTCAAGGAGGTGCTGCTCTATCCCCAGCAGTCGGGCCGCCTGCTCATCGAGCAGACGAGCATGACGGCCATCGCCCAGCTCGTGGTGCAGAATCCGGGACGCAGCCAATCGCTGTTCGACGACTTTTTCGGCGGCGGCCAGACGGTGCAGCAGGTACGCCGGACGATTTCCGCACCGCCGGTCTCCATCACCGTCAAAGATTTCCCGGCCGGAGCGCCCGCTTCGTTCAACGGCGCCGTGGGCAAGTTCCGCCTCGATGCCGTGCTCGGCGAGCAGACCGTGGCGGCCAATGCCTCCGACGCGTATGTGCTCAAGCTGTCGGGCAGCGGCAACCTGCCGCTCATTCAGGCGCCCAAGTTGGAGATGCCCGCTTCGTTCGAGCTGTACAACATGAAAACCACCGAGAGCCTCGCTTACGATGCGAGCGGCATTTCGGGATACCGCCAGTTCGAATATCCGTTCATTCCGCGGGCCGAGGGCAGCTATACGATCGCTCCGGTCGAGTTCAGCTATTTCGATCCCGAAGCCGCGCGTTACGTGACGCTCTCCACGGCGCCCGCCGGCATGGAGGTCCGGCCCGATTCCACGGCCGGCCGCAACGCGCCCTCCGGGCTGGTGAGCGGCGTGAGCAAGGAGGACCTCAAGATTCTCGACCGCGACATCCGCTTCATCCGCATCGGCGATCCGCATCTCGTCCGCAAGGGGAACTTCCTGTTCGGCAGCCTGCCCTATTTCCTCGCGCTGGCGTTGATGCTGGGCGGTTTCGCAGCGGGGTACGTCTACCTAAAAAAACACCTGCGGGAGATGCGGAACGTGACGCTGGTCCGCAACAAGAAAGCCAACAAGGTCGCCCTGCAACGTCTTCGGGCCGCCGGCGACTATATGAATGCGGGGGACGAGAGACGCTTCTACGAGGAGATGCTCCGCGCCCTGTGGGGGTATATGAGCGACAAGCTCAATATCCCGGTGTCGAACCTCACGAAAGACAACATCCGCGAGGAGCTGCAACGCCGCAGCGTGTCGCCGGAACGTGTCGAACGCTTTATCGGAATCATCACCGAATGCGAATACGCCCAGTATTCGCCCTCTTCGTCGGGACAGATGAACGAAATATACGGGGCGGCCGCACGGGCCTTGTCCCGGTTCGAATCCGAGATTAAAAAATGACTGCGATGAAAAGAATATCGTTGATAGCGGTGTCGCTGCTCTTCTGTACTGGTCTTTTCGCCGCCGGAGAGCGCGATCTGGAAAAGGCGTGGGACGAGGCCAACACCGCCTATGTCAATGCGGATTATGCCGCGGCCGCCGAAGGTTACGAGCGGCTGCTCGCCGAGGGGTACGAAAGCGGTGCGCTGTACATGAATCTGGGAAACGCCTATTTCAAGCGCGGCATGAACGGCAAGGCCATTCTCAACTATCACCGTGCGCTGAAGCTCGCTCCGGGCGACGAAGATGTCCGTTATAACCTCTCCATCGCCAATACGCGCGTGCAGGACCGCATCGAGTCGGTGCCCGTGTTTTTCCTCCGCCGGTGGTTCGTTTCGCTGGGCGACAGCCTCGGCGGCAATGCGTGGGCCGTGGCCAGTTTGGTGTTTTTCGCCCTGACGCTCGTCGGGGCGGGCGTTTACCTGCTCTTGCAGCGCACCTCGTGGCGTAAGGCGGGATTTTTCGGCGCCGTCGCGTCGCTGTCGCTGTTCGTCCTCTGCACGGTCTATGCGGCGGAGAGCCGCCGCGAGCGGACGAAGCCCTCCGAGGCGATCGTCATGCGTTCGGCCGCACCCGTGAAGAGTTCGCCCGACGGCGACAGCAAGGATATTTTCGTGCTGCACGAAGGGACGAAGGTCGGGATCGTGGGCGCGCTGGGCGAGTGTAGGGAGATCCGCATCGCCGACGGTAACAAAGGATGGATCGCGGCGTCGGCCATCGAATCGATCGATTGACGGGAAAAAGGAGAAAACGGAATGTCGAAATTGTTGGACGACGTGGTGGGCGAGCTGGCCCGGCTGCCGGGCGTGGGTCGCCGGACGGCCATGCGCTACGCCATGCACATGCTGAGGATGGAACCCCACGACGTGGAACTGCTGGCCCGGTCCATTTCCCGCTTCAGGAACGATATACGCTACTGTTCGCATTGCAACAACCTCTCCGATACGGACCTTTGCGAAATATGCGCCGACCGTTCGCGCGACCGGGCGACGGTCTGTGTCGTCGAACAGGTCAAAGACGTGCTCTCGATCGAGAATACGCGGCAGTACAACGGCCTTTACCATGTGCTGGGCGGCGTCATATCGCCCATGCAGGGCATCGGTCCGTCCGATCTGAAGATCGACCTGCTGCTCGACCGCATCGCCGCGGGCGAGGTGCGCGAAGTGATTCTGGCCCTCAGCACGACCGTCGAGGGCGAAACGACTTCTTTCTACATCTCCCGGCGTCTGGCCGACTGTCCGGGCATACGGGTGACTTCCATCGCGCGCGGCATCGGCTTCGGCGACGAACTCGACTACGCCGACGAACTCACCATCGCGCACGCCATCCATAATCGCCGGCCTCTTTGAGGTCTTTCCCTCCCGCATGCCGTGCGATCCGTGCGCAATGCCGGTTCGTGCCGTTTCCGAAACCGGAAATCCCGGCCGTCGCATCCGGTCCGTACTCGAATCGAAAGAGAATCGGATGCTTCGATGCGCCGACGTTGCTGTCCGTCGTTTCCGAATGTCAGGTCAGGGAGTCCGCGTCGTCGTTTCCCGTTCTCTGCAGAGTTTTGGAGAACGGTCAGCCGAAAGACCCCGGCTTCGCGAACATCCTGTCAGTGTGTTGACATATAGGTTCGCAGGTCGCTAACCGGGAAAATGAAACGGTTCGCATCCGTCCGCGGACCGAATCGCGAAGCCCGCAGTGAACCCCGGGCCCGATCCGCCGACCGGCCGCCGCATGTCTGCCCTGTCCGCTGTGCGGGATCGGTCGACATTCGTATGTCTGAGCCGGGAAAGCCGAGACCATAGCCTGCCGCCGGGGCCCGACCCTTCCCTTGTCCGTCCCCTGACAAAACGTCGTGTCCGGTTGCGCGGCCGAAAGGTTGGAAAACGTTCCTGCCGCCGGAGCCCGGCGACGTGTTTTGCCGTTCGGTTCTCGGTGCGACCGTGTCGGGCTTCGCGGGGTATGTTCCTTTCCGTCGGCCGGTCGTTGTCTGCCTGTTCGTTGCGGTATCTTTCGCGTTGACGGGGACGACAGCGACCGGCGCGGTTTCGGACGACGGATAACCTTGCTCGTCGCGCGCGGATCGTCCTATTTCACGGCAACCGTCTCGATCTCCACTTTGGCGCCCATCGGCAGGGCGGCCGCTTGGTAGCAGACGCGTGCGGGCATGTCGCGGGTGTAAAAACGGGCGTAGACGCCGTTCATCGCCGCGAAGTCGCCGATGTCGGCGAGCAGGACGGTCGATTTGACGACATGCTCCGGCGCGTACCCCGCTTCGGCGAGGATGGCCATCGTGTTTTCGAGTGCCTGCCGGGTCTGTTCTTCGATGGATTCGGGCATCGTGCCGGTGGCCGGATCGACGGGCAGCTGCCCTGACACGTACAACGTCGTGCCCGAAGCCTCCGTGGCTTGGCTGTACGGACCTACGGCTTTCGGCGCACGGGGTGTGGAAATGATCTTTTTCATAACACGTAAGATTCGTTTCCGGCAAATTTAACCCGAAGTCCGCTAAATCGGCCACCGGGAAGAAAAATAAGTGCTATTTTTGCAGGGTACGATATTCGGATAAATAGAAAAAGATTATGAAAACACTCCATTTTGTTCTGGCGGGCGTGCTGGCCTTTGCGCTGGTTGCCTGCTGCTCCTGCCGCAAGGGTAAGAAAAACGCCAAGCCGCTGACCGAGACGACGTGGTCGCTGGTCGAATGGAACGGGCAGCCTTTCAGTGCCAAAGACAATTACTCGCTCGTCTTTCAGAAAGACGAAGCGCGTTTCGGCGGCGTGGGCGACTGCAATTCCATCATGGGCGAGTATACGGTTTCGGACAAGGGCCGGATCGAATTGCGTTCCGTAGCCTCCACGCGGGCGTTCTGTCCCGATCAGGAACGCGAGGACGCCTATATCCGCGATCTGGAAAAAATCGACTCCTACCGCATCGACGGCGATATGCTGATGCTGATGCGTGACGGCGAACTGTTGATGGTCATGGAAGCCCTTCCGGCCCAGTAGTCGCCGGATTTCGGAACCGGAACCGAGCGCCGGCACAGGGTAGGGTGGGATGCCCCGGTCGCCCTGTCCCGAATACGGCCGGACGGGAACCGAAGACCGATACGAAAATACCGGAAAAGGCTGCCTGCGACATGCGGGCAGCCTTTTCTGCATAGTTGCGTTTTCGGGGATGTGTTCTTCGGGGCTCCGTTTGGCTGTGTCCCGTTCCGAGGGCTCCGGACACCTCCGGTGCCCATGAAGAGTGCCTCCTCTTGGGAAAAGAGGCGAGGGGAGCGGAGACCGGCCATCCTAAGGACCAGCGGCGGAAACGATCGGTGCGGGACGGTCGCCGCCGGCCGCAAAAATGGGAAATTTCCGAGAACAGGTGTTGCTGCCGCCTCTCTTTTCGACGTCTGTGCGCTTTCCGCTACGGGAGGAAAACGCGAGCCGGTGTCCGAACCACGGACCGGAAAACGACGCGGTGCGAAAAAAACGGCCGTCCGGGAGCCTGTCCGAAAAGCGATCCGCAGCGGACCGCGATGGTCACCGGACGGGAAAAGAGCATACGCAAACGCTTCCGTCTCGGCTCAGGCCGACGGAAGCGCTGCGCTCAGGCTCCGGCGTATACGAGGAATCCCAGCCCTATGATGAACAGCACGAACATCGCGACGTTCAGCCGGTCGGAGGCTTTGGGTGCGCCCCGGAATTCCTTCCACACGAGGATGCCCCACAGGGCCGATACGAGCGTGGCGCCCTGTCCCAGTCCGTAGGAGATGGCGGCGCCGGCCTGTTCCGACGCGATCATGCTGAAGGATTGTCCCAGACACCAGATGGCGCCGCCCAGTATGCCGACGGCATGGGTGCGCATGTCGCCCCGGAAATAACCCCTCGGCGAGACGGGCGCTCCCTCCACGGGTTTGCGCATCGCGATGGTGTTGAAGACGAAGTTGCTGGCGAACACGCCCAATGCGAAGACGAATACGGCCGTGTAGGGCGTCAGCGTGCCGGGTGCAGGGTCGGCGAAGTGGCCGAGGTCCATCGAGGCGGCGACGAACCGGTAGAAGAATGCCATGATAACGCCTGCGGCGATCGAGAGGCCGATTCCCTTGGCCGGCACTTTCTTCGTGCCGGTCAGCATTTTGCGATAGGCCAGTCCGTTGAGCGTGATGGCCACGACAATGAGCGCCACGCCGGTGAAGATGAAAGCCGGCTCGCCTTGGGCCGCGCCGAAGTAGTTGACCAGCACGCCGAGCACCAACGCCAGACCGATACCGACCGGAAATGCCACCGACAGGCCGCAGATGGCGATGGCCGCCGCCAGCAGGATGTTGGCCGCGTTGAAAACGACCCCGCCGAGGAAGGCGCTGCCGAGGTTGCCGGGCGAGGCCTGACGCAGGTCATCGAGAAAGCCCCTGCCTTCGCTGCCGAAGCTGCCGAGCGTGAAGGCCGACACGATCGAGAAGAGCAGCAGGCCGATGACATAGTCCCAGTAGAAATATTCGTACCTCCATGTTTTGGCGGCCAGCTTCTGCGTATTGCCCCACGATCCCCAGCAGAGCATCGTGACGACGCAGAAAATGACGGCCAGCGTGTAGTTGTTTACGATGTACATGACGTTTGTGTATTAGATCGGTTGTTGTCGAATGAAGTTTTTCGGTTCGTGCTCCGGGGCCCGTTCCCTTTCTTCCTCGTTCTGTTCCGGGCGGGCGTTTCCGCATCCGTTCGGCCGGGGAGCGCCGTGTTTTTTCGGTGTCCTGTGTGGCTTTCGGCGCATGTTCGCCGTGCCGGCGGTTTCCGTTGTCGGCTCGGTCGTGCGCGTCGTTCGGTCTGTCCGGCCGGTGTGCCGGCCAAGGGTCCGCATCGACGGTCGAGTGCGGGCCTCGCACCGCGAGGACTCCGGTCCGCCGTTCGGTGCAGCACAGCGTGCGTCCGGGGCGGGCGGAACCTGCGGAAATTTCCGGTGCCGGGCGGATCAAAGGCGGAACGCGTCCACCTCGTTGCGGAACGGCGCCGAAGCCTGTGCGCCGGCTCTGGTCACCGAGAGGGCGGCCGCTTTGGCGGCGAAACGGACGGCACCTTCCAGATCGAGGCCTTCGGCCAAAGCCGTCGCCACGCCCGCGTTGAACACGTCGCCGGCGGCCGTCGTATCCACGGCCGCGACCCGGTAGGCTTCGACGAACGTGCTCGCCTGCCCGTCGCAGATCAGCGCGCCCTGCGCTCCGAGCGTCACGACGACATTCTGCACACCCATGCCGATAATCTTGCGGGCTGCCTGTTCGGCGGTTTCGAGCGAGTCGATCCCGATGCCCGAAATCGCTTGCGCCTCGGTTTCGTTCGGCGTGAGGAGATAAATGTTCGCCAGCAGTTGCGGCGACAGGACGGCGGCGGGAGCCGGGTTCAGGATGACCCGTTTGGCGCGGTGCACGGCCTCGGAGGCGGCGAATTCGATCGTCTCCATCGGGGTTTCGAGCTGCATGAGCACCCATTCGCAGGCATCCAGTGCGGCCGTCGCCCGTTCGATGTCGGGCGGGAGCAGCGCGGCGTTGGCTCCCGAAGCCACGACGATGGAATTTTCGGCCTTGCTGTCCACGGCGATCAACGCCACGCCCGACGGGTGGTCCGCGTCAGTGTAGACGTAGGTCGTGTCGATGCCCTCGTCGGCGAGCCTCCGCCGGGTGTCGGCCCCGAACATGTCGTTGCCCGTTTTGCAGACGAACGTGACGTCGGCGCCCAGCCGGGCGGCCGCCACGGCCTGATTGGCGCCCTTGCCGCCCGGATTCATCATGAAGATGCCGCCCAGCACCGTTTCTCCGGGCCGGGGCAGGCGGTCGGTCCGGACGACCATGTCGGTATTGGTACTTCCGATGACCAGAATTTTGTTTTTTCGAAGCGAGTCCATGCTTGTCGTTTTTGGTGGCATTTACAAAATAGCGTTTTTTTCCGAAGAAAGCAACCGTTTTCGGACCGGAACACGGCCGGAATGTTCGTGCGCATGACGGTTACGGACGTGTCGCCGGTTTTCGTCCGTCGTAGGAATTCCGCGCTTTTTTCCCTATTTTTATCGGGTCGAACCGCTAAACGAAATCCTATGCGAAAACTTTTCCTTTTGCTCTTCGCGCTGTTCTCCGGTATCGGTCTCCGTGCGCAAAATCCGTTCCGCATTACGTTCGGGCCCTATTTGCAGAATGTGACGGCCGACGGCGCGACGGTGATCTGGGGCACCTCGTCCGACGCGCTCTCGTGGGTCGAGGTGGCGCCCGACGACGGGAACCATTTCTATGCCGAAGAACGTCCGCAGTTTTTCGAGACCGTGCTGGGCAAGCGGACCGTCGGACGCCTGCACACCGTCCGCGTGACGGGACTCGCGCCCGCCACGGCGTACCGCTACCGGGTCTGCTCGAAAGAGGTGACCGAACAGTCGCCCTATTTAGTGCGCTACGGACAGACGATCTGTTCGGATGTCTACCGCCGCAAGCCCTATTGCTTCCGGACGCCCGACGCCCGGCAACGGACGGTCTCTTTCGTCATGGTGAACGATGTGCACGAGGACAGCGACATGCTGGCCTCCCTGCTCGGCGACGTGAACAAGGAGAACTGCGATTTCGTCTTCTTCAACGGCGATATGGTCAATAATATGAGCGGCGAACAGCAGCTCGTGGACGGCTTTCTGGCCAAGTCGACCGAACTTTTCGCCGCCGAAATACCGTTCTTTTTCGCCCGCGGCAACCACGAGACGCGCGGCCTTTTCTCCGATCGTTACCTCGACTATTTCCCGACCTCGACCGGCGAGCCCTACTATTCGTTCCGGGCGGGACCGGTCTTTTTCATCGTGATGGACGGAGGGGAGGACAAGCCCGACAGCGACATCGAATATTACGGACTGGCCGACTTCGACCGTTACCGGGCCGAGCAGGCGGAGTGGATACGGCGCACCGTCGCGTCCGAAGAGTTCCGTTCGGCTCCGTTCCGCGTCGCGGTCATCCACGTGCCTCCGGCGGGCAGTACGTGGCACGGTACGCTCGAACTGCGCAGGCATTTCGTTCCCGTGCTCAACGAGGCGGGGATCGACGTGATGCTGTGCGGGCACCTGCATAAACACCGTTATATTCCCGCCGGAGAGGAAGAATGCGATTTTCCGGTGCTTGTCAATGCGAAGGGACATGCCCTCGACGTGCAGGCCACGGAACAGGAAATGGTCCTGAAAATACGCGACACGGAAAAACGTCCTGTCAAGGAAATCGTGCTCAAGGCCGGAGAGCGCCGATAGTCCGGATGAGGATTTCGGTACGGTGACGGGAGTCGCATGCCGATGGGTCGTGGAACCGACGGCCCTTGCGCTTTGCGGGATGCCCGTGTGCGGTACCGTTCCGGCCCCGACGGACAGAGGGCTTTCCTGTCGGACAAAGAGGCGGCGAAGGGCCCCGGTTGCTCGGTTGCCGAAGTTCGGCGCCGGTCGTTGCGTGCGACCCCGGTGCTTCTGTTCGTTGCCTTGCCGTGCTTTTTTCGGCGACTGTCTCCGCCTGCCGGTTTCTGTGTCCGGCAGGCCGTTGGGGCGAATGGTCGCACGACGCTTCGATCCTGTGGGGGGCGTTGCCTCGAATGCTTCTTTAGGCGACCGAACGGTCGTGCCCCCGACGACTGTCGGTAAGGTTGGCGCATGGTCGGCGATCCTCTCTCTTCTGTCGGTTTGTGAACGGCGCTCGATCTGCCCTGTGTCGAGCGGCGGTTTCTCGTTGGCCGCGGGCTGCGGACGGTACGGTTCGGCAGGGGACCGAAACGCCACGAAGGGCCGAGACTCGCGAGTCTCGGCCCTTCGTGGCGCTTTTTCGGGGGGGATCCGCTAATAAGCGTGGTCGTCTTCGGCCAGTTCCTTCCTCGAAACTTTCACTTTGTTGAGCGAGCGCCATGCGTACCAGATGTAGGCGACGATGAACGGGATGAGCAGCGAGACGATACTCATCACGTAAAGCGTGAATTTGCTCGACGAACTGTTGTAGATCGTCAGCGAGCTCTGCATGTCCGCCAGTGAAGGGTAGTAGGCCGTATCGTTGTAACCTGCCGTCAGCAGCAGCGCCAGCACCGTCAGCACGGTGCCTGCGCCCGAAAACCATATTCCCTTCCGGCTCGCCCGGAAAATGCCCGTGCCGAGTCCCCAAAGGACCGAAACGATGCCTGCGAGCAGCACGAGCGACACGACGGGCATGGCCGTCAGGTTGTGCAGGTATTTGTATGGCTCTTCCGAAATGATTCCTGTCGCGCGGTCGACGGCCCAGCCTTTCGAGCAGAGCAGGGCGACCAGAAACGCGAGGAAAGGCACCAGAAACCCGACGGCGTTCCAGCGCAGATGGCGGCGCGAGCGGTCGAAGACGATCTCGTCGTCGATGTCGTTCATGAAATACTGCAAGCCTAACACGCGGGAGAGGAACATCACGGCCAGCCCCAGCAGCACGTTGCGCGGGTCGGCCAGCGCTTCGAGTCCGTACCACGGCGTGGTCCATTGCGAAATGGTGTTGGAACCCTGCGTCGAAGCGATGTTGGAGGCGTCCACCGTGAACGGGGCGCCGGTGAACAGCGTACCCACGGCCGTGCCGAGCAGGAAGGTGCCGGCCACGCCGTTGACGACCAGAAAGGCGTTGTAGGTCTTTTCGCCCAGAAAGTTCGACGGCTTGCGCCGGAACTGGTAGGCTACGGCCTGTATGACGAACACGAGCAGAATGAGCATCCAGACGTAGAACGCTCCGCCGAAGCTGGTGCTGTAGAACAGTGGGAAAGAGGCGAAAAACGCTCCGCCGAACGTGACCAGCGTCGTGAAGGTCAGTTCCCATTTTTTGCCTAACGAATTGACGATCAGGTTGCGTTCTGTCTCCGTGCGTCCCACGGCGTAGAGCTGGGCCTGTCCGCCCTGTACGAAAAGCAGGAAGACGAGCAGGGCGCCCAGCAGCGAAATGATGAACCACCAGTAGTGTTGCAGAAAAATATATGCGGTATCCATGATCTTTCGGAATTTAGTCGTTTTGTCGTTCGGTATTCCCTGCGGTCGATTCTTCGAGCGGGCCGGGACCGATTTTGATCTGCCGGGTGACGATCATCAGCTCGGCGATGAGCAGCGCGGTGAACAGCGCGACGAACAGGAAGAAGGTCGCCATGATCGAGCCCGAACCGATTTTCGAGACGGAGGCCATCGTGGGCAGAAGGTCCTGTATCGTCCACGGCTGCCGCCCCACCTCGGCCACGATCCATCCCGACACCGACGCCAGATAGGCCAGCGGGATCGACCAGACCATAAGCCGGAGCATCCACCGTCGTCCGGTGAGCGCCTTGCGGTAGAGCAGGAACAGGATCGCTGCGAAGAAGACGATGAAATAGAGCCCAAGGCCCACCATGACACGGAAGGTGTAGAAAACCAGCGGTACGTTCGGTACGATGTCCGTCGGAGCGTTCAGGTAGGCGTAGCCCATCACGCCGAGACCGTATTCGGCGAAGTTCTCGCCCTCCGGGTTGTCCGGCGTGAACAGGTTGCGGTAGTAGGCCAGCGTGGCCGCGTCCGCCGAATCTTTGACTTGCCGGTATTCCTTGATCGCTTCGAGCGCATGGCGTCCGGCCTGCATTTTCCACGCCGCCGGGACGATCCGGTGTTCGGTGTTGCCGTAAACCAGATCGTTGATGCCCGGCACATAGGCGTCCGCCTGCCGGAAGCTCATCAACGAGAGCAGCTTGGGGATCTGCCAGCGGAAATAGAAGGCGCTGTCCTCCGGCGTGTGCCGTTCCCGGTCGAAAGGTCTGAGCAGTCCGACGACGGTGAGTCCCGCGCCGCGCTGCCCGTCGTAGAGGGCTTCCATGGCCGCCAGCTTCATCGGCTGGGTCCGGGCCACCTGCACGGCCGATCCGTCGCCCGTCGAGGCCAGCAGCAGGGCGCTGACTAAACCGAACACGGACGCCGTGGCGATGCTTTTGCGGGCCATCTTCTCCTCCCGCTTGCGCAACAGGAACCATGCGCTGATGCCTACCACGACGACGGCGGCCAGCACGTAACCCGAAGTGACGGTATGGAAAAACTTGTTGAGGGCCACCGGCGAGAACAGCACATCGCTGAACGAGGTCATTTCCTGCCGGGCCGTGTCGGGGTTGAACACCGTGCCCACGGGGTGCTGCATCCACGCGTTGGCCACCAGTATCCACAGCGCCGAGAGGTTGGCCCCGATGGCGGTCAGCCACGTGGAGGCCAGATGGAAGCCTTTCGAAACCTTGTTCCATCCGAAAAACATGACGGCGATGAACGTGCTCTCCATGAAGAAGGCCATGATGCCCTCGATGGCCAGCGGAGCGCCGAAAATGTCGCCCACGAAATGGGAGTAGTTCGACCAGTTGGTTCCGAATTCGAATTCGAGGATGATGCCCGTGGCCACGCCGATGGCGAAGTTGATCCCGAAGATGCGCATCCAGAATTTCGTCGTCCGTTTCCAGAACGGGTCGCCCGTCCGGTAGTAGATCGTTTCCATGATGGCGCAGATGAAGCCCAGACCGAGGGTCAGCGGCACAAACAGCCAGTGGTAAATGGCCGTCATGGCGAATTGCGCCCGCGACCAGTCCACGACGTCCATCCAATCAGCAGCGGTTAGAATCATAGCGTTTTTATTGGGGTTTAAAGTTCAGCAATTGTTCCATCACGTAGTCGTTTTTCTGGTCCTCGGTTTCGAATCCGCCCAGAAAATCGGGAAAGAAAAACAGACGCAGGATGAAGAACATGATGAACAGCTTGATGAGGATCAGCGCCCACAGCGTGCGTCCCAGCGTCATTTCGCGGAAGCCGTCCCGATAGAAACGGTATACGCGTACCCAAGCGTTCGGTCTGTCGTTCATGCCTGTCGTTCTGTCGTTTGACATTCAAATATACGAGATAATATTCGACGAAAAGAATGGCGCGTGTCGGGCGTCGGTCCGGATCGCGTCGGCGCAGCCGCTTCTTCGGGTCGAATATATCCATCAATATATTCGACGAAAAGAATAGCGGATGTCGGACGAAGTCCGGTTCGCGTTGGTGCAGCCGCTTCTTTGAGTCAAATATACCGATTATTTCCAAAATTTTTACCTTTGCGCGCGAATGAGCTTTTTTGACGTATGAATAGAATCGGAACCGTTATTTTCGATCTGGGCGGCGTGCTCGTCGATTACAGCATCGAGGCGGCCGCCGAGGCGTTCCGCCGTTTGGGATTCATGCACTTCGACGAAATGGTCGATCCCTACCGGCAGTCGGGCATCCTGCTCGCGCTCGAAAAGGGCGAGGTTCCGCCGCAGGCGCTTTACGACGAAATCTCGCGGTCGGTGGGCCGGCCCGTGCCCTCCGAAGCCATCGACGCGGCGCTGTGCAGTTTCCTGCTCGACATCCCCGACGACAAGCTCGATATGCTGCTGGCGTTGCGGCGCCGCGGATTCCGGCTGTTCATGCTCAGCAATACCAATCCCATCATGATGGGACACATGAAAAACGTCGTCTTCCGCAAGCATGGGCTCACCGTGGACGATTATTTCGACCGGATGTTCCTGTCCTACGAAATGGGCATGGCCAAACCCGATCCCGAAATTTTCGAGGCGATGGTTCTCCGCACGGGCATCGACCCGTCCCGATCGCTGTTCATCGACGATTCGCCAAGCAACGTCGAGACGGCCCGCGCGCTCGGTTTTCGGACCTATCTGGCTGCGGAGCACGAGGATTTCCGGTCGTTGTTCGACGACTGCGAGCCGGTCGGGTAGGGCCGCGAGACTTCCGGACGGACGATACGTGCCAGAAAAACGACATGCGGGGCCCGGAAGGTGACTTTCGACGGCATTTCCGCGATTCCCCTGCCGGGGCTGCGTTCCGGCGACGTCTCCGCGATTCTTTTGGGACTATCTTTCCTGCGACGTTTTCGCGTCTTCTCCGCAATTCCCTGCCGGAACGGTCTTCCGGTCATGTCTTCACAGTTCCCTGCCGGGGTTGTCCTTCCGGCGACGTCTCCGCGATCCGCCTGCCGGAGCGCCCTTTCGGCGGCGAGGTTTGTAAATCCCCGGAAAACATATTACTTTTGCGGAGTCTTCCGTTCGCGGAGACCGTTTCGGGGTGTGGCGCAGTCCGGTTAGCGCACCTGCTTTGGGAGCAGGGGGTCGTGGGTTCGAATCCCGCTACCCCGACGTCTGAAAATCGACCGCTTGCATCGGTGCAGGCGGTCGGTTCGTTTTCGGAAGGGCACACGATTTCGACACGACTGCGCGAATACGGTCCTATGAAGTCGCCGCAACGGGTCGAGCGTCCGTTCCCGTAATTCTTCGATAGGATGCGGGGGCTTTCCGGGCGAACCGGTCTTTGGCCGCGTATTCGTTCGGGCGGTGCGATTCGTTTTTCTATCCTTTTCGTCAGGCGGCCGGACTATATCTTAGTGAGAGGGCAGACCCCGGAAATTCCGGTTCCGTTCGTAAGTTAAGTGTCGGGACGCAAGGAGCGCCGGTAGGACGATCGCTTTCCGGGGGCTTTGGCTCTCCTTGCCGCTCGTGCCGTTTGTCGCGGCGTCGTTTTCTGCCGACCGATGCCGATGGGGGGAGATCGAAGAGAGGCCGGAATGAACGGTCCTGCCCCGAACGGACGGTAGGGTCGGCGACTGGCGCCTTTTCGTCGCTTCGTAGTGGATCGCCTCCTGCTTCCGATGTCTCGCCGTATTTTATAATGGAGCGACACTTACCCTCGGAGGCGTTCGGCGAAGCGGGGCGGTCCTTCCGTCGCTCGGATGGAATCGGTCGATCCGGTGCGGGCCGTACCGCTGCGGGTTCTCTCCGGCTTCGCGGCAGCGCCCGTTCTCGTTTCGGGGACGGTAAGACGGAGAAATGTCGAATGTTTTTTCGGATAGTTGCATTTTATTGTCAAATTTTATTATCTTTGCACCGCATTCAACCCCGGTACGCAGCGATGCGCGAAGGGGAGTATGCGGGAGACGGTTTTGCCGTCCCCCGAATGTTTCGGGGTGTAGCGCAGTCCGGTTAGCGCGCCAGCTTCGGGAGTTGGAGGTCCCGGGTTCGAATCCCGGTACCCCGACGAAAATGATTTCTGATTATCAGGTCCTTGTATCCCGAACAAGGACCTTTTTTTGTGTGCCGGAAAAAATGCACCAAAAAAATGCACCAAAAAATGCCTCGAATTCCGTTTTTCTCGCCGGGCGATTCCGACGGAACGGGAACGGATAAAAGGTTTTGGCCGCATGCGGCGTTACTCGCCCGACGATCCGCTTCGGGTGCTCGATATGCAGCACATGTGGCAGATCAGAAGTGCTGTCATTCGTGCTTCGGGTTACGGCTGCGACTATTTTTTGCAAGGGAAGAATTTCGTCGACTGGCGTCGTTACCTCGAATATTATCCGAAGAAACAGGCAAGGAGGGTTTTCAATGCGGATACGGCCATTCGGGTTTCGCTGAATCTTCTTCCCGGAGAGGTTTACGGTTACCGGGGCCGATACGATTACCTCGATATGCTCGTGCTTCAAAAGATGCGTCGGGGCTATCTTCAGTTATTCGTTTTCACGACCGAAAAAGGCAGAAACCGCTTGCCCTATTACTGGTGCCGGATCGAAACGGTTTTCCGGTACGACGATTGAGCGGAGATCCGATAGAAGGGTCGGAATCGGATGCGACGGACATGAACGTGACATGATTGCACCGCACCGTCCGCCCCGCGAGCGGATGGGGCGGACGGTGCGGCGTGACTGGGGACAGGGCGTGTGACCCGTGCCGTTTCTTGCGGAGGAAATTCGCCGGAAGACGGATTCGGGCGGCAGCCGGTCCGGTCGCCGAGTCTCGTCGGTCCGGCTGCCGGATCCCGCCGGGAGGACGTGACGTTCGGCTGCCGGCGACGGGGCCTGCGGCGATCGGGTCGGAGGGCAAGTCGGGAAACCGGTCGTGCGACCCGGCGGATCAGTTCTCGACGGCGATGTTTTCGACCGGCTGTTGCTGTACGTTGTCCAGCGGATGCGACTGGTAGCGCACGTTCGCGAAGTCGATCTGTGCGAGGTCGATGCAGCGGATCGTGTTGTTGTAGGCCGTTTTGTAATAGACCTTGCGGTTCGTCAGGTCGATGGCCGAGGTCCATTGCGTAGCGCTGGGAATGTCCGGAGCCTCGCCTGCGGTGTGCTCGATACCGATCGGAATGTCGAAGGTGTTGAGCAGGTGAAAGCATTGGAGCACCGTTTCGAATGCGGTTTTGCGTTGCGGGGCCGTGGCCCGGTAGAATGCCGCCCGCACGAAGCGCGAGGGCGGGGTCGCGTCGCCGGGAATGCCGAGGAAGCCCGAATTGCCGCCGATGGGGCGCAGCGTCACGCCGCTGAGCCTGCGTTCGGGCGCATTGCCGGGAAACAGGTTGACGTAATTGTTCAGGTTGGTCAGGTGCCATTCGAATCCCGGCGCGTTGGTCAGCACGCCCACTTCGTTGTCGAAGAATTGCGGCACGCCGTCCACGATTTCGAGCACGACCTGCCGTCCCGATGCGTCTCCGATGCGCCAGTGCACGACCGAGGTACGTTCCAGTCCTACGATATAGACCGAGGAGATGGCGGCCTTCACCTCTTCGACGGTCGAAAACTGCGTCAGCATCCATGTGGTCAGTTGCAGGTCGGAGAGCGTCCGGTCGTTCCGTTCGGCGTCGTAGCTCTCGTATTGGCCATAGTGCGGAAAGAAGAACAGCCCGGCCGAGAGGCCCGCCTCGTTGATGCCTTCGGCGATGAACTCTTTCTGTACGACGGAAAGTCCGACGACTCCGTACCGGGCGACGAAGTTCAGTCCGTTCGTTCCGGTCGGCGTGTAGGAGGTCAGTTGCAGACCGCGCGGAATGACGACGTACTCGCTCGGCAGCGGACCTTTGGCCCATTCGATCGTGCGGGCCTGCACATGGCTTCCGTCGGCTGCCGTCAGTGCGATGCCCGTACAGGCTACCGCCTTGAAGGCCGTGCCGCATGCGGCGGCGATGCTCAGTTGTAATTTTCTTGTATTCATACCTTTGCTTGTTTTGGGTGCGAATTGCGTGCAGAAAAAACAGTCGCATATATTATACCAAAACGAACGTCGCTCCGACGAGGGAACGGAGGGGGCGGCACGGGCCGAAGCATCTGCCTTGCGGGTCCTCGCCGTTCCGTGCGGCGGGGACGGATGGGGAAAACGGACGGTTCGACCGGCCCGTGCATCCCGACGGCGGGGAGCCGTGCCGGTTTCGTTCGCGGGAGGTTGCGGGGCGATCGGTCGTTCCGGCTGCTGTCGGGGCGAGCGCCCGTCGCCGCACCGGCGGGAGCGTTCTTCCTGCGACGGGCGGTTCGTCTCGCGGAACCGGAAAACGTCCGTTCCTTCGGACTTTCCAACGGGGCGACCGGTAGCGAAAAGAGGCGTCCGGATCGCGGTCCGGACGCCTCTTTTCGAAAGGAAGGAACGGGTTAGAGCGTGAATTTCAGTCCGATGAACAATGTGCGGGGCAGTGCCGGTCCGTAGATGTATCCGGCATCGCGCAGGTGACCCTTGTCGATGTCGCGCTGGAAGCTGTCGAACATGTTCTTGATCCCTCCGTTGAGTTGCAGCGTCGTGCCTCCGAGCGAAAAGTCGTAGGAGACTTTGGCGCCCATGTCCCAGAAGTCGGGCGTGAGCGTCAGCTCGTCTTCGGCGACGTAGCCGGCATAGTGGGGCACGAGCATTTTCCCGGTGAATGTTCCGAAGAGGGAGAGGTTCCATTTTTGCGTCGGCATGTAGTTGAGCGACACGAAGCCATAGTGATCGGGCGAGCGGAGCATCCTGCGCTGCGGGGCGATGGACGGGTTGTCGGACCACCGGAACGGATCTTTGTAGCGGCTTTTCTGGAACGTGTAGCCGGCCTGAAACCAGAATTTCGGACCGGTGGTCACGTTCAGCTCCACGTTGAGGCCGGCTACCGTGGCACCCGATTCGTTCGTGCGCATCAACAGCAGGTTGCCCGCCTCGTCGTGTCCCTGTTCGACGAGGGCGAAGACGTCGCGCAGGTCGGTGTAGAAGCCTTCGATGAGCAGATCGACATCCACCTGTCCGAACGTCTTGTCCAGATCGACCGATCCGCTGAAGCTGTGCGAATATTCGGGCTTGAGGTTCGGGTCCAGTTCGATGAGCGCCACTTCGCCGCCCACGGCCGCCACGTGCAGGTCCTCTTCGTAGGCCTGCGGGGCGCGGTAGCCGCTCGAAAAGCTGGCACGGAGTCCTACCATCGGTACGGGCGTGTAGCGGACGTTGGCGCGGGGACTGAACACGGCCTTGTCGATCTGGCTGTTCTTGTCGATGCGGCCGCCGATGAGGAAATTGACCTTCTCGCTTTTCCACTCGTTCTGGAAGTAGCCCCCGATCGTGTTGATCGTCTGGCGCGTGTCGCGATCGTAACCCAGCATCCTGTCGTGCAGCCTGTTGTAGTTGTACTCGACACCTAATGTCAGCTCCGCGGGCAGGAACAGCAGCCGGTCCATCGAATAGCCGTACTGTCCGCCCGCGACGACGGTCCGGTCCGTCGTGCTGCCGTAGGCGTCTGGATTTCGGTCGGTTCCGAAATAGCTTTCGCGGTCGATGCCTTGGGCCGAGGCGTAGAGGTTCCCCTTGTGGCGCTGGTCGGGTGAGAAAAGGTCGAATTTCAGCCCTCCGCCGTGGATTCCGTGGCGCAACTGTTCGGCGATGTCGGCTTCGTGGGGAGGACGGTCCATGAGGTTGCCGCCCCGGCGGAATTCGCGGATGTGGTGGTATTCGGCCGTCAGCTTGGAGTAGGTTCCCGTCCGGTAGTAGCCCCTGAAACCGATCGTCTCGGAGTTGAGTTTGGGTATTTCCGAGAAGCCGTCCCCGTCGCGGTCGTAGGCCTGCCGGTCGCGGATCATGCCGAAGAGGTAGACGCCCGCCCTGTGATCGTCCGAGACGAACGCGCCGTTGAGGGTCGTGTTGACGTCGGCGGCCTTGTCGCCGATGAGGCTCGTGGTGTTGGACAGCATCAGCGTGTTGCGCAGCGGTTCTTTGGTGATGATGTTCACCACGCCGCCGATGGCGCTCGATCCGAAGAGGGCCGAGCCGCCGCCGCGGATCACCTCCACGCGTTCGATCATGCCGGCGGGCAACTGTTCGAGTCCGTATACCGAGGCCAGCGAGCTGAACAGCGGGCGACTGTCGAGCAGAATTTGCGAATATTGTCCTTCGAGCCCGTTGATGCGCAACTGGGGCACGCCGCAGTTCTGGCAACTGTACTCGACCCTCAGGCCGGGCTGGTAGTTGAGCGCGTCGGAGAGGCTGTTCGACGAGGTGGTTTCGAATTTTTTGGTGTTCAGTACGTTGACCAGCGTAGGCGCCTCCTTGCGGTTCGAGGCCGTGCGGGTGGCCGAAACGACGACTTCGTCGAGGCCCAGATGGCTTTCGCGGAGCGTGAAGTTCACTTCGGCCGTCGTGCCGGGCTTCGGCTCGACGGCGATTTCCTGCGGTTCGTAGCCCAGCAGCGAGGCGTAGAGCACCTGTTTGCCGGAAGGAATGTTTTTGATGAAAAAGTGTCCCGTCGCGTCGCTCATCATGCCGATGGCGGTTCCTTTGAGCGAGAGGGTGACAAAGGGCAGGTGTTTGCCCGTGGACGCGTCGATGACGTGTCCGGTGATGTGCGTGTCGGTGCGGCCCTGTCCGGACGCCAAACGGCATGCGAACAGAAACACCGCCAGCACGAGCGCCGATTTGCGTTTCATAAAGTTCGGATTATGTGAGAAGAGAAATATGGATTCCGGGACATGTCCGTGTCCCGAACGACGGGGCCGTCCCTGCGGCCTCCTTCCTTATCTCTTCTGCGGCGGCCCCCGGCGGGAATAGTGGCGGTGGGGGTCCGTGCGTCGGATCGCACGGCGGTCGTCCGGCGCGATGTCCTTGAGCGGAAATTCGTCGGGCGCGAGCGACCATGCCGGAATATCCGATGCCTGAAAGTCCGTAACGAACGGTACGACCGGCCCTCCGGCATGCGAATGCTGGGGATTGGACGGCGTGCCCGACGTATAGGGATGGGAGTGGCAGACGCTCCGGCCGTTTTCGGTGTGCGTGTGATAGAACAGCGACACGCCCCCGTAATAGGTGACGAAAAGGATCGGCAGGATGAGTTTCAGCAGATCGTATTTTCGGATCGTCCGCAGTAGCATGAGCGCAAAAGTAGCCGAAAATCGAACGGAATGCAATACCTAATTATATCCTTTTTTGCGCGGAGCGTCGTCGCGGACGGGTTTTCGGCGATGCGGCCGCGGTCCTCGCGCCTGAGTCGGGGACAAGGTGAGGGCAACCGCATGCAAAAAACAGTCCGCCGTTTCTGTGCGAAACGACGGACTGGCGAAATGCGGGGTGCCGCGGGGATCGCCTCCGTGGGGAGAAGGGTGCGGGTCGCGTTCTTTCCCCTTCGGAGAGGCTTCGGGGCATCAGACGCTCAGCGAGAGCAGGATGATGCCCAGCAGCGCTCCTATGTAGAGAATGCTGCCGAAGAGCGTTCCCCTTGTCGGTTTTTCCTGTGCGAGTTCTTTTTCTGCCATATCGTCGAGTTTTATTCGGTTTTTCTGTAAAAATGTCGTGTCGATGCTTTCGAACAAAATGCGTGCCGTTCCGCGGACGCCGGACGATTCTGCCTTGTCCTCCGTTTCCGGTGAGGAAGCCGGTGCAGGAACCTCGTCCGTCCCGAAAGAAGATGTCCGGGGCGCGGCGAACGTTGCACGGCGAATGTTTGCTCCCTCGTTTTCGGAGGCGGAGCGCGGTACGTTCGCCGTGTTCGGTGCGCTCGCACGGCGAAGGGAGAACGCATCGGCATCTTCCCGGCCGGGGATCGTCCGCGCGCACACGAACTTGCCGTCCTCCGGGGCGGTTCGGCGATTTCGGCGCGTCGTTTTCGGCGTCGGGCAGGGGCGGCAGGGCGGACGGACGCCGGCAGCGGGAACAGGAACAGGAACAGGAACAGGAACAGGAACAGGAACAGGAACGGGCATCCGGTGCCGTATGACGAACACAGCCCTTCGGACGAAAGTTTTCCGTCCGGAGGGCTGTGTTCCCTTCGTTTTCGTCCCTATCGTCGGTCGGTCCCCTCGGCGATGAGGCGGGCGATGCAGGCGTAACCCTTTTCGTTGGGGTGCAGGCCGTCGAGAAACAGCGCCTCGTCGATCGTGCCGTCCCGGCCGAGCAGGCGGTGTCCCACGTCCCGGAACGAGGCGATGCCCTGTCTTCGGACTCTTTCTTCGATCAGGGCGTTCACGTGTTCCACCCGCTTTTCGGCGTTTCGGCACGGCAGGATGCCGAGCACCTCGATGCGGGCGTCGGGCTGGCGGTCGCGGACGGCCTCGACCAGAGCGGCGATGCCTGCGGCGATCTGGTCGTCGTCGTTGCAGGAGAAGTTGTTGACGCCGATGAGCAGCACGACCCGTTCGGCCCGGTATCCGTCCAGCTCGCCGTGACGGACGCGCCACAGCACGTTTTCGATCCGGTCGTTGCCGTAACCCAAGTTGCGGAACCCGGCGGGCGCCATGTGCTTTTCCCAGCTTCGGGAACCGTTTTCGGGGTAGCGTCCGTCGCTGCCGCCCCAGTAGTGGGTGATCGAGTTGCCGAGCATCACGTTGCGGGGCGGCTGGCTGTGGTTGAGCGCTTCGAGGGCCTCGTGCCGGTCGAGCCATTCGTAACCGGGGTATTCGCGCCGCTGCGTGACGGCCCGCGTCGTGGACTCCCGGTCGTCGGTCTCGCGCAGGATGGCTCTGATTTTCCGTTCGTGGGCTTCGGCCAGCGCCTTCATGCCCAGATCGTTCAGGTGGATGCCGTCCACCGTTCCGTCTCCGGGCATGTCGATCTCTTCGCAGCTCAGGTAGTGGAGGCCTTCGACGCCTCGGTCCGTCAGCTTCCGGAAACACGCTTTCAGCAGTTCGTTTTTATGAATGCAGACCGGGAGAGCGAATCCCTTGCCGCCGCTGACATCCTCGGCCAAAAGGATCGGCGCATCGGTCCGGCTGCGCAGCCGTTCGATGCCGTCGATGTATCGGGCCCTGAAGTCCGAGTCTTCGAAGCCGACGAGGTTGGGAATGCAGTCGAGGATGTAGAGCCGGGCGTCGGTGCGGACGAGCGCTTCGATGATTTCGGCGTCCATCTGTCCGTTTGCGGAGAAACCGAAGTTCAGCACCGTCCGGTCCAGCTTCCGGGAGAGGATGTTCGTCCATGCCATGCCGGGGCGCGAGGCGCATCCGCCTTGCAGGATGGAAGTGCCGTAGGCCGCGACGGGCCTTTCCGTCCTGCGGGGAATCCAGCGGAACATCGCGGCGGAGTCGACGCCGATTTCCATCCATTCGACCCGGTTGTACAGCGGCAGGTAAAGCCGGTATTCATAGCCCCGGCCCGGATAGCGTTCGTCCGTGATGGGTGTGAACGAATAGCGGACCGTGTCCGAGAAAGACCAGTTGAACGGCCGTCGGTAGAGCCACGCCCCGTGGTCGTCGATCGAATAGAGATCGACGCCCGATACGCCTGTAGCCGGCATGTGCGTCATGGCGTGTGCGCCGCTCACTCCGTAGCGGACGAGGATGTGCGGCGAATCGGTGTAGAAATGCAGGGCCAGTCCTGCCGAATGGGTCGAGAGCGACCGGAGAGCAGGCCGGAGCGGTTCGCGGTCCGCTTCGCTCAGGCGGTCGAACGTGCCGGCGAGCCGGGGATCGTCGGCCTGCCCCTGAACGACGGGGCGGTCGGCCTTCAGCGGATTATGCCATAGGGTCGTCTGGGCGTTCAGCCCTGCGGTAGTGCCGAGGCACAGCATCGCGGCCAAAAGCCGCACGGAACGTTTTTTCATTCGGAGTGATCGTTTGGGGGTTACCGTCCGAAAGATAGTGAAATCGAAGGGAAAAAGGAAAGGAGAAAAGGTGTGGCGGCCGTGCCGCGCTTTTCTTTTTGACGATGACGGACCGTTTCTGTGCCGGATCGTCGATCCTGCGACATGCCGGAGGATGCCGGGGCCGCTTCGGCGGGGCGATCCGGATAGGCGGTCTGCTGTCGAGGACCGTCGCCTTCCGGTTGAAAAGGCCGGTGGGAGGGTGCCGGTGCATCGGACGCGGTTCCGTCCTTTTGTGTGCCTGCGGCGCGAACAAAGGTATTTTAAGGCTTCGCCGAGGCCGGGGACGGACATGGGGCGGGAAAACGGCGGCCCGGTCGGGAACTGGCGGAACCGCAGCGACGCGCTTCGGAACAGGGGGCATGTCGTTGCCGTGCCGGGAGGTATGGTCGCTTTCTGTCCGGTGCCGTTTGCCGCCGAAACGAAAATTCCGGGCATGGTTCCTTCTGAAAGAACCGTGCCCGGAATTTCTTCGGTTTTCCGGATTTTTATGCCCGATCCGGGCCTGCGCAGGAGTGTGCTTCCGGCCCGGAGGCATCGGTCCGGACAGACCTATTTGTTGCGTTCGGGACGCAGGCTGCGCACCGTAGCGCCGGCCTGCCACATTTCGCTCTCGCGCATTTCCTTGAGTTCGGCATCGAGCTTTTCGCGGTAGTCGGGCTTGCTGTTCGTGTCGATGGAACGCTGGGCTTCGTTGCCGGCGGCCACTTCGGCGTACAGCTTTTGGAATACCGGCAGCGTCGCGTCGCGGAAGGGTCTCCACCAGTCGAGCGCACCGCGCTGGGCCGTCGTCGAGCAGTTGGCGTACATCCAATCCATGCCGTTTTCGGCGACCAGCGGCATGAGGCTCTGGGTCAGCTCCTCTACGGTTTCGTTGAACGCTTCCGAGGGCGTGTGTCCGTTCTCGCGCAACACTTGGTACTGGGCGGCGAAGATGCCCTGAATGGCTCCCATCAGCGTGCCGCGCTCGCCGGTCAGGTCGGAATAGACTTCGCGCTTGAACGTCGTTTCGAACAGGTAGCCCGAACCCACGCCGATTCCCAGTGCGATCACGCGGTCCATCGCCCGGCCGGTGGCGTCCTGCAGCACAGCGTAGCTCGAATTGAGTCCGCGACCTTCGAGGAAGAGACGGCGCAGCGACGTGCCCGATCCTTTGGGAGCCACCAGAATGACGTCCACGTCGGCCGGCGGCACGATGCCCGTGCGGTCCGAATAGGTCGCGCCGAAGCCGTGCGAGAAGTAGAGCGCCTTACCGGCGGTCAGATGTTTCTTGACAGTGGGCCATACGGCGATCTGGGCGGCGTCCGAGAGCAGGTACTCGATGATGGTCGCACGCTGGCAGGCCTCTTCGATTTCGAAAAGCGTTTCGCCCGGAACCCATCCGTCGGCTACGGCCTTGTCCCACGTTTTCGAGTTTTTGCGCTGCCCCACGATGACGTTGAAGCCGTTGTCCTTGAGGTTGAGCGACTGGCCGGGGCCCTGCACGCCGTATCCGATGACGGCGATCGTTTCGTTCTTGAGGACTTCGAGCGCTTTGCTCAGGGGGAATTCCTCGCGTGTGATCACGTTTTCGATCACGCCCCCGAAATTCATCTTTGCCATGATTCCGTTGTGTTTTTGATTTTTCGTTTATGTTCGTTCCGTTACAATTTTTCCTGAAGTTTCTCTTCGACCGGTTCGCGGTGCAGCACGACGCTGCCCGAACGGGTGAACTCGGTGAGCAGTCCCTTGCTTTCCAGCTCGGCGCGCATCGTGTCGATGTCCTCGCGCGTGCCGGTTTTTTCGACCACCACGTAGGAGGGGTTCATCTCGATGATGCGGGCGTTCCATTCGCGGACGATCATGTCCACCGTGCCGCTCTGTTCGAATATTTTCGACGATATCTTGTACAGCGCGATTTCCTGCGTGATGAGTTCGTCGTTCGAGTAGTATTCCACTTGGATCACCTCGACGATGTTGCGCAACTGCTTGGCTAACTTGTCGATGATTTCCTGCGTCGTGAAGGCCGAGATGACGAACATGCTGATGCCCTTGATCGACGATTCGGACACTTTGAGCGTCTCGATATTGATCTTGCGGCGCAGATACAGCGCCGTGATGCGATTGAGCACGCCGGTCTGGTTTTCCGTAAACGCGATGACGATATATTCCTTGACCATGATCTTTCCGTTTAGGGGTTACTCTTTGCAGATCGTGTCCGAGAGCGAGGCGCCCGCCGGAACCATCGGAAATACGTTTTCTTCCGGCAGGACGGCCACTTCGAGGAAGTAGGCTCCTTGGGCGGCCGCCAGCTCTTCGATCGCTTCGCGCAGGTCGGCCGGCGAGGTCACCCGGCGGCTCGGAATGCCGTAGGCCGATGCGATGGCCGTCAGATCGGGGCTCTCGATGCGGGTGAACGAATAGCGGCGGTCGAAAAAGAGCTGCTGCCACTGGCGGACCATGCCGAGGTAGGAGTTGTTCAGCACGATCATCTTCACGCCGATGCGGTTCTGCATGATCGTTCCCAACTCCTGCATCGTCATCTGGAAACCGCCGTCGCCCATGACGGCCACCACCTCCCGGTCCGGTACGCCGAGTTTCGCTCCGAGCGCGGCGGGCAGGCCGAAGCCCATCGTGCCGAGTCCGCCGGAGGTGATGAAACTGCGGGTGCGGTTGAATTTCGAGTAACGCGCGCTGAACATCTGGTTCTGTCCCACGTCCGTCACGATCACCGCGTCGCCCTTTTCCACTTCGGCCAGCGTGGCGATCACGTCGTACATCGAAATGTAGCGTCCTTCGGGGTCGCTGCTCGGACGGATCACCTCTTCGTATTCCCTGCGGGCGCATGCTGCCGCCACGTCGATCCACTCCGAACGGTCTCTGTGGCGGATGCCTTTCATCATGGCTTCGAGCGCGTCGGCGGCATCGGCCAGAATCGGCAGGTCGACGGGCAGGTTCTTGCCCAGTTCGGCCGGGTCGATGTCGATGTGGACGATCCGGGCGTTCGGGGCGTAGTTCTTCACGTCTCCGGTCACGCGGTCGCTGAACCGCATGCCCACGGCGACGATCAGGTCGCTGCGCTGCGTCATTTCGTTGGCGGCGATGTTGCCGTGCATGCCCAAATTGCCCACGAACAGCGGATGGTCGTTCGGCACGGCCGAAATGCCCATCAGCGTTTCGGCCATCGGTACCCCGGCGGCTTCGGCCAGTGCGAGCAGCCGGCTTTCGGCGCCGGAGAGTTTGACGCCCTGTCCGACGAGCAGCAGCGGTCGCTCCGAAGCGTTGATCATCTCCACGGCCCGGCGGATCGCCTCGGCGTCGATTTCGGGCCGGGGACGGTAACTGCGCAGGTAGATGCAGGGTTTGTAGGCGTAATCGAATTCTTCGGTCTGGGCGTTCTTCGAAATGTCGATGACCACGGGACCGGGACGGCCGGTCCGGGCGATGTAGTAGCCCTTGGCGATGGCGGCGGGGATCTCCGAGGCTTTGGTGACCTGGCAGTTCCATTTCGATATGGGCATCGTCATGCTGATCGTGTCGGCCTCCTGAAAAGCATCGGTGCCGAGCAGCGAGGCCGGAACCTGACCGGTGATGCAGACGATGGGCGTCGAGTCGAGCATGGCGTCGGCGATGCCGGTGACGAGGTTCGTCGCGCCCGGTCCCGACGTGGCCAGACATACGCCCACCTTGCCCGTGGCCCTCGCATAGCCTTGGGCCGCGTGCACGGCGCCCTGTTCGTGTCGGGTCAGGATGTGGTGCAGCCGGTCGGTGTGGTGGTACAGATGATCGTATATGGGGATGACCTGTCCGCCCGGATAGCCGAAGACGGTGTCGGTCCCCTCTGCGATGAGCGACAGCAACAGGGCTTCCGCTCCTTTTATCTTTTGTTTTTTGGACATGATGTGGCTTTGGTTAGGTCCGGCAGGCGGACGGATGCCTCGGAGGGAAATCCGTCCGCCTGCCGAAGATATGGTCGGTCTCTTTACAGTATTTCGCGCACGCCGCCTTTGTCGGCCGAGGTGACCGTCGCCGCGTAGGCTTTCAGGGCCCGGCTGACGACTCGGTCGCGCCCCGAGGGTTCGAAGCGGACGACGGCTTCGCGGCGCCGGTCGAGTTCGGCCTGCGGCAGATCGACGTCGATTTTGCGGTTCGGGATGTCGATGACGATCCTGTCGCCGTCGCGCAACAGGGCGATGGCGCCTCCTGCGGCGGCTTCGGGCGAAACGTGCCCGATGGAGAGGCCCGACGTGCCGCCGGAGAAGCGTCCGTCGGTCACCAGTGCGCAGGCCTTGTCGAGCTTGACGGTTTTCAGATAGGAGGTGGGGTAGAGCATCTCCTGCATGCCGGGGCCGCCCTTGGGACCTTCGTAGCGGATCACGACCACGTCGCCCGCCTGCACCTTACCGCCGAGAATGCCGGCGCAAGCCGCTTCCTGCGATTCGAATACGCGGGCGCGGCCCTCGAAGTGCAGGATGGAGGTGTCCACGCCCGCCGTCTTGACGATGCAGCCGTCGGCGGCGATGTTGCCGAAGAGCACGGCCAGTCCGCCGTCGCGCAGGTAGGGGTGTTCCAGATCGCGGATGCAGCCTCTCTGTCGGTCCGTGTCGGCCGACGGGTACGAGGCGTTCTGGGAACCTAACCGCAGGTTGAATTTTTCGCCCGGTGCGATCAGCGCACGCGAGAGGGCCGCGGCGTCGGCTTCGGGGCTCAGGATGTCGTTGCGGCGGATGGCCTCCGCGAGCGAGGGACAGTCCACGCGCCCGACGGACGTGTCGAGCAGGCCGCCCTGGTCCAGTTCGCCCAGAATGGAGAGGATGCCTCCGGCCCGGTTCACGTCCTGAATGTGGTAGTGCGAGTTCGGCGCCACCTTGCAGATGACGGGCACCTTGCGCGAGAGGGAGTCGATGTCGCTCATCGTGAAGTCCACGCCCGCCTCCTGCGCCACGGCCAGCAGATGCAGCACCGTGTTCGACGATCCGCCCATGGCGATGTCCATCGACATGGCGTTGAGGAAGGCCGCCCGCGTGGCGATGGAACGCGGCAGCACCGATTCGTCGTCTTCGAAATAGTATTTCCGTGCGTTTTTCACGATCAGCCGCGCCGCCTCGTCGAACAGCGCTGTGCGGGCCTCGTGCGTGGCCAGTATCGTGCCGTTGCCCGGCAGCGACAGACCGAGCGCTTCGGTCAGGCAGTTCATCGAGTTGGCGGTGAACATGCCCGAACACGAGCCGCAGGTGGGGCAGGCCGCGTGTTCGAGCGCGTCGAGCGCTTCGTCCGAGACGTTCGGGTCGGCGCCCTGCACCATCACGTCGATCAGGTCGTAGGCCTTGTCGCCCAGCCTTCCGGCTTCCATCGGACCGCCCGATACGAATACGGCGGGAATGTTGAGCCGCATGGCGGCCATCAGCATGCCCGGCGTGACCTTGTCGCAGTTCGAAATGCAGATCATCGCGTCGGCCTTGTGGGCGTTGCACATATATTCCACGCTGTCGGCGATCAGCTCGCGCGAGGGCAGCGAATAGAGCATGCCGTCGTGTCCCATGGCGATGCCGTCGTCGATGGCGATCGTGTCGAACTCGGCCGCGAAGCAGCCCTCGGCGGCGATGCGTTCCTTGATGCGCTGTCCGATCTCGTGCAGGTGCGTGTGTCCGGGCACGAACTGCGTAAACGAATTGACGACGGCGATGACGGGTTGTCCCATCTGTTCGTCTTTCATGCCGTTGGCCCGCCAGAGGCTTCTCGCTCCGGCCATCTTGCGCCCTTTCGTCGTGGTGTTGCTTCTGAGCTCTTTCATAAACGCGTTCTGTTTGAATTCCGCCTTACGGCAAAGAAACCGTTTTTTCGTTCGCCCGTATGGCCCGTGTCCTCTCCGGCTATGACGTTCAATCGCCTCGGATTCGGGCTATCCGTTTTGTTTTCAGACTTTTCCTTCTGCGAAGGACATTACGGCAAACCGTTCGGGAATGATCGTAATGTTAATTTTACGAGACAAAGGTAAAAATTTTCACACAAACGATGAAAAATATTTCGTTATTTTTTCGTTTCGGGACCTCCGGGCGTTTTTCGCGGCGGGTATGTCTTCGATTTTGCGTACATTCGCAGCCGAATGTTCAACGCAATAATAACGGAAACGATGAAAAAAGAGTATGAACCGTTCGTGAACGAACTCATCGAACTGGCTATTCGCGAAGATATAGGCGACGGGGACCATTCGTCGCTCTCGTGCATCCCGTCCGACGAAAGGGGGCGCATGAAACTGCTCGTCAAACAGGAGGGCGTGCTGGCCGGCGTCGAAATCGCCCGGATCGTGCTGCGCCGGCTCGATCCCGACGTGCGGTTCGAGCAACTGCTCGACGACGGCGCGCGCGTGAAGCCGGGCGACGTGGCCTTCTATGTCGAGGGGCGGCTCGTGTCGCTGTTGCAGGCCGAACGCATCCTGCTCAACATCATGCAGCGCATGAGCGGCGTGGCTACGCAGACGGCCGTTTATGTCAAAGAACTCGAAGGACTGAAGACCAAAGTGCTCGATACGCGCAAGACGACGCCCGGCATGCGCGTGATGGACAAGATGGCTGTGCGCATCGGCGGCGGCGAGAACCATCGCATGGGCTTGTTCGACATGGTGATTCTCAAGGACAACCACATCGACTTCGCCGGAGGGATCGTCCCCGCCGTCGAAAAAACGAAAGCCTATCTGAAGGCCCGCGGCAAGGACATCCCCATCGAAGTCGAGGTGCGTTCGCTGGACGATATCCGCGAAGTGTTCCGGGCCGGCGGGGTCGACCGCATCATGCTCGACAACTTCACGCCGGAGCTCACGCGCGAGGCGGTGCGGCTCATCGACGGGCGTTGCGAAATCGAGTCTTCGGGCGGCATCACGCTCGCCAACCTGCGGGAATATGCTGCCTGCGGCGTCGATTTCATTTCCGTCGGCGCGCTGACGCACCAGATCAAGAGCTTGGACCTCAGCCTCAAGGCCTGCCGGTAATATTTTCGCGCGGACCGCGTTTTTATGAATGTATGAAACCAAAAGTTAATTTTCGCGCCGCCGTCCGCCGTTGCGGCGCGCTCATCCTGTCTCTTATGACGACGGCAGTCTGTTTGCATGCGGAATCTTCCGGACCGCGTTTCGGTTATGACGAAATCCGCCGGGGCGTGTTCGCTCCCAAAAGCGTGAGCGGCGTGCGCAGCATGCGCGACGGCGAGCACTACACGACGCTCGACGAAGGGTGCATTCTCCGATTCAGTTACCGCACGGGAGCACAGGAGGCCGTCGTGTTCGACGCCTCGGCCGCCGAGCCCGTCCTTCGGTTTACCGATTACGTGTTCAGTGCCGACGAGCGGCGCATTCTGCTCACGACGGACGTCAAGCCGATCTATCGCCGTTCGTTCACGGCCGACTACTGGCTCTACGACATTCCCTCCGGCGAACTCCGCCGCCTTTCGGAGGGAGGACCGCAGCAGGAGGCCTCGTTCTCGCCCGACGGGAGCCGCGTGGCTTTCGTGCGCGACAACGACCTGTTCGTCGCCGACCTCGATGCCGGGACCGAACGGCGGATCACCTCGGACGGAAAGTTCAACTTCGTGATCAACGGCATTCCGGACTGGGTCTACGAGGAGGAGTTTGCATTCTCGAAGGCTTTCGAATGGTCGCCCGACGGAACGAAGATCGCCTACCTGCGCTTCGACGAGAGCCGCGTGCGCGAGTACGATATGAATACGTTCCGCGGCGAGCTCTATCCGCAGGTCTATACGTTCAAGTACCCGAAGGCCGGCGAGGCCAATTCCGTCGTCGAGCTCTACTGTTACGACCTCTCCTCCGACCGGCGGGTGCGCGTCGATACGGGGACGGAAACCGACCAGTACATCCCACGCATCCTCTGGACGCCGTCCGGAGAATTGGCTTTCTACCGGCTCAACCGACTCCAGAACCATTTCGAAGTGCTGCTCGGCGACGAGCAGGGGAATACCCGCACGATCTACGACGAGCGCAACGACCGCTATGTGGAACGGGTGGACGACGCGACGGTCACGTTCCTGCCCGACGGCGAGCGCTTCGTCGTGCGCAGCGAGAAGAGCGGCTTCATGCACCTCTATCTGTACGGTATCGATACCGGGGAGATCGGTCCGGTCACTTCGGGCGAGTGGGACGTCGTCTCGCTGCTGGGCATCGAGGGCGACGACGTCTATTACCTTTCGGCCGAAGAGTCGCCTCTGCGCCGCGATCTGTATACGGTCAAACTCGACAGCCGCAAAAAGCGCCGGCTCACCGGCGGCGACGGAACCTATTCGATCGCTCCCTCGCGCGGATTCCGTTACTTCATCAGCTATTTTTCGAATGTCTCGACGCCCAACCGGGTGACGCTCCATCGGGGCGACGGCCGTCCGGTGCGCACCTTGGAGGACAACGCCGCCCTGAGGGAGAAGCTCGCCGAACTGGAGGTACCCCTCAAGGAGTTCTTCCGGTTCGAAACCTCGGAGGGCGTCTCGCTGAACGGTTATATGATCCGTCCCCGCGATTTCGATCCGGCGAAGAAATATCCCGTCTTCATGACGCAGTACAGCGGCCCCGGATCGCAGCAGGTGGCCGACCGCTGGTCGATGGGCTGGGAGGACGCACTGGTGCAGGAAGGCTATATCGTGGCCTGCGTCGACGGCCGAGGAACGGGATTCCGGGGCGAGGAGTTCCGCAAGTGCACCTACCGCCAGTTGGGCAAATACGAGACGGAGGACCAGATCGAGGCGGCCCGCTATTTGGGGACGCTGCCCTACGTCGATGCGGAGCGCATCGGCATCTACGGCTGGAGCTACGGCGGGTTCATGGCGCTGAACTGCATCCTCAAGGGCAACGACGTGTTCCGCATGGCCATCGCCGTGGCGCCCGTTACCTCGTGGAGGTTCTACGATACGATCTACACCGAAATATACAACGGCCTGCCGCAGGACAACCCTTCGGGTTACGACGACAATTCGCCGATCGGTTTTGCCGACCGGCTCAAGGGCAAGCTGCTCATCGCCCACGGTACGGGCGACGACAACGTCCACATTCAGAACACCTACGAGATGGTCGAACAGCTCGTCCGGCACGACAAACCGTTCGAAATGTACGTCTATCCCGACAAGAACCACGGCATGGGCGCTTCGCGCCATCACCTGATGGAACGTTGCATCCGGTTCGTGAAAGAGAACCTGTAAGCGGATGCGGCGACGAGTGCCGGAACTGCTCGTCCGGCGTCCCGTCCTTTCCGCTGCCGGGCTGTCGCCGGAGAGGCGGCTGCGCCGGGAACGATTTTTGCAACCTAATAGACCCTATACGATTATGAAAACAAGAACGATCCTCGTTTTATCCGCCGCGCTTTTCCTCGCGCAGGGCTGCGGTGACCGCCGGCAGATGCAGAAGCTGACCGGACGGGCCGATTCGCTGAAGACCGAAATCCAGCGTGTCGAATGTGCCGTGAACGAACGGATTTTCGACCGCTACGTCGAGACGGCCGCTGCGGACGCCGTCGTCGGTCCGGAGGCTTTCGAAGAGGCCGGCATCGCGACGAGCGCCTACTTCGCCTCCGACGATTCGCTGTCGGCATGGCGGCGGGCATACCGGAAGGCCGAAGAGACGGTCGAAGCCGCTTTGGAGAACGATACCGAATACCGGGCCCTTCGCGAGAAGTACGTTCCGGTGCTGGGTACGCCCGCCATGCGCAAGGAGTACGATGAGGCGACGGCCCGCGTCCACGCCCGGCTCTCCCGCGGCGATGCCTCGTTCCGGGAGGCCTCTTCGCAGCTCGACGCGCTGCGTGCACGGATCGGACGGCGCTTGCTCGACGTCGCGCGGGAGGATTACCGGTCGCGGGGCGAATGCCTTCCGGTGACGTTGATCCCCGATTCGGTTTACCGCACGATCGCCGCGGCCGACGACATCCGGACGGCCGAAACGGAGCGTGCGGCTTTGGAGACGGCTTTGGCCGAAACGATGGAAGCGCTCGGCGCATCGGCTCCGGAGGCTTCCGCACAACGATAGAAACGCTTATGGAATTTTTCGTCGAACACCGCCTGCTGGGTCTGCTCATCGGCATAGGCACCTTTCTTATTATCGGACTTTTCCACCCGGTCGTCATCAAGGCCGAGTATCACTGGGGAACGCGATGCTGGTGGATCTTCCTGTTGCTGGGTCTCGCGGGCATCGCCGTGTCGATGCTCACCGACAACGTTTTGCTTTCGGCTTTGGCCGGCGTGTTCGCTTTTTCCTCGCTCTGGACGATCAAGGAGCTTTTCGAACAGAAAGAACGCGTCCGCAAAGGATGGTTCCCCGAAAATCCCCGGAGGAAAAACGATACCCGTCCGCGGTAGGGCGAACCTGCTCGGAGGGTCGTATACGGCCCGTTTCGCCGCTCCGTCGGGCGGCGAAACGGGCCTTTCGTTTGTGTCGGCATCGGGAGGCGGGTCTCCGGAACATGCCGTTGAAGCGTGGCCGCAGCTTTCCTCGTACTCGGTGCGCGGAAGACGAGAGTCTCCGGCGATGATGGAGAGCCGATCCCGTTAAAAGAGAAACGACCCGCGTCCGGGCCGTTTTTTTCATATTCCTGTCGGCGCGGCGGCCCGTTCGGTGTCCCGGCTGCGAGCCCGTGCCGTCGCGCTTTCCGGACGACGGCTCCGATTCCCGCTTCGGCCGGAAAAGGGGACCCGAATATGCGGCTCACGACCGAAGGGAGGCTGCCGTCGGATTCGAAAAGGGGCAGCCCGAAATGTCGGTACATCCATATAAATAAATTGTCCCCGTCGTTCCCGGTTTCCGCCGCTATGAAAAGAGACGTTCCCTGTCGCACCTCGGCGGCAGGGAACGTCTGCGTTTCGGGGGAGCGCGGCGGGGCTCCCCGCCGGTCTATTTCATGTAGCGTTCTTCGACGACTTTCCAATCGACGATTTTCCAGAAGTTGTCGATGAAATCGGGCCGGCGGTTGCGGTAGTCGATGTAGTAGGCGTGTTCCCAGACGTCGATGCAGAGCAGCGGATTGAGGCCCTTGCGCATCGGGTTGCCCGCATTGGATTCGGATACGATCGACAGGTGGCCGTCCTCGTCGCTGACGAGCCATGTCCATCCCGAACCGAAAAGTCCGGCGGCCGCCTGTGCGAACCGCTCCTTGAATTGGTCGAAAGAGCCGAAATCTCTGTCGATTGCCTCGGCCAGCGCTCCGCTTGGCATTGATTTTGGAGTGGGTGAGAAGGTAAAGAAAAAGAACGTATGATTCCACGCTTGCGCTGCATTGTTCAGAATCGGCCCGTCGGCTTTGAGCACGATCTCTTCGAGCGGCATCTGCTCGAAAGGCGTACCCGCGATCAGTTTGTTGAGGTTGTTCACGTAGGCCTGATGATGCTTGCCGTAGTGGTACTCGATGGTTTCTTTGCTCATGTGGGGAGCGAGAGCGTCCTCCGCGTAGGGGAGCTGGGGTAATACATGTGTCATAATCAGTAATGTGTTAATCAAGAGTGTCATCGTTCGAGTGTTTTATCGGGAGACCGGATCAAATTTGATACCAACAGCGTCGGCTGTTCGTAAATATCCATTACCAATCGTATAAAAAACAAAAATCATGGAAGACAACAAGCTCAGAGGAACCCTGACCGAGCAGAACCTGCTCAAAGCATTCGCCGGCGAATCGCAGGCCGCCAACCGTTACCGCATGTTCGCCAAACAGGCCCGCAAGGACGGTTACGAAAAGATCGCCGCCTTTTTCGATGAAACCACGCACAACGAGCTGCGTCATTCGAAAATCTTCTTCGAGTTCCTCAAGGGAGGTAACGTGGAAATCACGGCTTCCTATCCGGCGGGCGTCATCGGCACGACGCTCGAAAACCTCCGTCAGGCAGCCGAGGGCGAGTACGACGAGTGGAGCGATCTCTATCCCGAATATTCGCGCGTGGCCAAAGACGAGGGCTTCACCGAAATCGCCCTGCGCTTCGCCCAGATCACCGAAATCGAGAAGACGCACGAAGCCCGCTTCCGGGGACTGTACGAAACGCTCGAACGCGATGCGATCTTCCGCAAGGAGGGCGAGACGATCTGGCGCTGCCGCGAATGCGGACACATCCACGTAGGCAACAGCGCGCCGAAGAAATGTCCCGTCTGCTCCCATCCGCAGGCCTTTTTCGAAATCGAGAGCGATAAATATTGATCCCTCCCCGTGTCGCGTGTGCTTGGGCCGGACGATCCGGCCGGGCGCCGCGTCCTTCTGCAGGCCGTTTCCCCGTCGGGGGAGACGGCCTGTGTCTTTTCGGAAAATACGTCGCGGTACGTGCCCGCAGCGACCTGCCCCTGTCGGCGGGGACAGGTCGCCGCGCGGTAAGACCGCAAGAAAGGGCGGCGTCCGGCAGACGGCGTTCCCGGATGAGGACCCGTTGTCGTCGCCGGTCGGAATCCGGCAGAGAAAGGAACGCCCGGTGGTAGCCTTGGAGGGCGTTTTTTGCCGGTGTCGGCGGATGTCGCTGTCCGGTTCCCGACGGTCGGGTGGAGTACATGTCGGCGAAGCGGGAAGGGCGACGCTTCGTGGCGGCTGGAGGCGTTCCGGAAGGGATGGGCGGCGTAGGGGGAGAGGGGCCGTCCGGCTTTCGGCGAAGGGTCTCTTGTGCCGGGATGATCGCCGTCCCCGTTTCGCTGCCGGCGGGGACGTTCCGGGAACCCGTTTTCGCCGGCGGGACGCATAAGAGGAAAAGGGGCCAAAAATGCCGCTCCGTCGGCGTCCGGAAAGCGGAGGCGACCGCGAATGACCGTAAGCGGACGCGGATTTCGAGCCGTGTGCGCTGTAAATTTCTGCAAAACGGGCTTTTGCTGTTTAAAATTGAAAAATGAAGTTGAATTTGTCCGCGATTCGGTCTTTTTTTTAATACTTTTGCCCTTTGTAATAATCCGGGCAGAGGCGGGGGAAGGCCCCTCGTTTTCCGGCGTTTCTAATTTTTTTGCTGGTTTTGAAATGACAATTGAAGATTTCGACGTGTTGGTTGCCACGGAACAACACACGGACTTTGCGCAGGCCATCTGCGACGAGATGGCCGAATCGGCCAAGGCGCGCGGTACGGGTATCGCCAGACGTACCGCGGAGTATGTCTCGCGCAAGATGCGCGAAGGCAAGGCCGTGATCGCTTTTCACAAGGACGGCACGTGGGCCGGGTTCAGCTACATCGAGTCGTGGGGACACGGCGGCTATGTGGCCAATTCGGGCCTCATCATCAACCCCAAGTTCCGACGCATGGGGCTGGCCAAGGCGATCAAGACGAAGACCTTTTTCCTGTCGCTGAAAAAGTTCCACGGCTCGAAACTTTTCGGGCTCACCACGGGACTGGCAGTGATGAAGATCAACTCCGAACTGGGCTACCGGCCGGTGACCTATTCCGAACTCACGGACGACGACCAGTTCTGGAAAGGATGCGAAAGCTGCGTCAATTACCCCATCCTGCAAAGCAAGCAGCGCAAGAACTGCCTTTGCACGGCCATGCTGTTCGATCCCGCCCACGACACGGTGAAGATTCCCATCGACCGGGAATTGCTCGAAGATTAAGAAAGAGAAGAATACAGGTGCTCCTCCTTCGGTTCATGTTAAAAAACGAAAAAGAGAAAAAATGAAAAAAGTAGTATTGGCCTTTAGCGGCGGTCTCGACACCTCTTACTGCGCTATCTATCTGGCCAAAGAGATGGGTCTCGAAGTGCATGCCGCACTGGCGAACACCGGCGGATTCTCCGCTGAAGAACTCGCGAATATCGAACGGCGGGCCTACGGCCTCGGCGTGAAGAGCTACGTGGCGCTCGACGTAACGCAGGATTATTACAACCACGCGATCAAATACATGATTTTCGGCAATGTGCTGAAAAATTCGACCTATCCCATTTCGGTCAGCTCCGAAAGAATCTCTCAGGCCACGGCCATCGCGCGCTATGCCCGCGAAATAGGGGCCGACTACTTGTGTCACGGCAGCACCGGGGCGGGCAACGACCAAGTCCGTTTCGACATGGTGTTCGACATCATCGCTCCGGAAATCGAAGTGATCGCTCTGATCCGCGAAAAACGCCTCAGCCGCGAGGAGGAGATCGCCTACCTGCGCGCGAACGGCGTCGATTTCGATTTCAAGAAGGCCGAATATTCGATCAACCAAGGCGTCTGGGGTACGTCCGTCGGCGGCCGCGAAACGCTCACTTCGAGCGAGACGCTGCCCGAAGAGGCCTATCCCTCGCAGTTGAAGGAGACCGAACCGCGCCGCGTGACGCTCACCTTCGAGAAAGGCGAGTTCGTGGGGCTCGACGGCAAGCGTTTCGAGGACCGCATCGAGGCGATCCGCGCCTTGCAGGCCATCGCGTCGCGCTATGCGGTGGGCCGCGACATGCACGTGGGCGATACGATCATCGGCATCAAAGGCCGCGTCGGTTTCGAAGCCGCTGCGCCGATGATCATCATCAAGGCCCACCACATGCTCGAAAAGCACACGCTCACCAAGTGGCAGCTTTTCTGGAAAGACCAGATCGCCGCTTTCTACGGCAACTATCTGCACGAAGGACAGTATTATGATCCGGTGATGCGCGACATGGAGGCGATGCTCGAAAGCAGCCAGCGTACCGTGAGCGGCGACGTGTTTGTCGATCTGCACCCTTACCGGTTCGTCGTCGTGGGCATCGACAGCCCGCACGATCTGATGAGCGACAAGTTCGGCGCTTACGGCGAAACGATGAGCGACTGGACGAGCGACGATGTGAAGGGATTCGGCAAGATCTTCGGTAACCAGAACCGGATTTATTATAAAATCAACGGCGGTCTGAAGTAGACCGCGACGAGACCCGTATCGATACTTTGCCCCGCCTGTCGGGAACCGAAGCCGAAGCGTTCGGGGAACGGACTTCGCTTGTCCGTCTCCCGACGGAGCAACAGTTTGTCGTTCCCTTCCGTCGCAGGCCCGGCGGAACGTGTGCGATGCCCGTCGAGAAGACGGCGCGCCTGTTCCGGACGAAGACGGAGCGGGGAACCGGATGACGGCACGACCTGCATCCGGCTCCTGCGGACGGTCGTCCCGGCTCCGGAGCGCTCCCGCCGGAAAGGAACGGCGGGCGAAAACCGGAAACCGTGCGCTGCGGGGATCGTTGCGGGGCGTCGAATCCGATGACTATACGACTATGGTAAGAGTTGGAATCATAGGCGGAGCCGGCTATACGGGCGGCGAAGCCATCCGCGTCCTGCTGAACCATCCGGAGGCGGAACTCGTTTTCGTGCACAGCAACAGCAACGGCGGCAATCGCCTGAGCGATGTGCACGTCGATCTGCTGGGCGAGACCGACATGCGTTTTACGGACCGTCTGCGCACCGACGTGGACGTGCTGTTCCTGTGCGTGGGGCACGGAGACGCCCGCAAGTTTCTCGAAGCCACGCCGATACCCGATTCGGTGCGGATCATCGACCTGAGTCAGGACTTCCGGCTGGCGGCTTCCTCGTCGGTCGGGGAGCGGCAGTTCGTCTACGGATTGCCCGAACTGAACCGCGACCGCATCCGTCGGGCCCGCAACATCGCCAATCCGGGATGTTTCGCCACCTGCCTGCAACTGGGCCTCCTGCCGTTGGCGGCATCGGGGCTGCTCGCCGGCGAGGTGCACGTGACGGCCGTCACGGGATCGACGGGCGCCGGGCAGAAGCTCGCCCCGACGTCCCATTTCAGTCAGCGGGTGAACAATCTGTCGATCTACAAGGCTTTCGGGCACCAGCATTTGCACGAGATCGGCGAGAGCGTCCGGTCGCTGATGCCGGACTTTTCGCACGCGATCAACTTCGTTCCCTACCGGGGCGATTTCGCGCGCGGGATCATCGCGTCGATCTATACCGACTGCCCGCTGGAGTTAGAGGAAATCCGACGCGTCTACGCCGATTTTTATGCCGACGCCGCGCTGACGTTCCTCAGCGACCGCAGCGTGTGCCTTAAACAGGTCGTCAATACGGCCAAGTGCCTGCTTTCGCTCGAAAAACACGGCGACAAGCTGTTGGTGACCAGTGTGATCGACAACCTGCTCAAGGGCGCATCGGGACAGGCCGTGCAGAACATGAACCTGATGTTCGGCCTTGACGAACGGGCCGGCCTGCACCTCAAGCCCGTGGCATTTTAGTCGCTGCGACGGCCCTCGGCAGGTGGAGAATCGTCAGCCGGACGGAGCGTCCGGGTAAAAGGGCTGTCCGCCAATGCACGGGTTCGACCCGAAGACACGCCCCGCGGGACGGGAAACGGACGGGGCGTCGAACGGCGGACCATTCCGTCCGCGAAGACCGGGCGGGCGCGGAGTTTTGGCGGCAGGCTTTTTCCCGAAAGAGGGGAGAGCGCCCGCGCGGGGAGGCCGCAGGGGCGGCGGACGCGGAAATGTTGTTTAACCGGTTCCGGAGCCCGGTGAGGGCGGAGGGGCCGAAAATCGAAAATTATGGATTTGTTCAAAGTCTATCCCCTGTGGGATATCAATATCGTTCGGGCCGAAGGCTCCTACGTGTGGGACGACAAGGGGACCCGCTATTTGGACATGTACGGCGGACATGCCGTCATCTCCATCGGGCATACCCATCCCCGTTACGTGGAGGGTGTCGTGAACCAATTGAAACATATCGGCTTCTACTCCAATTCGGTCATCATCGAGCAGCAGAAGGAGCTGGCCCGCAAGCTGGGAGCGCTCTCCGGCAAGGAGGACTATCAGCTTTTTCTGTGCAATTCGGGCGCCGAGGCGAACGAGAATGCGATGAAGCTGGCCTCGTTCCACAACGGCAAGAGCAAGGTCATCGCGATGAAAGGAGCTTTCCACGGCCGTACTTCGCTGGCCGTGTCGGCCACGGACAACCCGAAGATCGTCGCGCCGGTCAACCGGACCGATCACGTGGTCTTCGTGCCGCTCAACGACGAGCGGGCGCTGGAGGAGGCTTTCGAGCGGAACAGGGACGAAATATCGTCCGTCATCGTCGAGGCCATTCAGGGCGTGGGCGGCATCCGCATCGCCACGCCTGAATATCTGCGCAAGGTCCGGGCGTTGTGCGACGAGTACGGGGCCGTCTACATCGCCGACGAAGTGCAGTGCGGCTGCGGCCGGAGCGGGAAATATTATGCCGCGGACCGGAGCGGGGTCGCTGCCGACATCTATACGATGGCCAAAGGTTTGGGCAACGGTTTCCCGATCGGGGCGATTTCGATCGCTCCGCACATCGCCCCGTCGTTCGGCATGCTCGGCACGACGTTCGGCGGCAACCATCTGGCCTGTGCCGCCGCCATCGCCGTGGCCGACGTGATGGCCGAGGAGGGCCTGATCGATCATGCCGCGCAGGTGGGCGACTACCTGATGGCCGGGCTCCGCGAGCTGCCGGGCATCCGCGAGGTGCGGGGCGCGGGGCTGATGATCGGCATCGAGCTGTTCGAGGATGCGGCCCCGCTGCGCAAAAAGCTGCTGTTCGACGAAAAGATTTTCGTGGGCTCGTCCGGCGACAAGAACACGTTCCGCCTGCTGCCCGCGCTCAACGTGACCGAGGAGCATGCCGACTGCCTGCTCGGCGCTTTGCGGAAATTATTGTCAGCTTAATGTCGAAAAAATGTTGAAAGTCGTTAAAATAGGCGGAAACGTTGTCGATAACCCGGAAAAGCTCGACGCTTTTCTGCACGATTTCGCCGCGTTGGAGGGACCGAAAATCCTCGTGCACGGCGGCGGCAAGATCGCCACGACCGTCGGTAAAGCGCTCGGAATCGAGGCCACGATGATCGGAGGCCGCCGCGTGACGGATGCCGGGACGCTCAAGGTGGTGACGATGGTGTATGCGGGACTTATCAACAAAACGATTGTCGATAAGTTGCGAACGGCAGGGTGCGACGCGTTCGGCCTGTGCGGCGCCGACGGAGGCTTGATCGTCTCGGCCCGCCGCTCTCCCGAACCGGTCGACTACGGTTTCGTCGGCGATCCGTTGCTCGACGGATTCTCGGTGAAGGCGGCCCGGACGCTCATCGATGCCGGCTATGTGCCGGTCGTCGCTCCGATCACCGTGAACGGAGACGGCGGCGGACTGCTCAATACGAATGCCGATACGGTGGCGCGGACCGTCGCCGTGGGCCTTTCGCACAAGTACGAGACCGAACTGGTGTATTGTTTCGAGAAGCCGGGCGTGTTGCGGGACGTGAACGACGAGCGCAGCGTGATCGCCGAGATCACGCCTTCGGCGTTCGAACGGCTGCGTGCCGAGGGCGTCGTGGCCGACGGCATGCTGCCCAAGCTCGAAAATGCGTTCCGTGCCATCGGGGGCGGCGTGAAGAGCGTCGTCATCTGCGGCGCCGACGCCCTTACCCAAGAGGGGTACGGCGGTACGACGCTGCGGGGCGAATGACCTCCGGCGAAAGATCGTGCGGCTCGGCTGCGGAACGTTCGGCCGGAGCCGGATCGGGTGGGAATCGACCGATGTGCCGCGGGACGGGGAGAAGGAATGCGTGCGCAGGTCTGCCCTGCGTCTTCGGGAACCGGGCGGCCGGCGGAATACGAGGGCCGGCGTCCTGTCGTTTGAACCGGGAGAGGCGTTCTTGCGGATCGGTTTTGCGGTCCGGAAGCGGCCGGCGGGTTCCGGCGGGGGTGGCGGACGGAAAATCGAACGCGGTCGAAATGCGGACCGAGGCATTCACGGGCGGACGGCCCGGTATCCCGCTTCAAAAGGGCCGGCGAACCGTTCTCCGCAACGCGGGAGGGGCCGAATCCGGCTTGCGGCCGGGAGCCGCGACGGTCGAAAACGGAAAACTTCGGAGGGAAAACATCTTCGCATCGGGCGTATGCGCGGCAGATGAAGATCATTTACGAAAAGAGATAAAACGATGGAACTGAAAATTGCACTTTTGCCCGGAGACGGCATCGGCCCCGAAATCGTGGGCGAAGCGGTGAAGGTTTTGAACCGAGTGGCCGCGAAATATTCCCATACGTTCGAATACCGGGAAGCTCCCGTCGGGGCCTGCGCGATCGACGCGACGGGCGATCCCTATCCCGCTTCGACGCATGCCGTTTGCGAGGCGTCGGACGTCGTGCTGTTCGGGGCCATCGGCGATCCGAAGTACGACAACGATCCCTCGGCCAAGGTGCGGCCCGAACAGGGGTTGCTGCGCATGCGCAAGTCGCTCGGCCTGTACGCCAACCTGCGGCCGTTGGCCGTGTTCGATTCGCTGGCCGGACGCTCGCCGCTCAAGACCGAGATCGTCCGCGGAGCCGATTTCCTCTGCGTGCGGGAACTCACCGGAGGGATGTATTTCGGTCGTCCGCAGGGACGCAGCGAAGACGGCAATACGGCTTACGACACCTGCGTCTATACGCGGGAGGAGGTCGAACGCATCCTGCATCTGGCTTTCGGGCTGGCCCGCAAACGCCGCAAACAGCTCACGGTGGTCGACAAGGCCAACGTGATCGCCACTTCGCGGCTGTGGCGTCAGATCGCCGGCGAGATGGCTCCGCAGTACCCCGACGTGCAGGTCGAGTTTATGTTCGTGGACAACGCGGCGATGCAGATCATCCAGCGGCCGACCCGCTTCGACGTGATCGTCACCGAAAACCTTTTCGGCGACATCCTCACCGACGAGGCCAGCGTCATCAGCGGTTCGCTCGGCATGCTGCCTTCGGCTTCGGTCGGGGCGAAGGTCGCACTGTTCGAACCGATCCACGGCAGCTATCCTCAGGCCGCCGGGAAGAACATCGCCAATCCGATGGCGACGATCCTTTCCGCTGCGATGCTGCTCGAACACGTAGGGCTCGAGGCCGAAGGCCGTGCCGTGCGCGAGGCGGTCAATCGGGCCATCGAGGCCGGAGTCGTGACCGAAGATCTGGTCTGCGACGGCGGCAAGGCCCATTCGACGACGGAGGTGGGCGATTACGTCGCAGCGGCGATCTGACCCGTTCCGTTCGCCCGGCATCGTGTCCGGGAAGCGTGCTGCGGCATTCCGCTGTGTCGCACGGTCATGCGACGCAGCCGTCGCGGGGAGACCTCCGACGAAAAAAAGGCGAAACGCGTCTGGGGCGGAGACGGTCCGCATGCGTTGCGCACGGTTCATACGGGAAGAGACGGCTTCGGGCCGTCTCTTCCCGTTTTCGTGCGGACGGTCGGGGCCGTGCCCGGAAACCGAGGACCGCAGCGTATTGTTTTGTACGGGAGGGGGAGGGCGGCGGTGTACGGCTTCGCCGCCGGATTGACGTGCCGCTGACGGTGCCGCTGACGGTGCCGCCGGATATGGATCGTTCGGATGCCGCGGGGAACAAGAGGCTGCGTCGTATGCGGCGGCTTTCGAGCGATATGTTTCCGTATCCGTCGTTTTGTTGTGCCGAGACCTCCGTTTTCGTGCGTAGGGCCGAACGAGTTTTTCGGAACGGGCGTCGCGTCCTGCGGCGGTCTTTGTCGCCGTGAACCCCGGAGGGTAGGGGGCATCCGTCGATCCGCTTCGTTCGGATTCGCCTGCGGAGAACCGCGAGCGTCGCACGGACGAAACGTTGTAGAGGAAGGGTGCAGGACGGGGGTGTGCGATAGGGACGCTCCGAATCGTCGGCCCGCATGCGGTCGTCCCTGTTTTGTCCGCCGAGGCGGAACGTCGCGATTTCCGAGGGTCCGGCGGCGAGGAAAGCCGATCCGTTCGAAATGCGGGACGTACCTTCGGCGTTCCGAAAGATGCTCTCCGGCGGACTTTCCGGGAACGCGGAGCGGCGGTTACTCGGCCGCCGTCGCTCGTCGGTGCAACGGACGATTGCCGTCCAGCTCGTATATATATTAAGGTAACGACTCGCGGAGGCTTCCTTGTCCTCGCGAAGAAACGGCGCATTCGTCGGGCGGCCGCTCTCCGTCCCGCAGGTCCTGTTTCCCCGTACCGGCGGAATCGCGACGAGAAACATCTGCGGAATTTTGTTTTCCGACAAATCCGTCTTATTTTTGTGCAAACGGTTGCATTCGGCCCGGCGGGCGATTCCGTCCCTTTCCGGTCGCTGCGGATGTCGCCCCTGAAAAAAGTCGCTAACTCAACTGCACATACGATGAAAAAAACAATCTTTCTGGCCTGTCTGCTTTCGGGGCTTTTGTACGGCGTTCGGGCGCAGCGGACTCCCGACCGTTATTGGAACCAGCGTTTGCAGGTCGGATCGTTCCGCTTGCCGTTGCCTCCGGCCGGCTTTCAGCCCGAATACCTCGATCTGAACGGCGACGGCCGTCCCGATGCGATCCGCAGCGTGACGATCGACGACATTCCCGTGCTCTGGCTCGACGACGACGGCGATATGCAGCGGGGCGATCTGGAGGGCGACATGGACAACGACTGCCTGCTCGTCGACCGCGACAAGGACGGCGTCTACGATCTGGTCGTCAAGTACGCCGACCTGAACGGCGACGGAAAAGCCGACCTGCAACTCATCGCCGACTATCCCAAGGAGGGACAGCGCGGATGGCCCAACGGCCACTACATGATCGTGCTGGACACGGACGGCGACGGCGAGTTCAATTACATCAACTGGAACGTGATGAAGCTCGAATGCTGGGAGAAATACGGCCTGTCCGATTTCTACACCGACTACCACGGCAATACGGCTTTCATCAAGATCCATACGTCCACCGACCGGATGGAGGATTTGAGGATCAACTGGGAGAATCCGTTCCTGTTTTACGATCCCGACGGCGACGGGCTGTCCGAAATGGCGATCCGCGTGCTGGACGATCCGACCGCCGACCCGGAGGCCGAAGCGGCCGGTTTCGAGAAGAATCAGGTCAAGGGTGCGGCCAACTGGGTTTCCATCGCCTTGGACCTCGACAACGACAATGCGCCGGGCAACGAATTCGATTTCGATTGCACGCTCGGATTTCTGGGCGGCGGATTCGATTATATGGACCAGCGGCACATGCTCCGGAACATGCGGGGCCTGCCCGAAGCCGACCGTTTCTTCGTCGATCCCCGTTTCCGGCAGCTCACCGAACTGATCTATCCGGCCCACAAGGAGGCTTGGAACCTTATTTTCGAACGCGGCCGGTGGGAGCAGGCCTATTTCGTCTTCGACGAAGACGACGACTGTGCCCGCTGGGAACGGGTCGAGTTCTATTATCCGATGGACCCGTTCAAGATCGGCAGTTTCAAGGGCGGCGTCGACAACCATCCGCAGGCCGACTGTGCGGGCGACCGGGGCGAGTGGGATACGGACAATTCCGGCCGGGGAAAACTCTACGTCGGACGCTTCGACGGGCGCATCCACCTCTACGGTGCGGAGTGGGGGTGCTGGCGCATCGACCAGAATGCCCGTTATTTTCAGGGGTACGACCGGGCGTGGCAGGGCAAATCGCCCGAAATTTTCGCGACGGTCAAATATACCGATACGGACGGTAACGGTTTTCTGGATTGCATCGAGTACGATTTGGACGGAGACCGCACGTTCGAAACGACCGTTTCGCTTGCGGAGCTCGGCATAGACGACCGCTGCGAGTTGATCGACCCCGCCTCGATGACCTATAAGGATTTCCGGAAGCTGTTCGACCGCGTGGCCGGCGACATGTGGAACGGAGCCCGGCAAGCTGTCGCCGTCGCCCGACGGTACGGTCTCGAAACGCTGTGGTACGCCAAGTTCATGAATCCGCGCTCCGTCCGTGAAAAATACAACGACGGGTTCTGGCTCCAGTTCTATATATATAAGGACCTCGAATATCTGTTCGCCCGACAGAACGACGGCGACATGCTGAAAAAACTCCACAAGGCCTATTTTTCTTCCGACTGGAAATCTCTGACGAAATAACGGAACGACCGGGAGGCGTTCGGGCCGGGAAGCGATTCGATCGTTTCCCGGCTTTTTTTATACGGTTGCGGATATTTTTTCGGATGGAAGCGACCTGTTCGCAATGGTTCGGAGCCGGTGCATGGCCCGAAGCAGGGAGAGCGGGATGTCTTTTTTTCGGTCTTCGGCCGTGCCGGATTTTCCGTTTTTCGGGGTGTCGAAAAGGTGAGGATCGCTTTTTTTGTTCTGGAATGCTTCGTTCGGCCTCCTATTTCTCGTCGGTCGAGGGGCGTAATTTCCGGTGGAACGAAGGAATATTTCGCTTTCTTTTCCGTTCGTCTCCGGACGATTTCGGATTCGGAGGTCGTTCGTTCCATTCGAATCGCGATGTCGTTCGGGGAAAATACGCTCTTTTCGGGACGAAATTCTTCCGGCGCGACCTGCCTCGGAAGGCACCTTTCGGGTAGGTTCTGGGCGGTGGAGTGCGGTTTGGCCGATTTTTCTTTCGTTCTTCAATTTCTTATCCGTAAGCGATTTATGTTCGTATAGGAAAAATATTCGGGAAAAAAGGATCGCCAAAATTTGCAGAATCGCAAAAAGTACCTACATTTGCACCCGCTGAACGGAAATGACGGTTCGAGCGGAGGTTCTGAAAAGGTTAGAAAATCTTCGAAAAAGATTTGGAAGTTCGAAAAACTTCGCTTACCTTTGCACCCCGTTGGACGAGAGTTAATGAAGTCTGGCACAGGTTCTTTCGAGAATGAGTCTTGCAGAAAAATGCAAAGAAAAGTTTGGAAAATAAAAATTCTTGCTTACCTTTGCAGTCCGGTTCGCTCTCAGAGAGGAACGGTTTCGAACATGTTTCTGCAAACGTTTTCGAAGATAAAATAGGTTCTTTGATTTACTGGTATTGTTTGAGAAAAACAAGTAAAATGTAGTATTTATCAATTCCATTCAGGAAACTTAAGCAGTCAGGACTCTAACAATTTATTTCTTTTTTACAATGGAGAGTTTGATCCTGGCTCAGGATAAACGCTAGCGGCAGGCCT
>CAJTYA010000003.1 GCA_910583985.1 uncultured Alistipes sp.
TGTGATCGGGTACAAACGGGTACCCGATCCCCCAGCCAATACAATCCCTTTCATAAGATTCGTCGTATCGTTTTACAATAGTATGATGGTCGGTTTTTGTCCGACGGAACAAGAACCTGCATGCCTGCGATCCGGGCATGGGTCCTGATGTCGGTGCGGACGATAACGCCGGGTGAACCGACGGGCATTTTATAAAAGTTCCCTTATTTCGTCGCCGTACCACCGCTCGTATGCTCCGGAGGGGAGTGCGGATACCCTCAGTACCTTATGGTTCGGATCGACGGTTCGCAGAGCCAGTCTCCGGGTACAGGACGACAGTTCGGTGTCCGTGACGGACGCCATGACGACGGGAAAAGGTCGGGCTGCGAAGTGGAAGACCGCGGTTTCGCTTCGCGGGAACAGCCTGCACAGTTGACAGGCGGACCGTTCGAAAGCCGTCCAATAGCCGCCTGTGCCGTACAAGTGAATGAATCGTTCGTTGTTTTTCTCCCGATCCAGAATTTCCGTTCGATGGGCTGAGAGAAAAGCCATCAGGCGCACGCCCGAAGGCTCGATCCTTGCGGTCTGTCGTAGGTTGCCGTTCATGGTTTCGATGTTTTCCTCGATCGGCCGCATGTCTCGATGCGGTCTCTTTTTGATGTTGGGAACGGGGTTTCGGCGGATTCCGCCCTCACGAGTCCGTTTTGACAGGAAACGGGCGTCGCGGCCCATCGGGTAGTGGTCGTAGAAACGTGCGGTCTTGTTTTGCCGTAACAGACAGGCGGTGTCGCTTCTCGCCGCAGTGGAGCGTTAGTGACCCAGCCACCGGTCGTAATCGTCCAGCCACCGTATAAGACGCTGTTTGCTCTTCTTGGGCGATTTCTCCTTTTTCCACCGGTCGACGATCTCGTGGGCGCGGTCGTGGTAAAGGCTGCTGTCCGTACATCCGTAAAGCGCGACGAGCAAACCCGCCCGCGCCTGTTCCGCCTTGACCAGAGGGAGCAGGTTCCGGATCGTTCCGATGAGCTCTCCGCGCTCCGCGTCCGTGCCGAGAACCGTATGGGCCAGAAGCAACATCGTGTAGAGCTTGCAGCGCAGTACATCGCTGTCCATTTGCAGTTTGCCGTATTGTTTGATCGTTTCGGCCGCCTGCGTGCGGTCTTCGTCCGTCGCACCTTCCGCAGAGAGGCAACGCCCTATGGCTTCATGCAGTTTCGACAGCAACCGGTCGTTGTCCAGCCGGGTGTATACATGTTTGCCGCTCTCATGCAGGGCGATGATTTCGTACTCTCCCGGACGGACATGCAGCAGCGGGACCCACATCCAGTTTTCCACGCACACGACGACGTCTTTGCGTCCTGCGCCGGGCCGAATCACCACGCGTGCCTCGACCCCCTTGAATCGTCCCTCGGTGATACGGACCCGGTCGCCCTTCGTCAGGCGATCCGTTTCGGGTGCATAGACCGGGAGCTCGTCGGAGTAGGAGCGTGCGATCCATCGGAGGTTGCGCATCGCTTCGTCGGAGAGATAGGGATAATATCCATACAGCCCCGTCCGCACGCGCGGCAGAAAATTGTATTGCGGCAACTCCCGTTTCATTCGGCATATTTCGCTTTCCGACGAACGGACGAAAACATAGTTGTAGAGCAAAGGGCGACGGGTATTGACGAAATGTCCGTCCTCGTTTTTCACTTCGACATACGAAGGGGCGAAATACTCGAATGCCGGTTCTCCGTTGCGGATGCGGCGGTCCAGTTCCCGTTGCAGTCCCACGGCCGGCCCTCTGTGACAGAGAGGGAGCGTCAGAACGTACCACCTCACAGTGAGGCTGTTCCTCCTGCTTTCGAATCGTTCCGCCAAGACGGGAGAAAGATCCTCGACGCTCTCTTCCGAAGTATCCATATCCGCTTTACCGTCGTTTCCCCAGACTGTCGATATTTCCGGTTCGGACACTCCCCGGCCATACCGGTGTCGTTTTATAAGACGCTGGCTTACAATATTTTATTTTAATGAAGCGGGGTAAAACTGAAAATTTCAATTTTTCGCCCCGATTTCATTCCGTTCTATACGAATCCCCGTCGTTCCGACCGACCGAACCGTGTTTACATATAGATACGAAATGCCGTCGTCTCGCATGGTTTCTAAGCAAGAGACCATGAAGAACTCTCGCAAACATATATAAAAAAACGGTAACAACCAAATCCTCCGACAGTTTCCCGACCGGGAAAAACCGACACATATCGAATCAAAATGCTCACCACAAGAAGGATAATTACACGCCGACCGTGTTCGTTCGACAACCTTGGCAATTTGCCTTCCCCGCTTCTGTCCCGCAGAGTGCCGACGCTTTTGTTTTAAAGAGATGCGACAATTCGAACACAATTCGAAATATGGCCCTAATTATCTGTTGTTTAAGTTCTTCATGGTCTCTTGCTTAGAGACGTTCTCGATCAAAGCGGTCATAATTTTTCGGTTGGCGGTATCGACAGCCGAGTTTTCCAGCGAAGCCAGATAGATTTGGGTCGTTCGTTCGGATGCGTGTCCCATCCCGGCGCTGATGACCGGGAGAGGGATGTTGTGTTTTCGTGCGGCCGTGGCCCAACTGTGTCTGGCGGTGTAGGAAGAGAGGGATTCTTTCAGGTTCAGCCGGAGGGCCAGTTTTTTCAGGTGTTGGTTGTAACGGTTCAGTGCGGTCTGGTATTGGGCGAAAGCCTTGTCCGGCTCGTTCGCCCGCAGAACGGGGAACAGGTAGGACGCATGCGCCGCGGCCGAGTGGCGGGCGATGATTTCCCGCATGCACGGTTCGATTCTGATGCGCAGCGTTTGGCCGGTTTTGCGGCGCGTGTAGACGATTTCGTCGCCCCGGATGTTTTTCGTTTGCAGATAGGCCATGTCGATGAAAGCCATGCCGCGTGCACAATAGCTGAAAATGAAAAGGTCGCGTGTCAGCGAAAGCGACGGGGTGCCGTCGAGGTCGAGTCGCCACAGTTCTGCGATGAAACGCTCGTCGATGGCGCGTTTGCGCGTGCGGTCGATTCCCGTGTAGACGTGCCGGAAAGGGTAGGTCTGTTCGATGCGGTATCTGCGCACGGCCTTGTTGTACACCGCTCTGAGGATGCGCATATAGAACGATATGGTATTGCGCATGACGCCCCGCCGCAACAGAAAGTCGTTGTAGTCGTCGATGAGCGATTCGGTCACGGCCCAGAGGGGAATGTCGCCGTCTTCCAGAAAGCTCGTGAAACTGTTCAACGCCCTCCGGTAGTTGCGGGCCGTTCCCAGCCGGTTGCTGTCGAGCAGGTCTTCGATCTCGCGCCGTATCGCATCCGAAACCGTCGCGCATGCCGCCGGCACACGAAAGCGCTCGACGATGTCGTCCGGTTCGTAGACGATTTGCCGTGCGTCGAGCTCCCGAACGATGCGTCGCAGCCGTGCGACGTCGCGTTCGATGCGATGCTGGAGCAGACGGCCCTCCGGCGTCCGCGCGACGGCGGGGACGATGCGCTGTTCCTCCGCCAGCCAGTCTTCGGGAGCGAATTTCATCGACGTGCCGATCTGGCGTGTCTTCCCCCGGTGGCTGATCCGATAATAGATCGTTCCGGTCTTGCCTTGTATGCCGGAATGACGCAATTTTACGTTGATAGTTGCCATGATGTGATTTTTTAATATTTCCGTCCGAAACTTCGGATACGATACATGGATGAAGTCTCGGCTTGTCGGAGCAAAAGATTTGTCGATCCGGTGGGAAAGGTAGGGCATGGATCGGCGTGCCCGAACCGTTCACTTGTCAAATTCATCGGTTCCATGGTTTCCCCGATGGGACTATATGGGTGTCGTGCGGTCGGCCGGCGCGTTTTACCCCAGTTCGGTCGAATGCGGAAATATACGGTAACGGGTTGCCGGCAGGGGCCTTGCCGACACAGACGGCGTTTCGTGCGACGATGCGGCTTGCATGGCCGCGCATCCGGTTATGATGCCTCTGGCGGCAAGATCGGGGGGGATTTCCCGTCGCCGGCGGACGAGACCAGCGCGGCGCACGGTCGTCGTTTCGGATGTTTGGAACGCTATGGAAACGCCGTGCCCGGCAGCGAGCCGATGTCTCGGTGCGGCAGGGTTATACGAGCCGTTGGGGGACTATGGTCGTCTCGACTGCCTTTTTGCCGACGGCGACGCGCGTTGCAGGAATTTTTCGTCGCGGCGAACCGGGAGCGGCGATTGTCGGGCTTATGATTCGTGGAATGCGGCTCCCTGTCGAAGCGGAGGATTTCGCCTTGCGGATCAGATCGGCTGCATGCGACGTCTGCAAGCGCACGGAACATCCCTGTTCGGCGGATTGTGAGGTCTTCGGGCGGAGAATCGGTGTATTCGATGACGATCCGAAAGGAATTTTCGATGTATTCTCGCAACAGCCGGGGGGACGTTCGTGGGGCGATCGATCGTTCGGCCCTCGGCAGGGAAGCCGAATGAATGTACCGATGCTCTTGTCGAAAGCGATCGGTCCGGTGCTTGAGAACCGAATGATATTCGGAACCGGTCGCTTCGCGACTTGCCCCAGAGCAATTGTCGAAACGACCGGGTCCGGCCGTGTGCCGTCATGCCGCAGAACTGATCGATGGATAGGTGGTAATCGGTATTTGCAGTTCCGATATGGATAGGTATGTCGAACGAATGCGTCGTATTACGCGAAAGCTGTATGGGGTCCGTTATGGGATGGTACGGAGAACGCAGGGAATAACCGTTCGTACCCCGGAATAGAAGACTCCGGCACCGTTCCGTCTCGGAGTCTTTTTTCGTGCGGTTTGTACTGTCTTTTCTTTTTGCCGTTCGCTCGTCCTGCCTGCGTCCGTTCCTTGCCGAGGATTGGCGTTCCTCGTTTTTCAGTTTCCTTTTCGTTCCGTAGGATGGTTTCCGTTGCGGATCGGGACGGTCGCACGGGCGATGTGTTTCTCTTCGCACCGAGCGCGTCGGGACGGCCGGCCCCTGACTCTGCGACCCTGAAAATCTCGGAGGGAGGGAATAGATATAGTAAAAATATGTGTAATTATATCCATTAATTCTTAACTTTGCTCCGAACTGACGGGCCTGTATGAGGTATTGCGAGAGCGAAACAGGACGATTATGGGGCGGAGCCACCTTTCGATACGGGCGGATGAGGCGGTGGGGAGTCCGCGCGGATATTTTTCGCAGACGGAAAAATGCTTCGGTTCCGTTTCCCGGTCGGGACCAGTCGGTTTCTGTGAACGCGGGACGGATGCGACTCAAGCGGCGGCGCGTGTGCGGGCAGCTTCGGGTGAGGCGGACGGACGCGATGTCGGAGGCATGTGGAATCCGTGGCGGAAAGGGAGGTCGGTTCCGGACCTTTTTCGGTAGCTTTCTTCGGGAAAAGCGGTCGATGCGTAGACGAAGCGGAGGGTCGGGCAACCGGACGGCCGGTCCGGCAATCGTCGCGGGAGCGGGCCGGATGGGCTTCCGTCGGTTTTTAATCGTTTGGTATTAATTTGTTTGCCATTACTGAATATATAATAAATTTACACGATAGACAATGACCGTAATCGGATACAAGGACCGGCGCGGAGTGAGGCGCATCGTTTTTTCGGCAGCCTGTCTGGTTCTTTTCCTTTTCCTTCCGCAGGCGATGCGGGCCGAAGATCGCCGTCTGCTTATCATCAATTCCTACAACGAGGCTGCTCCGTGGAGTCAGGAGCTCATTACGCCCGTGGCCTTGCGTATCGCGCAGACGGACGGCGTCCATGCCGACATCGTCCACATGAATGCGACGTTCATCCGCAACGACTCGTCGTTCCGGCAGGTCGAAAACGGGATCTTCCAGCGCTACGAAAACAGCAAGCCCGACTATCTGGTGTTGATCGGCAACATGTCCTTTACGCTCCGGGATCGCATCGTGCGCGAATGGGGCGACATCCCTATGGTGCTGATCTCCAAAATCCGGGGCGTGGGACCGCTCGATTTTTATTTTACCGGCGAAACGCCCGACATAACGGATGTGCCGCTGACACCGCTCACCGATTTGAGAGAGCGGTACAATTTTACGCTCGTCGAAGTTCCGGATCTATACGGACAGACCATCGACATGATGGTGAGCATGTTGCCCCAGATGCGGAAGCTGGTGTTCATGGCCGACGAATTCTATTTGAACCGTTATCTCGACGGGCTCATCGGTCGGTACATGGCGGGAAAGTACCCCGATTTCGAATACGAATGGCTCGTGGGCAATGACCGCAACGGCGACCGGATGCAGGAGTATCTCAACGACAACGATCCTTCGGTCGGGCTGCTGCTCTCCACGTGGTTCTACGAACGGATGAGCGTACACGGTTTTCCGATGTTGATTTCGGGAGACGCCCGCATGATTTCGGCGGCCAAGTGTCCCGTTTTCGCCTTGCGGAGCGCCTATTTGCGCAACGGCATTACCGGAGGATATTTCCCCGGCCCGAAACAGACGCGGCAGGCCGTGATGGATGCCGTGACCAAAATGTTGGACGGCGTGTCGATGCGCGACGTTCCGTTCGCCTATGCCACCGAGAGCTATCCCATCGTCAATTATACCCAGCTTATCCAAGACCGCATTCCGGTGGACGCGTGTCCGGAGGGGACGGTGTTCGTTGGCAAGCCCAAAACGTTTTGGCAGCAGTACAGTTGGTACATCATCGTCGGCCTTATCGTCTTTGCGGCCACGGTCGTGATCGCCGTGCTCAACTCGGTGTTCCAACGCAAGAAGATCGCTCTGTTCATGGCGCACAAGAAGTTGGTCGAAAACATGCCCATCGGCTATTCGCAGGCTTCCGTCCGCTACGGAGCCGACGGACGTGTGGCCGACATCGAATACCATTCGGGCAACGAGGCTTTCGCGGCCCTCGTCCGGGAAAATGCCGCTCCGGATTTTTCCCGGAGCCTCTTCCCGCCGGACTACATCGCCCGCTTGGTGGACAGCGTGTTGCAGAACCGTCTTCCTGTCACGTTCACGTACTATTTCAAGGAGACGGATACCTATTACGAGTTTCTGATGTACCTCTCCGAAAACAGAAAGACGATCGATGTTTTCGCTATCGACATTACGGCTAAGAGCAAGGCGGCCAACGAATTGAGAGAGTTCGCCGAGAAACTGGACATCACGTTGAGCGTCTCGCGTATCATCCCGTGGCGCTGGGATTTGGAAAAACGGACGATTTCCTGCGAGGCGCAGCGCATTCTGCGTCACATGAACTTCACCGCGCACAGCGATTCGACGCATACGGTGCACGTGATCGGGGAGGACGAATATTTCCAGCGGATTCATCCCGCCGATGCCGGACACGTCAAACAGGTGTACAGCGATTTCATGGATGGCAAGCTGCAATACGTCAAGACGGAGTTCCGCGTCGTGTCCGAAAAGAACGGACAGCCGCACACCGACTGGCTGGAGGTCAACGCCGCCGTGGCGGTGTGCGACGAGGGTGGCAAGCCCACGGCGCTCATCGGTTCGCTGCTGCTGATCACCGAACGCAAGAAACAGGAGCAGGCCCTGATCGCGGCCAGAGAGCGCGCTAAGGAATCCGACCGGCTCAAATCGGCCTTTCTGGCCAACATGAGCCACGAGATACGCACGCCGCTCAATGCCATCGTCGGCTTCTCGAATCTGCTTCTCTCGACCGACGATGCCGAGCAGCGGCAGCAGTTCGTCGGCATCATCGAGAACAACAACCAGTTGTTGCTGCAACTCATCGGCGATGTGCTCGATCTGGCCAAGGTCGAATCCAACACGCTCGATTTCATCTACCAGACCGTGGATCTGAACGATCTGGTCCGCACCGTCGAGAGCGTGGTGCGGATGCGCCTGCAGCCCGGCGTCGAGATGGACTTCACGCTCGGCGCGGACGAATGCACCGTCCGCACCGAACCCAACCGCCTCTCGCAGGTACTCATCAACCTGCTCACCAATGCCTGCAAATTCACCGCGAAGGGGCGCATTTCGTTCGGGTACGAATTGCGCGGCGAGCAGATCTACTTTTTTGTCAAGGATACGGGGTTGGGCATTTCTCCGGAAGGAAAGAGCCGTCTTTTCCAGCGTTTCGCCAAACTCAACGATTTCGTTCCGGGCAACGGTCTGGGGCTTTCCATCTGCAAGAGCATCGTCGAGAAGATGAACGGTACGATAGACGTCGAATCCGAAGGCGAAGGCAAGGGCAGCCTGTTCTGGTTCACCGTGCCCTATCTGCCGGTCGAGGCGGACCGTCGGGACGAACCGTCGAACGAACCGCCCAAGACGCCTCTCCGGCAGAAGGACATCACGATTCTCGTGGCCGAAGACAACGAGAGCAACTACCTGCTGTTCCGCTCCATTCTGGAGAAGGAATACCGGCTCATCCACGCGTGGGACGGATGCGAGGCGGTGGCTCTTTGTCGGGAACACAGACCACAGCTCGTTATCATGGACATCAACATGCCTCGCATGGACGGATACGAGGCGGCACGCGAGATTCGCAAGTTCTCCGATTCGATTCCCATCATCGCCGTGACGGCCTATGCTTTCGCATCGGATAAAGAACGGATCATGGACAACGGTTTCAACGGCTATGTGGCCAAGCCCATCGACCCGGCCAAACTGGGTGCCGAAATACGCTCCATGCTCGGAAGGAGCTTCCTGCTCATCTGACGCCGCGAGGTTTCGTGCTCCATGGGGTCTTCCGCCCCGTTTCCCGCCCAAGGGGCGGAAGGCCCGACGTTCCGTCCGGAAAATCCGCCGGAGCGAGCGTCCGAAGGTGTCTGCGTTCGGACCGCTACTGGCGTCGGAGCGGGTACGTCGCTCCAGTTTCCGGCATCGGGAGGCGCGGATGCGCCGCCTGTTTGCCGTTTGTTTGCCGCCTGCTTTGGACCGTTACGCTGTTCCGGGAGCGTGAACGGACGGATGCCGGGCAGATGCGTCGTGCGGATGTCCGTATCGTTCGAACGTCGAAGGCGTTCAGGAACGACTCGTGCTCCGGGGGACGTTGTCGTGCGGCTTCATTTTTTGTAAGACAACCGCGATTTTGATGCGGGCAAGAATAGGTGTTTCGCCTTTTTTCGATGTGCGGGCCTTCCGCAAATAGAACCTGATCGAAACGGTTTCTTTCATGGCTTTTCCCCCTTTAAAATTTGACATCAAAAATAGTCGGAAAGCCAAGTAAAACAATGTGTAAAGTGATGTAAAACAGAGAATTAAAAGTAAATCTGTGGTGCACTTTCTGGGAAATAAAAATGTACCACTCATTGGCACACAAAAAATGCTGAAATGCTCCGGAGTGGTGAGTGGATTAAAAAGAAAAGCCTTGCATATTTCTGACATACAAGGCTTTTTGCGCCGTTTTTCATTGATTTGATCGAGTAAAAACCGATCTTTTGAGCGGGAAACAGGATTGCCGCAGCGGTCGAATGTGGATCAAAGTTAACAAACTGACTGTCTGGATATATTCGCTTTTATGCCGTATTTTGCAAATGATCGGTTCGGCGGTTCAGAGCATCGAAAAGCAAGAGTTCAGTTAATGATTTATTAACACGCTAACAGACAGCCATGCCGCAACTCGCTGACCGGCAAAAGAAAAAAGGATCGATTGCTCGATCCTCCTGTTTCTGAGCGGAAAACGAGACTCGAACTCGCGACCCCAACCTTGGCAAGGTTGTGCTCTACCAACTGAGCTATTTCCGCAGTACAATGATGAACTTGTCTCGAACGAAGTGTTTCTGTTTCAGCGTCTCGGTGAGAGTTGCTATCTCGTTTTTGACGTTGCAAATATACGGCGAAAAATCGTTTCTCCAAATTTTTCCGGGTATTTTTTTGCTTTTCGGGCGATTATTTTTTCGATCGAAAGTCGGACTGTTTTGTAACTTATTTATAATGTTGTCTTTATATGTTCGGGTAAAATTCGGGATTTTCGTGCGGGAAACGGGCGTACCGTCCGAAAGATCGTCTTTTTTCGTTCGTTGCGCGGCCGGCAGAAGGTCGACAGAAGCGTCGGACGGGAGGCTTCGGAGAACGGGAAAATCCGATATGGCATCGGATTTTTTCGAAGGAGAAGCCGGATGGCATCGGCCGTGAATTTTTCCGTTCTCCCGAAACCGAAATCCCGACGTTATCGCCTTAAGGCGGGGAATCCGCTTCGGTGATCCGTGGCCGGCCGGACAGCAGATGCCGTCGATGGGAACAGCCCGAAACCTGTCGTCAACGATCTGCGGCCGGCGCATCCGATCGTTCATTGTGATGATTACCTGCCCGAATCGGGTGTTTCGACTGTCTGTCTGACATCGAACACGTTCTTCGCCATCCCGTCGTGGTATGAAACCGGTCGGCGGACCGTCCAGCGTAGCGCTTCGGCTGCACGAGCGATACGGTCGTTCCGCGACCGGCCCGGACGGCGGCGAGCGAAAGGCGGTCGTGTCGGTCTTCGCCGACGTTTCACGGCGGTGTGCCTGTAAAGAGAAAGACAGACGGAGATAGTTATGGCATTCGAAGCACCGATGCCTCGGGCTGCGGTGGCCGAATCTGTCCGCAGTCGCTCGCGGCTGTGAACCTCGCATTCGGATAGGCCTCTCTTTGGCGACGGGCTTAGGGCTGTCGTCCGGAAGGCGGAAACGCAGGGGCTTCCTTCGGTAGGTCGAAATATAGAGTCGTGCAGACGAAAACGGGTGCATCCGCCTGAAGCGAATGCACCCGTTGAGGAGGGCATCGGAACAGCCTATCGGGCCGTCTGTTCGTAGGCCTTGATCAGGGCCACCGGGTCCTTGATGCTGAATTCGTTGTTGTCGATTCGGCGGATCAGGTCGGGACAATCCTTGAACGTGCGTTTGGCGAATGTCTTGAACGAGTGGACCTCGCGCATGTTGTTGCCGTCCAGCGTCTCGCCTCCGATGGTTTTGGCGGCCGGATCGCCGTCCCGCTTGGCATAATACCAGCGTTCCTTCTTGATGAACGTGTGCAGCCCGCGCGTTTCCTCTTCTTCGCGGAGCTCGGTGAGCAGCTTGATGCCGCGGCCTTCGTAGTCTACGCGGAAGAGCAACGGGCGTCTTTTCGCGTATTTCTTCTTGCCGCCGGTCAGCCGGTAGAAATAATCCTTGACAAAGCGCGTCTGCGTGCCGTCGGCATTCCGGAATGTCAGCTCTTCGATCCGGTCGGCCGGGAAGCGTTCCGTCGTCCCGGTCGGCTCCTCGCTCAGGTCGACATGGTGGACGCCCGAATGGAAGGCCGAGCGGAGGTAACCCTCTTTTTGCGTGCCGTCGGTCATGCGGACAACGATTTTGCTGTCCTGTGCGGCAGCAGGCAGGGCAGCAAAGAGCCATGCCGCGGTACACAGCAGGGCGAAAAGTACGGTCAATTTCTTCATCGTTCGTTATTTGTGTTTTGTTTTCTTCGTAAATCGGGCGGCCGTGCACGGAGGCGTGCCAGCTATTCGTCGTCGGAGCATTCGCTCAGCAGGAACCGTCCTGCCTCCTGCGTACACTCCAGCAGACGGGGAAACACGTCCGTGAAATCCGTCGCTTCGCGGGCGAAGCACGAAGCGACGATGCTGAAGACGATCTTCTCCGTGTCGGGCTGGCGCGAATAGAAGCACTGGACGATTTTGTAGTTTTTCGAAATCGTGTTGCAGAGCTCGGCCGCGGCTGCTTCGGTCATGTCGTCCGAGGTGAAATAGAGAACCAGCGAAGTGTAATGGAACGTGCCGTTCTTCTCCGGTTCCGTGAAGATGTAATAGGTCAGCCCCTCGGCCTTGAAGACGAGGTCGCCGTCCCCATCTACTTCCGGCCGGTAGCCTTCGGCCGAGAGGTACGATTCGATTCCGTCCCGGACCGCATCGGCACTCTGCCCGCGGAGGACGGGGCCGAAGAAAAGTCCGAGCAGCAAGACGAGCAACAGTTTTTTCATGATAACGAAGTATTAGCGTTCGGCATGGCCGCCGTCGTATGGAAGTACGGCCGGAGCATGCGTTTTATTGTGCCGTCCGGTCGTTTCCTGCACGTAGGCCTCTTTACAAAGGAAGCGAAAATAAATGGAATTTCAACCGGCTTTTGCGAAAAGATTCTTCCGGGGATCACGGTTCGTCGGTCCGAATGGCTTCGGCCTGTGCGATCCACAGCGCTGCGCTGGCGTCGCTGGGCATCCGCCAATCGCCCCTCGGCGACAGGCTGACCGAGCCCACCTTGGGACCGTCAGGCATGGCCGACCGCTTGAACTGCTGGGCGAAGAAGCGGCGCAGGAACACGACGAGCCACTTTTTGATCGTCTCCGGGGCATAGCGTTCGCCGAAGGCGTGCCGGGCGATGAAAAACAGCTTGTCGGGCGGCACGCCGAACCGCATGAAATGGTAGAGAAAGAAATCGTGCAGTTCGTAGGGTCCCACCAGATCTTCCGTCCGCTGGGCGATGTCGCCCCGTTCGTCGGCCGGCAGCAGTTCGGGGCTGATGGGCGTGTCGATGATGTCCAGAAGCCACGGACGGGTCGCCTCGTCGGCATGGGTCGCGGCGATCCAGCCCACCAGATGGCGGACCAGCGTTTTGGGGATGCTGCAATTGACGCCGTACATCGACATGTGGTCGCCGTTGTAGGTAGCCCATCCCAGCGCGAGCTCCGAGAGGTCGCCCGTGCCGACGACCATTCCTCCGCTCCGGTTGGCGAGGTCCATCAGAATTTGGGTGCGCTCGCGGGCCTGAGCGTTTTCGTAGGTGACGCTGCGGTCGTCGGCCTCCAGCCCGATGTCTGCGAAATGTTGCAGGCAGGCGGCCCGGATGTCCGTTTCGCGGATTTCGACGCCAAGGGCCCGCATGAGCCCCATGGCGTTGTCATAGGTGCGGTCCGTCGTGCCGAAGCCCGGCATCGTGACGCCCAGAATACGCTTGCGAGGAAGGCCCAGCAGATCGAACGTCCGGACCGCGACGAGCAGCGCCAGCGTGGAATCGAGCCCGCCCGAAATGCCGATGACGGCCGTCCGGGCGCCCGTGTGGCGGATGCGGCGGGCCAGTCCGGTGCACTGGATGTCGAAAATCTCCTCGCACCGGCGGTGCTTCCCGTCGTCGTCGGACGGGACGAACGGCGTGGGGTTGTAGTGCCGGAGCAACGGGTAGGACCGCCCGTAGGCGGGCAGATCGAAAGCGACGCTGCGGAATGCGGGCGAGGGCCCGGCATAGGCGAACGTATTGGTCTTGCGGCGCAGGGCGGCGAGGCGTTCGATGTCTATATCGCAGCACACGAGCCGGCTGCCCGGAACGAACCGCTCGGCCTCTTCGAGCAGAACGCCGTTTTCGGCGATCAGGCCGTTGCCGGCGAAAACCACGTCGGTGGTCGACTCGCCGCAACCGGCCGAAGCGTACAGGTAAGCCGATACGGTGCGTGCCGACTGTTGCCGGACCAGATCGCGCAGGTAGTCGTGCTTGCCGACCATTTCGTTGCTCGCCGAGAGGTTGACCAGTACATTGGCTCCGTGCACGGCCTGCAATGACGAGGGCGGCACGGGCACCCACAGGTCCTCGCACAGCTCGATGCCGAGGCAGACTTCGCCGCTGCGGAACAGCAGCTTCGACGAAACGGGGACCGTCTGTCCGCACAGCGTGACGGTATCCGTCTTCAATTCGTCTCCGGAGGCGAACCAGCGCACTTCGTAGTATTCGTTGTAATTGGGCAGATAGGTCTTGGGAACGATGCCGAGCAGCTTGCCGCGACAGAATACGGCGGCCGCGTTGTAGAGTCTGCCGTCGACAGCTACCGGGAGGCCCGCCACGGCTACGGCCGGGCAGTCCGCCGTCCGTTCCATCAACTCTCCGAAGGTCTTTTCGGCCTCGGCGAGCAGCACGGGCTGACCGAACAGGTCGCCGCAGGTATATCCCGTGACGGAGAGTTCGGGAAACGCGATGACCGATACGCCCCGCTGGCAGGCTTCGCGGAGCAGTTTTTCCATTTCGGCCGTGTTGTGCCGGCAGTCGGCCACTTCGATTTCCGGGATGGCGGCGGCGATTTTCAAAAATCCGAAATTCATGGACAGGCGTGTTTTTCGGCGCCAAAATTAATGAAAATCGCCGGATTCCGTCCGCCGGACCGCACAATATCGCCGGGAGCGGCCGATGGGGGGAGAAGATGCGGAATCCTCGATTGCTTTCCGGGGCGGGACCGGGCGGCGACGGGCGGGCGGTGCGAAAGACTCTCCGGTCGCATGGGGCCGGAGACCGGGTGTCCCGAACTGAAGAACGCTTGCAGCCTGCTCCGTCGGTCGGCGGTACGGAGCGGAGGAAAGGATGCTTCGAGTCCCGCATGTCCGGCGGGGGCTTTTTTCTTCCGGTTCGGACGGCCGCAGTCTCCTCGTCGGTCAGCGATGCGTTTGGGCGGGAGCCGGGCAGGAGAGGACGATGCCGTGACGAGGTGGGGACGGAGGATAGGTCCGTTGCGGACGCCTCGGTCCGGACCGGGAGTGCGGCGTTTCCCTCGCGCTGTCGCTGCGTCGGACGGACGGCTTTTCGGCTCGTCGCGGTGCGGATATTTCCTCCGGGCGGAAGGCGGACGGCAGAAAGGGATGCCCCGGTATAGGGAACCTGCCGGGACTTCGAAGCCGTGTTTTCGCTTCGTCTGTCCGGTTGTCGGGAGGTTTTCAGGTCCGGACTGAACGCGGCGCGGGCCGGGGAAGGGGAGTCGTGCTATTTCTCTGCGCCGGAGCGTCGGAGCAGGTCGTGGCTTTTGCGGCCGGCCAGAACGGTCGATTCGATGCCGGGAAGCAGTGATTTCCACAGGTAGTTGAATTGCGAGCGGTACGGGTCGCGTGTGCAGGAGCCCGTGCCGTCCCGCAGATTCTCTCTCTCCGGGTTCGATTTACGGACCAGCCAGTCGTCTGCCAGCGCCGATAGGATACGGCGTTCGCGGAATTGTCCCCGTTCGTTCTCCCTCATGAGCGAAACGTCGAGTCCCTCGTAGAGCAGCAGCATCGTGACCGACGAGCGGACGGTGTCGCCTTCGATGCGGAACCGCATGTTCTCGACCTGTCCGGCGTCGATGCGGATGCCTCCGAGCGGCTCGGTCGTTTTGTTCATGGCTTGCAGATCGAACCGGCCCAGACGGCCTTCCACGTCGAACCGGTCGCCGGACGTGTCGGCCGGAAAACGGAAGACAGCTTGCAGCGGCGCCGTTCCCATCAGCAGACCTTGGGCTTCGAGCCGCAACCGCGAAGCGTCGTCCGGATCGCGGGTCATCGAGCCGCGCAACGAGTCGAAAGCGACGACCCCGGCGACCGTGCCCCGCAGCGGAAGTTCCTCGTAGCGTGCTTTCACGTTCCCGAAGGACGTCACGCGGATGTCCGTCCGCAGCGGCATCCGTTGCAGGGTTTGGAAAAACAGCGTCTTGCGGCGTTTCGGGGCTTCGATCTGCCGGTTTTTGAAACTGGACACCTCCGCGTTTTCGATGCTCAGGCTGTCGGCACGGAGCGTTTTTTCGTGCACGAGCGCCGCGAAGTCGATGCCGTGGCCTGCGATGCGGCCGGTTTTCACCTGCGTCCAGTCCGCGTGTCCCGGCGCCAACGATGCAAATTCGTCTTTGGGATATTGCGGCAGCAGGCGGAGCGCTTCGACCGAGAAGGAGCCCTGCCGCGTGTCGAGCGCGATCGTATCGACCTGCCATTTCATGGAGCCTCGGCCGAAGGTATACTCCATGCGCCGCACCGAGAGCGCGAGGGCCGTGCGGGAGAGCGCTTCCGGGTCGGGGGCCGACTTGTCCAGTCGGAAGCCGCCCGTTTCGAACGCGATGCCCTCGGCCCGGCGGCACGACGTTCTTCCGTCCGTCGTGCGACAGATTTCGAAGGTGCCGTCCTGCAGGACGAAGCGGCCGATGTCGATCGTCCCTGCGGTATTTTCCCTCTTTGCCGGACGGGCGGATGTGGCTCTCCGGTCGGCGAGCACGATGGAAACGTCCGGTCTTTTGAGCGTTATGCTGCCGACGGAGACCGATTGTCCGCCCTCTTTTTTCGTGCGCCTGAGTCCGTCGAGATCGATCCGGCGGATGTGGACGGCCATGTGCTTTATGTCGGCTCGGCTCTCCTTCGTCCGGCTGCTGTCTGTTGCGATGTGCAGGTTCCGTATTCGGACCGAGCGTCGCAGCGGGTTGAATCCGATGCGTCCCGCTTGGACGGTTGCGCTTTCGCCGGCGATGTGCCGCACCTCATGGAGCACGGCTTTCCGTATCGCGTATTCGATGCCGGTCCATGCGCAGGCCGCCAGCACGGCGACGACGCAGAGGACGACCGTCGTTCTTTTTCTGTTTTTGTTTCCGCCCGTTCGGTTCATGCTGCTGCTTTTTCGTTCGCGGGAGCCGTCCGTCGCGCGGCTTTTCCCTCAGGGAGAGAGCATGCAATTATCTTTCCAATCCGTTGCCGGGGAAATTCCGCTTTGCAAGGCGAGGGGAACGCGTGCCCCGGTTTCCGTTTCGGTGCGGGTGCGGTCTCCGGATCCGGCAGTCGTCCCGTTTGTTTCCGGAGCCGTTGCGGCGGACGGCAGATGGAGCGGCGGGCTCCGATGCGTTACCGAAGCGTGTGCCGGGCCGGGCGGGTGCGGCGGCGGTTTTGCGGGCATGCGAATCCGTCCCGAACCCGTCGGGGCGAAGACGGAAATGCGGTTTTCGGATGCGGAATACGCTCCGGCGTTTTCGGAACGGGGAGAAAGACCCTGCTTGTCCGTTTCGTCGTTGTCGAGGCGAAGGAACGCTCGGACGAATGTCGTTACGGGCGTGCTCGGCACAGATGTCCCGGACGGGCGCCCGTGGAAAAAGTCCGGAAAAAGCCGCGGCGAAGTTTCTTGTCGCCCGACTCTTTCCGGACTCCGTTTCTGTTTCCGCGGGCATCGTCTTGCGGCCCCGGTGCGGAGCATGCGCGATGTTCGGGACGGGTCTTGTGCGGCGGATCCGTCGTGCGGTGAGCGGTTGCGGATCGCCGCCGGGAAAAATCCTCGGCCCGCGGCTATGCGTGCCGGTGAGCGCAGACGTGTCCTCCGGCGGAATCGTCGTGTGCGTGGCAGCCTTCGCCCGAATCGGCGATGCCGCCGGCCAGATAGGTTTCGACCAGCGTCCGCACGTCGCCTTTGCAGCCCCTCAGCACCTCGATTCCGTGCCGGCCCAGTACGTTCAGCGCTCCGTTGCCCATGTTGCCGGCGAGCATGACCTTCACGCCTTTTTCCTGCAACACGGAGGCGATGCCGCTTTTGCATCCGCAGCCCTGAGGGGCAGGCAGCGATTCGGGTTCGCCCGCGATGCGGCCGTGCTCGACAGTGAAGATCGAATAGCTTTCGCAGTGGCCGAAATGGTCGTCCACCGCACCGTTCCGCGTGGGAACGGCGATTTTCGTTGTACTCATAGTCTTATGTATCCGTTGAATGATCGTTCGGGGAGTGTGCGCCCGTTCGGGGACGGCCATGCCGATGCCCGATGCCCGGAGCCGGTCGAACGTTCCGGCGCCGAACCGGCCGGCCACGACCGTCCGCACGCCCTTGCGGACGAGCCTGTCGGCCATGCGCTCTCCGGCTTCCGCGGGGGCGTTCCGATACGGGTTTTCGATCGAATCGAGCGCGTCCGTCGCGGGATCGAAGACGAAGTAGCGCCGGCAGCGTCCCGCGTAGGGCGACAGGGCCTCGTCCGGCGAGTCGCTTTCGGCCGCGACGGCCGTTTTCACGGGCCGGTAGCAGGGACCCTCCGCCCGGAGGCCCGTCACAGGGTCGGTCCCGCACAGCGGGCATCCTGCCGACCCTTCGGGCGGCAGGAACCGGACGCCGCAGGGAGCGCACCGCTGCCAGCGTACCGTGTCGAAGCAGCCGCCCTCGAAACGGACGGAACGTCCTTCGACGAGAGCCTGCGCGATTTTTCGCCGGGCGCTTTCGTAGATGCGCGTGAAGGTCGGACGCGAGACATCCATCTTTTCGGCCGCCCCGGCTTGGGTCAGCAGTTCGTAGTCGCACAGGCACAGGGCCTCGTACTCCTCGATGCGCAACACCACGCCCTCGGAGGCCGGTCGCGGGCAGCCTGTTGGGTCGAAACCCGAAAAGCAGGGCGTGGTCCGCACGATTCTCGTCTTTTTCTTTCTTCCCATCGGCTCTGTCGGTTTCGGAGGCAAAAATAATGAACATTCGTTCGAAATGCAAATCGTTTTTTATCCGTTTCCCCTTTCGCTTCGCTGCGGAACGGCGGCCGACGGGATTCGTCGTCGGAAGCGGGGATGCCCGCCGGCGTTTTTATTCGTTTGCGGCCGGTTGCGACGTGCTTTTTTTTGATACATTTGCACCGGCGCAACGGGCGGCTGTCCGTCGCGTCCGTCGTTCGCCTCTTGCGGCGGCCGGCGATCCGGAGGCGGATGCCGCCCCGGAACGTTTACTTGCGGAAGGATGATCGAGAGCGAAGACGAATTGAAGAGGGTCGGGCGGTTTATCGCCGAGTATGCCGCGCGTTTGCTGGGCGCCGGCGTCCACACCTCGCGCGTGGTCCGCAATTCCAAACGCATCGGCCGGTCCCAGGGTGTGGACGTGCGCATGACGACCTTGCAGAAGACGGTCGTCATGACGCTCTGCACGCCGTCGGGCAGCATCGTCCGTACCGAGGTGATCGACATTGCTGCGCTGCCGATCGGGTTCGAGCTCAATTCCGACCTCAGCGCACTGAGCTGGGAGGCCTGCGACGAGCACCTGTCGCTCGAAGAACTCCGGCGGCGCTACGAGCGGATCATCTCCAAACCCCGTATCGACCCGATGTTCGTATTGGTCGTCGTGGGACTGGCCAACGCTTCGTTCTGCAAACTCTTCGGGGGCGACTGGACGGCCGTAGGCGTCGTGTTCACCGCGACGCTCATCGGATTCTACACCCGCCAGCGGTTGCAGCTCCGCGGCGTCAACCACTATATCGTTTTCGTCGTGTCGGCTTTCGTTGCGTCGATATGCGCCTCCTCGGCCCTGATGTTCGATACGACGGCCGAGATTGCCATCGCCACGAGCGTGCTGTACCTCATTCCCGGCGTGCCGCTCATCAACGGCGTGATCGACATCGTCGAGGGACATGTCCTGATCGGGTGTACGCGCCTGATCCACTCCCTGCTGCTGGTCTTCTGCATCGCCGCGGGGCTGTCCGCCACGTTGTTGCTCGTCAAAAACAGTCTGCTATGATACCGGCCGATATACTGTCTGACGGCTTTTTCGCGGCTGTGGCCGCCATCGGCTTCGGGGCCATTTCCGATCCTCCGATGCGGGCTTTCCCGTACATAGCGGCGCTCGCTGCCGCGGGCCATGCCCTGCGCTTTTGCCTGATGGAGGCTCTGGGCGTCGACATCGCCTCGGCCTCGCTGTGCGCGTCGTTCCTTATCGGCATGGGCAGCCTGTGGTTCGGCACCCGCATCCGTTGTCCGATGACGGTGCTCTACATCCCGGCCCTGCTGCCGATGGTGCCGGGGATGTATGCCTACAAGGTTGTTTTTTCGCTGATCATGTTCATGCAGAACCTCGCCGACCCCGTGGCCGGGGAGCACTATATGCAACAGTTGTTTCTCAATGCCGTGGTCGCGTGCAGCGTGATTTTCATGCTCGCTCTCGGAGCGACGCTGCCTATTTTTCTTTTCAACGACAAGGCCTATTCGCTGACCCGGCGTAAAAAGCCGTAAAAAACAGACGGAGGACGAACCACACGATGGAAATTTTCTGGCATACGATTGCTCGGTACAACGCGGCCACTTGGCCCGTCCAGATCGTTCTGGTCGCGGCGGCTGTCGCGCTCACCGTGCTGCTGTACCGCCGGCCGACGAGTACGGTCCGGAAACTGACGAAGCTGTATCTGGCGCTGCTCAACGCTTGGATCGCGGTGGCCTACTATTCGGTCTATTGCGCGCAGCGGGACTATCATTATATTCCGGCCTTCTTCTGGGGAGCTATGGCCGCCGTGTGGGTGTACGACCTTTGTACGGGGTATACGACCTTCGAGCGGACCTATCGCCACGACCGTTTCACGGCCGTGCTCTACCTGCTTCCGTTTCTCTACCCGGTGTTTTCGCTGCTGCGGGGACTCGAATTTCCGGGCATCACCACACCTGTCATGCCGTGCTGCGTGGCCGTGTACACCGTCGCTCTGCTGCTGGCCTTCTCCCGGAGGGTCAACCTGTTCGTGATTCTCATTCTGTGCCATTGGGCCATCCTCGGCCTGTCGAAAGTCTATTTCTTCCGGATGCCGGAGGATTCGCTGCTGACGTGCAGCATCGTGCCGGCCCTCTATCTCTTTTTCAAGGAGTATATCGACACGCACCTCGACGCCACGACCAAGCCCGACGCCCGGACGATGCACCGGTTGCTGGTGCTGCTCTGTGTCGTGGTCGGCGTCTTTTTCGCCGTGGCGATCGTTCACGAGTTCGCCGAAGGGATTCTCTGAGGACGGCTCTTCGGCAAGCCGTCGGTCCGGCGGGCTGCGGCCGTCGAGGACCGTTCACATATTGTCGTTATCGGTCGTCTCCGGCTTCGCGATGTGACGGAATCCGTGCAGGCCGCCGCCTCTCCGCGGGTTTTTCGGACACGGGGTGCCGTAATTTCCCGTTCGGGCTTATCTTTGCGGAAAGTTATTTCGCCGATGAGAAAGATTTCGAACAGCGAGCTGGGCCGTCCCTCGGCCGAGGAGTTCGCCCGCATGCCCAAATGTCCCGTCGTCGTCGTGCTCGACGACGTGCGGAGTCTCAACAACGTGGGGTCCTTTTTCCGTACCTGCGATGCCTTTGCCGTCGAGCGGCTCTTTTTGTGCGGCATCACGGCCACGCCGCCCCACCGCGATATTCACAAGACGGCTCTGGGCGCCGAGCTGACCGTGCCGTGGGAGTACGTCCCGGATGCGGCCGAGGCCGTGCGCCGGCTTCGGACCGAGGGGTGGACGGTGCTGGCCGTCGAGCAGGTCGAGGGCGCCGTTTCTCTGGGCGAGTGGAAGACGGAGCCGGGGGAGCGTTACGCGTTGGTGTTCGGCAACGAGGTGCGCGGCGTGGGGCAGGCTGCGGCCGATCTGTGCGACGGGGCCGTCGAGGTGCCCCAGTCCGGTACCAAACACTCCATCAACGTGTCTGTGTGCGGGGGCGTCGTGCTGTGGGAGGTCTACCGGCAATGGCTCGCTCACGGCCGGTAGGCGGAATAATGGGCGGATTTGTTGCCCGTTGTCGATTATAATCCTACATTTGCGCCGAACAAACTCTACCGAACCATGTCAAGCGACAGCAAAACCAGAGTGGTAACTACCTATCGCCTGCGGGAGATGAAAGCCCGCGGCGAAAAAATTTCGATGCTCACCTCCTACGACTATTCGATGGCCCGTATCGTCGACGGTGCCGGTGTGGATGTCATTCTGGTGGGCGATTCGGCGGCCAACGTGATGGCCGGTTACGAAACGACCGTTCCCATCACGCTCGACCAGATGATCTATCACGCCCGCAGCGTGACGCGTGCGGTGAAACGGGCGCTGGTAGTGGTGGATATGCCGTTCGGAACCTATCAGGGCGATCCGAAAGTGGCGCTCGCCTCGGCCGTCCGCATCATGAAGGAGTCCGAGGCCGACGCCCTCAAGCTCGAAGGCGGGGAGGAGATTCTCGAGTCGGTTGAACGCATCCTCTCCGCCGGGATTCCGGTGATGGGGCATCTGGGCCTTACGCCCCAGTCGATCCATAAATACGGCACGTACAGCGTACGGGCCAAGGAAGAGGCCGAGGCCGAGAAACTGGTGCGCGATGCCCGCCTGCTCGAAAAGGCCGGATGTTTCGGCATCGTGCTCGAAAAGATTCCCGCCGCGCTGGCCTCCCGCGTGGCCTCGGAGCTGGAAATTCCGGTCATCGGCATCGGCGCCGGCGGCGGCGTGGACGGGCAGGTGCTCGTCGTCCACGACATGCTGGGCATCAACAACGGGTTCTCGCCCCGTTTTCTGCGTCGCTACGCCGACCTCTATACGCAGATGACCGACGGCGTGAGCCGCTATATCGAGGACGTGAAGAGCGGGGACTTCCCCAACGAGAAGGAGCAGTATTAGTCGCCGGCAGGCCCTCTTTGGGGTGCCGCGGCGCGTTAGAAAAAAGAGGGCAGGGGAACGTTCGTTTCCCGTATCTGCGGAAAAAATCGGAAAATCCGCCGGAGGTTCTCTTTTCCGTATATCGGGACGGAGACATCTGCGGCCGAATGGAAAACGGCGGTCGCGGAGCGGTAGAATAGCAAGCCTTCCTTCGATACGACGGGACGGCAGCGCGAAGCCCGAAGGGCGTTTTCGTCGCTGTCCGTCCTTTTTCTTTTTCGGAGGCTCGTTGTCGCAGGAGCGCCCTTAAAAAAACGGAACGATGCAATAAGGGGTAAACCGCACAGGAATAGTGCTTTATAGGTATTTCTGCGGAGGTAAGATAGCGGGTTATACCGCATGAAAAGACATAATTCGGAAAGAGTTACGTTACCACGACGGACGGGCCTCCTTTTTTCGAATGCGTTTTTCGATTGCGCCGGTCGGCGGAAGACTGTCTCGGCCGAGGCGAGCGCCGCTTTCGGATCGCCTTGATAGGTTCCGAACGGCATATCCACCGCCATCGATGCCCGTTTCACCGCACGCGTCGCGCTGCGGGCGTCCTTGGCGCGACCGTTCCGCGGCTCCGTTACGGCCGGGCGGCTTCTTCTTGCGCAGGGGTTGCCGGAAGGGAATCGCCGGAGAGGGCGGAACCGGTCGGACTGCCGGGCGAATTCTCTACGACGAACAGGTCGCGGTCGGGCCAGTTTTTTACCTTGCTCATCGCTTGGGCCATCATAGCCGATATTTTCTTCGGAAAACGCGAGCCGGACCACGAGCTCGTGTTGGTGACGAACACCCACGTATAGCCGTCGTGCTGGCGCTTGAGCATGGCGCTCGAACCCGACAGCGAGCCCGTGCGCGACCAGTCGTCGCTTTCGGTCGTCTGCATCCATCCGATGGGGTAGCGGCCCTTGTCTGTGGCCGTCATGTAGGCGATCGTGGCGGGCTTCAGGATGTCGGGTTTCGAGTCGTCGGGGTCGATGGCCGTGATGAATTTCATCAGTTCCGAGGGCGAGGCCACCCATCCGCCCGCTCCGCCGAGCACCTGCATGTCGCATCCTCCGTAACAGCGCCGGACGAGCCGTCCGCTGCCGTCGTAGGATTCCACCGGCTCGGAATCCGCCGGTTCATAGTAACGCACTTCGTTGGGGAACCGTTCCTCGTAGCTCGAACGGCCGACGTGCATGTCCCGGCAGCCGACGGGGGCCAGAATGCTGTCGCGGATGTAGCGTTCGTAGGGCATGCCGCTCACTTTTTCGATCACCTTGCTCAGCACGACGTAGCCCAGATTGGAGTAGATGTTGCTTTCGCCCGGAGCGTACCGCAGCCGCGTTCGGGTCGCGTAACGGACCATCTGGTCGAGGTCGACGGGCGCTTCGATGCCCAGTTGGCGGGCGACGCTCGCGGAGTGGAACAGCGGGTCGCCCGCCCGGATCGAATAGCCTCCCTGATGGCGCAGCAGGTGTTCGACGGTGATTTTCTCGATCCGCCGGTCGCGGATGTCCCGAAAGAGCGAGTCGTCGAGAATCCCTTCCGGTCCGAAGACGCGCGCCTCCAGCGAGAGGCGTCCCTCCTCGCGGAGCTTCATGATGCCGGTGGCGGTGATGAGCTTCGAGAGCGAGGCGATGCGGAAGATGTGCCGCACGTCCGTCGGGACGCCCGCTTCCTTGTCTGCCCAGCCGAAACCTTTGGTGTAGAGCAGCCGTCCGTCTTTCATCACGGCGATCGAGGCCCCCGTGATTTCCCATCGTTCCATGAACTCCCGTACCGTCCGCTCGAAGCCTTCGGTCTCCCGAAGTGCCGAATGGGAGTTGTCCAACAGGTGGTTGATGCCCGCCGGAGCGGAGGTCTCCGCCGTGTCCGCTGCGCATCCCGTGTTTCCGGCGCCGTCGCGGCAGCCCCTCTGCAATGTGACGGTCGTCAGCACTAAACACAGCGCGAAGTATAGTCGTCGGATCGCTTTCACGGTTTCTTTCTCGCGTTTCGTTCGTACCGGTGCCGGGCGAGGACCGCGAGGATCGCTACGGCACCGGCTGCCGCGACGGGAACGATCCACGAAAAATCGCCGCTCTTGCCGTAGGAGTGCAGCCCCGAAAAGTAACGGTTCACGCCGAAGAACGTCATCAGCACCGAGCCGAAGCATGCTACCGAGAGCGTATCGAAGGTCAGCGGTCCGGCGAGGCGGGGGATGAACCGGGCGTGCACGGCGATGGCGTAGACGACCATCGTGATGAGCGCCCACGTCTCCTTGGGGTCCCAGCCCCAGTAGCGTCCCCACGATTCGTTGGCCCACACCGCCCCGAAGAAGATGCCGGCGGTGAGCAGCGCGAGCCCGGCGAGCATCGACATTTCGTTGACGATGCGCAGTTCGCGCAGATCGCGGCCCGCGACCGTGGCCGCCAGCGAAGTCAGCCCGCAGGCGGCGCAGATGCCGAAGAAGCCGTAACTGGCCGTGACGACCGAAACGTGTATCATCAGCCATCGGGACTTGAGCACCGGAACCAGCGGCGTGATCTGCGGATCGAGCCAGTTGAGGTTCGACACGAACAGCACCACGCCGCCCAGCAGCGCCGAGAGCGCCAGCGCGGGCAGCGACCGCCGCGAAAAGACGATGCCGCCCAGCACGGCGGTCCATGCCACGTATACCATCGATTCGTAGGCGTCGGCCCAAGGGGCGTGGCCGCTGACGTACCAGCGCAGGCCGAGTCCTGCGGTGTGGGCGGCGAAAAGGAGCAGAATGCCCGCCTTGAGAATCGTTCCCGTCGCGGCGAGGAGACGTCCGCCGCCCCGCGCCGCCCCGCGCAGCGAGACGAACAGCAGCAGCGCCCCGCAGAGCAGGTAGAGCCGGAACGCCGTCCGGAAAATGTCCGCCCGGTCATAGAGGATTTCGGCCGCGATGCGGGTCTCGTCGACGGGCGTCTGCGAGCGTTGGTACGCCGCTACGGCACGGATCGCCTCGCCGGTCCGTGCCTTGTCGCCGGAGCGGACCCCCTCGCGGTAGTTGCGGAACAGCGCCGCGATGCGGGCTCGGTCGGCTTCGCTGCACGAGGCCGTGTCGCCGGGCGACAGCCAGCGCTCGCCGCCGTCCACCGGAAAGAGCGGGCACATGCGCCCTTCGAGCAGCGCGTAGAGGATATTGACTTTCTCGTCCAGTTTCAGATACTCTTTGTCCTCCTTGGATCGCGCGGCGGGAGGAAGGGCATGGATCTTTTCGATTTTCTCGCCGAGCCGGTACGTCCCGTCGGCTCCGAACAGCGAGGCGAGGGCGATGTGCCGGTCGGCCGCTCCGAGTTCTTCGGCCATTCGCTCCGATTCGAGCCGCAGGATCGGCTCCCGGCTCCATCGGTCGGGGTCGGTCAGAATGCCCGACAACACTTGGCTGGCCGTCAGACCGTCGTAGCGCTCGCTGCGGGAGAGCTTGCGCAGAATCTCGGACGCATAGCTCTGTACGGGCTCGATCCGTCCCTGCGGCGAGAGGATCGCCAGCGAGCCGAAACCGTCGGCGTCCGTTCGGTCGGCTGCCATCCGTCCGTCGCATCCCGCCAGCGTCAGCGTGCCGGCGAGCAGTGCGAGGACCGCCGCGTTCCTGCCCAGCGAGGCGTAGAGCGTCCGTAACCGCGATCCGCGCCGCGCGAGCGTGCCCATCAGGCCGGCGAGCAGCAGCAAATAGCCCGTGTAGGAGACGGCCGTTCCCGCCGGATCGTGGCTGACCGAGAGGATCGTTCCCTTTTCGTCCCGGTCGTAAGAGGTCTGGTAGAGCCGGTAGCCGCCCACGCGGGCGACGTTGTTCATGAAGATTTTCCGTTCGAAGGTCCGCCCCCGGTAACGGATCGTTACGTCGCTCTGATAGGAGGAGGGGCTGTGGGAGCCTGCGTAGCGGCTCAGCGTGAACCGGTCGAGCGTCACGCTGAACGGCACCTCGCGCGATTGCCGCTGACGGGTCATCATTCGGTCCGAGGTTTCGCCCTCGCGGATGTGCATGTAGCCCTCGAAGCCCCACAGGTGGGAAATGCCCGCTCCGGCCAGCGTGACGACGAATCCCCAGTGGAGCAGCAGGACGTCCCACCGTCTCCGCGCCGCGAGCCGCATCCTCCGGCCGATGAAAACGAAGTTGACGACCAGCATGGCCAGCAGTACGGCGAACCACCACGCATGATAGACGACCGCAGCGGCGGCCTCCGCACTGACGAGGGCCTCGACGAGCGTGGCTCCGGCCATGGCCAGCGCGAAAAGCGACAGCAGCAGCGCCGTCGTGCTCCACCGGCTGAAAAATTCTTTTATCTCGCTCGCTGCGTTCGTCCGTCCCATCTTCTCGTGCTTTCGCGCCGCCGCAGAGGCGCCGGCCGTTATGCAAAGATACTTTTTTGAGCCGTAAAATCCTTCCGGCGGACCGAAAAAAACGGGCGGGGGAATCCGTATTCGCCCAATTATCGTTAATTTAGGGGCCCGAACGGCGCATCGCCATTCACCGTACACTAAAAACAGATTCGAAATGAAAAAACTTTTCGCTTTCTCTCTGGCCCTCTGGGCCTTGGTCTCCTGCTGCGACAAGCCCCGGCAGGGCGCTCCCGAACTCTACGACGCCGCGGCGTTCGACACCGTCATCGACGGCCGCGCCGTGTCGCTCTACACGCTGAAAAACGAAGCCGGAATGACGGTGCAGATCACCAACTACGGCGCCACGATCGTCGATGCGTGGGTGCCCGCCCGCGACGGATCGTTCGTCAACGTCGTGCTGGGCTATCCCTCCATCGCCGACTATTTCGTGCCTGAAAACACGTTCGCCGGCTCGGTCAAGGGGCGCTATGCCAACCGCATCGCGAACGGTCGCTTTACGCTCGACGGACAGGAATACACGCTGGCCGTCAACAACGGGCCCAATACGCTGCACGGCGGGCTCGTCGGATTCAGCGAGAGGGTTTGGGAGGCCCGTCCTTTTACCGACGACAAGGGCGACGAATCCGTCGAGCTGACCTACGTTTCGCCCGACGGCGAGGAGAACTTTCCCGGTACGCTGACTGTCAAAGTGGTTTACAGCGTGCGGGCCGACAATACGCTGGCCATCGACTACACGGCGCAGTGCGATGCGCCCACGGTGCTCAACCTGACCAACCATGCCTATTTCAACCTCAACGACGACCACAAAAAGAGCGTGAACACGCACGAGATGACGATCCATGCCGACCAGTATACGCCCACCGACTCGACGCTCATTCCCACCGGCGAGCTCGCTTCGGTCGAGGGCACGGCGCTCGATTTCCGGCAGCCGGCCTCCATCGGTTCGCTCGTGCTGGGCGACGATCCGGCGTTCGACTATCGTTACGGTTACGACCACAACTACGTCGTCCGTCGTGCGGAGCCGGGCGTGGTGCCCGCCGCCGAGGTCTACGAGCCCTCGACGGGGATTGTCATGAGCGTCTCGACCGACACGCCGGGCATTCAGTTCTTTACGGGCAAGTCCCGCCTGCAGCAGGACGAAACGTCGCCCTACTACCGTTCGGCCATCGCGCTCGAAGCCCAGAACTTCCCCGATGCGCCCAACCACGACGATTTCCCTTCGTCCGTGCTGCGTCCGGGCGAGACATACCGGCAGACGACTCTTTACGGTTTTTCGGTGCGTTAGACCGTCCGACCGGTTCGGCCCCAACAAAAAGAGGTGCTTCGCTGCGGCGAGGCACCTCTTTCGTTTGCTGCCCGTTGCGCGATGGCATGGAGCGATGTCTCGACGAAGGGCTTCTGCCCCGTTTTCGGACGATGGCTTCGAGCTTTGCCGAGGCGGGGACGGGACCGGTCCGAACGGGCGGCCCGTCTTTGCGGGAAAACTGCGGTCGGCGCCGGTTCTTTCCGTTCGGTCGCGGCTGTCCGAACGCGTATGCAGGACGGTCGGTCCGATGAAGGTTCCGTCGTTTCGGGAGACGGCGAAGAGCATGGACGCGTCCGGTTCCGGCAGGTGACAAATGAAAATTCCCGCCCCGTCGTTTTGCGGCGGACGACGCGTCTCTTCGGCGGGCGTATTCGGGGGACGGTGCCTTTCGCTGTGCGTCGGGCCGGCCTCCGGAGGCATCGTCGCCCGGCCTTACGGCTGTCGGGCGGGCCGGTCTTACGCGCCGTATTCGGCGATCAGCCGTTCGACCAGAGCGGGCATGCCTTCGGCCGAACGCATCGGGATGGATTCGACGGGATTGCGGATGCCCGACAGGTCGGGCCGGCCCGGATCGACGACCCAGACCGGCACGTCGGGACGAAGGTACCGCACCAACGAGGCGGCCGGATAGACGGCCAGCGAAGTGCCGGCGACGATCATCATGTCCGCCTCCGAGGCGATGCGGGCTGCCCGGTCGAACATCGGTACGCCTTCGCCGAAAAAGACGACGAAGGGTCGGAGCAGCGACCCGTCCGGCGCGCGGGCGTCGAGGGGCTGTTCCCAGCCGTCGATCGGGACGATGAGCGATTCGTCGGCGCTGCTGCGCAGCTTGCGCAACTCGCCGTGCAGGTGCGTGACGCGGCGGCTGCCGGCCCGCTCGTGCAGGTCGTCGATGTTCTGGGTGATGACCTCCACGTCGAAATGCTCCTCTAACTTGCGGATGGCCCGATGTCCCGCGTTGGGCGCTTTCGAGAGCAGTTCGCGGCGGCGGGTGTTGTAGAAACCGATGACGGTCTCCCGGTTGCGGAGCAGGGCTTCGGGCGTGCAGACGTCCTCGATGCGGTAGCGGTCCCATAGGCCGTCCGCGTCGCGGAATGTCGATATGCCGCTGTCGGCGCTCGCCCCGGCTCCCGTGAAAACGACGATTTTTTTCTTGGCGTTCATGGATGCGTATAATTTCGGTACGAAAGATAGGAAATTATCGGATAGATGCACTTCGGACGGGGCGTTTTCTTCCGGGCTCCGTCCTGTTCTGGGATGCAGGGTACGGTTCTCCCTCCGGAAAGTCCGCTCCCTCGTACCCGGTCCGGAGATCGCTCTTTGTCGATGCAATCGTTTGTTTTTCAACGAAAAAGCCTTCTCCCTTGCGGAGAAGGCTTTTCGTAATGAAAATGCGTGCCGGTCTTTTAGAACCGATAGCCCACGGAGATGGTGAAGTAGTTGTTGTGAACGTTCGAGTTGGAATCGTCCGCTACTTTGAGCACGTTGGCTACGCCGATGTTATAGCGGGCGTCGAGAATGATCTTGTCGAAAAGTTCGTAGCTGACACCCACCGGGAAGGCGAAGTCCACCGTGTGGAAGTTATCCGTGATGCTCTGCGAATATTCCTGACCGCCCGTTTTTGTTTTGGCTTTGCCCGACAGCATGAAACCGGGTTGGATACCGATCTTGAAAGCCAGATCGTCGAGCACGTAGAAGTTGGCGAGAATCGGAATGTTCAGGTAATTGGACTTGATGGTGACCTTGTCTCCGTCGTCTTTGAATTTGGCACCTTCGCGCGAGAAGAGCAGATCGCCCGATACGGCGAACCAGTCGTTGAACCGGTAGTCGGCGAATACGCCGGCCGTGAGACCCGTTTTGGCATCGCTGCCCGAAAGTTTGCTCATGTCGGAGACGTTCATCCCGACCTTGACACCCCATCCGAAATCTTGGGCGAAAGAAGTACCGCAAATCGCCAACAGGGCAACTAAAGTAACGATAGTCTTTTTCATGATTCGAAGTTTTTGTTTGACTTATGTTGCTTAACGGAGAGCAAAATAAATGCTATTTTTTCCAAAAGCAAAGAAAATACGACAACGACGGCTTTTTACGGACCGATTGTCTTACTTTTAGAACAAACTGTTCGATGGAATGACGGGAAAAGGCGGCTCCCGCAGGGCGGTTTTCCGGGCCTTATCGTCGTTCGAAGCGCACGGCCGCCCAGCCCGAACGCGTCCGCCGGCGGACGGGATGCAGACCCAGCGACAGCCCCTTGCGTTCGATGGCCTCGATGTCGGCCTCCAGAATGCCGCTCACGGTCAGCGTGCCGCCCGGAGCGAGCGCGTCGCGGTAGGCTTCCATGTCCCGCAGCAGGATGTTCCGGTTGATGTTGGCCAGAATGAAGTCGTAGTGCCGGCCCGTGAGCAGGCCCGCGTCGCCCAAGAGCGGCTGCACGCGGCCGGTCATGCCGTTGGCTTCGATGTTTTCCGTGCCGTTCTCGTAGGCCCATTCGTCGATGTCGACGGCGTCCATGTGCACGGCGCCCCGCAGGACGGCCAGAATGGCCAGTACGCCCGTTCCGCTGCCCATGTCCAGCCCGCGGAGCCCGCTCGGATCGCTGTCCAAAAGTTCGGCGGCCATCAGGTAGGTCGTGGCGTGATGGCCCGTTCCGAACGACATTTTGGGCATGATTTCGATGTCGTATTCGCAGGCCGGGTTGCGCGGGTGGAACGGGGCCCGGATGCGGCACCGGCCTTCGACTTCGATGGGTTCGAAGTTGGATTCCCACACTTCGTTCCAGTTGCGGTCGGGGAGCGCCTCGGCCGTGCAGGGCAGCCCTTTGTCGCGCAGCCACTGTGCTATTTCGGGTTCGCATCGCGCGTATTCGGGTTCGGGCATGTAGGCCTTGAGCCGGTCTTCCTCTTCGCAGAAGCTCTCGAAGGGGAAGTCGCTCAGTTCGGCCATGAGGATTTCCCTCCGGGTCTCGTCGGTACAGGGGACGGATAGTTCGATGTATTTCATGGTTGTCCGGTTTTCGTGCAAAAGTAGTATTTTTGAAGCCAAATTGCACGACGAACGTATGGCGGCTTGGGAAAAGGAGTTCAAGGACTACGTCTATTACCTCAAACTGGAAAAGAAACTTTCCGACAACACGGTCGAGGCTTACCTGCGCGATCTGCGGCAGGCGGCCTCGTACATGGAGAGCGAGTTTTCGATCTCCGCTCCGGAGAAGGTGGGCGAGGAACACGTGACCTCCTTTCTGGCCAGCCTCTACGACCGGGGGGCCAAGAAGAGCACGCAGGCCCGGATGCTGAGCGGCATAAGGAGTTTCTTCAACTTCCTGCTGCTCAACGACCGGATCGAAAGCCTGCCCACCGAGTTCGTCGATTCGCCCAAGCCGGGCCGCAAACTTCCCGACGTGCTTTCGGTCGGTGAAATCGGGGCGATTCTGGACGCCGTCGACCTGAGCGCTCCGTTCGGACACCGTAACCGGGCGATCATAGAGACGCTGTACAGTTGCGGACTCCGTGTTTCGGAACTCGTGTCGCTGCGACTGGGCGACCTGTTTTTCGATGACGGGTTCATACGCGTCGTGGGCAAGGGCGACAAGCAGCGTCTCGTTCCGGTGAGCGCCGAGGCCGTCCGGCTCATTACGCACTACATCGAACAGCGGCGGACGCTGCCCGTCGACGCGAAGCATGCCGAGGTGCTTTTCCTCAACAACAAGGGACGGAAGCTGACCCGTGTCATGGTCTTCTACATCATTCGCGATGCGGCCGACAGGGCCGGTATTACCAAACGTATTAGCCCCCACACGTTCCGTCATTCGTTCGCCACGCATCTGCTCGAAGGCGGCGCCGACATCCGGCAGGTGCAGGAGTTGCTCGGACACGAATCCATCCTCACGACGGAAATCTATACGCACCTCGACAGCGAGAACCTGCGGCGGAACGTGGAGCGTCACCATCCGCTGTCGGATTGGTAGGCGTCCGCCGTTTTCCTGTCCGTTGTCCTTCCTGCCCGGACGGTGCCCGCAGGCATGCGAAACCGTGCCGGCTCCGAGTGTTCTCTCCGGCCGGCCTTTGATCGTTCCGGACTTTCGTTTCCCTCCGCATGCTGGCCCGTGCGAAAACGCGAATCCGTCGAACGGACGGTACGACCGGCCTGCGACGCTTCCCGAATAACAGGGTGTCCGTATCGGGATTCGGAACCCGCATGTCTTCGATGTCGTGGAAGAGGCCGCCGGTCGCGAAAACGAAACAGGGCCGTCCGACACGAATCGCGGACAGCCCTGCGGTACGATCCGCAGCAGCGGACGTCACTTCGTCAGCTCGAAGCCGATGCGCATGCCGTCGTAGGCTTCGGTGATTTTGCTCAGGGTGGTTAGCACGGTGATTTTCGTCACGTTGGCCAGAAACGAGACCGTCTTGAGCAGTTTGTCCGCATCGAAGAGCATTTGCAGCTTGTCACCCGAAAGGACGATGCCGGCTTCGACGGTTCCCGTGTCGAGGAGCCCCTGTATGGCTTTGTAACGCAGGACGATCTGCCGTTTTTCGTTGTCGATGGAGAACGTGCCGCCTACTTTTTTATTGCCTAATAGGCAGGTGAACGTGCTGTCGGCGGAGAACGTATAGGAGAATTTACCCGGAGCGATGCCCGCTTTGGCGTAAATGCCCGACAGTTTCTCCTCGATCTGCGAGGCGGCCAGCGTTCCGCCCGCCTTTTTGAGCAGGTCGTCGCTTTCGAATTCGCAGGCCGGCCCGGCGTAGCTCCACGTGCCTTCGAGGTCGGCTACGGCGATTTCCTTTTGCTGGGTCAGCGCGTCGACTACGCCCGATACGGCGTCGTTGTTGAAAATGTCTTTGAGCGACAGTTTCGATTGGGCCGTGAGCGCGACACGGATCGAGAGGCAGCATGCGATGAGTGCCAAGGTTTTCAGTTTCATTGCAGAAGCGTTTGGGTTAGACGATTTTTTTGTTCGGGAGCTTTACCGCGATGCGACCGGAATGGGAGCGTCGCCCTTTCGGTACCAGTCGCCGCGCGAACGGAGCACCTGCTCCACCACGTCGCGCACGCAGCCCTCGCCCCCCTTGAACTGCGAGACGTAGCGCGATATGGCGATCACCTCCGGCGCGGCGTCGGCCGGACACACCGGCATGCCCACATGCAGCATCGGGTCGATGTCGGGGATGTCGTCGCCCATGTAGAGGATTTCGGCCGGGGCGAGTTCCAGCGTTTCGGACAGCTCGCGGAGCGCCTTGAGCTTTTCGAAACAGTTGGTGTAGACGTGTTCGACGCCGAGCATGTCCATGCGGATCTTGAGCGACTTGCCCCGTCCTCCGGTGATGATGGCCACGTGGTATCCTTTTTTGAGGGCCAGCGAGAGGGCGTAGCCGTCCTTGGCGTTGAATTTACGGACGAATTCGCCGTCCGGCGTGACGTTGATCCCTCCGTCGGTCATCACGCCGTCCACGTCGAGCACGATAGCGCGGACGCGCGCTATGTCTTCTTTGAAGTTTCCCATATGTTCAGGCTTATTTCTTGGTAAAGGTTTTGCAGTTCGGGGTGTCCGCTCAACAGGGCGAGATGCTTTTCCATTGTCGGCGTGTCGTTCCTCCGGGCCGGGCCGGTCTGTACGGCCGCCGCCGAGGGGCTCTGCACGGCTTTGGCGGTCGTCTCTGCGATGAGCGGCGCGAGCAGGTCGGGCGCAAGGCGGTATTCGCCGAGGAGTTCCTGTCCGATGGCGAACATGCGGTTGGCGAAGTTGCAGGCGAACACGGCCGCCAGATGCAGCCTCAGACGCTGGTCCGAAGTCGCCCGCAGTACGCGTCTGCTGAGCGCTTCGGCCAGCAGGCGCAGTTCCGTTTCCGTCTCCGGGTCCTCGGCTTCGACGAGCAGCGGAACGTCGTCGAGCGGAATGTCGCGTCCGGCCGTGAAGGTTTGCAGCGGGTAGAAGACGCCCCGGCGGGCGATCCGCTCCGAGAGCTCGGTGAGGGCCACGCTCCCGGCCGTGTGCGCCACGACCGCTCCGCCGAAGTCGAGCGAGGCCGAGAGCCCGGAGACGGCCCTGTCGCTCACGGCGATGAGGTAGATGTCGGCGGGAAGCGGGCGCTCCGGCAGGCAGCCGAAGGGACAGCCGCACATCGAGGCGATGGCCTGTGTCCGCTCGTGGTTCCGGCCGAAGACTTGCGAGAGCCGGTAATGCGTGTTCCGGGCCAGCGCGCGGGCCAGCGCTTCGGCGACGTTGCCGCTTCCTATGACGACGACGGATTTCACGGGCGGGGGATTGGGACGGATTGGGCGGGAATATTCATCAGCAGCACGTTCTGCGGACTTTCGCGCAGCGTGCGGTTCATCTCGCGCAGAATGCCGTCGATTTCGTCGAATTCGGGGCTGCGCGGCATGTCGAGCGACTCCATGCCGTAGGTTTCCACGGCTTCGACGACATCGGATATGCGGATGGAGTGGATGTCGCGGGCGGGGATGTACCGGGTCTCCTTCTCGTTGCGGTTGGCCACCGGCGCGATGAGGCCCGTTTTTTCGAGATCGAACACCGCGTCGCGCACCACGCGCACGGGCAGGTTCATGTCCTTGGCGACGGTTTCCGGCGACACGGGTCCCTCTTCGCGGACGAAGTGGCGGACGATCTGCTGCATGACGGCCAGCATGGCCTTCTTGCGGTAGTTGTAGCTCGTGTCCTTGGAGGCTTTTTCGTATTCGAACTGGCCGATGTTCTGGTAGGCGAACGACAGTTCGGCGCCGAAGAGGACGATCTGCCAACTGTTCTGCATCCAGATGAGGAACAGCGGAACCGCCGCGAAACTGCCGTATATGGCGTTGTAGCTCGTCAGCCTCGACTGGATGTAGATGTAGATCAACTGGAAGATCAAAAAGGCGCTGCCGGCCACGACGCCTCCGCTCAGCGCGCTGCGCACCCTGACCTTGGTGTTGGGCATGACGATGTAGATGAAGGCGAACATGAGCCAGATCATCACCGTGGACGCCGCGCCGAGCAGGATGTTGACCACGGGCGTGGAGGTGTAGTGCAGCAGTTGCTGCCGGATATGCAGCCCGATACTCGTCGAGACGATCCACAGGATGGGCGTCACGACGATCACGGTCGTATAGTCGCTGAACTTGCGGGGCAGGCTGCGGGATTTGCGCACTTCCCAGATGTGGTTGAAGGCGCTCTCGATGTTGCCGAAGACTTTGATGACGGCCCAGAACAGCACCACGACGCCCACCGAGGCGATCAGCCCCCCGCGCGTGCGCTGCAACATGTTGTTGGCGAAGTCGATCACTTGGTCGATGACCATTCGGTTCTGAGGGAACTGGGTGTAGAGATATTCGTTGAGCCGCGTTTCGAGGCCGAAACCTTTGGCGATGCCGAAGACGAGGGCGGCGATGGGCACTAGCGACATGAGCGTGTAGAACGTCAGTGCGGCCGAGCGCACCAGAATGTCGTGCTGGCCGAACCCCTGCGCCGTGAAGATGAGCACCTTGGCCTGCCGGACCGCCCAGCGCGCCTTGCGCGAGCGGTATTCGTGCTCTTTCTTGACCCAGATGTCGTGGGTGACGTATCGGATGACTTTGTTGATCATTGTTCTTTCCTTCATACAAAAATAGGGAATAGTTTCCAATTAACCGCGTTCTTCGAGCAGGACGGCATATTGCGTGCCAGCGATCGTCGTGAAGGCGGCCTGCCGGGTACCTCCCTGTTTTACGCCCAGTGCCTTGGCGATGGTTTCGGCGGGGAGCGGGAAATCCTTTTTGAGGATGTCGAGGCGGGCGATGCCGCGGGCTGAAAGCTCCTTTTTCAGCGTTTTGGGACGGTAGGGCAGGATCGCTTCGATAGGGTGGATGCGGCCGAGGAACGCTTCGGGCGCCCGATCCGAGAATCCGTAGCCCGTCGGCGAGAACATGTCGGCGCCGAGCCCGTGCAGATAGCGCTGCGCTGTCCGGGTTTTGTAGAACGCCACGTCGGGCACGAGCAGGTACCGGTACGAGTCACGCGGCATCGGGGCGGGACGGTCGGCGGGGGCGGTCGTCCGGGGAAATTCCGCCGTGCCCTTTCCCGCCACGACCGCCCGGAGCGTGCCGGCTCCCGCGGGCGTTTCCTCGCCCGGAACCTCGATGACGAGTTCCTTGCATTCGCCTCCCCATGAGACGGCTTCGACGACGATGCCCTCGCCCAGCAGAGCGAAGGCTTCGTCGACGTCGAACAGCGGCGAAGCCTTGACGACGATCCGTCCGGCCCGTTTTTTCAGCAGCGGCATCAACGGCAGGATGTTGGGCGAGCACTCTTCGAGCAGCAGCAGCCTGCGGTTGCCCTCGCCCCGGCGGGCCGGATCGACGTAGATCAGGTCGGCCCGTCCCCCGAAGCGTTCGACGAAACGTTCTGCCTCGTCGCAGACCACTTCGATGTTGTGCGCTCCGAGCAGGGCGAAGTTGTGTCGGGCGATGCGGGCCAGCTCCTCGTCGCGCTCGACGGCCACGACCCGCTCGAAACGGTGCGAAAAGTGGAACGCATCGACGCCCAGTCCGCAGGTCAGGTCGATGCAGAGCCTCCCTGCATAGCGTTTGGTCTCGGCCGTGCTTTCGCTGCTGGCCTGTTCGAAGGAGAGCGGCGGGAGGATGCAGCGGGCGCGGTAGTAGGACGGCAGCTTGGTCCGGGCCCGTTGCAGGTATTTGATCTGCGTGGCGATCAGTGCGCCGTTCTTGCGGAGGCTCAGCGCCGCGCGGGCCGGGTCCTCGTCGATGAGGCGTTCGATGGTCCGGCGCGACTCCTCTTCGAGCAGAATGTCCGTTTCTTGGGTCGTCATGCGTACAAATATCCGGCAAAAATACCTAATCCGCAACCCGGTGCGAGGGAATCCCCCGCGGTTTTCCGGACCGGGCCTCCTCCCGGAGCTTCAGCGCGAGGGCCGCCGCGGCCAGCAGCAGGTACGTTCCGCAGATCGCGGGGCCGCCGACCCGGACGTCCGTCACGGTGGCGAAAGGAAGCGAGGCGGTCCGTTCGACCAGTGCGGTCTGGAGGTCCAAGGCCCATTGCGCCGCCGCGCCGCACACCGCACCGGCCGGGGGCAGCGGACAGAGCAGCCACACGAGTCCCGCGCAGATCGCCGCGAAGGCGGTCAGGATGACGAGGGGATTGATCGGCAGGGCCAGCAGCGGGATGTTTCCGAAGTGGTAGGCCACCAGCGGCAGCGTGCCGAGCTGTGCGGCGACGCCCACGAGCAGCGAGCTCCACAGCGCGTCGACGAGGCGGTTGCGGCTCAGCTTGCGCCGGTAGAGCCGGGGATAGAGGAACAGGATCGAGAGCACGGCCGCGAACGAAAGCTGGAAGCTGACATCGAACAGCCCGAAGGGCCGGACGGCGAGCATCAGCGTGGCTGCGCCCAACACGATGTTGTAGCCGCAGCCTCGGACGGACGCGCCGAGGGCGATCTGCGCCGCCGAGAGCATCAGGGCCGAGCGCACGACCGGGGGCGAAAGGCCCGCCACGAGGGCGTAGGTCCAGAGCAGGGCGACGCACAGGATGTTCTTGATAAGATGTCCGTGCGGCAGCAGCGCGAGCCAGCCCAACAGCAGGTTGACGAACAGCAGCACGAAGCCCATGTGCAGGCCCGATATGGCCAGAATGTGCGAAACGCCGGCCCGCGCGTAGGCGGCTTTGAGTGCGGGTTCCGTACCGCGCCGCTCACCCGTCGTCATGGCGAGCAGCAGCCCGCGCTGGGGCTCCCGCATCGGCAGCCGGCTCATCCGTTCGATGGCTCCGGCGCGGAAGGCGGCCAGACGTTCCGCGAGCCCTCTGTCCGTGTCGCCGAGGCGTTCGGGCGGACTCGACGCATGGACGTAGAGCCGTGCGGAAATGCCCCGGCTGCGCATCATCGCTCCGTAGCGGCTTCCCGTCGTGTCGAGCGGGTAGAGCCGCCCGCAGACGACGAGGCGTTCGCCCCGGCGGACGGGATGGGCGGTATCGATGCGGAGTTCGATTTTTTCGCGGGTCGCCCTCCAGCAGTGCTCCCCGTCGGTTCCTTCCGGACGGAACAGGCCGGCCCGCGCCGTCGTCCGTTGCCAGCGCCCTTGCGTGAAAGGCGTTTCGATTGCTTCGACCGCCACGTACACCCTCTCGTTGCGGGGGATGAGCTCGCGTGTGGCGTGCCATTCGGTCGTGACGATGCCCGTGCAGAACAGCGCAGCGAACAGGTACCACCGTCCCTGCCGGCGGGCCCTGAGCCGCCATGCCGCGAGGTATACGGCTGCCGCGACGACGAGCACCGCCCATGCGGGAGCCCGCACGCAGCCGTGGGCCAGAATGCCCGCCGCATAGGGCGGCAGGATGCGGCAGAAAGGCATGATGCGGAGCTTGTCGGCGAGCTTCATGGGTGTGCTTCGGAAGGGATGTGATTACGATGTGGCATGATCGCTGTCGGATCGGACGGTGCGGTCGGTACAGGATAGGTCGGACTCACTCGCCCCACGCCTGACGGTCGAGGCTGCGGTAGCGGATGGCTTCGGCGATGTGGCTTTCGCCGATCCGCTCGCAACCTTCCAGATCGGCTATCGTGCGCGAGACCTTGACGATGCGGTCGTAGGCCCGAGCCGAGAGGTGCAGCCGTTCCATCGCCCGGTTCAACAGCGCGGCAGGGCCTTTATCGAGCGGGCAGTACGCTCTCAACTGGCGGCTCGTCATCGAGGCGTTGGTGTGCGTGGACGTACCGGCGAACCGCTCCTGCTGGATGCGCCTCGCGGCGACGACCCTGCGCCGGATCTCGGCACTGCTCTCTTCGGGGCGCGGCGACGAGAGTTCGGCGAAAGCGACCGGCACCACCTCGATGTGCAGGTCGATGCGGTCGAGCATCGGTCCCGAAATCCGGTTGAGGTATTTGAATACGGCGCCTTTCGAGCAGACGCACTGGCGGGTGGGGTGGTTGTAATAGCCGCAGGGACACGGATTCATCGAGGCGATGAGCATGAAATCGGCCGGATAGCACACCGTGTATTTCGACCTCGACACGGTGATTTCCTTGTCCTCCATCGGCTGGCGCATCGTTTCGAGCAGGTTGCGGCCGAATTCGGGCAGTTCGTCCAGAAACAGGATGCCGTTGTGGGCGAGCGAAATTTCGCCGGGTTGCGGGCTGCTGCCTCCGCCGACCAGCGCCACGCGCGAGGCCAGATGGTGGGGCGAGCGGAAGGGCCGCTGCGTGAGCAAGCCCTGTGCCGCGCCGATCTTGCCGGCTACGGAGTGTATTTTCGTGGTTTCGAGCGCCTCGTCCATCGTCAGCGGCGGCATGATCGAGGGCATACGCTTGGCGAGCATCGTTTTGCCCGATCCCGGAGGGCCGATCATCAGCGCGTTGTGCCCTCCGGCCGCCGCGATTTCGAGCGCCCGTTTGACGGCCTGCTGGCCCCGGACGTCGCCGAAGTCGAGGTCGGACGTTGCGGCCTGCCGTTCGAAACGTTCCCGGATGTCGATTTTTGCGGGTTGCAGCACCGGCTCTCCGCGCAGCAGGTCCACGACCTGACGCAAATGATCCGCGCCGTAGACCTCCAGTCCTTCCGCGACGGCGGCTTCGGGGGCGTTCGCCCGCGGAAGGACGATCCTGCGGAATCCCTGCCGGCGGGCTTCGACGGCGATGGGCAGTGCGCCCCGGATGGGCAGCAGCGAGCCGTCCAGCGACAGCTCGCCCATCACGATGCAGCCTTCGAGCGCCTCGGCGGGCAACTGTTCCGTCGCGGCCAGCATGGCCACGGCGATGGTCAGGTCGTAGGCCGAACCCTCCTTGCGGATGTCGGCCGGCGAAAGGTTGACGACGACCTTCTTGCCGCTCATTTTGTAGGAACAGTTCTCGAAGGCCGCCCGTATCCGTTCCTGACTTTCGCGCACGGCGTTGTCGGGCAGACCGACCATGTACATGCCAATACCGGCCGTGATGTTGACCTCCACGGCGATCGGAATGGCTTCGATGCCGACGATGGCGCTTCCGTAACTTTTGACGAACATTTTCGGATAATTTTTTGTCGGGATGATTCTAATGGCGGTTCGTGATCCGGCGAAAGCCGTTGCCGGCGTTTGTCGGGATATATATATTGGAACTTCTGCCGGGGGCGGAAGCCGATCCGCGCAGGCGGCCCGTGGGTAGGGAACGACTGCGTTCGGATTCGGATATTGCGGTTCCGGAATGCCGTCGAAAGATGCGGGGAACGTTCCGGATGGATATGCGGTGATAAAGGTGTCTGTATACGGGACGATCGGATCAGAAGGGCGAGTTCTCGTCGTCGGGCGGAGGCGCTCCGAACGTGCCGCCGAGCGACGTGGGCGCGGCGCCCGAACCGGACGGGATGCCGAAGTCGCCGTAGCCGCCAAAATCGTTGATGCTGCCCAGCGAGCCGGAACCTCCGCCGCCGATGGCCGAACCGAACTCGGCGTTCATGCTGCTGTCCATCGCCTCGTAGCCTTCGCCCGCGATGTCGTCGTAGTCCATGAACTTGGCCTGTTCCTTCCGGAAGCGCAGCTTGACGGTGTCCACGGCGCCGTTACGGTGTTTGGCCACGATGATTTCGGCCATGCCCTGCGTGGGCGTACCGTCTTCGTCCACCGTCAGTCCGTAGTATTCCGGACGGTGGATGAACGCCACGAGGTCGGCGTCCTGCTCGATGGCGCCCGATTCGCGCAGGTCCGACAACTGGGGCCGCTTGTTGCCGCCCCGCGATTCGACCGAACGGTTCAACTGCGAGAGGGCGATGATCGGGATGTTGAGCTCCTTGGCGATCGCCTTGAGCGAGCGGGAGATCATGGCCACCTCCTGTTCGCGGTTGCCTCTCGAATCGGTCTGGGCCGTCATGAGCTGCAGGTAGTCGATGATGATGAGCTGGATGTCGTACTGCGTCTTGAGCCGCCGGGCCTTCGACCGGAATTCGTAGATCGAGAGGGCGGGCGTGTCGTCGATGAACAGCGGCGCGGCGGCCAGCGGCTTGATCGAGGTTTCGAGGTGTTTCCACTGTTCGGGCGAGAGCTGTCCGTTGCGCACGTCGCGCGAGTCGAGGCCCGATTCGCCCACGACCAGACGCATCATCAACTGCTCGGCGCTCATTTCCAGCGAGAAGAAGGCCACGCCCTTCTCGAAGTCCACGGCCACGTTGCGGGCCAGCGACAGCACGAATGCCGTCTTGCCCATCGACGGACGGGCCGCGATGATGATCAGGTCCGAAGGCTGCCATCCGAGCGTCAGCCGGTCCAGATGGGTGAAACCCGTCGGCACGCCGCTGAAACCGCCCTCGCGCTTGGCCGCCTCCTCGATGATGAGCAGCGTTTTGGTCAAGATGTCCTTCGACTTCTGCACGTCGCGCTTGACGTGACCCTCCGAGACCTTGAAAATCTCGCCTTCGGCCAGATCGATCAGGTCCGTCACGTCCATCGCTTCATCGTAGGCCCTTTTCTGGATTTCGGTGGCGGCGCGGATGAGTTCCCGCTGGACGTATTTCTGGGCGATGATCTTGCTGTGAAATTCGATGTGCGCGGCCGAGCCCACCTTCTGCGTCAACTGGGCGAGGTACGAGGCGCCTCCCACGGCGGTCAGCTTGCGCGTCTGCTTGAGCTTTTCGCTCACCGTGTACAGGTCGATGGGCTTGAGCTCCATCGACAGCTCGGTGATGGCCCGGTAGATGATCTGGTGCGCTTCCTTGTAGAAGGTCTCCGGCGTGAGGATGCCCTGCACTTCGATGACGGCGTCCTTTTCGAGCATCAGCGCGCCCAGCACGGCTTCCTCCAGTTCGAGGGCCTGCGGCGGGACGAGGGCGCCCTGCTCGGTCAGCGCGGCGGCCGCGCCGGCGTTGTTTTCGTTCGGGGTATAACGTTTGGCCATGAATGTCTTTGTTCGGTCGATAGCGTAAAGGTAATGATTTTGCCGTATTCGGGAAAACGGTGCGGACGTTTTCGGACTTCCGAAAGGGTCACCTTCCGCGCCGAGGGGTTTTCCATTCGAAGAAGTAGCTTTTCTGCCGTCTCTTCTCTTCCTGACTGCGGGCCACGTAGACCTTCTCGCCCGTGTAGGGATTTTCTCCGGTGTAGAACATCACCGACGAGAGGGTCATGGGCGTGGGCGTGAGGTCCTGGACCTGTTCGAGGCGGAAGTCGAGCTCGCGCGTCTGCTCCGAGAGCCGCTGCATGTCGCGTTCGGTGCAGCCCGGATGGCTCGATATGAAATAGGGGATCAGCTGGTAGTTCAGCCTCTCTTCGCGGCATATCCTCCGGAAGCGTGCGTTGAGGTCCCGAAACAGCGAGAACGAGGGTTTGCGCATGAGTTTCAGCACGCCGTCTTCCGTATGCTCCGGCGCGACCTTGAGCCGGCCCGATACGTGGTTCCGGATCACTTCGCGCAGGTAGGTCTCGTCGCCGCGTTCGAACAGGTCGTAGCGGATGCCGCTTCCGATGAAGGCTTTCTTGATGCCTTCGATCCGGCCGACCTTGCCGTAGAGTTCCAGCAGCGGCCGGTGGTCGTTGTCCAGATTGCGGCATACCGCAGGATGGATGCACGAGGGACGGCTGCACCGGGCGCACAGCGTTTTGTCGCGGCCTCCCATGCGGTACATGTTGGCCGAGGGGCCGCCCAGATCGGAGAGGTAGCCCTTGAAGCCGGGCATGGCGGCGATTTTCCGGACCTCGCCCAGAATCGACTTCTCGCTGCGGCTCGATATGAATTTACCCTGATGGGCCGATATGGTGCAGAAGCTGCATCCTCCGAAGCACCCCCGGTGCAGGTTGACCGAGAACTTGATCATTTCGTAGGCCGGGATGTCGCCTTTGCCGCGGTAGCGGGGATGCGGCAGGCGGGTGTAGGGCAGATCGAAGCTGCGGTCGAGCTCCGCTTCCGAAAGTTTGGGATAGGGCGGATTGACGACGATGTACTTTTCGCCCACGGGTTCGATCAGGGTCCGCGCCTCCATGCGGTTCGACTCGGTTTCGATCGTGCGGAAATTCTCGCCGAAAGCCCGCCTGTCCTTGAGGCATGTCTCGAACGGGTGGAGCCGCAGGGCGTTTTCGCCGAGCGAGTCGGTATATTTCCGGTCGGTCACGAACGCCACCTGCCGCAGCTTTCTCAGCAGCTTCATGTTGAAACCGTTGGACATGGCTTTGGCGATGTCGAGGATGACGCGGTCGCCCATGCCGTAGCTCAACAGGTCGGCTCCGCTTTCGACGAGCACGGAGGGCTTCAGCGAATCGCTCCAGTAGTCGTAGTGGGTGAGCCGTCGCAGCGAGGCTTCGATGCCGCCGATGACGACGGGCGTGTCCGGGAAAAGGTTTTTGAGGATGCGGGTGTAGACCGTTACGGCGTAGTCGGGCCGGAAACCCGCCTTGCCGCCGGGCGTATAGGCGTCGTCGCTGCGCAACCGCTTGTTGGCCGTATAGTGGTTGACCATCGAGTCCATGCTGCCGGCCGACACGCCGAAAAAGAGCCGCGGCTTGCCCAGCTTGCGGAAGTCGCGCAGGTCGTCCCGCCAGTTGGGCTGGGGTACGACGGCCACGCGCAGGCCTTCGGCTTCGAGCAGCCGTCCGATCACGGCGGCCCCGAAAGAGGGGTGGTCGATGTAGGCGTCGCCGGAGAACAGGATCACGTCCAGCTCGTCCCATCCCCGCGCCCGCACCTCCTTGATCGAGGTAGGCAGCCAGTCGGTCGGTTCGTATGGGCCGTGTGCGTTCATCGGATCAGAAGGGAACTGTCGCCGTAACTCAGGAAACGGAAGTCGTGACCGAGTGCGTAGTCGTACACGTTTTTCCAGTCGTCTCCGATAAAGGCCGAGACGAGCAGCAACAACGTGCTCTGCGGCTGGTGAAAATTGGTGATCAGGCTGTTCGCGATCCGGAAACGATAGCCCGGCGCGATCATGATGCGCGTGGAAGCCTTGAGCTTTTCGGTTCCCCGGCGCTCCATCCATCCGTGCAGGGCTTCGAGCAGCCTCCGTCCGTCGAACTCTTCGGGCGTGTCGTAGATTTCCCATTGGCCGACGGTGCGCTCTGCGTCGGGCGTTCCGTCGCGCAGCGTGCGGTAGCCGAGCGCGCCGAGCGATTCGAGCGTCCGCATGCTCGTCGTTCCCACGGCCGTGATCGAGCCGATGCGGTCGATCATGCGTCCGATCGCGCTGCGTGTGATTTCGAAGTGTTCGGTGTGCATGTCGTGGTCGGCGGCGTTGCGCGCTTTGACGGGAAGAAAGGTCCCCGCGCCCACATGGAGCGTCACCTCCTCGGTCGGATGGCCTTGGGCGTGCAGCGCCTCGATGATTTCCGGCGTGAAGTGCAGCCCGGCCGTCGGTGCGGCCACCGAACCTTCGAATTTCGAATAGACGGTCTGGTAACGCGTGTTGTCCGACTCCTCGCTTTCGCGTCCCAAGTAGGGCGGTATGGGAATGCGTCCCAGCGTTTCGAGCAGTTGTCCGAAGCTCATCGGGGCGTTCCAGTCGAAGCGGACGATCCGTTCCTTGCCCTGTTCGGCCTCGATGCGGGCGGAGAGCCGGTATGCGGCGCCTTCCCACGGGAAGTCGATGTGCAGCGGGCCCTCTTTCCATTTTTTCAGGTTGCCCACGATGCACGACCACCGTGCGGTGTCCCGCGCGGCGAAGGCGCGTTCGTAGTCGGCCGGGTCGTGGGGTTCCAGACAGAAGATTTCGATGCGGGCTCCGGTCTCTTTGCGGAAGACGAGCCGCGCACGGATCACTTTCGTGTTGTTGAATACGAGCATGGACCCTTCGGGCAGACGGTCCGCGAGGGATGAAAAACGGTCTTCGCCGATGCGCCCCCTCTCGTAGACGAGGAGTTTGGACTGCGCCCTGTCGGCGAGCGGGAACTTGGCGATGCGCTCTTCGGGCAGGGGGTAGCTGAACTCGGTGATGTCGAAATAACGTTCCATGTCGTATCGTATCCGGAGCATCCGGAAATTTTGTGCAAAGGAAATAAAAATCGTCCGGTTTCGGGCCGATCGCGAAAAATTTCGTACTTTCGGAATCCGAATCCATACTTATCCGAAAACGACCATGAAGAAACTGTTTTTTTGTCTCATGGGCCTGTGCCTCTCCGTACAGGCTTTCGCCCAACGTTACTCGTTCGACCACGGACCCTATCTTCAGGAGCTGACCGAAGACGGCGCGACGTTCGTCTTCACGACCTCGGCCAAAGGGGTGTCGTGGGTGGAACTCCGTGCCGCGGACGGCACCCTTTCGCGCCATTATGCGCTCGAAGACGGGCTTCGGGACGCTTATACGACGTTCAACGCCATTCGCGTGGAGAACCTCTCTCCGGCCACGCGCTACGAGTACCGCCTCGGCTCGAAGGAGATCGTCGACTTCCAGCCCTACAAGGTGACTTTCGGCGACAGCATCGTCTCGCGGTGGTACGCCTTTTCGACGTCCGACCCCCATGCCGAACGGTGTTCGTTCATCGCCCTGAGCGACATGCACCAGCAGCCCGAAAAGCTCGGTCGCCTGCTCTCGCTTGCCGGCGTGGAGAGCGCCGACAGGGTCTTTTACGTGGGCGACATGATGGACTATTACGCCGACGAGCGGATGCCTTTCGAGAGCTTCATCGACAAGAGCGTCGAGATGTTCGCCACGGAGCGTCCCTTCGTGCTCGTGCGGGGCAACCACGAGACGCGGGGCGACATGGCGCGCAGTTACGCCCGTTATGCGCCCAACACGTCCGGCAAATATTACGGGGCGTACCGCATCGGCGACGTGATGTTCGTCGTGCTGGACTGCGGCGAGGACAAACCCGACGATTTCTGGGTCTACGCCGGGCTGACCGATTTCGACGCCTATCGTACCGAACAGGCCGAGTGGTTCGCCGAACTGATCCGTTCCAAAGAATACAGGTCCGCGCGCTGGCACGTCGTGATGAACCATTTCCCGCCGCTTTCCGATACGGACGACGGCGCTCCGGAAGGACACGGCGTGCGGGAGATCACCGCCAAGTTCCTGCCCCTGTACCGCAAGGCCGGCATCGACCTGATGATTTCGGGCCACATGCACCGCTACCAGTTCCTCGACCCGGAGGAACGTTCCGATCTGAACTTCCCGGTGATCGTCAACAGCACGGAGAGCGTCGTGCGGGCCGACATCGACGGCCGGACGATGAAAGTCTGCGTGAAGGGCCTCGACGGCGGGACGATCAAAGAGTTTACCGTCAGTCGATAAGATAGCGGAATGCGAAATTTCCGGGGGCTTTCGTTCCCGGAAATTCGTCTTTTCTGCGGGGATTGATTACCTTTGCACCGCACAGCAGGGAGGCTCTGCCGCTGCTTCCGTCGCGGGAACGCTCCAATGTCTTCGGCAGGCGGAAGGGGAGGAAAGTCCGGGCAACGCAGAGCGCCGCGCTTCCTAACGGGAAGATCTTCGTGAGGGGATAGCCGCGTAACAGAAAACGACCGCCGCCTTCGGGCGGTAAGGGTGAAAAGGCGGGGTAAGAGCCCACCGCGGACATGGCGACATGTTCCGGCCGTACGTCTCGCGGGTTGCAAGACCGTGTATACCGACGATTATCGAGGGTTGCTCGCCCGATGTCGGGGGGTAGGTTGCTGACGAGCCGGTCGGGTGACCGCCGGCCTAGATAAATGGCAGAGGCTTTTCCTTCGGGAAAAGTACAGAACCCGGCTTATACGCCCTGCTGTGTTTTTCTTTTTTTCTCCGATGTCCGCTGCGCCGGGCGGTTCCTGTCCGGTTTGCGGCTTGTCCGTCCGCCGGACCGTCGTCGGAGCCCGTTCCCGTTCCGTTTTTCGATACTGCAAGACGACATGTCGCGGAGGCTTGTCCGAGGCGTGCGGCCCTGCTTACGGACGGTAAAGCCGGTGCCGGTCCGCAGTGCCGGCTTGCGGAGCCTTTCCGTCGCTTCCCCTCGTCGCGTCTCGACGACCGTTCGAAAGACGGTTTGCCCCTGCGGTCGGGGTACGGCCGGCCTCGTTCCGTAATCGGGGTATCGGTATCCGTAAAGCGGGTAGCTTTCGCGGCGATTCCGGGCGTTATTTTTGCCGGATCGATCAAACTTTCGAAAATATGACCGTTTCCGAATTTCTGGACTGCATGAACGCCGGCCGTACCGTTGCCTCCGGTTCCGAAGCGCATCGGCTCATGCACCGCCTGAGCCAAGAGGCCATCCGCATCACGATGCGGCTCAACACCGAATACCACACCCCCGAAGAAATCGTCGCCCTGATGAGGGAACTGACCGGGAGAGAGGTCGACGACAGTTTCCGTCTCTTCCCGCCGTTCCATACCGATTGCGGCCGGAATCTTACTATCGGCAAGCGGGTGTTCGTCAATTCGGGGTGCAAGATACAGGATCAGGGTGGCGTGAGGATTGGCGACGACGTGTTCCTCGGACACAATGTCGTGATCGCCACGCTCGACCATGCGTTCGATCCCGACCGCAGGGGCGATCTGGTTCCGGCTCCGGTAACCGTGGGGAACAAGGTATGGATCGGGGCCAATGCGACCCTGCTGCCCGGCGTGAGCGTCGGCGAGGGGGCCATCGTGGCGGCCGGGGCCGTCGTGACGAAAGACGTCCCGCCGGGTGCGATAGTGGGCGGAGTACCGGCAAGATTCATCCGGAACGTGGGATAGAGACGGCGGTCCATCGGGCTGTTGTCCTTGCATGTATCGGCCCGGAGCGACGAAAACCGGACCGACGGACGCATCGGCGGAAAATCAGAACTTCACCTTTCACCCTTCCCGACGCATCGACCGACGCAGGGGAGGGAATCGTGAGGGCGGAGGTCGTCGCCCGTTGGCGGTCGGTCGAGGCATGTGCGTGCCGGAGGAAGTCGGAACAGCCGGTGACGGTCCTCCGCAAGCTGTACGGAGCGCATGCCGGGGTGCCGGAGGAAGGGAGGGGCCCGAATCGGAACGGGAGCCGGACGGGATGCACGGGTGGTTTGCGTCGAAGGGAACGGACCGGGGTGTCCGTCGTTTCGTACCCTTCGTTCGCGTTGCCGGAGGGCGATGGGAGCTTCTGTTTTCCCCGGTGGAGAATACGAAACAAGACCGGGCTTCCGGACGACGGTCGCGGTGCGGCCGGCTTCCGCCCGTGCCTTAAATCCTTTTGGCCTGCGCTCTTTTTCGGGAAATTTTCGCCGTCGGGCGCCGCGGAACGGCGGGAGTGAAAGACATATCCGGTGCGTGGTGCGGGCGCTTCGTCCGCTATCGTTTCCGGGCGGCGATCAGGATGGGGTGGTAGGTGAGCGCGACGCTGCCGTCGTCCGAGCCGGAGGCGCGGCGGTAGGCCGTTTCGAAGTCTGCGAGCGTGCGGCGGGTCCACTGTACCGGCCGGATCGAATTGACTCCCGTCGACCGGATGTGCCGCAGCACGTCCGCCGGCGCGGCGAAGCGCAGGCTCCGGGTGTATTCCAACGTTTCGACGACGGCGAATCCTGCGTTGAGGAGCATCGTTTCGAGTCTTGCCCGGTCGCGGTAGCGGAGCCCCTTGCCGGTTGCGGCCCTGACTTCCCTGAAGTTTTCCGGGCCGAATGTGCTGAATGCCAGCAGTCCTTCTGTCTTCAAGGCCCGTGCCGCCCGCCGGAAAAAACGGGCGGGATCGTCGAACCATTGCAGGGCCGAGGCCGAGGCGATCAGGTCGAGCCCGTCGGGATAGGGCACCGTCTCGGCGTCGCCCCAGAGGTATTCGGTGCGCTGCCCGTCCGTGTACGCGGCGATGTAGCGCACCGAGGCTTCGACCAGATCGTTGATGTACCACTGCGCGTCGGGAAAGAGCCCTGCGAGGCGCCGCGTGAGAAATCCCGTGCCCGCCCCGATCTCCATGCAGCGGGTTGCGTCGGGCGGGCATATCCGGCCGATCGTTTCGGCGAGCCGTTCGCAGATGCCGTCCTGCACGACGGCCTGCGTGTCGTAGCGGTCCAGATGGGCCGCGAAGCGGGTTTTCAGCAATCGTTTGTCGGCGGTCATGTCTCTTTCAGTAGGTCATAAAGCGGTTTCGGGTCGCCCAGCGGATAGTGGGGCAGGTCGGCCGTCAGCGCCCGCTCGCCCCAGCAGGCGAGCATGTGGGGAACCGGGAAGATTCCGTCGCGCAGTCCGACCACGGCCCGGTCCCATTCGATGCGGGGCGTGTAGGGCTCGGCCGAGAGGTCGCACAGCACGGAGAGTTCGTCGCACAGTTCTTCGTTCGTGCGGTCCTTCGGCACGGCCGTTTTGGGATCGTAGTATTCGGCATAGGTTTTTCTCGCGAACGCTTCGATACCGGCTCGGCGGATGCCTTTCTGCGTGACGAGTACAGCTCGCCGCGGAATGCCCAGACGGTCGTCCACCGGATGCGGCGTGCCGTTGAGCGCGATGGCCCGGTCGAGCGGAATATCCCGGCAGATGCGTTCGGCCGCCCGTACGCCGAACGACCACGCCAGCAGGACGATGCGCCGGTACGGAGCCGCGAGCTCCGGCGGGAGCGGCCGGACGGTCCGGTAGTCGAACGTGCAGAGCACGTCGTAACCTTCGGGAACGATGTGCTCTGCGGCGCGTTCGTCGCAGGCCCAGCCCAATGCGATGAGCAGCAGGTCGCGGCAGCCCTCTTTTTTTATCCAATGTGCGCGCATGTCTCGATGAATTGTCGGATGTCTTCCCGGCTCAGGGCCGCGCTGAGCGAAATCCGGACGCGGGCGCTGCCGCGCGGTACGGTCGGGTAGCGGATAGGCATGACCCAGAAGCCCGCCTCGCGGAAGCGGCGGCTCATTTCGACGGCGCGGCTGTTTTCGCCGGCCGGCAGCGGAAGGATATGCGAGTGGAGCGTGTCGCCGGCGATGGAGGCCGAGTAGTCGCGGAGCCTTTTGCGGCGCTCCTCCATACGGGGCAGCAACCGCACGATATGTTCCGACCACCGCAGCGAGAGAGGAGGCAGGGCCGTCGAAAAGATCAGCGTCCTCATCCGGTTGACGAGAAAATCTTTTGTCAGCTCGTCGGTCACGCAGAAGGCGCCCTGCGAGGCCGTGGCCTTGCCCAACGTGGCGATGCGGATGTCGCAGTTGTCCTCGACGCCCTCTTCGGCGGCCAGACCGCGGCCGTCCGGACCGCAGACGCCGAACGCGTGCGCTTCGTCGACGTACAGTTTCAGGTCGTACCGGCGTTTGAGCTCGGAGAGCCGCCGGAGCGGAGCGCGGTCGCCGTCCATGCTGAAGACCGACTCCGTGACGACCCATACGTCGCGGTAGTCGCCGCGGCGGGCCAGCAGCCGTTCGAGGTGTTCGGTGTCGTTGTGGGCGAAACGTTCCCACCGCGCTTCGCACAGCCTCAGACCGTCGATCAGGCTGGCGTGGACGAGCTTGTCGGCCAGCACGAGGTCGCCTTTGCGGGTAAGGGCCGGCAGGATGCCCGTGTTGACCGCGTAACCCGATCCGGCGACGAGCACGGCCCGTCCGCCGAAGAGCTCGGAGAGCGCCTCTTCGAGCCGGGTGTAGTCGGGGCTGTTGCCCGTCAGCAGCCGCGAGGAGGGATTGCTCAGCAGGAAGGTCCCCTCTTCGGCTGCCCTGTGCATGAACTCCCGGTGCAGCCCGCTGCACGACAGGCCCAAATAGTCGTTCGACGAGAGGTTGAGGTAGCGTTTCCCGTCGAAGACGACGTATTTTCCGTCGGGGGCGATCTGCGGCAGGGTGCGCAGGTTGTCTTCGGCCGCGAGCCTTTCGAGCGTTTCCCGTATCATACGAACGCCTCCTCGTTTTCGAGTTCCAGCAGCTGCACGACGGCCCTCCGCCCTTCTTCGCCCAGATCGAACGAGTAGGCGTTGACGAACAGTTCGATGTGCTGCCGCGTGACCTCCTCGCTCAGCTCCCGCGCGTATTGCCGGACGAAACCGGCCGATGCCGCAGGGTTTTCGAACGCGAAGGCGATGCTCCGCCGCAGTACGCGGTCGACGGTCCGCTGCGTGTCGGGCGCTATACGGCGCGAGACGGCGATGGCGCCGAGCGGCAGCGGCAGGGCGGTGCGTTTTTCCCACTCCTCGCCCAGATCGGCGATCAGCCTCAGTCCTTTGTCGCGGTACGTGAAGCGGCCCTCGTGGATGAGTACGCCCGCGTCGCATTCGTCGCTCAGCACGGCTTCGGCGATGTCCGAAAACAGATAGGCCCGTTTGTCCGCGGCGGCGGGGTAGAGCAGGCCCAGCAGCCGGTTCGCCGTCGTGTGCTCGCCGGGAATGGCGATGCGGGCGTCGCTCAGCTCGTCGGGATAGATTTTGTGCCGGCTCACCAGCAGTGGCCCGTTGCCGCGCCCCAGCGCGCTGCCGCTGCGCAGGATCTTATACCGGTCGAGCACTTCCGGCACCACGGCGTAACTCAGTTTGGTGATGTCCGCCGCGGTACTGAGCGCGGCGGCGTTGAGCTGTTCGATGTCGCACAGCGTGAGGTCGAATTCGAGCCCTTCGGTGTCGATGCGGCCGTGAATCATCGCATCGAACATGAACGTGTCGTTCGGGCAGGTCGATATGCTCAGGGTCAGTTTCATGCTTTTTCGTTAAAAGTTTCCAGCAGCCGTTCGAGCGCTTCGGCCAGCACTTCGGCCGCCTGCGGGATGCGCCAAGCGGCGAAGGGCTCGCCCACGATATTCGAGATCGCCCTCAGCTCGGCGAACGGCATGCCGTGCCGCAGGCAGGCGTGGAAAAACGCCGCTCCCTCCATGTTTTCGATTTCCACTCCGCTGCGGTCGATGTACGGGGCGCAGGCCGCGGCGACGCTGTGGCTCCGTACGCCGCGCAGCGACAGGCCGGGGGGAAGGTCCGCGCACCGGTACGTCGCGGCGAATCGGGGCGAGAAAGCCCCCTCGGACCACGAGCCCAGATCGGCGCTGCGTTCCGATTCCACGAGCACGACGTCGCCCGCCGAAAGTCCGCTGCCGGGATAGGCGCCCGCGATGCCGGCCAGTACCAGACGGTCGTACCGTCCGCCGAGAATCGCCTCGACGGTCGCCGCGGCGCAACGGTACGGGCCCACGCCCGTGAGGACGATGTCGACCTCCGGCCGCCGGAGCCGGAACGGTCCGATTTCCGGTGCCGTGGGGACGAGGATGGCTGTTCGGAGTTTCATAGCGGCGCATTTTGAGTTTCGAAATACGGATCGAAGCGAACAAAGATACGACAAAAAGCAGAATTGTGATCCGCCTCTTATTGCGAAGCGCGGCCGCCTCGGGCGTCGTCGGGTTCCGCAGTGCGGTCGGGACCGCGGTTTCGGCTTTCGCCGGGATGCCCGCTTCCGCGTTGCAGTCGCGTAGGCAGGCGTCCCGGAGACGGTTTTCGAACCGGCGACCCCCTGAGCGGCGGACCGCTTTTCGGAAAACGGTACGCCGCCGGCAGCAGGAATGGCGTCGGCAGCAGCACGAAAGCCTCGGCGGCCTCCGGTGCGAGGCCGAGCCGCCGGAGGTTTCGGGCCATCGGTTTTTCCTGTCCGTAGGATCGGTGCGTAAGATAAGAAAAATCGAAAAAATGATTACCTTTGCATCCGGCGCGGACGCCCGGCTCCGGATGTCCGGAGAGAACGTGCCGGAGCGTTCCGCTCGCAAATAGCTTACTCTTATATGTCAGACAATTCGATTCTTTCCCGTCTCGACGGGCTGAAAATAAAATACGAGGAGATCGGTCAGCAGATGACCGACCCGGAGGTGATCGCCGACATGAAGAAATTCGTGGCGCTCAACAAGGAGTACAAGGAACTCGGCCCGGTGGTCGAAGCCAGCGAAAAGTACCGCACGGCGCTCGCTCACCTCGAAGAAGCCAAAGAGATTCTCGCCACCGAGAAGGACGACGAGCTGCGCGAGATGGCCCGCATGGAGGTCGCCGAGCTGGAGCCCGAACTCTCCCGTCTGGAAGAGGAGATCAAGTTGCTGCTCATTCCGGCCGATCCGCAGGACGGCAAGAACGCCATCGTCGAAATCCGTGGCGGCACGGGCGGCGACGAAGCGGCGATTTTCGCCGGCGACCTGTTGCGCATGTACATGAAGTTCGTCGAAAAACGGGGCTGGCGGTACGAGATCAACAGCGCCAGCGAAGGCAGTTCGGGCGGCTTCAAGGAGGTCGTGATGAAAGTGACCGGCGAGGGCGTCTACGGCGTGCTCAAATACGAGTCGGGCGTCCATCGCGTGCAGCGCGTGCCCCAGACCGAGACGCAGGGTCGGGTCCATACGTCGGCCGCTTCGGTGGCCGTGCTGCCCGAAGCCGAGGAGTTCGATCTGGAAATCAACATGAACGACGTGCGCAAGGATATTTTCTGCGCTTCGGGGCCGGGCGGACAGTCGGTCAATACGACCTATTCGGCCATCCGGCTGACCCACATCCCGACGGGTATCGTCGTGCAGTGTCAGGACCAGAAGTCCCAGCTCAAAAACTTCGACAAGGCGTTCGAGGAGTTGCGTACCCGTATCTACAACCTCGAATACCAGAAATATCTGGACGAAATCGCCGGCAAGCGCAAGACGATGGTCTCCACCGGCGACCGAAGCGCCAAGATCCGGACCTACAACTATCCGCAGGGCCGTGTGACCGACCACCGGATCAACCTGACGCTCTACAACCTCGGCGCGGTGATGGACGGCGACATTCAGGAAATCATCGACAAATTGCAGGTGGCCGAGAATGCCGAACGGCTGCGGGCCAGCGAAGAATAGAACGAACGTGCGGCGGGCTTCCGCCGCGCGGGAAATATATTTCACCATGAATTCGAACGAACTTTTCGACCAGATCCGGCGCAAACGCAGCTTCCTGTGCGTGGGGCTGGACACCGACACCGATAAACTCCCCCGGCATCTGTTGGCCGAGGACGACCCCGTTTTCGCCTTCAATCGCGCCATCGTCGATGCGACGGCGCCCTATGCCGTATGCTACAAGCCGAACCTCGCCTTTTACGAAGAGAACGGCGCGAAGGGCTGGACGTCTTTCGAAAAGACGGTCCGCTACATCCGCGAGCGGTATCCCGACATCCTCCTTATCGCCGACGCGAAGCGGGGCGATATCGGCAATACGTCGAAGATGTACGCGCGGGCGTTCTTCTCGCAGAATCTGGTCGATGCCGTGACGCTTTCGCCCTATATGGGACGCGACACGGTGGAGCCTTTCCTCGGCTACGAGGGCAAGTGGGCCGTGATTCTGGCCCTCACGTCGAACCCCAGCGCGGCGGATTTCGAAATGCTGCCTCTCGAAGACGGCGGCAGGCTGTACGAAAAGGTGATCGACACGTCGAGCCAGTGGGGCACCGTCGACAACACGATGTATGTTGTGGGTGCGACGCAGGCCCGTATGCTGGGCGGCATCCGGCAGCTCGTTCCCGATCATTTCCTGCTGGTTCCCGGCGTGGGCGCGCAGGGCGGAAGCCTCGAAGAGGTGGCCCGTTACGGCATGAACCGCCGGTGCGGCCTGTTGGTCAATTCCTCGCGCGGAATCATCTACGCCGACTCTTCGGAACGGTTCGCCGAAACGGCGGCGGCCAAGGCCGGGGAACTGGCCTCGCAGATGGCCGTTTTGCTCGAAAAATACCTGTAAAGGCTCTCTGCACTACGGACGAAGGGCGGATTTTCATCATCCGCTCTTTTTTTGTGCCTTACGGGGGACAGGGTGTCGTGCGAATTTTTATATTTGTCTCAAAGAATCGGCCTTGCCGCCGCGAACCGGACTTCGTCCGACATTCGCTCTTCTTTTCGACGAGTATATTGGCCAATATAGTTGTCCCGAAGAATCGGCTTCGCCGCCGCGAACCGGGGCGTCCGTCCGACGTTGTTCGTATCGGATATTTACATTCGAAACGAAGAGTCGGTCCGGTTGTCGCGAGGCGGTTGCATCCGACAGGCGCCGTTCTTTTTAACGGAAGCGAATGGATTGTTTGTAACGACGATAACTTCTTTGTTATGGATATTACGAAAAGACCGTTGTCCGGCAAGACCCGTGCGGAGCACGATCTGCTGGGCGAGAAAAACGTTCCGGTGGAGTATTATTTCGGCATCCAGACGATGCGCGCCATCGAGAATTTCAACATCAGCCGCGTGAGGCTCCACTTCTTTCCCGAATTCATTCGGGCGCTGGCGATGGTCAAGCAGGCGGCGGCCTGCGCCAACCGCGATCTGGGGCTGCTGGACGGCCCTGTGGCGCAAGCCATCGTCGAGGCCTGCCGCGAAATCGAAGGGGGCGCTCTGCACGACCATTTCGTCGTCGACATGGTGCAGGGCGGAGCCGGCACTTCGACCAACATGAACGCCAACGAAGTGATCGCCAACCGGGCGCTGGAGCTGCTCGGATATGAGCGGGGCGAGTATCGCCACTGCCATCCGAACAACCACGTCAATCTGTCGCAATCGACCAACGATGCCTATCCCACGGCGGTGCGCATCGCCTTGATAAACAGCCTCTCGAAGCTCGTCGAAACGCTCAAGTGGCTCGTCGATGCCTTCCGGGCCAAGGAGTCCGAATTCGCCCATGTCATCAAGATGGGCCGGACCCAGTTGCAGGATGCCGTGCCGATGACGCTCGGACAGGAATTCGGCGCCTATGCCGCCAATCTGGCCGAGGAGATCGACCGCATCGAGCAGAACTACAAGCTGTTCTTGGAAGTCAACATGGGCGCTACGGCCATCGGTACGGGCATCAACGCCGATCCCGACTATACGCCGCTGTGCATCCGCTACCTGCGCGAAATCACGGGACTGCCGGTCGTGGCCGCGACGAACATGATCGAGGCGACGAACGACACGGGCGCTTTCATCATGAATTCGTCCGCGCTCAAGCGGCTGGCCGTGAAACTTTCCAAGATATGCAACGACCTGCGGCTGCTCTCCTCCGGACCGCGGACCGGGCTCAACGAGATCAACCTGCCGCCCATGCAGCCCGGCTCGTCGATCATGCCCGGAAAGGTCAACCCGGTGATTCCCGAAGTGGTCAACCAGATCGCTTTCAAGGTCATCGGCAACGACCTGACCGTTACGCTCGCTTCGGAGGCGGGGCAACTGGAACTCAACGTGATGGAACCCATCATCGTGCACAGCCTGTTCGAGAACATCGAAATGCTCATTAGCGGCATGAATACGCTGCGCGACCGTTGCATCGCGGGCATTACGGCCAACGAGGAGGTGTGTCGCCGGATGGTGTACGGCAGCATCGGGCTCGTCACGGCGCTCAATCCCTATTTAGGGTACGAGACGTCGACCGAACTGGCCAAAACGGCGCTCCATACCGGGAAAGGCATCTACGATCTGGTGCTCGAACGGGAATTGATGAGCAAGGAGCAGCTCGACAGCGTGCTGTCGCCGGAAAATATGGTCCGTCCCCGGAAGTTCTCCCGCAAGTGATCCTGCCGATTCGGCCCTGCGGAGCGTAGAAAAAAGGTCACCCTTCGGAGGCGTGTTTTCCGGAGAGCCGGCGGGTGTACGCTTTCGGATTCGGTCGTCGTGCGGGGCGCCCGTGTCGGAGACCCGACGGGGCGGTTTCGGCAGACCGTCCTGTTTCGTGTCTTGCCGCGAAGAGGGGCGGGGCTGCGCGAGTCGCACCGAACGATCCGGCGCCGGTTTCCCCCGGAATGCGACCCGGTCGGCGGGGTGCAATGCCGGAACGATGTTTCGTGCTGTCTTGCTTTCGTTCGGGAGGATACGGGTTTTTTCGTCGGAATAATCGTCGCCGGGCGCACGATCTTCGTCGTTTTTCCGTTCTTATATCGAAATAAGGACGGGCGTCGCGCCGGAGGCCTTAAAATCGGCTGCGGGTCCCGATTATTTTTATTATCTTTAACGCGTTAAACCGGACAGGAGCATGGAAGAGAACGAGAGGGAGATCGATCTGGCGCCGGAGTATTACCGGCCTTTTCTGGATGTCGCGCAGTCGATATTCGATGCGGAAACCTACGGGACGGTGTGCGAAGTGCTGGCACTGGCCGCCGACCGGCTCAAGGGTATGACGCGCCACGACGGCACTCCGTTTATCGTCCACTCGATCAATACGGCGACGATCGTCATCCGCGAGGTGGGGCTCGGCCGCAATTCGACCATTTCGACGCTGCTGCACGACGTGGTGCGTCTGCAACTGATGGACGTCCACCGCATCGGGAGCCGCTTCGGCGAGCAGTGCGTAGGCATCTTGCAGGGCTTGTGCAACATTTCGGACGTCGATCCCAAGGTGGCGCACGACCAGATCGACAATTTCCGCGAACTGATCGTTTCCTACTCGACCGATCCGCGCGTGATTCTCATCAAGCTGGCCGACCGGCTCGAAGTGATGCGGGCGCTGGATATGTTCCCCGCCGAGAAAAGGGCGAAGAAGGCATGGGAGAGCCTGAACCTCTATGCACAGATCGCCCATAAGTTAGGCCTCTACAACATCAAGTCCGAGCTCGAAGACATCGCGCTGAAGCACCTCGAAACCAAGGACTACAACTATATATCCAAGCGTCTGGCCGACTCGGCCTCCGAACGCGAGGAGTTCATCCGCGCCTTTTTGCGTCCCATCGAGGAGAAGATGCGGCAGCACGGCATCCGCTACCACCTCAAGAGCCGCACCAAGTCCATCTATTCGATCTGGCGCAAGATGAAACGGATGCGCATCGGTTTCGACGAGGTCTACGACCTGTTCGCCATCCGCATCATCATCGACTGTCCGCAGGAGCAGGAAAAAGCCCAGTGCTGGGGCATCTATTCGATCGTCACCGACTTCTATACGCCCAACCCGGAGCGGATGCGCGACTGGATTTCGATCCCGAAGTCCAACGGCTACGAGTCGCTGCACACGACCGTCGTCACGGAGGCGGGCCGCTGGGTGGAGATACAGATCCGCAGCGAACGGATGGACGAGATCGCCGAACGCGGCGTGGCCGCCCATTGGCGCTACAAGGGCATCAAGGGCGGCGGGTTGGGGACCGAGGAGTGGTTCACCAAGCTGCGCGAGATCATGGAGACGACCCAGACGCAGTCGCTGGCCGAGAAGTTCGATGCCAAGCTCTCGTCGGGCGAGGTGTTCGTCTTCACGCCCAACGGCGACCTGCGTAAGTTGACCGAGGGGGCCACGGTGCTCGATTTCGCCTTCGACATCCATTCCAATCTGGGGATGAGCTGCGTGGGCGGTCGGGTCAACCATCGCAACGTGTCGTTCCGCGAAACGCTCAAGAACGGCGACATCGTCGAGATTCTGACCTCGAAGTCCCAGCGGCCCAAGGCCGACTGGCTCAACATCGTCACCACGAGCAAGGCCCGCAACAAAATCAAGGCTTACATGCGCGAGGAGCAGGCCAAGGCCGCCAGTCTGGGGCGCGAAGAGCTCGAACGCAAGATCAAGAACTGGAAGCTGCCCGTGACGATGGACGACGCCGTCATGGTGCTCTGCAAATACTACAAGCTCAAAACCGGCACCGAGCTCTACGGCCAGATCGCCCAACAGAAGATCGTGCTGGCCGACATCAAGGACATCCTCACCCGCTTCCTGAACGACGAGTTGGACGAGCGGCCCGTGCGCGAGGTGGCCGTCTCGAAAGCGGCGGCCGGACCCGACGACGCGCTGATCATCGACGAGTCGCTGAGCAACATCGAGTACAAGCTGGCCAAATGCTGCAACCCGATTTTCGGGGACGAGATATTCGGCTTCACGACGATCAACAGCGGTATCACGATCCACCGCCACGATTGTCCCAACGCCCTCCGGCTCCGCGAGCGCTATCCGTACCGCATTCTGCCCGCCCGCTGGCAGAACGACGGCGCCAAGGGGGCATTCCGGGCGACGGTCCGCGTGCAGGCCGACGATACGACGGGCATGGTCAACAAGATCGCCGAGGTCATCAACCGCGACATGAAGATCAACATCCGCTCGATGAGCCTCAACTCTTCGGGCGGCGTGCTGGCCGGACTCATCAACATCGAAGTGACGAGCACGCAGGTCGTCGAGGCCGTGATTCATTCGCTCATGCGCATCAAGGGCGTCCAGCGCGTGTTCCGGGTCAATAACTAACCGTTTGAAGTCCGAATGCCGAATCCTGTTACACTGAGCCGGCTCCAGTCGCTCATCCGAGAGGGCATCGACCGCGCCCACCCGTTGCCCTATTGGGTGACGGCCGAAATCAGCGAACTGAAAGTCAATTATTCGGGACATTGCTATATAGAGCTCGTCGAAAAGGGCGGCGAAAACCATGTGCCCAAAGCCAAGGCCAACGCGGTGATCTGGCGGACCGACTATCGGATGATCGGTTCCTATTTCAGCGCGGCCACCGGCGGGCAGTCGCTCGCGGCGGGGCTCAAGGTGCTGGTCCGCGTCGTGGTCTCCTACCACGAGCTCTACGGCCTGTCGCTTCGCATCACCGACATCGATCCGGCCTACACGCTGGGCGACATGGCCCAGCAACGGCGGCAGACGATCGAGCGTTTGCAGCGCGACGGCGTCTTCGACATGAACCGGGAGCTGTCTCTGCCCGAAGCGATGCAGCGCGTGGCTGTCGTTTCGTCGCGCCACGCCGCCGGGTACAGGGATTTCATGAAAGAGCTCTCGGCGAGCCCGTACCGCTTCGAGGTGACGCTGTTCGATGCGTTCATGCAGGGCGCCGAGGCCGAAAACTCCATCGTGGAGGCTTTGGAAGCCGCGGCCGACCGTTCGGACGAGTTCGACGCGCTGGTGCTCATCCGGGGCGGCGGATCGCAGAGCGATCTGGGATGTTTCGACAGCTACCGGCTCTGCTATTTTCTGGCGCAGTTTCCCCTGCCGGTGCTTTCGGGCATCGGTCACGACAAGGACCTGAGCGTGGCCGATCTGGTGGCCGCTGTTCCGCTCAAGACGCCCACGGCCGTGGCCGTCTACCTCAAAAACGGGGCGGCCGAGTTCGATGCCCGGCTCGATGCGCTCTCCGACGAGCTCTCCGCGCGGTGTGCGGAGCTGTTCGAGGGGCAGCGGACCCGGCTTCGCGAGTGCGCTTTCCGGCTCGGTCAGGCGGCTTCGGAGGGCGTGCACGGTCAGTCGTTGCGCTTGGAGCAGCTCGGCGGACGGTTGCGGGCCCTGACCTCGCAGACGGTGCGCAGCGGCGATGAGCGGCTCGCGTCGTTGTCGGTCCGGCTCCGTCAGTCGGTGCGGTTCGGCATCGCCGCCGGCGACGCCCGGCTCGATAATTTGCGCACGATGCTGCGCCATCGCAGCGAAAACACCCTGTTATCCCGCGCAAAAGCATTATCTTTGTTGGGCGATCTGGTCGCCACGCACGATCCGCGCCGCATACTGGAGCGAGGATTCGCACTGGTGCGCAGCGGCGGCAAGGCCGTCTCCGATGCGGACGCTCTGCGCCGGGGCGACCGGTTGGAGATCGTGACGGCGCGACGCACCATCGAGGCGGAAGTCGTAAAAGTCGAATGATATGGAAAAGAAGAAAATAACCTACGCACAGGCCATCGAGGAGGTCGAACGGATTCTCGAACGCTTCAACGGCGAGCAGATGGACGTCGACGAACTGGGCGCCCAAGTCAAGCGGGCCGCCGACCTGATCCGTCTGTGCAAGGAAAAACTCCGCAAGGCCGAGCAGGAAGCCTCCGAAGCGCTCGAAGAAGAATAGCCTGCCCATGAAAAAGCTCATACGTTTCGTGCTGCGGTATGTGCCGCGCAAGTACATCCAGCGGGTGGTGCACTTCTGCACGCCCGTCATGGGACTCCTCTACGCGGGCCGCGGCGTCGAATGTCCCGTTTGCGGCCGCCGCTACCGTCGGTTTATGCCCTACGGGTACGTCCGTCCGAGGGAGAACGCGCTCTGTCCGCATTGCCTCGCGCTGGAGCGCCATCGCCTGCTGTGGCTCTTTTTGCAGAACGAGACGGATTTCTTCGACGCCCCGGCCCGGCTGCTGCACGTGGCGCCCGAATATTGCTTTATCAAGCGTTTCGAACGCCTGCCCCGGCTCGATTACGTGACGGCCGATCTGGAGTCCCCGCTGGCCAAGGTCAAGATGGACATCCAGCGGATACCGTTTCCCGACGACACGTTCGACATCGTCTTTTGCAACCATATCCTCGAACACGTCGACGACGACCGTCTGGCCATGCGCGAAATGTTCCGTGTGATGCGTCCGGGCGGGTGGGGCATCATGCTTTCGCCCGTCAATCCGGCACGCCGGACGACCTACGAAGACCCCTCGATCACCGATCCCGCCGGGCGCGAGGCGCATTTCGGACAGAAAGACCACTTGCGCGATTACGGCCTCGACTACGGCAAACGCCTCGCCGAAGCCGGCTTCGAAGTCGACGAGATCGACTACGTCCGTTACCTCGATCCCGAAGCCGCGAAACTCTACGGCCTCCGTTCCGAAATCGTCTATCGGGTCCGCAAAGCCTGATACCCACCGGTGTCCGGTTCCGTTCGTTCCCGATGTCGTGTCGGACGGACGGGCCGTTTCCCCTCTCCGGTTTCCCGATTCGTCGTGCACCGCTTTTTCGAAGGGAGAGAGGGTTTTTCTGCGGTTAATGCGGTACCGGTTGTTCCGCTACGGTAAAGCCCGTTTTTCGCAGACAGAATTTTCGAGGCGAGTCGTTCCGCATTCCGTTTCCTGCATCAGCCGCGATTCGGGCCCGTATTCCGGGCTGTATGCGTAGACCGTTTGCGGACGGTGTATGGCCATGTCCGGGCCGACCGTTCCGTGCGTCGACAGAAGAGCGTCGTTCCCTTGTCCGGCCGCTGTCTTTTGCGGGGCACGCTTCGGCACGGTCTCCCGTTCGGACCTCCCGCCTCGGAGGGAATCGACATTGCGATTTTAAGAGATCGTATTCCGATGTTTCGTCGATATGGGCTAAATTTGTCGAAAAATAGATTCGTCCATGCAAGCATATACCTATGTAGAGAAAGGCACGTTCGAGCTGAGGGAAAAGCCCAAGCCCGAATTGCAGAATCCGCGCGATGCCATCGTGCGGATGACGCTCGGAAGCATCTGTACCAGCGATCTGCATATCCTTCACGGCAGCGTCCCTCGTGCCGTGAAGGGCGTTACCGTCGGTCACGAGATGGTCGGCGTCGTCGAGCAGGTGGGGGAGGCGGTTTCGTCGGTGAGGGTCGGCGACCGGGTGACGGTCAATGTCGAAACCTTCTGCGGCGAGTGTTTTTTCTGCCGCAGGGGTTACGTGAACAATTGTACCGATCCCGATGGAGGCTGGGCATTGGGTTGCCGCATCGACGGCGGGCAGGCCGAATATGTCCGTGTGCCCTATGCCGACCGGGGCCTGAACCGCATCCCCGACACGGTGAGCGACGAGCAGGCTCTATTCGTGGGCGATATTCTGGCCACCGGTTATTGGGCGGCGCGGATTTCAGACATTTCGTCCGACGATACGGTGCTGATTATCGGTGCGGGACCGACGGGAATCTGTACGCTGCTTTGCGCGATGCTGAAACGACCGAAGCGGATCGTTGTCTGCGAGAAGTCGCCCGAACGGCGGCGATTCGTGCGGGAACACTATCCCGACGTGCTCGCGGTCGGCCCGGAGGAGTGCCGGGAGTCCGTGCTCCGGAACAGCGACCACGGTGGAGCCGACGTCGTGCTGGAAGTGGCCGGTGCGGACGATACGTTCTCTTTAGCGTGGGAGTGCGCCCGGCCCAATGCGGTCGTTGTCGTCGTCGCGCTTTACGACAGACCGCAGGTGCTTCCGCTGCCGGAAATGTACGGTAAAAACCTGACGTTCAAGACCGGAGGTGTGGACGGTTGCGACTGTGCCGAGATTCTGCACCTGATCGAGGCGGGCCGGATCGATACAACTCCGCTCATCACGTACCGTTTCCCGTTGAGCCGCATCGACGAGGCCTACCGTCTTTTCGAGGGTAAGCGCGACGGCGTGATAAAGGTGGCGATTACGAACGGATGACGGGACCGCGTGAAAATCCGTGTTTCGATTCTTCCGTCGATGCGGTTTCATGCTTTCATGCGGATGCGGGACGCCGGATTCCGGCGAAATCCACAGCACCGTCTTCCTCGTCCACGGCGAAAACCGCGTATTCGCGCTGCTTCGGCGAAGGAGCGTTCGAAAAGCTGACGGGCACAACGAGGAACTGCACCTCGTCCGGGTGCCCGGTCCGGACTTGGGCGGTGTCGGTCGGGTGAGGCAGCGCGATTCCGAAGCGCGGCCGTCCGGACGCTGTCTCCGGGAAGATGCAGCCAAAAGAGAAAGGCGCCCGACTCTCCGTCGGACGCCTTTCCCTTTCTCGTATTAAAGCCTTCGCTCTGTCTCGTTTCCTGCGATCAGGCGTTCGTTTTGCCGTGGCAGTGCTTGTATTTCTTGCCGCTTCCGCAGGGGCAGGGATCGTTGCGGCCCACCTTCTTTTCGACGTGGACGGGCATCGGTTTGCTCCGCTCGGCCGAACCTGCCGCAGCGGCCGCTTCCATCCGCGAAGTCTGCATTTTCGACATGTCGGTTTTGGGCGGCTGCGGAGCCGGTCGCTGGCGCACGGCGTTTTCGGGATTTTCCTTGACGGGAATGAACGCCTTGAACAGCGTGGAGAGGATTTCCCTGTTGCTCCTGTCGAGCATCTTGCTGAACAGGTTGTAGGATTCGAACTTGTAGATCAACAGCGGGTCTTTCTGCTCGTAGGAGGCGTTCTGTACGCTCTGGCGCAGTTCGTCCATCTCGCGCAGATGCTCTTTCCAGTTTTCGTCGATGGTCATCAACATGATGGCCTTGCTGAAGCTCTTGAAGATTTCCTTGCACTGGCTGTCGTAGGCCTTTTGCAGGTTGACCGGAATGTTGAACACCCTGCGGCCGTCCGAAACGGGCACGTAGATGTTTTCGTACTGGGCGGCGTGCTGTTCGAATACGTTCCGGATGACCGGTTCGGCCGTGGCGGCCACGGCGTTCATGCGGCGTGCGTAGGCGTCCTGAAAGTCTTTGACCACCCATTCGACCAGTTCCTCCTTTTTCGCCTTTTCGAATTCGGTTTCTCCGAACGAGGGCTGCACGGCCACCTGACGGATCAGCTCGAATTTGAACTCTTCGTAGTCGCCCTCCCCGTAGGCTTCGACGAAACTTTCCGCGAAGTCGATCATCAGGTTGTTCAGGTCCACCTCGATGCGTTCGCCGTGCAGGGCATGGCGGCGACGCTTGTAGATCACCTCGCGCTGCGAGTTCATCACGTCGTCGTATTCGAGCAGCCGCTTGCGGATGCCGAAGTTGTTCTCTTCGACCTTGCGTTGCGCGCGTTCGATGGCTTTGGACATCATGCCGGCTTGGATCACCTCGCCTTCCTTGAGGCCCATGCGGTCCATCAGCCCGGCGATGCGTTCTGACCCGAACAGCCGCATGAGGTTGTCTTCGAGCGACACGTAGAACTGCGACGATCCGGGGTCGCCCTGACGTCCGGCCCGTCCGCGGAGCTGACGGTCCACACGCCGCGACTCGTGGCGTTCCGTACCGATGATGGCCAACCCGCCGGCCGCCTTCACGTCGTCGGAGAGCTTGATGTCGGTACCGCGGCCCGCCATGTTCGTGGCGATGGTCACCTGCGCCCGCTGGCCGGCTTCGGCCACGATCTGGGCCTCCTGCTGGTGGTGCTTGGCGTTCAGTACGTTATGCTTGATGCCGCGCAGCTTGAGCATGCGGCTGAGCAGTTCCGATATTTCGACCGACGTCGTACCGACCAGCACGGGGCGGCCTTGGCCGACCAACTCGACGATCTGTTCGATGACGGCGGCGTATTTTTCCCGTTTGGTCTTGTATATCAAATCGTCCCTGTCGTCGCGGATCACCGGGCGGTTCGTCGGGATGACCATCACGTCGAGCTTGTAGATGTTCCAGAACTCGCTGGCTTCCGTTTCGGCCGTACCGGTCATACCGGCGAGCTTGTGGTACATGCGGAAGTAGTTCTGCAACGTGACGGTGGCGAACGTCTGTGTGGCGGCTTCGACCTTCACGCGCTCTTTGGCCTCGATGGCTTGGTGCAGGCCGTCCGAGTAGCGGCGTCCTTCCATGATACGGCCCGTCTGTTCGTCCACGATCTTGACCTTGTTGTCGATGATGACGTATTCCACGTCCTTCTCGAACATGCTGTATGCCTTGAGCAACTGGTTGACCGTGTGCAGACGTTCCGACTTGATGGCGTAGTCGTTGAGCACCTCGTCCTTCTTGGCGGCCTTCTCCTCGGCGCTCATGTCGCTCTTTTCGATGTCGGCCACGATGGACCCCATGTCGGGCAGCACGAAGAACTTGTCTTCGTTCACGCTCTTCGAGAGCACCTCCTGTCCCTTGTCCTGCAACTCGACGCTGTTGAGCTTTTCGTCGATGACGAAATAGAGGTCGTCCACGATTTCGGGCATTCGGCGGTTGTTATCCTGCATGTAGATGTTTTCGGTCTTCTGCATCAAGGCCTTGATACCCTGTTCGCTGAGGTATTTGATCAGCGGCTTGTATTTGGGGAATCCCTTGTGGGCCCGGTACAGCAGCACGCCGCCCTCCTCGGTCTTGCCTTCGCCGATGAGTTTTTTCGCATCGGCGACCAGTTGGGCCACTTGGTTGCGTTGCAGGTTGAAGAGGTTTTCCACTGCGCCGCGGTACTGTTCGAACATCTGGTCGTCGCCTTTGGCCACGGGGCCGGAGATGATGAGCGGCGTCCGGGCGTCGTCGATGAGCACCGAGTCGACCTCGTCGACGATGGCGTAGTGGTGCTTGCGCTGCACGAGGTCTTCGGGCGAGATGGACATGTTGTCCCGCAGGTAGTCGAACCCGAATTCGTTGTTCGTACCGAAGGTGATGTCGGCCATGTAGGCTTTCCGCCGTGCGGGCGAATTGGGCTGGTGCCGGTCGATGCAGTCGACCGACAGTCCGTGGAATTCGTACAGCGGGCCCATCCACTCCGAGTCGCGCCGGGCCAGATAGTCGTTCACCGTCACCACGTGCACGCCTTTGCCGGCCAGCGCATTGAGGAATACGGGCAGCGTGGCCACCAGCGTCTTACCCTCGCCGGTCGCCATTTCGGCGATGTTGCCCTTGTGGAGCACGACGCCGCCGAAAAGCTGGCAGTCGTAGTGGACCATGTCCCACGTGACGGGGTTGCCCCCCGCCATCCACGTGTGGCTGAACACGGCCTGCTCGCCTTCGATGCGGACGAAGTCCTTGCGCGAGGCCAGTTCGCGGTCGAAGTCGGTGGCCGTCACGCGGATTTCGGCGTTTTCCTTGAACCGGCGCGCCGTGTCCTTGACGATGGCGAACGCTTCGGGCAGGATTTCGTCCAGCTTCTCTTCGATCTTGCGGTCGATTTCCTCGGTCAGGTCGTCGATGCGCTTGGAAATGCGCTCCTTGTCCGAAAGCGACGTGTCGAGATTTTCGAGCTGGGTTTTCAGTTCGGCGATCTGTTTTTCGTCGTCTTCGATGTACTGCGCGATGGCCTGCCGGAGCGCTGCGCTGCGTGCGCGCAGCTCGTCGTCGGAGAGTTTTTCTATGGACGGATATATCGCTTTGATTTTCTCCACGTAAGGTTCGATGATCTTGCGGTCCTTCTCGCTTTTGGTGCCGAAAAACAGTTTTATCAAGTTGGCTACTACACTCATACTCTGCGGTGTTGGTTAAATCTTTTAAAATAAGTGCGTAAATTTAATGTTTTTTATCGAGAACACAGCGCCTTGCGGCCGATAATGCACTCCGCGCACCGTTTTTTGTCGCAATACGTTTTCGAGAGCTGGAGGAGTCCCTGCGAGAAGAAGGCGTTTTCTATCTCGATTCCTCTCGACCGCCAGCCTCGAATGTAGATGTTGTTTTCGGCTCCGGTGCGTTCGAGCATCTCGATGGCGGTTTCCTTGAGCTGCTCTTCGCCCGATACCTTTCCGTAGGTGAACATCATCGGCGCCACGAGGTTGATGCAGAGGTTGTCGAGCATCATCTCCCCGAAACTTTTGACGCTGTAAGGTCCTTTCACGCCGAGGCGCGAATGCGTCGTCCAGTATTCCGACGCGCTCACCGAGAGGATTCCGCGGACCTCGTCGGGCGTCCGGCAGGCCAGCAGTTTCGAAAACATGAAATCCTGCGAGGCCAGCAGGGCGGCCAGCTCGGCGATGCGGACGACCGGGTGGTTGTGCGGGTTGTGCCTTCGCAAATTCCATTCCGCTCCGCGCATCGGCACGATGTCGAACCGCCGGCTCTGGTGGCGGAACTCCCTTTGCAGCGCGAACGTATACTCGTCCGGCGGGTCGACGTGCATCAACAGCCCGGCGGCGCCCAGCAGCAGCGCTTCGACGGCCTGCGTCGATTCCCGTATCTTGCAGACGTTCACGAACGAGACCCGCCGGGCGAGCTTCATGTAGGGTTCGGCATTGGAGCCCATGCCCATCGTCTTGAACAGCGTCACGTAGAACGCTTCGTTCCAATTGTTGTTCGCCTCGCGGTAGAGCGTGAGAAAGTCCTCGTACTTGCGTTCGAGCCGCTCGACGGTCAGTTCGGTGAGCAGGCCGTAGAGCTTGACGCGGGGTTCCCGTGCCAGTTCCGCCCCGCAACGGTAGGAGTCGCTGCCTGCGACCAGCTCCCCGTAGCGGTCTTCGAGCGCTTGGGGATAGATCATGCGCACCGCAGGGATCACTTTCCCGTCCGTGCGGCAGATGACGGCGTCGTTCTCGGCCACCGCGTGCAGGATGCAGCCGTCGTAGGCCGGGTCCACGTGGTGCAGGTGTTCGTGCCAGTCCGAGGCTTTGCGGTGGATGGCCACGGGTCCGCGCAGCAGCACACCGTCCACCTCGACCGAGGCGTCGAGCACGTCGATTCCCGGAGCCGGATTGGGCGTTCCGGGCGAGACGACGGCGACGTTTTCCCCTTCGAGGCCCGTATAGAGATTCCGGGTCCAGACGAGTCGGAGAAAGGATTCACTGGGGATGGAGGGCATGGTGCGGGTGTTTGGGCGGGTTTCAGAACAGGCCGAGGTCCAGCAGCGTCTCTTCCGACATCATGCTGCGGTCCCAAGGCGGATCGAAGGTCAGCACGACGTTGACCGAGCTCACTCCTTTCACCTTGCCGACGTTTTCGTTGATCTCTTCGAGCAACTGGTCGGCCATCGGACAGTTCGGTGCGGTCAGCGTCATGCGGATGTTGGCCGTGCCGTCGGGTTCGACGTCGATTTCGTAGATCAGGCCCAGATCGTAGACGTTCACCGGGATTTCCGGGTCGTAGATGTTTTTCAGCGTCAGGACGATGTCCTGTTCGATGCGTATGATCTCCTGCGGTGTGGTCATGGCTCGTTTACATTTTGCTCGCGTATGCCAGCGCGTAGAGTTTCATCTGTTTGATCATCGCCAGCAGGCCGTTGGCCCGTGTGGGCGAAAGGTTTTCCCTCAGACCGATGCGGTCGATGAAATAGAGGTCCGCCCCGGCGATCTCCTGCGGCGTGCGGCCGCTCAGAATCCGGATGAGCAGGGCGATGATGCCCTTGGTGATGATGGCGTCGCTGTCGGCCGTGTAGTATATTTTCCCGTCGCGGAGCTCCGCGTCGACCCATACCCTCGACTGGCAGCCTTTGATGACATACTGTTCGGTGCGTTTTTTCTCGTCGATGGCGGGCAGTTCGCGGCTCAGTTCGATCAGGTATTCGTATTTGTCGAGCCATTCGTCGAATACGGCGAACTCCTCGATGATTTCGTTCTGTGCTTCGTCGATCGTCATTTTTCCGTGTCGTTTACGATTTCTTCCAGCGCTTCGCCCGTGGCCGCGTCGGGCAGGGCGATGCGCATTATCCGGGCGAGGGTGGGGGCCACGGAGGTCATGTTCACGTTCCGTTCCACCCCGGCCGCCGGAATGCCGCCCCCGTAGAAGACGAGCGGCACGTGCGTGTCGTATTCATACATCGAGCCGGACATCGAGACGACGCCCGTGCGTTCTTCGATCCAACCCGGCATCAGGTTGATCGTCAGGTCGCCGGAACGTTTGGGGTAGAAGCCGTTCTGCATCTTCTCCCCGTATCCTCGGGCGAACGAACCGCTCTGCATGTCGGTCGAGGTCAGCGCGGCCGACACGCCCCGGAACTGGAGGGCGAAGGCCGCCGCGCGGGTTTGCACCTCGGCGAGGTTGAATCCGTATTTGTAGATCATTTCCCGGTTCAGGAACAACTGCCGGTCGCGGTAGCCGAGCACCCAGTTGCCCGGTTCGTACTGCGCGCTGAGGAATCCGTTCATGATGATCTTGAACTGCTCGGTGTTGAACCGTCCCGACGGCGTGCGGCCGCCCTCGCGGTACGTGTCGCTGCATCCGTGGTCCGAGGTCAGCACGACGACGACCTCTTCGGGGGCGAACAGCACCGAGAGGAACGTATTGAGCTCGGCCAGTTCGAGGTCTAACTTGTAGTACATGTCCTCGACCTCGATGGAGCGGGGACCGAACAACTGCCCGATGAGCCGGGGCGTGTCGTAACAGATCGTCAGCAGATCCGTGTGCTCGTCCTTGCCCAGCGAGTCGCCGAGGATGGCTTCTTTGGCGAAGTTGGTCACGATCGTATTGCCCGCCGGCATGTAGTGCAGCGTTTCCAGATCGTACTTGTCTTCGGTTTTCTTGAAGATTTTCACGATGCTGCTGAAAAAGTTGCGGACGAAGGGCGTGCGGTCCGGCTGGAATCCGAGCACCGTCGAGTCGGTGTTGACGTAAGCGGCGAACGGTTTTTCGGCCGTCCATTCCCTGTCGAGCTGCGATTGGGGGAACTGCGTCTCGTTGTATTGTGTCACCCACCGGGGCAGCTTGTCGAAATAGTAACTGCTCGAAATCCAGTTGCCGTGCTCGCGGTCCATCCAGAAGACGTCGGCCGAAGCGCCTCCGCAGACGATGGCCGAGTAGGGATCGGTCGCCAGAGCGACGGCCTTCGAGCGGGGATCGCTCTGCCGCAGCCGGTCGCCCAGCGTGGCGACGGTCAGATTGGCGCCCGAATAGCATTGTTCGCCCGCTTCGCAGTCGAGTCCTCGCACGGCGCTGTCGTAGATGAGGTTCACGCTGTCGCTGTTCGTGTAGTTGTACCAGCTTTCCGAGACGACGCCGTGTCCCGAAGGGTTCGTACCCGTGGCGACGGTCGCCAGACCGGCCACCGTATGGGTCTGCATGTAGTCGTGCCGGGCGTTGGCGAAGGTCGTGCCGTTGTCCGTATAGGCCCGGAAGCCGTTGTCGGAGAAGTTGTCGCGGAAACGTTCCAGATAGTCGTAGCGCATCTGGCTGACGACGATTTGGACCACCAGCTTGGGCTTGGCGGCACCGCGGATCTGTCCGCTCGCGGCGGCGAGCAGCAGCGTGCAGGCGATTATGGGCAGTTTGACGGATTTCATTCGAATGCGTGTTTTTTCAGAAAAGCAAAGGTACAAAAAAGTTTCGGAATCCGTCCGCCCCCTCGCTTCCGGGATTCGGTCACTCCTGCTCCGGCGTCTCCTCGCGTCTCTTTTTCCGGGCGACTCTTCTGCGGATTTTAGCGGTCATGTATTTTTTTCTCAGCAGATAGGCGTAGAATATCCACAGCGGGACGATCGCAGCCGCGCCCAATGCGAGCGAGCCGGCTCCCAGCACGTAGACGGCGAGCTGGACGGTGACCATGCTCAGGCAGAAGCCCGTGCCGGAGAGGACCGCCCCGGTCTTGTAGCCCGTTTTGAACGGCAGGCGGCAAGCCGGGCACCGGAAGATGCCCTCGATGCCGAGGACCCAGAACAGCGGTATGCGGACGCTTTGTCCGCATTGCGGACAGACGATGTGCCGGCAGCTTTTTCGGACGGTATCGCTCATGGGTGGAAAAATTTGATTTCTTCGCTCAGGTCGAGATACGGATGGCTTTGCTGCAAACGTTCCACCTCCTGCCGCATCTTCTGCCGGAACCGCAGGTGCTCCTCGCCGAGGGGATCGAACGGCCGGTGGGCGGCGGCCCTTTCCAACGCGTCGAGGCGGTCGAACAGCCGCGAGGCCTCCTCGTCGACGACCGTCCGGCGGAATGCCTCCCAGATGTAGTCGACGGCCACCTGCGAGGGATGGACCATGTCGCGTTCGTAGAACCGGTAGTCGCGCAGGTCGTCGTTCATGATTTCGTAGGCCGGAAAGTAACGGCAGCGGGGACACAGCTCGGTCAGCCGGTGAGCGGCCACGACGAGCGTCGCCTTGCTGAGCATGTTGCCGTCGAGTCCGTCGCTCAGATGGCGGATCGGACTGACCGTCAGCACGACGTGCTTGCCTTCGAGTTCCCGTTCGACGACCGGGAGCACGGTACGGACGATGTCGTCCGCCGAGAGTCTTTCCCGCTCGAATTCCGAGGCGGGCAGCTTGTGGCAGTTGGCTGCGATGCGGCCCGTCTTCCGGTGGCGGTACACCCATGCCGTGCCGAATGTCAGTACGGCGTAACGGGCTTCCTGCAAGGCTTTCCGGCCTTCGGTGACGGCCCGGCCGATCGCTTCGAGCGTCGCATCCCGGTCCGTCGAACAGAGGCTGCCGTGGTGGTCGAGGCTGACCCAGCGCCCGCCGCTTCGCAGCAGATCGTCCGTCGTGTAGGGCGCGCCGGAGCCGAGGCGGCGGAGCGTCGCGGCGACGGACGCCGGATTGAACACGATGCCGAACGGGTTGACCGCGACGGGCATTTTGTAGCGTCGGAGCCGGGCTCCGATGTGTTCCGTGAAACAGGAGCCCACGAGCAGACCCGGCGTCGAGTGTCCGATCCGGAAGTCGAAGGGCTCTATTTCTATAGGTGTACGGAATTCCATGCCGTCGCTTTGGGAGGGTTCGCAAAGATAGGAAAAGCGGGCGAAAATCCGAAATCGGCTCCCGATCCGGATTCTTTTGGTTATTTTTGCTCCATAAACCGCAGAATGCCATGTTGCTTTTTTCCGATTGCAAGATCAACATCGGACTCCGCATCGTTTCCCGGCGCGAGGACGGCTACCATAATATCGAAACGGTGATGTACCCGGTCCGGGGACTGTGCGACGCCCTTGAGATCCTGCCTTCCGGGCGTCCCGGCGTCGAGTTCTTTTCGTCGGGGCTCCCCGTCGATTCCCCTGCCGAGAAGAATCTGTGCGTCAGGGCCTATCGCGCCGTCTCCGAGGTCTGCCCGCTGGGCGGCGTGCGCATCCATCTGCACAAAGCCGTCCCGATGGGGGCCGGACTGGGCGGGGGATCGGCCGACGCCGCTTTCGTCATCCGGGGACTCTGCGAGCTGTTCTCTCTGGGATTGAGCGTCGGGGAGATGGAACGGCTCGCCGCCGGCATCGGCAGCGACACGGCTTTCTTCGTGGCCGACCGGCCGGCGCTCGCCACGGGCCGGGGCGAGGTGCTTTCGCCCGTTTCGCTTCCGCTGGCGGGCTACCGGCTGATGATCGTCAAGCCCCAAGAGTTCGTCGGTACGGCCGAGGCCTATTCGCGGGTCGTTCCCCGCATGCCCGACCGTCCGCTCGTCGATGCGCTCGCCGCCCCCGTCGGGACGTGGCGGGAGAGGGTCGCCAACGATTTCGAACCCTCCGTTTTCCTGCGCCATCCCGTGCTCGCTTCCGTCAAGGAGACACTCTACCGCATCGGCGCGCTCTACGCTTCGATGTCCGGATCGGGCGCCGCGCTCTACGGCATTTTCGACCGCGAGGTCGCCGTGCCGGACGAATTTGCCGATATGTTTGTTCATCAGGAGGTTATCGGGTAGGGCCGGGCGGGCCGGACCGATAGCTTTTCCGTTTTGGAAATAATTTTTATAAATTCGCCCCGCGTGCCCGTGTTCCGTATGGTGCGCATCGTGTTCGAAAATAACTCAAGTACTAACTAATAATTGATAGTTTATGTCATTAGAGGATCAGAAAGTTCTCGAACTCCAGCGACGTAAGGAGATCATTTCTCATGGCGGCGGAACCAAAGCCATCGAGAAACAGAAAGCGATGGGGAAACTCACGGCCCGTGAGCGTATCATCGCCTTGTTGGACGAGAACTCGTTCCATGAATACGATATTTTCGTGGAGCATGACGGCCGTGATTTCGGGATGCAGGACAAGTCGCTTCCCGGAGACGGCGTAATCATCGGTACGGGTATGATCTGCGGTCAGCCGATCGCCATATTTGCACAGGACTTCACCGTGGCCGGCGGTTCGCTGGGCTTCATGCACGCCCGCAAGATCACCAAGATCATGGATTATGCCCTCAATATGCGCATTCCGCTCATCGGGATCAACGATTCGGGCGGTGCACGCATTCAGGAAGGCGTCAACGCGCTGGCCGGTTACGGGGAAATCTTCTTCCGCAACACGCTTTCGAGCGGCGTCATTCCCCAGATTTCGGTGATTCTGGGTCCCTGCGCGGGCGGTGCCGTCTATTCTCCGGCGCTGACCGACTTCGTTTTCGTGGTCGAAAACATTTCGAAGATGTTCATCACCGGCCCCGAAGTCATCAAGACCGTGCTGGGCGAGGAAATTTCGATGGAAGAGCTCGGCGGTGCGCGCGTTCACAGCGAAATGACCGGTAACGCCCACTTCTTCGCCACCAGCGAAGACGAATGTTTCGTCCAGATCCGCAAGCTGATCTCGATGATCCCGATGAACAACACCACCAAGGCCGAGAAGATCGCTCCGGCCGATCCGCTTCCCCAGTACGACATCACCAAGATCGTTCCAAGCGATCCGACCGTACCCTACGACGTGCGCGACGTGATCAAGGCGTTGGTGGACGAGAGCGAGTTCCTCGAAGTGATGGAGCTCTTCGCCGCCAATATCGTCGTGGGCTTCGGCCGCGTGGCCGGCGAAACGGTCGGCTTCATCGCCAACCAGCCGCTGGTGATGGCCGGCGTGCTCGACTGCGACTCTTCGGACAAGGCCGCCCGCTTCATCCGCTTCTGCGACTGCTTCAACATTCCCATCGTCACGCTCGAAGACCTTCCGGGCTATCTGCCCGGCGTGGATCAGGAACACGCCGGCGTGATCCGCCACGGGGCCAAGATGCTCTACGCTTACAGCGAAGCCACCGTGCCGTCGATCACCGTCGTGCTGCGCAAGGCCTACGGCGGCGGGTACATCGCCATGGGATCGCGCCACCTGCGTGCCGACTTCGTTTTCGCATGGCCGCTGGCCGAAATCGCCGTGATGGGTCCCGAAGGTGCCGCCAACATCATCTTCAAGAAGGACATCGTGGGCGCCGAAGACCCTGCCGAAATGCGCAAGCTCAAGATTCAGGAATACAAGGAGAAATTCGCGAACCCCTACGTGGCGGCCGCCAAAGGTTACATCGACTCGGTGATCGCTCCCTCCGAAACCCGCATGTTCATCGAACACGCGCTGAAGGTATCGGCCCACAAGAACCGTTCGCAACCCAGCAAAAAACACGGTAATCCTCCGTTCTAATCGACTGGCGAACTATGGAAAAAAAGCAATACGATACGCTGGAAACCATGCACGGAACGTTCCGGACCACGCTTTCCAAGAAGCATCTGGCACGTAAGCCGTGGCAGCCGGAAAATCCCAAGCACATCAAGTCGTCCATTCCCGGTACGATCGTCGAAGTGTGCGTCGAGGAGGGACAGCAGGTCGAGGCGGGCGATATTCTGATCGTTTTCAAAGCCATGAAAATGAACAACAATATCCGCGCGACCTTCTCCGGCAAGGTGAAGAAAATCGACGTCAGGGAGGGCGATAACGTGCCCAACCACGCGTTGATGATCGAAATGGAATAATCCGGACGCGCCGGAGTCCGAGGAGGGCGCCCGGCGACGTTTACCGACCCAAAAGGGCGAGCCCCGTGTTCTTCGAAGAACACGGGACTCGCTTTTTGTTTCTTTCCGTCTCTCCGTTCCGCCCGCAAGCCGCTGTGCGGGGAAGGACAGGGACGGACGCTCCGGTCCGGGAACAGTCCCGAAGCATTCGGCAAACCTCCCTGTTCGAGCATTCGGTTCCGAGCCGGCGGTTTGCGCCCGTTTCGGGGCCGCCTGCTTTTTGCGGTGGGAGCAGGGGCGGACTCTTTTCTTTGAAACGACGGAACGAACCGTGCGAAGCGCGGGAGGGCGAGGCGGGTCGGGGGCCTTGCCGGCGGAACGGACGATGGAAGGACTTCCTTCCTGCCGCGCGACGGTTCCGATCCGGGGAGCGCGGAGCCCCTGCGGGAACGACTCGGCCGGGGAGCGGCAGAAAATCGCCGGCGGTTTCGTCGTCGGGAAGGTTCGCCCTCCGTCGTTGTTGCCGGTGGAGTTTTGCGACGGGAACTCGGCCGATGTGCGTGTGCTTTGCGCCCGTATCTTTGGATGTCCCGCAGGAGCATGGCGGGTGCGTCGTAAGGTTCTCTCTGCCTGCGAGACCGCGGACAGTTCGGATTCTTCCGCCTCTGCTCGCTTGTGCTTGCGAATGCGCGGCTCTTGACCGGAAGGCAGGAATCGCCCGCGTACGGTTCTGTCGGCCGAAGATGCCGGCGGGAGAGGGACCTGTCGTGGAACCGAATGCCGCAGGCGGTCGTTGTGCCGTCGGACGGGGGACCGAAGCCGATGTCCGGTGCAGGCGGAAAACGTGTCCGCAGCGTGTTTCGCCGAGGCGTTGTGTCCGGGGAACGACCGGCCGGTCTGTCTCTGTCTGTCTCTCTCTCCTCGCGTGCCGCTGTCGCCGTTTCTCTCTGTGGAAAAACGGGGGCATCCGGTGCCGGGTCCGGCGAAGGGATTTCGTGGCCTCCGGAGAATGGTGCGAACCGGATGGCTTGTCGGTTGCGGGGGCGTCGATGGCGACGGGTTTTGTTTCCCCGCCGTTTTCCGCCGCTGCGCGACGGTCGGCCGGGGCGGGTTGTCGTGCCGCCTTTCCGTGGCGGCGACACCCGGTCGCTCGATCGTTGCGCGAGACGGTTCCCGAATCCGGTCGACGAGGGGAGGAAGCCGTTCCGGTAAGAAGTCGCGTGTCGGGGTGGAATGTGTCGCGTGTACGGTGCTCGATGACGCCTCCGCTCCTGCCGGATTCCGAGTCGGGTGCTGCCGCCTCGGAGGCGAGGCGATCCGAACGAGCGTCGGGGGACGGATTCGGGAACGACCGTTCGGGGCGGAATACCTTGCAAAAGAATGCGACGGTCCGGGAAAACGGGTTGTCGCATCCTTTATCCGTTTTTCCGTCCCGTGTGTGCGGGGATTGTCCCGGCGTTTCGCCTCGGTGTCAAAACCGGGTTTTGTAACCCCAATAGTAACCGCAATCCGTATTTTGATGCTTTTCAAAGCGGATGGGTCGGCTGTTTCGGGAGGGGGTGCTTGCGGTCGAGTCCGTCGCAAATGGGAACGGTTTTCTTTTCCTGCTCCGGTGTCGACTTTCTCTCGTCCGTGCTTGCTGTCCGGCGGGACCGCAGACCGGTTTTTTCCGGAACCGCCGACGGGACTATTCGTCGCCGTTCCAGATGGCCCAAGCCTTTTCGGCCTGTCCGACCAACATGTCGTAACCGTTGACGACAGCCGCACCGCGCATCTGTCCCCGGCGGAGAAATTCGGTCAGGGGCGGATTGTAGACCAGATCGAACAGAAAATGTTCCTTTCCGACAGCCTCGTAGGGGATGTCCGGACAGGCATCCGTGTTCGGAAACGTGCCCAACGGCGTGGCATTGACGATCAACCGGTGTGTGCGGACGGTATCGCGGGACAGATTCTCATAAGTATAGTCGCCGGCCGCGGCCGTGCGCGAGACGACATCGAACGGAATGCCGAGTTCTGTGAGCACGTATTTGACCGCCTTCGAGGCGCCTCCCGTTCCCAAGACGAGCGCCTGCCGGGGGCGTGCCCCACCGAGCAGCCTCAGCAGCGAGGTGCGGAAGCCGTGGGCGTCCGTGTTGTAGCCGAAAAGTCCTTCGGGCGTCACCCTGACGCAGTTGACCGCTCCGATTTTTTCGGCTTCTTCGGCCATCGACCGCAAACGGGGAACGATCCGCTCCTTGTAGGGGATCGTGACGTTGAACCCGCACAGGTCGGGATGGCGTTCCAGCACTTCGTCCAGCCGGTCGACGGATTCGATGGCGAAATTCTCGTAGACACATTCCGCTATGCCTTCCCGCTCGAATTTTTCGGTAAAATACCGTTGCGAGAACGAGTGTCCCAGCGGATAGCCGATCAGTCCGTACCGCTTCATGTCACACGGCGTATTTGATGGCGATGAATCCGCCGACGAGCAACACGGTGAAAGCCAGCGCCAGCCAGTTGAAATATTTGTCGATGAATGTTTTGATCGGTGCGCCGAACTTCCAGATCATCCATGCGATCAACGCGAACCGCAGCCCTCGGCTGATGATCGAAGCCAGCAGGAAGATCGGGACGTCGAGCCGGAAGACACCGGCCGTGATCGTGATGAGTTTATAGGGAATGGGCGAGAATCCGGCCGTGAACACGACCCAGAAGTTGTATTCGTTGTACAGGTGGCTGATCTTCTCGTACTCCTCGATCGTGAAGCCGGGAATCACGCGGAAGAAAAAGTCGGCCACGGCGGTAAATTCGCCCGAAGGAGTCTGCCACAGAAAATAGCCGATGGCGTATCCGGCGACCGCACCGAGCAGCGAGCCCGTCGTACAGATCAGCGCATAACGGAACGCCTTGGCCGCGCAGCCCAGACACAGCGCGATGAGCAGCACGTCGGGCGGTATGGGGAAGAAACTCGATTCGGCGAAAGCCAGCAGAAACAGCGCCAGCGCACCCCAGCGGCTTTCGGACCAGCTCAGAACCCAGTCGTATGTTTTTTTCAGGATGTTCATGTCTCTCGTATTTTTTCGTTACGGAGTGCAAGTATACCGATAATTTCCGAGAGTTCGGACAAATCCTCCGTTAATTTCCTCTCTCTCCGTATGCGTGTGCTACCGGCTGCTGCTGTCGAGGATTCCGCCGCCCACGACCGTGTCCCCGTCGTAGAATACGACGGGCTGTCCGGGAGCCGGCGCCCAAGCCGGATCGTCGAGCACGACGACCAGCCTGCCGTCCGGAGCCGGATGTACTTCGGCGCGCCCCTGCGGGTTGCGGCCGATGCCCCGGACCATGACCCGCAGCGTGTCGGGATTCGTCAGCCGCTCCGGGACCGGAACATGCGCTCCGCGGACGACGAGCGTGCTGTGCAGCAGTTCGCTCTCGTCGCCCGTCACGATCCGGTTCGCGGCGCTGTCGACGGCGACGACCGGTCCGAGGACCGCAGGGCCCAATCCCCGTTTCTGTCCGATGGTGTAGAAGACGTGCCCTTCATGGGTGCCGATCCTCCGGCCCTGTCGGTCGACGATCGCTCCGGGCCGGATTCCCGGCAGCCGCTCCCGGAGAAAATCGCTGTAGGGCCTGCCGGAGAGAAAGCATACACCCATGCTCTCCCGTGCGAGCAGTTCGCCGGGCAACTCGTCCCGCAGCTCGCTTTTGATGCGGTCTCCCAGCGGGGCGAGCGCCATGCGGAGGCAGCGGTCGGGCACGCCCCACAGGTAATAGGATTGGTCCTTGTGCCGGTCGGCGGCCCGGCGCACGAAACAGCGGCCCTCGCCGTCCCTCTCGATCCGGAAATAGTGGCCCGTGGCGATGCGGTCGAAACCGGCGGCAACGGCCGTTTCGTACAGGTATTTCCACTTGACGGACCGGTTGCAGCGCGTACACGGGGCGGGCGTTTCGCCCCGGAGGTATCCCTCCGAGAAATACTCCACGACCGTCCGCTCGAAAGCCTCCCGGACGTCGATCGTACGCAACGGCAGTCCCAGCACCGAGGCCGCCCGTCGGACTCGGCACAAAGCCTCTTCGTCTGCGAGCATGTCCAGATAGGCCAGCGTGACGTCGTAACCCTCCGCCCGCAATATCCCCGCCGCCGCACAACTGTCCATGCCGCCGCTGAATCCCAGCAGTACCTTCTCTTTCATGCTGCGAAAATAGCACAATCGGAGCGTATATCCGCATCGAGGTGCGGTGCGGATTTTCCCCTCTGCGGCCTGTTTTTGCCGTACGATTGTTCGGTCGCTTGCGTATCGACGGGCAAAGACAGGACCGACGGGCAGGGTGCGCCTTGCCCTCGCGGGGAGATTTCGGAACGCGGACCGCGTGCAGGAACCGAAGCCGGGGGAAGCCGGGGCAGACATGATCACGGCATGTGGGTCCGGTCCCGCTCCAAGGTCAGATTTCGGGTGATTCCGATTTCCTCGACGAAACGTTCGTCGTGGCTTACGACGATCAGGGTGCCTCGGAACGCTTTCAGCGTGTCGGTCAGTATGGCCGTGCTCGACAGATCGATGTTGTTGGTCGGTTCGTCGGCGAGGATGACCTCCGGTGCGCTTCGATCCGCCGTCAGGCAGCACAGGGCCAGTTTCATCTTTTCGCCTCCGCTCAGGCGGGCGCACTTCCTGTCCCATGACGACGGGGGAAACAGAAAGCGGTTCAGACACGTTTTGAGCTCGTGTTCCTGCATCCGGGCGTGGCAGGCCGCGAGTTGTTCGAATACAGTCGCCCCGTCGTCGATGCGGGAATACTCTTGGTCGAGGTACGCGCAACGCAGGGAAGCCGCCCGGCGGATTTCTCCCTCCGTGGGGACTATCGCTCCCGCGATCAGTTTCAGCAGCGTGCTCTTCCCCTGACCGTTTCTGCCTCGTAACCGGATGCGTTCGCCGCTGAACAGGGAGAAACTCAGCGGATCGTCCCACAGGGCCGCACGGTGGGGATAGGCATAGTTTATGGCTTTCGCTTCGACGAGCCGTTTTCCCGTATGAAGGTCCGAGGCCCCGATGTTGATCTTCATCGCGGCATGTTGCGGAATGGAGGCACGGATTTCCCGTATTTCGTCGCCGATGGACTGCATTTTGTCCTGTTGCGTTTTGTTCAGCCGGGCCGTGGATGCCTGTGCCTTATCGTGCAGATTACCCATCGCTATTCGGGCGATACATTTCTTTTCGTTCCGTTTTTCTCCTCTAGAGTTGCGTTTGAGTTGTCGTTCGGCGGTTTCTCTCGCCGTTTTTTTCGCTTGGTTCCACTCTTTCTGCCGGCTCGCCAGCCGGTTCGTTTTCGCCGCCAGTTCCGAGTCGCGGAGCTCCTTGTACGAATCATAGGGCATGGGATAGAACCGCATGCCGTCCGGCGACATTTCGAAAAGGGCGGACAACCTGTTGAGCAGCATCCGGTCGTGGCTGACGATCAGTACGGTCGAGCCGGTCTCCCGGATGTATTCGTACAACCGGTGCCTGCCCCCGGTATCGAGATGGTTCGTCGGCTCGTCCATCAGCACGACGGCAGGGCCGTGGATGAGGATGCCGGCGAGAAAGACTTTCGTTTTCTCGCCTCCGCTCAACTCGCTCATCGGGCTCGAAGCGGACACGTGGGCTATGTCCCATCGGGCGAAGACCTCGGCTATGCGTTCTTCGACGGTCCAGTCGTCGTTCAGGGCGGCGAAATGTTTTTCGGACACCTCTCCGTTCGAGATGGCGGACAGGGCTTGCAGTTTGTCGGCCACTCCCAGCGCCTCGGCGACCGTCCGGCCGTCGAACTGCCCGAAATGTTGCGGGACGAGGTAAGCGGACTCGCACAGGATGCGTCCTCCTGTGGGCGGTATGTTCCCCGCAAGGATGTTCAGCAGCGTGGATTTTCCTATGCCGTTGTCTCCGATGATCGCGCATTTCGTTCCGCGGGAAACCGAGAAACCGATGTCGTGGAACCGGACGTCCCCGTCCGGATGTATATACGAGAGATTTTGAACCTGTAGGCTCATAATTATCTGCAATGCAATAAAAAATGTGAAACGAAGACAAGAAAAAGAGAAAGGCTTGTACGGGCCGACCGGTCTGTTCTGCCGTCTTTGTCGTATGTCCGGTTCTTGTTTCTACATGATTGCGGATAATTATTTTGCGCGAAGGTAATACAATTTTAAGAAATCGCGAAATGCCGCACGAGGAATCGTCGCCCGTGCGGTTGTTCTTCCGGAATCGTCGCCTTTTCGGGGGGACGGTGTTACGATGTGGCGGAAAACGATGCTCCGTCCGTCGTTCGTATTTCGGCATCCGGGTGCGGCGAGATGCACCGTCCTCCCGTTCTCCGGAGGCGGCCGGAAGGATCGGGGCCGGAAAAAAGAACGGCATCCTTCTTTCCGAAGCATGCCGTTCCTTTCGAGCGTTTCCGCAGAATGCGTTTATAGGCGTTCGAATTCTTCTTCGAGCGACAACGGACGGGGTACGAACCCGACGGCCGTTCCGTCCGGGTTGAAGCAGTCCGGCTTGTGCGTTTTCACGTATCCGACCGCTTCTTCGAAACCCTCGGCGAATTTGCAGAAGTCTTCCTTGTACAGGTAGACTTTGTGCTTTTCGAACGTGAAGTTGCCGTCCCGTCCCGTTTTTTTCCGACTTTCGGTGATCGTGATGTAATAGTCGTCGTTGCGCGTGGCTTTCACGTCGAAAAAATAGGTGCGTCGTCCGGCTCTCACTGCTTTCGAATAGACTTCTTCGGCTCCTTCGCTTTCGCTCTCTTTTTGGGAGTCAAAACTGTTCGTGTTCATTTTTTCAGTTAGTAGTAGTTTGTTTCTAACAATAAAATTAAACACAAAAAAACGATTTTGCAAATTTTCCTTATTCTTCCCGGACGACTTTCCCCGTCAGAACGAAATGCCCGTGCCGTAACGGTCCCAGTTCTGGAGTACCTCCAGCGCTTTGGCCACTTCCGGATCTTCGGTGTTGTAGACCAGATAGAATTCGTTGGTACCCCACAACTTCTGGGCGATAAGGGCCTTGAGCTGAAGGGCGATCTCCTTTTTCGAGCGTTCGAATTCCGCCGCCTCGAACTCGACTCCCGCACGCTCTCCCGCGCGGACGAGTTCGTCGAGCGCTTCCTGCGGCACGACGTATTCGCCGGCGAATTTCTCGGCTTTCGGGTAGCGTGCCGACAGCGAGGCGCGGTTGCGGTCCATGTAGTCAATGACGAAGTCGCCGACGACTCCCTTGCGGATGAGGTTGCTCCAGTATTTCGTGTAACCCGACGTATCGACCGGAACGACGATGTCCGGAGCGATGCCTCCGCCTCCGTAGACGGTCCGTCCGCTGCGCAGCGTCCGATACATCTGCGTCGAGTCGACACCGACCGAATCGACGGCCCCGTCGTCGAACCGCCGCACGAAATCTTCGTAATAGGCATCGCGGTTACCCTTTTCGAACGGCCGTTGGATAACGCGTCCCGTGGGAGTGTGGTAGCGCGATACGGTCAGCCGGACGGCCGATCCGTCCGACAGCGGGAACTGTCTTTGGACAAGTCCCTTGCCGAAGGTGCGGCGGCCGACGATCAGGCCCCGGTCCCAGTCTTGTATGGCTCCGGAAACGATCTCGCTGGCCGAGGCCGAGTTTTCGTTGACCAGCACGACGACCTTGCCGTGCGTGAAGGCTCCGTCTTTCGGGGTGACGATCTTGTCGGCGGGCATTTTCATCCCCTCGGTCGATACGACGACTGACCCGGCGGGCAGGAAATGGTTGCTCAGCATCGCGGCCTGATCCAGCAGCCCTCCGCCGTTGTTCCGCAGGTCGAGAATCAACGCGTCGAGGGGCCCCATTTTGGTTACGGCATCGACGAACTCCCGATAGGTCTTGCTCGCGAACCGGTTGATTTTCACGTAGCCCGTGCGGTCGCCTATCTTGTAGGCGGCATCGACCGTGTTGATCGGGATGTCGTCGCGGACGATCGTCGTTTCGAGCGGTTCCTTTTCGCCGTGCCGGACGATCTTGGTCTGCACCCGGCTGCCTTTGGGCCCGCGCAGGATCTTGGGCACGTCGGCCCGCTTGGTGCCCACGACATTGCTTCCGTTCACCTCCACGATCCGGTCGTTGGGCAGCACGCCCGCCTTTTCGGAGGGGCCGCCCGCGATGACGTTCACGACGATGATCGTGTCGTTGAGCACGTTGAATTCGACGCCGATGCCGCTGAAGCTGCCTCCGAACGACTCTTTTTCCTCTTTCATCTCCTCGGCGGTCAGGTAGACCGAGTGGGGGTCGAGTTGGAGCAGCACCTCGCGGATGGCCTTTTCGACCAGCGCGGCGTTGTGCACCGTATCCACGTAAGTAGAGTTCAGGTACCGATAGAAATCGTTGAATTTCTGAAGATTCCTCATCGGGTTGTCCCGGTCGGCCTCCTGTGCCCGCGACAGGGCGGGGGAGGCGAGCAGCACGAGGGCGAACAGCGTGCGGATGATTTTTTTCATGTTCATGCTTCGAGCGCATTGGCGATCTCGTCGAGCTCGACGCTTCGTTGCTCTCCGGAGACCATGTTCTTGACGTTGGCCGTCCCAGCCGCGAGTTCGTTGCTGCCGATGATGACGACGAACGGGATGCGGCGGCGGTTGGCGTATTCCATCTGTTTTTTCATTTTCGCGTTTTCGGGGTATATCTCGCAGGCGATGCCGTTTTCCCGCACCCGTTTCATCGCGCGCAGGGCGGCCCGTTGCTCTTCGGCTCCGAAGTTCAGGAACAGCGCCCGCGTGGTCACGTCCGTGTCCGAAGGGAAAAGTTCCAGCCCCGTCATCACGTCGTAGATGCGGTCCGCTCCGAACGAAATGCCCACACCCGACGTGTTCGGCATGCCGAAGATGCCCGTCAGGTCGTCGTAGCGTCCGCCTCCGCAGATGCTTCCGATGGCGTAGTCCTTGGCCTTCACTTCGAAGATAGCCCCCGTGTAGTAGTTCAATCCTCGTGCCAGCGACAGATCGAGTTCGATGTCGAGCTCCGTGCCGATGGCCTCGCACAGTCCGAAAATCGTCTCCATTTCCTCGATGCCCCGCACGCCGGTCTCGCTGCCGCCGATCGTCTCGCGCAGCGAGGCCAGCTTCTCGCGGTTCGATCCGCTCAGCGAGAGAATCGGTGCCAGCGCCGTCACGGCCTCGTCGTCGATGCCTTTGGCGCGGAGCTCGTCGTTGACGGCCTCGATGCCGATCTTTTCGAGCTTGTCGATCGCCACGGTGATGTCCATCATCTTGTCGGCGTGCCCGATGGTCTCGGCGATGCCGGCCAGAATCTTCCGGTTATTCATCTTGAGCGTCACCCGGATGCCTAATTTCGCGAAAACGGCGGCCACGATTTCCACGAGCTCCACTTCGTTCAGCAGGCTCTTGCTGCCGATGACGTCCGCGTCGCACTGGTAAAATTCGCGGTAGCGTCCCTTCTGTGGCCTGTCGGCCCGCCACACGGGCTGTATCTGGTAGCGCTTGAACGGGAAGGCGATTTCGCTCTGGTGCTGGACGACGTAGCGGGCGAAGGGGACGGTCAGGTCGTAGCGCAGCCCCTTTTCGCAGATTTTCGACGACAGTGCGCCCCGTCGCTGCGGGTCCAGATCGTCCGTCGACACGCCGCCCATAAAATCGCCCGAATTGAGAATCCGGAACAGCAGCTTGTCGCCTTCGTCGCCGTATTTGCCCAGCAGCGTCGAGAGGTTTTCCATCGACGGCGTTTCGAGCGGCAGAAAGCCGTAAGTGCGGAAAACGCTCTTGATCGTATCGAAAATATAGGTTCTTCGGGTCATTTCCGCCGGGCCGAAATCGCGCGTCCCTTTGGGGATGGATGGTTTTTGTACTCCCATAATCGAATGTTGACTGTCGTTTGTATGTTCGTTTTTTGTCCTCTGTCTTCTTCGTTTTCTTTGTCCGGGGCCGAGAGCTGCCGTTCCGGTCGGACCCTCCTTATGCTGGTTTCCGGCAGCGTAACGCTGCCTCCCGGCCGTCTTGGGGGCGATCTGCGGTCCGGTTGCGGGGCCTGACCGGGACGGCGACGTTCGGCCTGTTTCCCGACCGGCCACTGCCTCCCGTCGTTCGGGCGGACTTGGGCGTCGGCGTTCGGAGCCGTCGGTCCAGCCGGTCCTTCCGCCCTCTCCGGCCTTTGGGGGAGGGCGGTCTGCCGGCTCCTCCGGTCGTTCTCGAAAGGCTCTTTCTGCCGCTTTTGTCTTCCGGGCTTCCCGACGGCGTCTCGCCCCTTTCCTTTGCCGCTGTCGGGACGGCCCGCTGAAATTCGACGCTCGGTTCCGGTTTCTCCGACCTTTCGGGGCGGAGGGCCGGTCCGTTGTCCCGCACACGCTTCGCATCCCGATGACAAAGACGCTCCGAGATGCCCGCCGGAGAGTCTCCGCGAGGGATGCCGGAGACTAATTCTCGACGAGTTTCCGGTATTTGATCCGGTGCGGCGTGGCGTCGCCGAGCCGTTTGCGCTTGTTCTCCTCGTATTCGCTGTAACTGCCCTCGAAGAAGACCACCTGCGAATCGCCCTCGAAGGCGAGAATGTGCGTGGCGATACGGTCCAAGAACCAACGGTCGTGCGAAATGACGACCGCACAGCCCGCGAAGTTCTGCAAACCCTCTTCGAGCGCCCGCAGCGTGTTGACGTCGATGTCGTTGGTCGGCTCGTCGAGCAGCAGCACGTTGCCTTCCTCCTTGAGTGCGAGGGCCAAATGGAGCCGGTTGCGCTCTCCGCCGGAGAGCACGCCGCATTTTTTCTCCTGATCGGCCCCGCTGAAGTTGAACCGCGAGACGTAGGCTCTGGCGTTGATGCTCCGTCCGCCCAACTGGATCAGTTCGCTGTCCTGCGAAATGACCTGAAAGACCGTCTTTTCGGGGTCGATCGAGGCATGCTGCTGGTCCACGTAGGCCAGCTTGACGGTTTCGCCCACGCGGAACGATCCGCCGAGCGGTTTTTCGATGCCCATGATCAACCGAAAGAGCGTGGTTTTCCCCACGCCGTTGGGGCCGATGACGCCTACGATGCCGGCCGGGGGCAGCGAGAAGTTCAGGTGTTCGTACAGCAGCCGGTCGTCGTAGCCCATCGACACGTCCTGCGCCTCGATCACCACGTCGCCCAGCCGCGGTCCGTTGGGGATATAGATTTCGAGTTTCTCCTCTTTCTGTTTCGTGTCCTCGTTGAGCAGTTTGTCGTAGGCCGAGAGACGGGCCTTGCTCTTGGCGTGCCGGGCCGACGGAGCCATGCGCACCCATTCCAGTTCGCGCTCCAGTGTTTTGCGGCGCTTGCTCTCCTGCTTTTCTTCGAGCGCCAGCCGGTTCGATTTCTGTTCGAGCCAACTGCTGTAGTTGCCTTTCCACGGAATGCCTTCGCCCCGGTCGAGTTCCAGTATCCATCCGGCCACGTTGTCGAGGAAATACCGGTCGTGCGTCACGGCGATCACCGTGCCCTTGTACTGCCGGAGGTGCTGTTCGAGCCAGTCGATGCTCTCGGCGTCGAGGTGGTTGGTCGGCTCGTCGAGCAGCAGCACGTCGGGCTGCCGGAGCAGCAGGCGGCACAGGGCCACCCGGCGGCGTTCGCCGCCCGAAAGGTGTTTCACGGGGCGGTCGGCGTCCGGACAGCGCAGCGCGTCCATCGCCCGTTCGAGCGTGGCGTCCAGTTCCCATCCGTTCTGGTGGTCGATCTGTTCGGTCAGCTCGCCCTGACGGTCGATGAGCCGTGCCATTTCCTCGTCGCTCATCGGTTCCATGAACTTGGCGTTCACCTCTTCGTACTCCTTGAGCAGCGCCACGGTCGCGGCGCATCCTTCCTCGACCACTTCGCGCACCGTCTTCGTGTCGTCGAGTTGCGGCTCCTGTTCCAGATAGCCTACTGTATAACCGGGCGAGAACACCACTTCGCCCTGATAGTTTTTGTCTATCCCGGCGATGATTTTCATCAATGTCGATTTCCCCGATCCGTTCAGACCGATGATGCCGATCTTGGCACCGTAGAAAAACGACAGGTAGATGTTGTTGAGCACTTTTTTCTGGTTGGTGAAGGTCTTGCCGACTCCCACCATGGAGAAAATTATTTTTTCGTCTGCCATATCCGTGTGTTCGGGTTAGAAATGATTGATAGGGCAAAGATAACAAAAAAGCCCTCATCGGCAGAGGGCTTTTCGTAAATTCGACGAAAGGGGCGGGGCCGGGCTTATCGGACCGTTTCCGGGTCGAGATGGGCGGCTTCGATGTCCTTGAAATATTTGTAGGTACCCACCTTGAGCTCGTCCGTGGCGTCTTCGTCGCAGACGATGATGCCGTGCGGGTGGAGCTGGAGCGCGCTGATGGTCCACTGGTGGTTGTACGAGCCTTCGATGCCGGCGGCCAGCGCGCGGGCCTTGTTGTGTCCGAAGGTGAGGATCATCACCTCGCGGGCGTCCATCACGGTGCCCACGCCCACGGTCAGCGCGGTTTTGGGCACTTGGTTCACGTCGTGGTCGAAGAAGCGCGAGTTGGCGATGATCGTGTCCTTGGTCAGCGACTTGACCCGCGTACGCGAGTGCAGCGACGAGAACGGTTCGTTGAACGCCAGATGACCGTCCGATCCGATGCCGCCCATGAACAGGTCGATGCCGCCCGCCGCCGCGATGCGGGCCTCGTAACCGGCGCACTCTTTTTCGAGGTCGGGGGCGTTGCCGTCGAGGATGTTCACGTTTTCGGGCTTGATGTCGATGTGGCTGAAGAAGTTGTTCCACATGAACGAGTGGTAGCTTTCGGGGTGGTCTTTGGGAATGCCCACGTATTCGTCCATGTTGAACGTGACGACGTTGGCGAACGATACCTTGCCCGCTTTGTTGTACTCGATGAGCGCCTTGTAGGTGCCCAGCGGCGTCGAGCCGGTCGGAAGACCCAGCACGAAGGGGCGTTTCTCCGTTTTATTGTGCTCGTTGATGCGTTTGGCGATATGGGCCGCAGCCCATTTCGATACCGTTTCGCTGTTCGGTTCGATGATGACTCTCATGTTTTGGTCGTTTTATGCGTTTGTTTTCGGATGGGCCTTCCGCTTCGCGTCGGCGGGGCGGAAAGCTCGCTTTCCGATGTTTCGTTCGTCTTGTGTTTTCTGTCGCGGTTCGGGCCCCGGAGGGCCGGCTGTCGCAGGGCGTCCGGCCGGTCCGCAAAGCGACGGACCGTCGCTTCTTCTGGCCCCGTCCCGGTTCTCTGCTGCCGGAAAATCCCGGAACGTTCCGCGACCGGACCGATTCCTGCCGCCGGCCGTGACTGCGGGGACGCTCGCACGTCGTTCCTGCGCTCCGACCGAGGAGGGTGACGGGTCGCCTTCCTGGCTCCGCGAGCCGAATGCGTCCGGTCGTCCGAACGCTGTTTTATTTCTTCTCGAAAAGGTCGAGCCGGACGAACACCTCGATGGCTTGGTATTCGGCCATGCCGAGCTTGTCGTACAGCCGGGCGGTGTTCTGCGTCCGTTCTTCGGCCCGCTGCCAGAACTCCCGCTTGTCCTCTCCGGGGAACGGCATGACGTCCTTCTGCGAGAGGTGGCGGTAGATGGCGTGGCGTTTCTGGATCACTTCGTCCGGACTCAGCGGCACGGCCATGTCCACCATGTCCAGATCCCATTCCTGCCATGCGCCCCGGTAGAGCCAGAAGCGGCACTCCTCGACCCACGGTTCGTTTCGCACGACGTGCATGGCCTCCAATACGGCTTCGATGCAGGTGCGGTGCGTGCCGTGCGGGTCCGACAGGTCGCCCGCGGCATAGATCTGGTGGGGCTTGATCTTTCGCAGCAGGTCGACTACCAGCGCGATGTCCTTTTCGGTGAGCAGGCCTTTTTTGACGCCTCCCGTTTCATAGAACGGCAGGTTGAGGAAGTGGACGTTCGTCCGGTCGTTGAGGCCCATGTGGCGGCAGGCGGCTTTGGCCTCGGCCCGGCGGATGGACCCTTTGAGCCGGCGCAGGGCCAGCGGTTCGGGTTCGCCCTTGCGCTTGCTCGCGATGATGCGTTCGACCTCTTCGTACCGGTCCTCGAATCCGCATTCGCGGGCCGTGTCGATCGTCTGCAACACGACGTTGTCGTGTACGGCGATGTTGCCCGACGTCTCGTAGGCCACATGCACGTCGTGGCCTTGGGTAATCAGGCGGCGGAACGTGCCGCCCATCGAGATGACGTCGTCGTCGGGGTGGGGGCTGAAGATCACCACGCGCTTGGGGTAGGGGAAGGCGCGTTCGGGACGCGTCGAGTCGTCGGCATTCGGCTTGCCGCCCGGCCATCCGGTGATGGTGTGCTGCAGGTCGTTGAATACCTGTATGTTGATTTCGTCGTAGGCCATGCCCGAAATTTCGAGCAACTGGCCCAGCCGGTTGTCGATGTAGTCCTGGTAGGTCAGCTTCAGGATGGGTTTGCCCACCTGTCCGCAGAGCCACAGCACGGCCGTGCGAATGAACCGCGGCGGCCACAGGCAGCGTCCCACTAACCACGGCGTTTTGACCCGCGTGAGCAGCGACGAGGCGCCTTCGTCCACGACGACCTCCACGTTGGGATGATCCTGCAGGCAGGTGGCCGGGACGAGCAGTTGCTTTTCGCCCTCGACCAGACTCCGCACGACGGCGGCCTTTTCCTCGCCCCATGCGATGAGGATGATCCGTTTGGCGTTCATGATCGTGCCGAGCCCCATCGTGATGGCCTTGTGGGGCACGTAGTCGATGCCGTAGAAGATCGAGGCGGCCGCCTCCCGGCTTTCGTTGCCGAGGGCCACGAGCCGGGTGCGGGTGTTGGTGTACGATCCCGGTTCGTTGAACCCGATCTGTCCCTGCACGCCCGTGCCCAGAATCATCAGGTCGATGCCGTCGTACTCCTCGATTTTCGCTTCGTATTCGCGGCAGAAGGCGACCACCTTGTCCTGTGGCAGCGTTCCGTCGGGGATATGGATGTTCTCCGGCAGGATGTCCACATGGTCGAGCAGGCTCTCGTGGATCGAATGGTTCCGGCTCTGGAGCTCTTCGGGCGATATGGGGAAAAACTCGTCTAAACTGAAAACCACCACGTTCCGGAAACTCAGCCCTTCGTTGCGATGCATCTCCACCAGCGCCCTGAAAACGCCTACGGGCGATTTGCCCGTCGTGATGCCCAGCACGCACATTTCGCCGATGAGTTGTTTGTCGCGGATACATCCGGCTATTTCCTGTGCCACGTAGGCGGCTCCGCTGGCTTCGTTTTCGTAGATATGGGTGTATATCTTCTCGAACTTGCGGATGATGTCGGCCGGATCGGCACCGGGCTCCAGACCTCCTTCGCGGGAGAGTTTGTAGTTCCTTTCCATCATTGTTTTTTACTTTTGATTCAAGCCCTAAAAATAGGAATAAACCGATGAATTGCAAAATCCATTCGCCGTGAGGGCAAAATAAATAACAATTCGTATGGTATTTGTATTTAAATTTTTATATCTTTGTTAAGGACGGAACGCAAGAATCCCGCCGCGGGGTAGGGAAAGCCGCGGAAAATTTCTCCGCGGGCCCGGTCCGCCCCTTTCCGAGATAAGACCTTATAAATAACAATAACCAATCGAAGTAAGCACTGAACTATGGCACAGAAACTTTTAATCAGAGACTTGACGCTGCGCGACGGACAGCAGTCGGCTTTCGCCACCCGTATGAAACAGGAGCAGATCGACCGCGTGCTGCCGTTCTACAAGGATGCGAAATTTTATGCGATGGAAGTGTGGGGCGGAGCCGTTCCCGATTCCGTGATGCGCTATCTGGGCGAAAATCCGTGGGACCGCCTCGAAAAAATCAAGGCCGTCGTGGGCGACGTCTCCAAGCTGACCGCTCTCTCTCGCGGCCGCAACCTGTTCGGCTATGCGCCCTATACCGATGAAATCATCGACGGCTTCTGCCGCAACGCCATCGAATCGGGGCTGGGCATCATGCGTATCTTCGATGCGCTCAACGACGTCAACAACGTCAAGTCGACGATCAAATACGTCAAGAAATACGGCGGTATCGCCGACTGTGCCGTCTGCTATACGATCGACCCGCACTTCACCGGCATGGAGCGTTTCAAGGCCATGCTCAAGGGCAAGAAACTGCCCAAGGCCGTCTTCACTGACGAGTATTTCCTGAGCAAGGCGCAGCAGATGGCCGCGCTGGGCGCCGATATGATTACGATCAAGGACATGAGCGGGCTCATTCCGCCCAAGCGCGTTTCGGGCCTCATCAAGCTGTTCAAGAAGCATCTTTCGGTTCCGATCGACTTCCACACCCACTGTACGCCCGGCTACGGGCTGGCCTCGGTCGTGGCCGCCATCGAAGCGGGCGCCGATGTGGTCGACACCAATATCTGGAACTTCGCCGGCGGTCCGGCGGCTCCGGCCATCGAGTTGATCTACATTTTCTGTAAGAAGATGGGCGTCGAGCTCGACATCGACATGGAAGCCGTGGCCAAGATCAACAAGGAGCTCTATACGATCCGCAAGGAGCTCGACGCGGTGGACGCCGTGAAGATCTTCCCCAATCCGTTCAACCCGCTCACCGACGAGCTGCCCGCGCATATCGATAAGGAGTTCGACCGGGCGGTCGCAGCGGCCCGCAGCGGCAACGAGGCCGAACTGATCGACGCATGCCATGCCATCGAGAAATATTTCAATTTCCCGAAACCGAACGAACTGGTGCAGAAAGCCGAAATTCCGGGCGGTATGTACACCAACATGGTGGCCCAGCTCAAACAGCTCAAGTCCGAGTCGATTCTCGAAAGCGCCATGCAGCTCATTCCGCGTGTGCGGCTCGATGCCGGTCTGCCGCCTCTGGTGACGCCTACCAGCCAGATCGTCGGCGCTCAGGCCGTCAACTGTGCGCTCGACATCAAGAACGGCAAACCGATGTATTCCAACGTATCGAACCAGTTCGTCAATCTCGTCAAGGGCGAATACGGCAAGACGCCGGTCGAAGTCGATCCCGAATTCCGTCTCAAGATCGCCGGGGTCCGCGAGGAAACGCCTTACGATACTTCCAAATACAAGATGCAGCCCAACCCCGTGCTCGAACAGTGCGGCGGCGTGAAGCTGGCCGAAAACGAAAAAGAGGTGCTCTTGCTCGAACTCTTCCCGCTGGTGGCCAAAAACTACCTGACCGAGGTGAAAAAGGCCCGTTATGCGGCTGCCAAGGCCAAGGAAGAGGCTGCCGCTCCGAAAGCCGCCGAAGCGCCGGCCGCGGCCGCTGCTGCGCCTGCTGCCGCGCCCAAGCCCGCCGCCGCTCCCATCACCGGGAACGTCGTGGCTTCGCCCATGCCGGGCCGCATTCTTCAGGTGCTCGTGGCGCCGGGCGATACGGTCGCCAAGGGACAGGACGTGGTGATTCTCGAAGCCATGAAGATGGAAAACAGCATCATGTCCGACTATGCCGGTACCGTCAAACAGGTGCTCGTGGCCGAAGGCGAAACCGTAGCCGTCGATACGCCGCTGGTGGAAATCGCATAATTTCGTTCCGTTTCCGCCTCGGCCCACAGTCCGTCTGCCGGACGGAATACCCGCGGCAGCCGCGCGAAGCGGTCGGATAGGGCGCTCCGGCGCAGCACATTCGCCGCGACGAAAACGGGAAAGGTGCCGGAACGAAAACGAATGAACTCCGAAAGGGGGGCGCACGCATGCAGCGTGTGCCCCCTTTATTTTTGAGACAGGGGCTTCCCTGCCTCCGATTCTCCCTGCCCGTAATGTCCGGCAGCGGGTGCGGCAGCAGTGGCCGGTGTGTCGGGTGGGGGGAGAACGTACTGGAGGCGGCGGGCCGTCTGGCCGACCACCTGCTGACGCAGATTCCGTCCGGGAAAAGCATCGTCGAGGCGGGTCTTTACCGAGGGATGCCGCCCAGCTCGATTCTCGAACCGATGGTGGCCCTGTACGACCGCACCGGCGACAAGCGCTATCTCGACTTCGCGGAATACATCGTCGCGCAATGGGAGACCGAGCACGGTCCCCATCTGATCGGCAAGGCGCTCGAAGGCGTGCCCGTCTCGCAGCGTTTCGTGCCGGACACGAAGCAGGAGGCTTGGTGGTCGTGGGACAACGGGCAGAAAGCCTGCGAAATGATGTCGTGCTACGACGGTCTGCTCGACCTGTACAAAATCACCGGCAAACCCGAATATCTGGAGGCCGTGCACAAGAGCGTGCGGAACATCCTCGACGAGGAGATCGACATCGCCGGTTCCGGTCGTGCGACGACCTGTCTCGAAGACGTCGGCCTTGCGATACGTTTTGCCGCATGGATTTTCTTTGCGCGGTTGTTCGTTTCGATATACCGAAAAAGGCGCGTTCCACGGCGTGCTCCGGATAAACCTGTGCAGCGGCAGGACGGAGGATTCGGAAACGGATCGCGTCCTATGGCGTGGCGGCTATCGGGCAGCGAGCCGTCGCCGGAACGGAGCGGTCGGAGCCGTGTCGGAGGAACACTGTCGAGGCGGAAAAGCAAGGGTATTCTTTCGACGCATGCGCCCGACGTCGTTTCATAAAAAAATGCGGTCGCGTGAGGAAAAGCTTTCCTGCGACGGCGATCCCGCATCTTTCCCAAGCACGAGAACGAGGTGCAGGCCGTCGGACACCCTCGTTCCGCGATGCTGTCGCCGGGCCGTGAGCCATCCGACGGTTCGGCGCGAGCCGTCCGCCGATTCGGCCGGTTTGTGTACTTCGTCGAAAACGCAGGGCCCCGGATCATAACGAAACGCCTTCCGAACGATGCCTTTCATACGGTACGACCGCTGTCCTGCTTGCTGGGCGATGTTCGTAAGGTGCTTTTCCCGTGGGGTTTATGTTTTATCGCATCCTGTCGGTTTTTAAGGTCGCTTCCGGAGGCGGAAGACCGCGGTCTTTGATCGGCTCGGTTCCTTTCCTCCTGTGCCGAGATCGGTCGTTCGGCGAACAGGCCGTCGGGGATTCCGGGCCGGCCTTTCCGGCCGGGGCGGTACGGTACGACTCTTTAGTCCGACTCCTTCGTTTGACTTTTTCGTCCTGCCGATTATCCGGCCGCCGTGTCGTTCAGTCGGCGTCCCGTCCGGAATCATTCTTTCCCCCAGATGCTCTCGCGGGTGTAGGGGCCGCCCTCGAACACGGCGAACGAGCCGTCCGTGATCCGGGTGCGGCGATCCAGCGCGGCGATGCGCATTCTGTCGTCCACATCCAGCGATATGTCCGACGCACCGAAATTTTCGCGGATGCGGTCCGGGTGCACCGATTTCGGAATGGCCGCGATTTCGCGCCCCATCAACCATGCGAGCACGACTTGGGCCGGCGTGCATCCGTGTTTCCGGGCGATGTCCCGCAGGACGGCGTCTTCGAGCACGGCGTTGCGGTGACTTCCCAACGGCGAGTAGGCCGTGACCGGAATGCCGTGCCGGTAACAGTAGTCCGCCAGCCGGTTCTGCTGCATGTAGGGGTGTACCTCGATCTGGTTCATTTCGGGCGTCCGGCAGGCGTTGCTTTGCACTTTTTCCAGCGCCTCGATGCTGAAATTCGATACCCCGATGTGGCGGGCTAGCTTTTTCGTCGCCATGTCCTCCATGATTTCCCATGTCGCTTCGAGCGGGATTTCCTCCAGCGAGATCAGATCGTCCGTGCTGCGGGGCATCGACACGCCTTTGCGGAAGGCTATCGGCCAGTGGATCAGATACAGGTCGACGTAGTCCAGTCCGAGATCCGACAGGGTGCGCATCAGGGCCGGTTCGACCTCTTCGGGCGCATGGCTGCCGTTCCACAGTTTCGAGGTGACGAACAGTTCCTCACGCGCGACGACGCCCTGTGCGAAGAGGTCGCCGAGCGCGCGGCCCACCTCTTTCTCGTTGCCGTAAATCGCCGCACAGTCGATGTGCCGATACCCGACCCGGACCGCCTCGACGACGGCTCGGTATACTTCGTAGGGTTGCGCCCGCCATGTTCCGAGCCCCAAGAGAGGCATCCGGTCTCCGTTTTTGAACGTTATGCTTTTCATGTTTTTCGTTTTTTTGTTCCGTCGGAAATATGCGGCAAATATCGTGCTTTGTCGGAATTCCCGGAAATGATGTTCGCTTTTCGAAGGGGATAGGGTTGCGCCCCGTGTCCTTATTCTCGTCTTCCGTTCTCGCCCTTGTCTGCCGGACGTCGGTTCCGAGAGCGGCGCTCCGTCGGTCTTCCGTCGGTTCCGATGCCCCGCAACGCACGGGGGAGGCAGGCCTCACGGGAATGTCGGATCGGCTCCTCTCGTATTTTCAGCGAGCACCCCCATTCCGCATGCAGCTTTTGTCCGGCCGGAGGCCTTTTGCTCCGATGCTCCGGATTGTCGAAAAGCGCGTGAGGACATTGCGATGTGCCTCCTCCCCTTGCGGCTGTCATGTTGCGGAGCGGATTCGACTGCGGATATTTTCTTTCGGACGGAACGTGTGAGTATCCGGGGGGGGAGGCGTCCGCCAAGGTTTCTCGGTCCGGGAAGTGGGCCGTGTCGTCTGACTTCGGAAAAAAGGCATGGTGCGGGATGCTGCTTTTCGTTTTGGGGGCTTCGTGTGTGAAACGGCGGGGCTGCGTAATCGCTTTCTTTTATGCAGGTTCGCTATGTGTTCGATGTGGACGGAAAGTTGCCGGATGACGCATTGATTCGGGTATTTATGTCCTCCGTTTCCCGGCATCGTTTTATGCCGTCCCGAAACGAATCGTGCCGTTTCGGGAAACGACCGGCATTTCCGCAACGAACGCCGGCCGCCCCTGCAACGGGCGGCCGGCATGCGTTACGGTAAGATCGCGCCGAGGCGCGTCGGGCGTTATTGCGCCATATTCCAGGAAGTTACCGTGGCGGGGCTCTCGATATTCATTTCCACGACGACGGTCTCGCCGGGATCGAGCCACAGGAAGTTGTCCGAGAGGTCGAGCCGGTCGGCCTCGCCGGGCACTTCGACGGATACGGCGACGGCCGGAACCGTCTCCGATACGTTGGTGATGCGCACCCTGTTTCTATCCTGTTCCACCCGGAGCGGGCATCGCGGCGCCTCGAAGATGGCGCCCTGTTTCGAATCGAAATTCTCGATGTACCAGTTCCGTCCCACGACGCGTCCCGATTCGTCCAGAATGTCGGTCTTGAAATAGAGCAGCGGCGAGGTCGTCTGTTCGCTGTCGAGCCGGATGGCCGGCAGCTTCTCCACTTGGGCGTCCGGAACGATTTCGTCCGTTCTTTCGTATACCTTGTTCATGCCGATGTCGTACACGTCGACGTGCAGCGTCGCGTTTTTCCCTTTGAGCGAGAGCGTGTCGTCGAGCAGGAAATAGGGCAGTTCCACCTCTTGCCGCGTCAGGTTGGTCCGGTCGAAAAGAATGACGGGTGCACAGGGGGACAGCGACCGTTTCACGAAGTAGTGGGTCGGTTTTTTTGCTCCGTAATAGTCGATGCTGCCCCACGAAAGGCCGGGGTAGACGTCGTTCACTTTGTAATAGAGCGCGCCCGTGGAACGTTCCGGCCACAGCGTGCGGGCCCGTTCGAGCGCCCTGCGCGTGCCGATGGTCTGGGCCAGTTGCGATCCCAGAATCACGTTGTCGAGCGAGGTGGGTTCGACGAAGAACGACACTTCGCGGAACAGACGCCTCATGTCCTGCCATGCGCCGAACGTGGGGGCGTGGTGTTCGAAGACGCTGTTGGGCGGCAGCGGGTAACGGAACGGCTCGCCGTTCATGTAACGCTCCATGCTCTCCTTGACCGGCAGCGACGGCATGCCGAACTCGCCCCAGAAGATCGCCTCCATGTTCAGGGCGTTGTTCAGGTGCAGGTCCATCCACCAACTGTCGTGGTTGTGCTTGCTGCCGCCCCACGGCTCGCCGCGGTGGAAGGCCCTCGTGCCGTCGAGCTCGATCGACGCGCGTCCCATCATGTCGATCATCTCGCCGAAAGGCTCCGAGGATTCGTTGCCGCCGGCCCACAGCGCCAGCGAAGGATGGGTTCTTATCCTCAACGTGTTGCGGATGACGGTCTCCCGCATCACATCCAGATTTTGCGTGTTGTGCGAGTTCCAGCACGTGGGCCACTCCTGCATGACCATCAGGCCCAGTTCGTCGCACAGATCGTAGAACGTATCGGTTTCCGACAATCCGCCGCCCCAAGCCCGCAACAGGTTCAGGTGTTGGTCTTTGGCTGTTTTCAGAAAACGTTCGTACCGTTCGGGCGAGAGGTCCATCATCACGTCCATCAGGCACCAGTTGGCCCCTTTCATGAAGATGGGACGGCCGTTGACGACAAATGTCCAGTTGTACAGATCCTCGCGTGCTCCGCTCGGCAGCGGCCGCATCTCGATGGTCCGGATGCCGAAACGGAGACTCTGCACGTCCTTTACGCCGCTTCCGGCATCGAGCGACACCGTGGCGGTGTACAATGGCTGTTCTCCATAGTCGTTGGGCCACCAGAGCTTCGGATCGTCGATTTCGAAGTCGAGGGCGAGCGTCCCGCTTTTCCCTTCGATGTCGTAGCGGTACGCCTGACTCTTCCCTTCGAAATTCTTCGGGGCGACGACGAGCCGCAGCGTTCCGCGCTCCACCTTTTCCGGCAGCGTGACCAGCAGCCTCATCGCCCCGTCCGTGTCGCGTGTGAAAACGCAGGGATGCTCGAACCGCCGATCGGGAACCTCCTGCAACACGACGTCCCGCCAAATGCCCAGCGTCGGGATCTTGGCGTAATGCCAGCCGTACACGCAGTTCGCTACGACCGTGCCGATCCACGACGTGGCGAAGGGACTCGCCGCGGGGCCGAGGTACGGAATGGCTTCCAGGCGGACCTCCAGTTCGTTGTCGCCTTTTACGAGCTCGTCCCGGAGCATGAAGTCCGGTCCGCCGAACATGCCTTCGTGCCGGCCCAACTCCTTGCCGTTGAGGTATACGGTACATTTGTTCGCCACGCCGCCGAACGACAGCCTGACGTTTTTCCAGTTTCCGTCGTACCGGAAATTGCGCTTGAACCACCAGCCTTTGTAGGAATATTGTTCGGCGATCGAATCGTTCATGCCGACGGTGGGGTCCTCGATGACGTTCGCCGCCAGAAGCGCCGCATGGACGCATCCGGGCACTTCGGCCGGGATGGCCGCCTTCCAGTCGGTCCTGTCGCCCGTATCTTCGACCATTTGCCACGTGCCGCCGAGCGACATTTCGTGCGGAGGACGGTATTTGCCTGCCGAACGGGGATTGATTTCGGTCATTCGTTCGCCCGGCATTTCCAAGGGCGAGGGACCGGCACGGAACGATTCGCGGTCTATGTCGTCCAGCGATTTCCCGCTCGCCGCAGGATGCTCCGTGGCGCCGCGGGCGACGTCTTGTCCCTGCATACCCGAAAAGAGGCATAAGGTCAGGGCCGTACAGATTAGGTTTCGTATCATTTCAGTAGTCATTTAAGAAGGGTCGGTCATCGGGTTCGCTCCGTGGGCGTCCGTTCGCGGTCCGTCCGCGCGGCGGGTACCGTCCCTGCCGGACGGCGATCGTTCGCAGCCGGACGCATGTAAGCCGAAACAAGATATGAAAATTTTCCCGTTCCGTAAAGCGGAAAGGCGATATGAAGCTGAGAATGCCGGATTCTGCGATTCTCCGAGACTGTCTTTCCCCGGAGTGCGGAGCGATTCGCCGAAGCCGCCGGAGAGGTCGTTCCGGAATGCCGTTTCTGCATCGGGTAGGCTCGCATTTCCCTCCGTACGACGAGTGAATGATCCACGCGAAAAGTTCGCTGCCGGACCGGTTGCCGGATACCCCATCGCCCCGCCCCGTCGATCGTCGGTCGATTCGGAAAGAAAACGGAGGATGCGTGCGGAGGATGCGGAAAATGCTTTGTCCAGATCTGCGTGACGGCTTGGAGCGAAATGAAAAAGGCGCTCCGATAGGGCTTTACAGACAAACCTTCGCAGAAAGGCTTCGGCTATTCGACCATCGAAAAGAGGATGCCTCTGTGTAGGGGTGAATGGATGGCTAAAACTTTTTCAACCTGGATGCAAAATTATTTTGCGTTCGAATTCAAACTTTGTGAAAAGTTGGAGCTATTTATTGTCATCCGAGGTCTTTTATAAAACATCACAGCGCGATTGAAATTTCGCGCTGTGATGTTTAAAATTGCTTCGTTTCGACGAATTTTGCTTCGAAGTACTTTAGTATTCCTCCTCATTAAAGAAGAAGTCGTCCTTGCTCGGATAGTCGGGCCAGATGTCTTCGATGCTTTCGTAGGTTTCGCCTTCGTCTTCGATTTCGTTAAGGTTTTCGATGACTTCGAGCGGGGCGCCCGAACGGGTGGCGTAGTCGATGAGTTCGTCTTTGGAGGCAGGCCAAGGCGCGTCTTCGAGTTTCGAAGCCAACTCTAATGTCCAGTACATGATTCTATTAGGTTTTTAGTTGTTTTCCGATGTTTCGTTCGCAAAAATATAAATTTTTTCATTTGTCGTACACCCAGTACGATTCTTTTACGCCGAAATCGTCGGATAATTTTCGCCCCAGCACATAGAGGTAGTCCGAGAGGCGGTTGATGTACGGTACGACGTAGGGATCGACGGTATGTTCGTCGGCGAGCGAAAGGACTCTGCGTTCGCTCCGGCGGCATACGGTCCGGCAGATGTGGCAGAGCGAAACGGCCGGATGACCGCCCGGCAGCGTGAATTTGTCGATGGGGCGCAGCGCGGCCTGTATCGTGTCGATCTCCCGTTCGAGGAAGTCGATTTGTCCGACTCCGAATGCCGGCAGGTATTTGCGGGCATCCCCTTCGGTGGCCAGACGGGCCGACAGGCGCATCAGATGGTCGAGCACGTCCAGCAACGTCTGCCTGTATGTTTCGAACGGCGGACGTTCGGGCAGGTTGTCTCTCAGGTAGGCGATCTGGGCCGACAGCTCGTCGACCGTGCCGTAGGCTTCCAGTCGGGGGTGGTTCTTGGGAACGCGCTGCCCGCCGACGAGCGACGTGGTTCCCTTGTCTCCGGTTTTCGTGTATACTTTCATGGCTGCGAAATATGACGGTTCAGATGATATAGTGCTGCGGCTGGAGTTTGGGGTTGAAAAAATAGATCATCATCAGCCTCCGGTCCACGCTGACGCACGGATAGTGCTCCCGTATCTGCCGGGCCAGCCGCCGGCAGCGGGCCGACCGGTGCGGCGACAGCAGAACGAGGCATCCCTGCCGGGCGGCCGCTTCCCGTGCCGTCGATACGACGGTCTCCATCGTCACGTCCGGCAGCAGGACATAGAGCGTGCGGTCGCCGTCGGGCGCCGCGCCGATGTCCGGGACGAGCGTGTAGCCGTCCATCCGGCAGTGGGTGTAGAGGTTCTGGAGCTTGACGGCGTTTTTTTTGCCGATCCGCTCGCCGCGCAGGGCTTCGTAAAGCGCGGTGTCGCCGCCCGTGATGCGGCTTTTCATGAATACGTTGCGGACGATGCCGTACATGAACGGCGAGTGGATGCCGTGCCCGCGCCAGTGGCGGACATGGATGTGCGCTCCGATCCGGAAATATCCCCGGAAAAGGCGCTGTTTGATTTTCGAGTAGATTCTCATCGTGTTTCCGTCCGGTTTTCTCCGCCGCGCAATTGTCCTGCCAGATGTCCGGTGGAGTAGGCGATCTGGAGGTTGTAGCCGCCCGTGTCGGCGTCGATGTCGAGCAGTTCGCCGGCGAAATAGAGGCCCTGCACCCGTCGAGACTGCATGGTGTGCGGGTCGACTTCGGTCGTCGCCACACCGCCCGCCGTAACGATGGCCTCCGTGAAGGGGCCGTAGTCGTCGATGGGAATGCGGACGGATTTGAGCGTCCGTGCGATGCGGTGCGGGTCGGCTCCGGAGAGAGCGTGCAGCGGCGTGCGCAACGGTGTGCGCAGCAGGTCGGCCAATGCGGGCACCATGCGCGAGGGGAGCAGTTTGAGCAACAGTTCCCGCAGCGTCGCTCCGTGCGGCAGCGCTTCCCGCTCGCGGGCGATGCGGGCCGTGAGTTTCTCCTCGCCGAGCGCGGGCTTCAGGTCGAGGACGATGGCCACCGTCCGCCCGTCGATGAGCGCGTCCACGGCCCGGCGGCTCATGCGCAGCGCGATGGGACCGCCCACGTCGGGCGTAAATTCCAGTTCGCCGAACTCTTGCTGAAGGATCCGGCCGTCTGCCGTCAGTGCGGCACCGACGTTTTTGAGCGAGAGCCCTTTCAGGGAGGCGGTCCATGCCGCCCCCGTGCGCAGCGGCGTGAGCGAAGGACGTATCTCCACGACGGTGTGCCCGGCCTTGTAGGCCAGCATGTAGCCGTCGCCGGTGGAACCCGTGGCGGGGTAGGAGGCTCCTCCCGTGGCCAGCAGCACGTTCGAGGCCGAAAGGCGCTGCGGCTTGCCGGAGGGGGAGAGGACCGTCGCTCCGGTCACATGTCCCTCGTGCGTATGGATTTCGGTCACGCGGCTGCGACACAGTATTTGTGCGCCCTGCCTCCTGCACCAGCGTACGTGCGCTTCGGCCACGTCCCATGCCCTTCCGGACGAGGGAAAGACCCTTTCGCCCCGTTCGACGGCGAGCGGCACGCCGATGCCTTCGAAAAAGGCGACCGTGTCGCGGTTCGAGAACATCTCGAATGCCGGGGCGAAAAACTCGGCCGAACTGCGCACCTTGCTCAGAAATTCGTCCTGCGGCCGCATGTTGGTCAGGTTGCATCGTCCCTTGCCCGTTATGCGGACCTTGCGCTGCGGCTTTTCCATTTTTTCGCACAGCAGCACCCGCTTTCCCGTTCCGGCCGCCACGCCGGCGGCCATGACGCCCGCGGCACCGCCTCCGGCTACGATCAGGTCGAAATGTTCCACACTTACAGAATTTTCGGCAAAGATAAAAAATCCGTATCGTTTCTTTCCGTTTCTCGAAAATTTGCGTAAGTTTGCGCACCCAAAAAGCTCTCTGATAGATGTTAAGCAGAAGATTGTTAAGAATCAAGGTGCTCAAAGCCCTTTACGCGCATTTCAAGGCGGAGTCCGACTCCCTGATCGTTTCCGAAAAAAATCTGCTTACCAGCATCGACAAGACCTACGAACTCTACCACCAGATGCTCTGGCTCGTCGTTCAGGTGGCCGACTATGCCGAGAAGCGCATCGAGCTGGGGCGCCAGAAGCACCTTCCCACGCCCGAAGAGCTCAATCCCAATACGAAGTTCGTCGAGAACCGGGTGATCGCCGCCCTGCGGGGCAGCGAGGCGCTGACCGACTATCTGGAGCGCAAGAAACTGGGTTGGGTCAACTATCCCGAACTGATCAAGAAACTCTACGCCTCGCTCGTCGAAAGCGAATATTACGCCAAGTACATGGCTTCGCCGAACCGTTCGTTCCGCGAGGACTGCAAGCTGGTCGAAAGTTTCTACACCTTTACCGTCTGCGAATCCGAGCTGCTCGAAGAAGTGGTCGAGGAGCAGTCCATCCTCTGGAGCGACGACATCGACTTTTCCGTCATCATGGTGCTCCGCACGCTGAGCGACATGAAAGCCTCGCAGACCGAAGTGCCGCTCGTGGCCCAGTACAAAAGCGACGACGACGAGAGTTTCGTCCGCGAACTGTTCCGCAAGACAGTCGTCAACTACAAGGAGTACAAGGAATACATCGACCGTTTCACGCAGAACTGGGACGTGGAGCGCATCGCTTTCATGGACAACCTCATCATGGCTTCGGCGATGGCCGAATTGGTGACGTTCCCCTCCATTCCCGTGAAAGTCACGCTCGACGAGTTCATCGAAATCGCCAAATATTACAGTACGCCGGGCAGCAGCGTGTTCATCAACGGCGTGCTCGACAAGATCGTCGAATCGCTCACGGCCGAGGGACGCATCCAGAAAGTCGGCCGCGGATTGCTCGAAGAGTAGCGGACGGACCGTTCGCGGCACCGCTTTTGCAACAGGTGGAATCGTCCGATGAAAAAGATACCGAAGTTTCCGATGAAAATACTCCCGATCGTTTTGCTGGCCGTTCTGACGGCCTGCGGTTCCCGAACCGAGAAAGCGGGCGTGCCGGAAGAGGCCGCTGCCGGCGGTCGGATCGTCGCGATGTCCGACTCGGTCCGCAGCGATACGGTCGATCTGGGAACGATCCGTCCGGGGGAGATCATTCGGCGCGATCTGCGTCTGCACAACGGCTACGGCGTGCCGATGGTCATCCTTTCCGTGACGACCTCCTGCGGCTGTACGTCGGTGGAGTTCGACCGCAAGCCGATCCCTGCCGGGGAGAACGCCGCCTTCTCGTTCCGGTTCGACAGCCGGGGATTCACCGGCTACCAGCTCAAGAAAATCACGCTGAAAACATCCGCTTCGGCCGAACCCTATGCCTTGATGGTGACCGGGGAGATCGTCGAGTGAGCGTCGGCGGCCTCGCTGCGGCCTTTCTGCGAGGCTGTTGTTTAATTCCGATATTGTCCTAACTTTGCAAAAACTTTTAATTATATTTCTTAACGATGATGAATTCGATGACAATCATGCTTCAGGCTCCGGCTGCCGGAGGGGGAAGCGCTTCGTTTCTGATTATGATGGTGCTGATTTTCGCGGTGATGTATTTCTTCATGATCCGCCCGCAGCAGAAACGTCAGAAAGAACTGGTGAAATTCCGCAACGCCCTCGAACGGGGACAGAAGATCATAACCGCCGGCGGTATCTACGGCACGGTCAAGGAAGTCAAAGAGCAGTACGTGCTGGTCGAAGTGGATAACAACGTGGCTATCCGCGTCGACAAGAACATGGTGATGAAAGATCCTTCCGATCTGGCCGCCGCTCAGGGCAAATAGATTTTTCGGGGCGTGCCCCGATGCGGAAGACAGAAGGCTTCCCTTTCCGGTTCGTCGGAAGCGGAGAGGGGCAGGGCCGCTCCGGAACGGGAATCCGGGAAACGCGGGACGACGATACGTCGGCCGAACGTTTCCCGGATTTTTCTTTCCGGGAACCCGGCCCGAAAAGATACGACGGTCGAAATGTCGGAAAAACAGGTCGGTTGTCTGCGATTTTTTGTATATTTACCATGATGCGGCCGCTTTTGCGTCCGATGGAGCCTCCGGCGCGAGGCATCCGCCGGGCGGCGGCATCGGAGATCGTCTCTTGTGCCGATCTTCCCGCGTGCATTCGCCGACGGGCTCCGGAGGATGTTTCGACCGGACGGTGCCGTCGTGCGAGGCTCGGCGGCGAAGCGTTTCGTAGCGTCGCAGGGGACTCGTCGTATGCGGGGAGCGGAGCGGGAGGTGGGCGGTCGATTTTCGTCGGATCGTCGCATTCGGGATGCGTGGAGGAGAGTTTTGCATTCTATTTGTGGAAATGAAAGCATCCAAAACAACTTTTTGCTATGAACCGAGTTGAACTATTGAAACGATTGGACGAAGCCGCGCCATGGGATGTCGTCGTGATCGGAGGCGGAGCCACCGGACTGGGCGTGGCGTTAGACGCCGCTTCGCGCGGGTTCCGTGTCGTGCTGGTCGAACAGAGCGACTTTACCAAATCGACATCGAGCAAGAGCACGAAGCTCGTGCACGGCGGCGTGCGTTACCTCGCGCAGGGCGACGTGCGGTTGGTGCTCGAAGCGCTTCGCGAGCGGGGAATCATGCGCCGCAACGCTCCGCATTTAGTCAAGGACCAGTCGTTCGTCATACCGTGTTACCGGTGGTGGGAGGCTCCGTTCTACGGCATAGGGCTGACGCTCTACGATCTGCTCGCCGGCAAGCTCTCTTTCGGACGGTCGCTGTACCGGGGCCGGAAGCGGACCCTCGACATGCTTCCCACGCTCGAACCCGATAAACTCAAGGGCGGCATCCTTTACCACGACGGACAGTTCGACGATTCGCGTATGGCCGTCGGTCTCGCGCAGACCGCCGTCGAGCAGGGAGCCGTCGTGCTGAACTATATGCGGGCCGACCGCCTGCTCAAAACGGACGGAAAGGTCTCCGGCGTCGAAGCCGTGGACGGCGAGACCGGCAGACGGTATACCCTTCGGGCGAAGGCCGTCGTCAATGCTACGGGCGTGTTCGTCGATTCGATCCTCCAGATGGACGATCCCACCGGCGTGCATCTGGTCCGCCCCAGTCAGGGCGTGCATCTGGTGCTGGAGCGGAAGTTCCTCGACAGCGACCGGGCCGTCATGATTCCCAAGACCGACGACGGCAGGGTGCTTTTCGCCGTGCCGTGGCACGACAGCGTCGTCGTGGGAACGACCGACACGCTGATGGAACATCCCACGTTGGAACCCCGTGCGCTGGAACAGGAGATCGATTTCATCCTGAGCACGGCCGGCCGTTACCTGAGCCGGAAACCCCGCAGGGAGGATGTCCGTGCCGTCTTCGCGGGGCTCCGTCCGCTGGCGGCACCCAAACGGGACGGAGGCGGCACCAAGGAGATTTCGCGCAGCCACAAGATCATCGTTTCCGATTCGGGGCTCGTCACCATTACGGGCGGCAAGTGGACGACCTATCGCCGCATGGCGCAGGACACCGTGGACCGGATCATCGAGTTGGGGCTGCTTCCCTCCGCCGAGTGCGTAACCGAACGCTTGCGCATCCACGGCTATCGGAAAGGGACCGATTTCGCGCACGAACTCTACGTCTACGGTTCCGACATCGAGCGCGTCGAAGCGCTCATCGAGCGTTCCGAGGCGAACCGGCGCACGCTCAGCCCCCGTTTCGGATTCCGGGCCGGGCAGGTTGTCTGGGCCGTGCGCGAGGAGATGGCCCTTCATGTCGAGGACGTGCTCGCCCGCCGGTTCCGGGCGCTTTTCCTCGACGCCCGCGCCGCGAAGCAGATGGCCCGGCCGGTCGCCGAAATCATGGCCGCCGAGCTGGGACGCGACGCCGGGTGGGTGGACCGCGAGACCGAGGCTTTCGAAAAATTGGCGGACGGTTACCTCATCGACAGTTTCTGACCGCGGACCGAACGCATTGTTTATCCGATTAATACGAACGAATATGGACATCACCGGGAAATACATCCTCGCACTGGATCAGGGCACCACGTCCTCGCGTGCCATCGTCGTCGACCATCAAGGCAAAGTGGTCGCCTCGTCGCAAAAGTCTTTCGAACAGTTCTTTCCCCGGCCGGGATGGGTCGAGCACGACGCTTCGGAAATCTGGTACACCCAGTCGTCCGTGGCGGCCGAGGCCATCGCCAAAGCCGACCTGACGGGGCTCGACATCGCCGGCATCGGCATCACCAACCAGCGCGAGACGACCATTGTCTGGGATCGCGAAACCTCGCTGCCCGTCTACCACGCCATCGTGTGGCAGGACCGGCGCACGGCCGCCTATTGCGAGGAGCTCAAGGCCAAAGGCTACGAGGAGGCCATTCGCCAGAAAACGGGACTCATTCTGGACGCCTATTTCTCGGCGACGAAAATCAAGTGGATTCTCGACAACATCGAGGGTGTCCGGGAGCGGGCCGAGAAGGGCAAGCTCTGTTTCGGTACGATAGACAGTTGGCTCGTGTGGCGGTTCACCCGCGGGCAGGTACATGTGACGGACGTGTCGAACGCTTCGCGGACGATGCTCTTCAACATCCATACGTTGCAGTGGGACGAGGACCTGCTCCGCCTGTTCGACATCCCGGCGAGCCTGCTGCCCGAAGTCAAGGCCAGCAGCGAGGTGTACTGCGATACGGCCACGACACTCTTTTCGTCGCATATTCCCGTCGCGGGCATCGCCGGCGACCAGCAGGCAGCTCTTTTCGGCCAACTGTGCACCGAGCAGGGCATGGCCAAAACCACCTACGGGACCGGATGTTTCGTCATGATGAACACGGGCGACAAACCCGTCTTCTCGGAAAACGGCATGCTGACGACAATCGGATGGAAAATCGGCGATAGCGTGACCTATGCGCTCGAAGGGAGCGTGTTCGTGGGCGGCGCCGTCATCCAGTGGCTCCGGGACGGGCTCGGCATCGTCCGCTCGGCCGGCGAGACCGAGGCGATGGCCCTGTCGGTCGAAGACAGCGACGGCGTCTATTTCGTGCCGGCCCTGACGGGGCTGGGTGCGCCTCATTGGGACCAGTACGCACGGGGCGTCATCATCGGTCTCACGCGCGGCACGACGGCCGCCCATATCGTCCGCGCGGCCCTCGAAGGGATCGCCTACGAGGTATACGACGTGATCCGGGCCATGGAGCAGGACGTGACGCGCGAGTCCCGCGAAATGAAGGTGGACGGCGGCGCCGTGGCCAACGATTTTTTGATGCAGTTTCAGGCCGACCTGAACCGCAGCGCTGTCGTACGGCCCGAAATTCTCGAAACCACGGCGATGGGAGCCGCCTATTTAGCCGGGTTAGCCGTGGGCTTCTGGAAAGATTTGGACGAAATCCGGAAATACGTGGCCGTCGAACGCCGCTTCGAGCCCCAAGCGGACGAAGAGACCGTCCGCCGGAAAATCGAACGCTGGCACGAAGCCGTCGGCCGTGCCGGAGGTTGGGAAAAGGACCGGTAGCCTTCGTATGCCAGAACGCTTTTTCCGCGGCGGGCAGTCCGAAAAGCAGGCCGCCCGCCGCGGAAAAACACATAGAAATCAACGACACTTAAAACTTCTCTGCAAATGACACCTTTTTTAGCCGAACTGTTCGGAACGATGCTGATGATCCTCATGGGCGACGGCGTCGTGGCCAATGTCGCACTCAAACGCACCAAGGGCAACGCGGGCGGATGGATCGTCGTTACGACGGCTTGGGCGCTCGCCGTGTTCGTCGGCGTCGTCGTGGCCGGACCTTACAGCGGGGCGCACCTCAATCCGGCCGTCACGCTCGCCTTCGCGCTCTCCGGCCAGTTCGAGTGGGCGCAGGTACTTCCTTACGTTTCCGCCCAGATGATCGGCGCCGGGCTCGGCGCCCTTTTGGTTTGGTTGTCCTACAAACCGCATTTCGATGCGACGGACGACCCTGCCACTAAGCTCGGCGTTTTCTGTACCGGAGCCGAAATCCGGCGTCCGGGCTGGAACTTCCTCTGCGAGGCGATAGGAGCTTTCGCGTTGCTGTTCATCATTTTTTACATCACCACCGGCGAGATCGAACTGCCCGACAACGCCTCGACGCTCTCCATCGGTTTGGGATCGGTGGGGGCGCTGCCGGTCGCCTTTACCGTCTGGGTGATCGGTCTGGCCTTGGGCGGTCCCACCGGCTATGCGATCAATCCGGCGCGGGACCTCGCTCCGCGCATCGTCCATGCCTTGCTCCCGATCCGGGGCAAGGGCGGAAGCGATTGGGGCTATGCGTGGATTCCCGTCCTCGCTCCGCTGTGCGGCGCTTCGGTGGCCGCCCTGTTGTACGTGTGGCTCTCCTGACCGGGGGGACGGGATCGGGGGAGAACGAAATCCGAGTCGCAGCTCCGTATAGGTCCTTTCGGCCTGCACGAAGCCTGCGGCCGGAAGGGGACTCTTTGTTTCTATTCGGCAATAAGACAGTCGATTGTGTTTGCCTGACGGCGTTTTCATCCGCTTCCTTGCGGCGCTTCGGTTGCCCGGCGGCTTTCGATCCGTGGGGGCGAGCCGGCTGTTTCGTTCGGAGCTGTCGCCGTCTTGTGCGGCGGCCTGCCTGTTCAGCCTCGGTGCTTGCGGCAGGGCGAGGGCAGGGCGTTCCGACGGGCGTCCGGCAGCCTCCGGACAGGCGCTCCTGCCGAGTCCCTGAGCCTGTAATCGGGTTCGCCGAAACCATTGTCTTACCATACGACACGCGCCTGCCGCACGATCGGCGGCAGGCGCGTGTCCGTTTTCGCAGCACGTTTCCGCGACTGGGGGTGCTTCGGAAAAGCTATTATGCTGTTTTCGTGTTTCCGTTCCTTTCCGGCGATTTTTTCGACGGGCGCCCCGGAGCACGGAGCCCGCTGTTTCCTGCCGCCCTGTCCGTCGCTTCCTCTTGCGGCATGGGGCAGGGCCGAAAACGGGAAAACACCCCAGCGTTCCGCCGGAACGTGCCGGGGTGGGGGAAATTATTCCCGCTGCCGGAGATAGCGTTTGAACGATTCGAAATCGGAAGGCAGTTCGACCGAACGTTTCTCGCCTTCCATGAACGCGGCCAGCCGCTGCGGAATGTCGATCTTGCGGCCGGCAGCCGCTTCCACCGTGGCGAGGAATTTGGCCGGATGGGCCGTTTCGAGGAATATGCCGACCTCGTTTTCCCGCAGGCTCTCCCTGAGGGCCAGATAGCCGCAGGCTCCGTGCGGGTCGAGCAGGTAGCCCGTCGATTCGAGCGTTTCCCCGATGGCCTCGCGGATGCGGTCGTCGTCGTAGGCATACCCTTCGATGTTGCTGCGGATCGCCTCGACCGATCCGCCGTAGAGGTCGAGAATGCGGGCGAAGTTGCTCGGATCGCCCACGTCCATCGCATTGGCGATCGTGGCCACGGAGGGCCGGGGCGAGTAAATGCCGGTGCGGAGGTATTGCAGGAAAATGTCGTTGCGGTTGTTGGCGGCTACGAACCGTTTCACGGGCAGGCCCATCCGTCGCGCGAAAAGCCCTGCGGTGATGTTGCCGAAATTTCCACTCGGCACGCTGAACACCGCCTCGCGGGTCTCGCCCGTCCGGCGCAGCGCCGCGTAGGCGATGAAATAGTAGAAGGCTTGGGGCAGAAAACGCGCCACGTTGATCGAGTTGGCCGAGGTGAGCCGGAACCGCCGGTTGAGCTCTTCGTCCAAAAAGGCGCTTTTGACGAGCCGCTGGCAGTCGTCGAACGTACCGTCGATCTCCAATGCCGTGATGTTGCGTCCCAGCGTCGTAAACTGTTTTTCCTGAATTTCGCTGACCTTGCCTTTGGGGTAGAGGACGATCACGTCGATTCCCTCCACGCCGAGGAATCCGTTGGCCACCGCGCTGCCCGTGTCGCCCGATGTGGCGACGAGCACGGTGACGGGACCCGCTCCCGATCCGATGAAGTGCGAAAGCATCCGGGCCATGAAGCGGGCCCCCACGTCCTTGAAGGCTAACGTCGGGCCGTGGAACAGTTCAAGCGAGCGGATCGACTCGTCGACCTGTACGACGGGCGTGTCGAAACTCAGCGTGTCGCAGACGATGCGGTGCAGCTCTTCGCGGGGAATGTCCTCGCCGAAAAAGGCGTCGGCCACCCGGCAGGCGATTTCATGGTCGGAGAGCGATGCGATCCCGTCGAAAAACGCGTCGCTCAGACGTTCGATGCGTTCGGGCATGTACAGCCCCTTGTCGGGGGCCAGTCCGCGCACGACGGCCTCCGACAGAGAGACCTCCGGTGCGCAGCGTCGGGTACTGTAATATTTCATAGTCGGTTCGTATTGACGTGGTTTGCAGCTCCGCCCTTTCGGGCGGGGCGGGCATCCGTTCGGGGCCCGCGGCGTTTTTGTCGTTTCTTCTTTTTCGGTCCAGTTCCGTCTCTTCGGACGATTCCGGTCCTCTGCGTTCGTGTTCGTCGTTCCGGAATCGTTTCCGAAGAGGGTTTTTCCTCGGCCCCGCTCTTTCGGGCGATGGCGGGCGAGATGTCCGGGCCGCAGCGTTTTTTTGTCGTCTCTTTTCCTCCAGCCTTTCCTTTGGCGGACATCCCCTGTTTCGTGTTTCCTGCTTGGGGACTCTATCCCCGGATAAAGAGTTCCATGAATCGGTCGCCGGAAAGGTGGCCGAGGCTTCCTTTCCGGGCCGAGTCTTCGTCGAACCGGAGCACCTCGTCGCCGGAGAGGTCCGTGCGGTAGATCGTGAACGGGACCGGCGCGGCCGTGTGGGTCCGGATCGCGCACGGCGTCGGGTGGTCCGGAAGAATGGCTAACGACACGGGGGCGTCCCATGTCGAAATTTCGTCGAGGATGGGGCCTACGACCCTCGAATCGAGGTATTCGATCGTGCGGACCTTCAGCGGCGCGTCGCCTTCGTGTCCGGCTTCGTCGCTGGCTTCGATGTGCAGGAACACGAAATCGTGCGTTCTGAGGGCGTCGAGGGCCGCACGGGTCTTTCCCTCGTAATTGGTCGTGTAGAGTCCCGTCGCGCCCTCCACCTCGATGGATTCGAGACCCGCGTACACGCCGATGCCCTTGATCAGGTCGACGGCCGAAATCACCGCCCCGCTGCGGATGCCGTAGCGCTGCGACAGTGTCTGCATGGCGGGCCGGTAGCCCGGCGACCAAGGCCAGATGCTGTTGGCGGGTTCCTTGCCCGCGGCCCGGCGGGCAAGGTTGATCGGATGGTCGGCCAGCAGGGCCTGCGAGCGTTCGATCAGCTTGTTGACGGTGTCGGCCGTTTCTGCCGCATCGTCCGCGAGCGGCCGGGCCAGTACATCCCGGTAAGGGGTGCCCGGTACGTCGTGCGGCGGTGTCGTCGCGATGCGTTTGTCGCCGTCCCGTATCTTGAGCAGGTGGCGGTACGAGACGCCCGGATAGAAATTCGCCGTCTCGCCGCCTAATTCCTTTTGCAGGAAGGCGATCAGTTCGGCGGCTTCTTCGTTGGAGATATGGCCGGCCGAGTGGTTCTTGATCCGGCCATCTTCGACGGTGATGAGGTTGCACCGCATGGCCATCTCTCCGTCTTCGATCGGAATGCCCATGCTCGCCGCTTCGAGCGATCCGCGGCCCTCGAACACTTCGTGCAGGTCGTAGCCCAATACTGACAGGTTGGCGATTTCGCTGCCCGGCGCGAATCCGTCGGGGACGGTGTCGAGCGTGCCGTTCCGGCCCAATGCCGCTACGCGGTCGATATGGGGTTTGCGTGCCGCTTGCAGCGGGGTTTTCCCGCCCAGCATGTCGATCGGCTCGTCGGCCATTCCGTCGCCCAGAACGATGATGTATTTCATAGTGCGATGACTTTTTTCTTCTCCCTAACAATTTCGGAGCCGTTTCGCGGACGCTTCCGCTGGGTATGTGCTCGCCCGCTGCTGCTTTGTGCCGCTCTCTCGTCGGATCGGGCCGCTCTCCGGCCGGTTACGGGGCACAGGCCTCGTGCTGTGCGGGATTATCGGACGATGAATTCCGTCGAGGCGGCCATGTTCCGTATGTCTTCGACCCGCATGAATCCCGCCGCGAATCCTTCGGCCGGAACCGGAGCCGTGAGGAAGCCCCGCACGGGATCGACCGTTGCCGGCACCGCTTCCCACTGCCGTTCCGGGTTGGACGAGAGTGTGTCGTTCGAATAGTAGAACGATGCGCTCCGCAACGCGATGCCCGGCGTGTAGGCGACCCGCACCGAATCTTCGCCTACCTCCGTCTTTCCGAGCCGCGGCAGCGGATAGCCGCCGTGGAGCACGCTTTCGAAAAAGCAGCGGATTTCGTCCGGTTCCCATCCTTCGTAATATCCGTGCGCCATGTCGGGCCGGATGCAGACCGTCCGGAGCGAGTCGGCGACCAGACGGCAGCTTTTCGCATAAGCGAACAGATGGTAGGCCGTATCCTTGTTTCCGTTTACGAACAGCACCGGAATCGACATCCGGGGCAGATAGACCGACGCGTCGAGGTGTTCCATCCAGTTGCTCCGCCCGGCGGGACTCAGCGAGTCCATGCCGTAGGCGAAAAATTCCAGTTCGTCGTAGAAGCCGCAGCCGTAGACCGGAGCCGCGGCACGGAACCGGTCGTCGAGCGATGCGACGATGCAGGTGAGGTACCCGCCCCAACTGATTCCCGTCACGACGGTTCTCCGCGGATCGACTTCCGGCAGCGAAAGCAGCAACGAGTGGGCCAGTATGGCCGTCGAAACGGCATGATAGGTCCACATGGAGGTCATATCGCCCGATTCGGCATCCAGAAACACGCGCTGCGTGTCCGACAGGTCGGGTCCTCCGTCCGGCAGGTCCGCTCCGAGCGGTCCGTTGCCGGAGAGGTCCACGGCGATGGCGGCATAGCCGTCGGCCGCCCATTTTTCGACCCATTCCCGGAAGGCCCGGCCCGCGCCGCCGTGCAGCAGGACGATGCCCGGATAGCTCGCTCCGTCCGAGGAGCGGCCCGCGAGCATGGCCGGATTCGAATAGTAGGCGAACGCTCTGGCGGGGCGTCCGTCGCAGTCTGCCGTTCGGAAATAGAGGCCGCGCACGCCGTTCTCGCAGACCGTCCATTCGGTTTCGGGCGTCCGGCTCAGCGCTTCGAGGTCCCACAGACACGCTTCGCCCGCAGCCCGTGCATGGGCGATGACGGGCACCACGTTCGGCGTATCTATCCTGCAGCCGGACAGCAGCAGGGCGATGGGGAGGAAAAGGGCGGGGATTCTCATGGTTCGGACATTTCGGTCGGCGGACTCGGTTAACGGATGTTGGCGATGCTGATGATGTCGGCGAACACGCCGGCCGCCGTCACGCTCGCTCCGGCGCCGTAGCCTTTGATCTGCATCGGGTATTCTTTGTAACGTTCAGTCGTGAGCAGGATCACGTTGTTGCTGCCGGCCAGATGGTAGAACGGGCTTTCGCTGTCGACTTCCCGCAGCGCGACTTCGGTCTTGCCGTTTTCCATCTGCGCCACGAACCGCCAGCGTTTGCCTTCGGCTTCGAGCTTGCGGCGGCGTTCTTCGAACGATGCGTCCACTTCGGGAATCCGCTTCCAGAAATCCTCGACCGAGCCTTCGAAATATTTTTCGGGGATGAACAGCTCCTTTTTCACATCTTTCTGTTCGACCCGGTAACCGGCCTCCCTCGACAGGATGACCAGTTTGCGGATCACGTCCGTTCCGCTCAGGTCGATCCGCGGGTCGGGTTCGGCATAGCCGGCTTCCTGTGCCATGCGGATGGCGCGGCTCATCGGGACCGTCCGGCTCATTTCGTTGAAGATGAAGTTCAGCGTGCCCGACACGACGGCTTCGATGCGGATGATTCTGTCGCCGCTGTTGATCAGGTCGCTGATCGTGTTGATGATCGGCAGACCTGCTCCCACGTTGGTTTCGAACAGGTACTTCACGCCGCGCTTGCGGGCGATCGACTTGAGTTCCATGTAGCGGTCGTATTCCGACGAGGTAGCGATCTTGTTGGCCGCCACGACCGATACGTTGTGTTCGAGCAGCTGCTTGTAGATGCCCGCCACCTCGGCGCTGGCCGTACAGTCGACGAATACCGAGTTGAAGATGTTCATCGACAGGATCGCGTCGCGGAACTTTTCGGGCGTGGATTCCTCTCCGCTGCGCTCCAGATCGTCGCGGTAGGTCGTCAGGTCGATTCCGTCGCGGTCGACGATGAATTTCCGCGAATTCGTCGCTCCGACCACCCGGATCTGCAACGAATTGTTTTTCATCAACGTCTCCTGTTGCAGACGGATCTGTTCGAGCAGGTTGCGGCCCACGAGCCCGACGCCCGCGATGAAGATGTTGAGCACCTGATAATCGGACAGGAAGAACGAGTCGTGGATGACGTTGAGCGACTTGCGCAGGCTCTCCTTGGCCACGACGAACGAAATGTTGGTCTCCGAGGCGCCCTGTGCACAGGCGATCACGTTGATCCCGTTGCGGCCCAGCGTGCCGAACAGCTTGCCGGCGATCCCGGGCGTGTGCTTCATGTTTTCGCCCACGATGGCGATCGTCGCCAGATCGGGTTCCTTCTTGACGCGGTTGATTTCGCCCATGGCGATTTCCTGTGCGAATTCGGCCGAAAGCACCTCCACGGCCAGATCGGCGTCGGCGTTGCGCACGCCGATGGACGTCGTGTTTTCCGAGGCCGCTTGCGAGACGAAGAACACGCTGATGCCCGATTTGGCCAGCGTCTTGAATATCCGGTAGTTCACGCCGATGACGCCGACCATGCCCAACCCCTGTATCGTAATGAGGCAGGTGTCGTTGATCGACGAAATCCCTTTGATGGCCCTGCCGCTGTCGGGCAACTGTTCGCGCGAGATGAACGTGCCGGGCGAGTCGGGGTTGAACGTATTGCGGATGACGATGGGGATGTTCTTGTGATAGGCCGGGAAAATCGTGGGCGGATAGATCACCTTGGCGCCGAAGTTACACAGTTCCATCGCCTCGACGTAGCTGAGCCGTTCGATCACATAGGCGTTGTTGATGACCTTCGGGTCGGCCGTCATGAATCCATCCACGTCGGTCCATATTTCGAGCATCGATGCGTCGAGCACCGAAGCGAGGATGGCGGCCGTGTAGTCCGACCCTCCGCGTCCCAGATTGGTCGTGTCGCCGCTGTGGAGGTCGGAGGCGATGAAGCCGGGCACGACCGTCCGGCGGGGCATGCCGGCGAATTTTTCGGCGATGCGTTTCTCGGTCGAGACGAAATCGACGATGTGCCGTCCGAAATAGGGGGTCGTCTGGATGAATTCCCGTGCGTCGCAGAGCACGGCATCGGAGAGCATGCCCGTCACGATCACGGACGACAGCCTCTCGCCGTAGCTGACGATGGCATCCGTCGTTTTGGGCGAGAGGTCGCCGATGAGGTATACGCCCTTGAAGATATTGGACAGCTCGTCGAGCAGCGAGCCGATCCGCTCCCGGACCCGCCCGCGGTTTTCGGGCAGTACCGTTTCGTCCGCCAGATCGAAGTGCCGGTCGATCATCGCGTTCAGCAGGGCCGTGTAGGTTTCGTCGCCGGAAGCGGCCTTGCGGGCCGTGGCGAGCAGTTGGTCGGTGATGCCTCCGAGCGCCGACACGACGACGATCGTCTCTTCGGCGTTCGATTCGACGACCCGTTTGACCTGTGACAATCCCTCTGCGGACCCTACGGACGATCCGCCAAATTTCAACACTTTCATCTGCTATACGTTATCTGCGGTTTGCGGCGGCCTCGCGACGTTCTCCCCGGACGGGGCGAACGTCCGCTGGCCGCTCGAATAGTCTTCCGTCTACGAAACATCGTTTTCCGGGGCGTGTTTCCGCCGCCGTGCCTCCGGCTTTCCGGGACGGAGGTCCCTGTGGGCGGAGGCATGATCTTTTGTAAACATTTTCAATGTGCAAGGATATTAAAAAAAACACAGAAATCCAAATTTTAACATCGCGTTGAATTTCTTTTCTTCGGATTTCCCGGTTTATGCGATGAAAATCGACGCCGGAGGGGCTTCCTCCTTCGCTTTCGTCCGGCGGCAGCAGGAGGCTTGCTTCGGACGGATCGGGCTGTGTTCGTTGTGGGCCGCCTCGCGACGGCGGAACGTGCTTCGTTCCGTTTTTCTTTCGCCGGATACGCCTGTCGGTTTGCCGCTTCGCTTCGGGTTCCGCTGTTTTTTCCGACGGACAGCATCGGATGCGTTCGTCCCGAAGAATCCGCTTCGTTGCCGCGAATCGGACCGAAGCGTATATTCGCTCTTCTTTTCAGCAGAATATTTTTTATCTTTGCCGCCGAATCAACCAAAACAAAACGAAATGGAATTGAAAGACATATTGGCCATATCGGGACAGAGCGGACTCTACAAGTTCGTCGCGCAGAGCCGCAACGGCATCATCGTCGAATCGCTCGCTACCGGTGCCCGCAGTTGCGCTTCCGCCGCGTCGAAGGTCAGCTCGATGGGCGAGATCGCCATTTTCACCGATACCGACGACATTCCGCTGGCACGGGTGTTCGAAACCATCTACGAACAGACGGGCGGCCAACCGACCATCAGCCATAAGTCCACGCCGGCGGAGATCGAAAAACGCTTCGCCGAAGCGCTGCCCGACTACGACCGCGAGCGCGTGCACCTGTCCGATATGAAGAAGGTGATCGCGTGGTACAACATCCTCGTCGAAGCCGGCATGACCGAATTCAAAACCGGGCACGAGGACGAGGAGGCCGCCGAAAACGAAGCGCAGTAACGGCAGGCCGTCCCCGTTTCTGTTTCGGAGCGCGTCCGAGCGCCGGAACGGGGCAGGACGACGGCTTCCTGCGAACGGGGAATACGGCATACCGGGGCATACCGATGGACGAGTCGTCCTGCATCCGATGCGGGACGGCTTCGTTTTTGCTTTTTGCCGAACTGCCTGCCGTTCGATGGTTTCGAAGGCTATGTAAGAGACCGGGGCCGATGCCGTTTCCGTGCGCGGTCCGTTCGCCGGCGGAGTGGAGGACCGGATTCGCTGTCGCGAACCGAACCTCGCTCGACGGTCTTTTGGCCGAAAGCATTGTTCGTCTCGCAGTCCCTGTCCGCTGCGTTCCGGGCTCCGTTCGAAACGTGCAGCCCTGTTTATCAAATATGTCGTCCGATATGGGACACGAACCGATTGATCGAGCTATGGAAACCGTTCGCATCGCAACGACCGACCATCCCCTTTTCGCTCCGCTGTGGGCTATCTATCGCGAGAGCTTTCCCCGTAACGAACGCCGTTCGTTCGACCGTCAACAGGCGACGTTCCGCTCGGATCGTTACCGGCTGAACGCCTACCTCGAAGACGGCAAGATCGTGGGGCTGGCCGGGTATTGGGATTTTCCGGACTACGTTTATGTCGAACATCTGGCCGTCGATTCCCTTCTGCGCGGCGGCGGATACGGCCGACGGATGCTCGAAGAACTGCTCCGTTCCGTCGCCAAAACCGTCGTGTTGGAGATCGAACCGGTCGAGGACGAGGCGACCGCCCGCCGGTTGCGGTTCTACGAGCGGGCGGGATTCCGGGTCAATCCCCATGCTCACCGCCAGTACAAGTACCACGACGACGATCCGGACGATTTCGCGCTGACGGTGCTTTCCTATCCCGACGAAATTTCTGCCGAACAGTACGCGCGTTTCGACCGCGATCTTCGGGAAACGGTCATGAGCGAGCGGCCGTTGCCGTAAGGGGAGAGGGGGAAGCATCCCGGTATTTCGTGACCGCGGTTTTCCGTTCGTTCCCTTGTCGGGCGCGAAAGGTTGCGACGGCCTGTCTGCGAATGCGCGATTCCAGCCCGTCCGCTTCGGAATATTCTGTTCTGCATGTTGCCGGCCCGGCGTCGTTCGGGGCTCTGCCGAAGACCGGAAAGAGAGCGGGTCGGACGAACGATCCGGACCTTCGAAGTGCGCCCTTTCTCCGGTACTTTGATATTTTCGTAGGTCGGATCGAATGCAGTCCGGATGCGGCGCATTTCGGAGGCCGAGGATGCGGTCGGCGATACGTTGTCCCCCTCCCGAACGGTTCGGCGCGCATCGGATTGTCATTCGTCCGAAACAAAAAATTACGGGGTATCTGCCTTGAAGCAGATACCCCGTTTGAGACGGCAGACCGGTTCCCCGGCGTCCGGCTCCGGCCGTTATTTCTTGAAATAGCGGTTGTAGAGTCCTTCGAAGCCTTTACCGTGACGGGCTTCGTCCTTGCACATTTCGTGTACGGTGTCGTGGATGGCGTCCAGATTGTGCTGTTTGGCCAGCGTGGCGATCCGTTTCTTGTCTTCGCAGGCGCCGCATTCGGCTTCCATACGGGCTTTTACGTTGGTCTTGGTGTCCCATACGATTTCGCCGAGCAGTTCCGCGAATTTGGCGGCGTGTTCGGCTTCTTCCCATGCGTAGCGTTTGAAGGCTTCGGCGATTTCGGGATAGCCTTCGCGGTCGGCCTGACGGCTCATGGCCAGGTACATGCCTACTTCGCTGCATTCGCCGGAGAAGTGGGCGCGCAATCCTTCGAGCACTTCGGCATCCACGCCTTTGGCTACGCCGAGCACGTGTTCGTCGGCCCATACCATGGCTTCGCCTTCGACGACTTCTTTGAATTTCGAACGAGGCTGTTTACACTGGGGGCAAAATTCGGGTGCTTCGTCTCCTTCGTGCACGTAACCGCATACGGTACAGATAAATTTCTTTTTCATAGCCGTTAAATTTTAAGTTTGGTTTTGTTATTTATTCGATCGGTGAGTCTTGTTTGCAGTTTTCGCAAAGCCCTTTGTAATACCATTGCACTTCGTCGATTTCGATCCCCGTCTCCGTGCCCGCGGCGGCGTGTCCTTCCGGTGCCGGAAGGTCGCGGATGCAGCCGCAACGTCTGCACCGGAAATGGGCGTGGGGCGAAACGTCGCCGTCGAAGCGGGTGTTCCGCTCGTCGATGTCCAACGACAAGATGGCCCTGTGGTCGGCCAACAGCCGCAACGTGTTGTAGACCGTCGTTTTCGACAGCGTGGGCATCGTCGCGTGGAGCGCCGTGTGGATTTCGTCGGCCGTGGGATGGGTGCGATGGGTAGCGAGGTACTCCATGACGGCTATCCGCTGGACCGACGGTTTCACGCCGTGTTCCGTCAGGTATTTGTGCAGGCTTCGAATCAAATTTGTAATGATTATAATTTTATATCCGATGCAAATATACTTCTTTCTTCCGAAAATGCAAGCGGTCCCCGGAAAATTTTTTCGAAACGGAATTCCGGACGAGGGGGACGGACGCGCCCCGCTGTCGGAGGCGGGCTTCCCGTTTCTATCGAGAAGGTGTTCGGTACAATGGAAACGCGCGGGAGACGCCTCGGCGCGTTATTTCCGGAAAACGAAGTAGACGGCCAGAATCAGGAACGCGAAGGCGAGGGCATGGTTCCAGCGGAACGTTTCGGTTTTGAAAAAGGCCAGTGCGAGCACGGTGAAAACGCCCAGCGAGATGACCTCTTGGATGACCTTGAGCTGGAAGAGCGTGAACGGACCTCCGTTTTCACGGAATCCGATCCGGTTGGCCGGCACCAACAGCATGTATTCGAACAGCGCGATTCCCCAACAGAACAGCACGACCCCCATCGGAGGCAGGTCGTCGAACCATTTCTGACCTTTGAGCCGGAGCTGGCCGTACCATGCGAAGGTCATGAAAACATTGGAAATGAGGAGCAGGCCGATCGTCAAAAAAGGTTTCATTGTGCGTCGAAAGGTTTTACGCCGCAAAAGTACATCATATTTGCTGATTTCCGTTCGTATCAAAACGTTAAACACGAAAAACCATGACGGATCAATACCTCACCGAAGAAAAGACGCTCGAAGCGACCTGCCTCGGCCATGCGGCCCTGATGTTTCGCTTCGGCGACGAAATCATCCATGTCGACCCCTACGGCGACGTGGCCGATTACAGCCGGCTGCCCAAGGCCGACCTCATTCTCATTACCCATCACCACGGGGACCATTTCGACACGCTGGCCATCGAAGACATCGAGAAACCCACGACGCAGATCATTGCCAGCGAACGGGTCGTCCGGGAGTTAGGAAAAGGCACGGCATTGCGCAACGGGGGACGCGCCCGGTGGCGCGAATTCGGCATCGAGGCCGTGCCGGCGTACAACCGCGTGTCCATGCGCTCGCCCGGCGAGCCTTTCCATATCAAGGGCGAAGGCAACGGGTATATCCTCGAAGTGGGGCACCTGCGGATATACATCGCGGGCGACACCGAGTTGATTCCCGAAATGGAAAACCTCGGCCGCATCGACATCGCCTTTCTGCCCAAGAATCTGCCCTATACGATGAGCGACCAGATGTTCGTCGAGGCGGCCCGGCTCATCCGTCCCGCTTCGCTCTATCCCTACCACTATTTCGAAGTGGACCGCATCGCGCTGCAAAAGGCTCTGCCGGACATCCGTATCCGGTAAGGACGGGCCGTCAGCCGCGCACCTGCCCGTCTCCCTCGATCAGGTATTTGTAGGTGGTCAGCTCGCGCAGGGCCATCGGGCCGCGGGCGTGGAGCTTCTGCGTGCTGATGCCGATTTCGGCGCCCATGCCGAACTGGGCTCCGTCGGTGAAGGCCGTCGATACGTTGGCGTAGACGCAGGCGGCGTCGACCCGGCGCTGAAATTCGCGGATCGCTTCCCGGTCTTCGGACACGATGGCCTCGCTGTGCCGCGAGGAGTAGCGCGTGATGTGCGCCACGGCCTCGTCCAACGACCCGACCGTGCGGATCGACATCTTATAGGAAAGAAATTCGGTCCCGAAGCTGTGTTCGTCGGCCGGCAGCAGCAGCTCGGAGGGATAGTTTTCCCGCAGGGTGTCGAAAGCCTCTCCGTCGGCGTAGATCGTCACCTTCCTCTCCGCCAGCGGGGCGCACAGCGCGGGCAGGTCGCCGAGCCGGTCGCGGTGCACGACCAAACAGTCCAATGCGTTGCATACGCTCACTCTCCGCGTCTTGGCGTTGAGCACGATGGCCGTGGCCTTGGCCGCGTCGCCGGCCCGGTCGAAATAGGTGTGGCAGATGCCGGCGCCCGTTTCGATGACCGGAACGCGGGCGTTGCGGCGCACGAAATCGATGAGTCCTTTGCTGCCGCGCGGAATCACTAAATCAACATATCCCACCGCTTCGAGCAGCCGCGCGGTCGCCTCCCTGTCGGGCGGCAGCAGCGTGAGGCAGTCTTCGTCGAGTCCTTGCGCCCGCAATACGTCGCGGATCACGCCGGCGATGGCTTCGTTCGAACATCGGGCGTCGCTTCCGCCTTTGAGCACGCAGGCGTTGCCCGATTTGAGACAGAGCGAGAAGACGTCGAACCCTACGTTGGGCCGTGCCTCGTAAATCACGCCGATCACGCCGAACGGCACGCTCGTCTTGCGGATCGTCATGCCGTTGGGCCGCTGCACCTCGCTCAGCACGATGCCCAGTGGCGACGGCAGCGAGGCCACGTTGCGGATGTCGGTGGCTATGCCGGCGATCCGTTTTTCGTCGAGCAGCAGGCGGTCGTACATTGGATGCTGCGGGTCCATCCGGGCGAGGTCCTCGCGGTTGGCCGCGAGAATTTTCGGAGCCTGCGCTTCGGTCGCGTCGGCCAGCGCCAGCAGCGTGCGGTCGATGCGGTCCGTCGGGATTAAGTTCAGCTTGCGGGAGGCCGCTACGGCCCGTTCGAATAGGTCGGAAGTGTGCATGTCGTCGTATCGTTCAGTCGAGATAAAGATAATCGTAATGAATGAGAGGCCGCCCGCCCTTGCGTCCTGCGGCCGCCCGTGCCTCGGCGCTGTCGCAGGAGACGCGGCCCACGCCGATGGCCGCTCCGTCGGGGGCGACGATGCGGACGATGTCGTCCTTCTCGAATTCGCCTCCGACGCTCTCCACGCCCACCGGCAGCAAGCTCGTCGCCTCCGGGCGGTTCAGTGCTTCGAGGGCGCCGGCATTGATGCGCAGCTCGCCTTTGGCGAAACCCTCCGAGTGGGCGATCCATTTCTTGATCTGCGAGATCGGCTTGGGCGACGGAACGAAACGCGTGGAGACGACGTCCCGTTTCGCGGAGAGCACGTCGAGCAGGATGGCGTCCCGCTTGCCGTTGGCCACGATCACCTCGATGCCTTCGTCCGCCACTTTCGTGGCGATGCGGCTTTTGGTCAGCATGCCGCCGCGTCCGAACTGCGATTTGCCGGTCTGGATGTACCCGCTCAGGTCGTCCCGCCGGGGCTGCACTTCGCGGATGACGCTCGACGACGGATCCGAAGGGTGTCCGTTGTATATGCCGTCGATGTTGCTCAGGATGACGAGCGCCTCGGCGTCCATCATGGCGGCCACCAGTCCCGACAACTCGTCGTTGTCGGTGAACATCAGTTCCGTGACCGAGATCGTGTCGTTTTCGTTGACGATAGGGATGACGCCGTTTTCGAGCATCACGCTCATGCAATGCTGCTGGTTGAGGTAGTGTCCCCGCGTCGAAAGGCTCTCCTTGGTCGTGAGCACCTGTCCGCAGGCGATGCCGTGTTCGCGGAACAGCTCGTAGTAGCGGTTGATGAGCTTGACCTGCCCGACGGCCGAATAGAGCTGCCGGGCCGAGACCGCATCCAGCTTGCGGACCCCCAGTTCGCTCCGCCCCGAAGCGACCGCTCCGGAGGAGACCAAAATGATTTCGACGCCGCGGCGGTGCAGCTCGGCGATCTGGTCGGCGAGGGCCGACATCCGCGTGAGGTCCAACGTGCCGTCTGGGCGGGCGAGTACGTTGCTGCCCACCTTGACGACCACGCGTCCGAATCTGTATTTTTCTTCCATCGGCATACGGTTCGGGGTTATCGGCTTCGGTCGAGGCCCGCGAAGACCGCCTCGTCGAATCCTTTTTCGTTCATCGCATCGAGCCCCTTGAGCGTCAGGCCGCCGGGGGTGGTCACTTTGTCGATTTCGGTCCGGGGCATCGTGCCGTTGCGCTCCAGCAGCGACAGGGCGCCCCGCATGGTCTGCATGACGATCCGCCGGGCCTCTTTCTCGTCGAATCCGAGCCGCTGTCCGCCGCGGATCGCCGCGTCGAGGTATTCGAGCGCGAAGGCAATGCCGCACGAGGCCAGCGAGGTGCCGGCCGCCATCATGTCCTCCTCGACGACGAAGGTGCGTCCTAATTCGTCGAACAGCGAGACGACTTCCGCGAGCAGGGCCTCGGAGGCGCCCCGTGCGGCGATGAACGTGACGCTTTCGCCGATCGAGACGGCCGTGTTGGGAATGATGCGGAACATGGCGGGCGATACGCCGCTGCCGTTGTCGAGCATGGCTTCGAGCCGGTCGAACGACACGCCCGCTACGACCGAGGCGACGGCCTGCCGGCGGTAGTCGAGCCGATCGCGGAACGAGGCGATCACCTCCTCGGCGAGCCACGGTTTGACGGCCACGACGATCAGGTCGGCTCCGCGTACGGCTTCCCGGTTGTCCGTCGTGGTGCGGATGCGTGCGTCGGCGCATCGGATTTTTTCGAGCGTTTTTTCGGTTTTGGCCGTGACGGTGATGTCGTCCGGGGCCGTCCGGCCTCCTGCGGCCGTTCCTACGGCGATGGCGCCTCCCATGTTGCCGCCGCCGATGATCGTTATTTTCATACGTTACGATGCTGTATTTCGGGCTTCAAAGTTAAAAAAAATATCGGATTGTGTAAAATATGTCATTCCTCCGTGCGCAGTGTCCCGCGGGTTGGATTTCGTAATTTCCTCGAAAAACCGTTTTGCCTGAATGTCGATAGAAGATACTTTCACTTCGTCGAAGTTCAAAAACATTCGGATCATGACAGAGAACATTGGATATAAGCTCAGACGACAGAGAGAGGATAACGGATTGTCCGTCAGTGAGCTGTCGTCCGCATCGGGAATACATCCCTCCGTCGTCGAGCTCATCGAGAAGGGCGAGCTGGTGCCTTCGGTGGCCACGCTGGTCAAGCTCTCCCGCGCGCTCGGCGTCCGGCTGGGCACTTTTCTCGACGGCATGGAGTCGTCCGAACCGGCGCTCACGCAGAGCGGAGACCGCGTACCGCGGCCGACGGTCAACCTCTCCGAGGGCAAGGGTGAGGACATGGAACATCTGAAGTTTTACGCGCTGGCCCAGAACAAGGCCGACCGCAACATGGAGCCTTTCGTTATCAACGTGGAATACACCGCGCCGGACCAGCCGCTTTCCTCGCACGAGGGCGAAGAGTTCATCTATGTGCTGGAAGGCCCCGTGGAGATTCGTTACGGTGCCGAAACCTACACGCTGGGCCAGGGCGACAGCATCTATTACGATTCGGTCGTGCCGCATTGCCTCACCTCGGTCGCTCCCTCGCAGAAGGCCAAGGTGCTCGCCGTCGTCTACACTCCGTTTTAACCCGTTGGCTTTCGTAGAAAATGGAATTGATTGATTATACCCTCGGAGGGATTCTCGAAAAGTATGCGCGGGAAACGCCCGATCACGAGTTCATGGTCTACCCCGACCGGGGGCTGCGCTTCACCTACAAGGAGTTCGACGAGCGGGCCGACACGTTCGCGCGCGGGCTGCTCGAAATCGGCGTGACCAAGGGCTCCAAGGTCGGCGTATGGGCCAAGAACGTGCCCGACTGGATGACGTTCATGTTCGCCGCGGCCAAGATCGGCGCCGTGCTCGTGACGGTCAACACGAACTACAAGTCCGCCGAGGTCGAGTACATCATGCGCAACGCCGACATCCACACGATGTGCATGGTGAACGGATACCGCGACAGCGACTATGTGCAGATCATGTACGATTTAGTGCCGGAGCTCAAGACCGCTCCGCGCGGAGCGCTGCGCAGCGCGAAGTTTCCGGAGCTGCGCAACGTGGTCTATATTGGTCAGGAGAAGCAGCGCGGCATGTACAATACCTCCGAGCTCATGACGCTCGGCACGCTCGCCGGGAACGAAAAGTTGGAGGCGGCCAAGAGGCAGGTCGGTCCGCACGACGAGATCAACATGCAGTACACCTCCGGCACGACGGGTTTTCCGAAAGGCGTGATGCTCACCAGCCATAACATCCTCAACAACGGTCTGACGATCGGCGACTGCATGCACTTCACGCCGGCAGACCGGCTGCTCATCTGCGTGCCGCTTTTCCACTGCTTCGGGTGCGTGCTGGGCGTCTGCTCGGTCATCACGCACGGCTCGACGATGGTCATGGTCGAGGACTTCGATCCGCTGAAGGTGCTGGCCTCGGTGCATCGCGAGCGCTGTACGGCGCTGCACGGCGTGCCCACGATGTTCATCGCCGAACTCAACCACCCGATGTTCGACATGTTCGACCTCTCGTCGCTGCGCACGGGCATCATGGCCGGGGCGCCCTGTCCCATCGAGACGATGAAGCAGGTGATGGATAAGATGTACTGCCGCGACATCATCAGCGTCTACGGCCTGACCGAGACCTCGCCCGGCATGAGCGCCACGAGGGTGACCGACTCGATGGAGATCCGGGCCACGACGGTCGGCCGGGCCTTCCCGAACGTCGAGGTCAAGGTGCTCGATCCCGCCACCAACGAAGAGTGTCCTCCGGGCGTTCCGGGCGAGATGTGCTGCAAAGGCTACAACATCATGAAGGGCTATTACAAAAATCCCGAAGCCACGGCGGCGATCATCGACGAGAACGGCTTCTTGCATTCGGGCGATCTGGGCGTGATGGACGAAGCGGGTTATTTCCGCATCACGGGCCGCATCAAGGAGATGATTATTCGCGGGGGCGAAAACATCTATCCGCGCGAGATCGAGAATTTCCTTTATAAGATGCCGCAGATCGAAGCGGTTGAGGTGGCGGGCATCCCCAGTCCGAAGTACGGCGAACAGGTTGGGGCTTTCGTCAAGGTCAAGGAAGGCTGCACGCTCTCCGAGGAGGAAATCCTGCTCTATTGCCGGGGACAGATCGCCCGGTACAAGATACCGAAGTATATCTTCTTCGTCGACGGTTTCCCGATGACGGCCAGCGGCAAGATCCAAAAGTACAAACTCAAGGACGTCGGACTCGAATTGCTCCGGGAGCGGGGCGTCGAGGTCGTCTGAGGCATGGAATGGAAAGGCGCGCGGGGTCGCGTCTTTTCTTTTTTCGTTCCGGGCGGCCGGGCGGGAGGCGGAGGCTTCCCGTCCGGTCGTTCCGTTCGACGGGTATCGCTCCGGCTGTCCGTCGCCGGGCGGAAAAACGGATCGAAAAACGGCATGAATAGATTAAAACCTTGTTCTTTTTCCGCTCTTCGCCAAATCTCCCTTTCTTTCGCCGCGAGACGGTTCCCCGGACGGGATGCCCGGCGGAGATCCTGTCCGGAATGTTAGGATTCAGGTACTTGAAATTTGATTAATGAAGCGATAGTTGTATATTTGCCGTAAGCAGGGTGGAGAGCGGGATTTCCGGAGAGCATCGTAAAAACGTTCGGATTCGCTCTCCGGAATGATTAAAGAGCGGATTTATGTTGATCGAGAAACTGGACGGGACTTCGCCCCGCCTCTATATGCTCGTCGCGCCTCTGGTTATGAGACGCAGCGTGTTGCGGCAGAACAACAACTATCCCTTCTGGACTTCGCGCTCCCATGTCTGGTTCGTGGCGAGGGAAGGGGAGAACGTACTGGGGTTCGTGCCGGTCGAAATCACCGACCGGGGAACGAAAATAAACAACTACTATGTTTCGGGCGACAACGTCGACGTTCTCTCCGGATTGCTGAACGAGGTAATCCGGTTTTCCGTCGGCGATCTTCTGCCGGTCCGGGCTGTCGCCCATTCCCGTCATGCGTCCGTGTTCCGCAGATACGGGTTCAGCCCGATCAAGGAGTGGAAGTATTACGTCAAAATGGAGTGCGGAAGCGATGAGTGAGGCTCCGAGTGTTTACGATTTGGTGCAACGCCGGCTGGAGACCGTATTCGCTTCGTTCGATAACGTGTATGTCTCCTTTTCCGGCGGCAAGGACAGCGGCGTGCTGCTGAACCTCTGCGTGGATTATATCCGCCGGCACGGTCTCAAAAGGAAGATCGGGGTTTTCCACATGGACTACGAGATCCAGTACCGCGAGACGATCGATTACGTGGACCGGGCGCTGGCCGCCGATGCCGATATTCTGGAGGTCTACCGCGTGTGCGTACCGTTCAAGGTATCGACCAGCACGTCCATGTTCCAGCAGTACTGGCGTCCGTGGGAGGAGGATAAGCAGGATATATGGGTCCGCAAGATGCCCAAGGGGTGTTATACCCGCAGGGATTTTCCTTTCTTTACCGACGAAATGTGGGATTACGATTTCCAGATCCGGTTCGCCGAGTGGCTGCACGAACGCAAGAAGGCCCGCCGGACCTGCTGCCTGATCGGAATACGCACGCAGGAGAGTTTCAACCGGTGGCGCTGCATCTACAGCAGTCGCAACCTGCATCATTTTCCCAACGAGCGGTGGATTCGCCAGTGGAAGAAGACCGAGGTCTTCAATGCCTACCCGATATACGACTGGCTGACGACCGACGTATGGACGGCCAACGGCAAGTTCGGGTGGACCTACAACCGCCTTTACGACCTTTACTATAAGGCCGGCGTATCGCTCGACAACCAGCGTGTGGCCAGCCCGTTCATCGCTCCGGCCATCGCCAGTCTACACCTCTACCGGGCCATCGACCCCGATATGTGGGGAAGGATGATCGGCCGCGTGAACGGTGCGAATTTCGCGGCCCTCTACGGGAGGACCTCGGCTATCGGATGGCAGTCCGTCCGTCTGCCCGAAGGGCTCACGTGGGAGAAATACATGCACTTTCTGCTTTCGACGCTGCCCGAAAGGACGCGCCGGAACTATCTGGAAAAACTTTCGGTGAGCATGCGCTTCTGGCGCGACAAGGGAGGGTGCCTTTCCGAACGCACGATTCTCGGTCTCCAGAAGGCCGGCATCCCGATCCTCGTGGGCGAAAAAAGCGGCTACCGCACCAACAAGCGGCCGGTCCGCATGGAGTATATCGACGACATCGACCTGCCCGAATTCAACCGCCTGCCCACTTTCAAACGTATTTGCATTTGCATTCTCAAGAACGACCACGCATGCAAATACATGGGATTCTCGTTGAACAAGTACGAGAAGACGCACCGGAAGAAAATAATGAAAAAATACGAGTCGATGTTGCATGGCACGGAAGAAAATCGAATACCGGAGTCCGGTATATGACATACGGGCCGTTCCGGTCGAGAGGGTCGTTGCCAACAGCTACAACCCGAACATCGTCGCTCCGCCGGAAATGAAGCTGCTGGAACTTTCCATCTGGGAGGACGGCTACACGATGCCCTGCGTTTGTTATTACGATGCGGGACGGGACGTGTACGAACTCGTGGACGGCTATCACCGCTATATGGTTCTCAAAACCTCCAAAAGAATCTACGAACGGGAAAAAGGGCTGCTTCCTGTGGCCGTCATCGACAAGGATATTTCGTTCCGCATGGCTTCGACGATCCGTCATAACCGGGCGCGCGGTTCCCACAACATCGAACTGCTGAGCGAAATCGTTTCGGAGCTCTCCCGCGCCAACATGTCCGACAAATGGATTATCCGCCATGTCGGCATGGACAAGGACGAGTTGCTGCGGCTCAAACAGATCACCGGTCTGGCCGAGCTGTTCGCCGACAAGGAATTCAGCAAGGCCGCCGTTTCGGAGGAAGCGCTCGAAGAGGAGCTCGAAGCGGTGTTCTGAAAAACGTATTCCTTCCTTTTCTCTGCATCTTTTCCTGCGTGCGCATGGTCCCTTGCGGGAGTGCGGCACGGGCCGTTGCGCGGTTTGCGCTGTGCTGGTACGTTCCGGCTTCGAACGGCGGTAGAGTGTCGCCGGTACGTTCCGTATCCGGAGGGCGCGTCCCGACCGGACGCTTCCGGAGCGTGCCTTGCCGGAGGGCGGACGCTCCCCGCCGAGATGCTGTTCCGTGCCGATATGCCGTAGCGACGGCGGGTCCTGAACCGGAACCTCCGTCCGGACGGCTGTGCGGGGCGGAGAGACATCGGCATGCATCCGGGCGTGCCGTCCGAACGGCGCCGGCGCTGTGCGGATTGTTCCGGCGTATCGAAAAAAGGGCCTGTGCCGTCGCTCGGCGGAGGATGCGAGGGGCGGGACGAGGGGGGGGCGATGCAGGCCGGGGATCGGGAGAGCGGCGGGGCGCCGCGGCGTTTCGGGACGCGGAGGACGGCCCGCCGGGATGTTTCCGACAACGGGCGGGGTCGGTCGCGGCGAGAACCGATCCTGCCGCGGCGGGGACTTTTCGTAAGTGGTTCGATTCTTGCTTCTGTCGAGGTCGTAGCCCCGCCGTCGTCGTGGCGGCAGCCGGAGACCGCTCCGGTCGGGCGATAATCGTACCTTTTATGAACAGACTTCTCTCAGGTTGTACGCTCGCCTTCTGTCTTTGCGGTTCTTCGTGGCTCTGCGCTCAGGACACCGTGCTCGAACTGAGTCTCGGACAGTCGCTCGAAAGGGTCCGGCAGGAGAGCAACACGCTCCGGATCGCCGACCGGGCGGTCGAGTGGGCGCAGGGCGAGCACCAGCGCATCAACGCTTTCTGGTATCCTACCGTCAACGTATCGGGAGCCTATCTGCATACGGCTTCCCGCATCGAGGTCGAGGAGCCGCTCAACCAATTCACCGACCCCGTGAAAGATTACGTCCACACCGTGTTGCCGGACGACAAGTTCATCACCGGGATTCTGGACCGCATAGGCTCCTATTCGCTCCGCTTCCCGCTGGCTCCGCGCGATCTGGCCACGATCGACGCCAACATCACGTGGCCGGTGTTCACGGGCGGGAAACGCATCTATGCCGGACGGATGGCCAAGACGATGATCGAGGCGGCCCGCGTGGGACGCGAGCAGGCCGGCGCGCAGGTTCAGACGCTGCTCGTGGAGAGCTATTTCGCCCTGCGGCTCGGTCTGCGTGTCGTCGAGGTCCGCGAACAGACCTTACAGGCACTGGAGCGGCACTACCGCGATGCGTTGAAGCTCGAAGCCGAGGGGATGATCAATAAGGCCGAACGGCTGTTCGTTCAGGTCAGCCGCGACGAGGCCCGGCGCGAGCTCGAAACGGCGCGGGAGGAGCTGGATGTGGCCCGGAACGTGCTTCGAACGATGATTCGAGTCGATTCGCTCGTCGAGATCGACCCCGTCACGCCGCTGTTCGTCCACGATACGCTGCCGCCGGAGAGTCATTTCAAGGCGGTCTCCCGGCAGGAGAACCATGCGGTGATGCAGCTCAAATTGCAAGGCGAGGCGGCCGAGGACCAACTGCGGATGAGCAAGTCCGCCTATGCGCCCGTCGTGGCCCTGTTCGGCAAGCATACGCTCTATTCGCACGGCATACAGAAGAATTTAGTGCCGAGGACGGTCTTCGGCGTCGGGCTGACGTGGAATCTGTTCGACGGGTTCGACCGGGAGAAGAAGATACGGCAGGCCCGCATCGCCCGGCAGTCGCTCGGCCTGAGCGAAAGCAAGGCGGCGGACGACGTCGGTGTAGGCGTGGACAAGCTTTATTCCCAGATGCGCAATGCGCTGAGCGATCTCAGGGCGCTCGAAACGACCGTCGAGTTGAACGAGGAACTGGTGCGCATGCGCCGCAAGGCCTTCGCCGAGGGCATGGCCACCTCGACCGAGGTCGTCGATGCCGAAACGATGCTTTCCAAAGCGCGGATCGCCTCGCTGCTGGCTTTCTATCAATACGACGCGGCATTGGCCAACCTGCTCGCGCTGTGCGGCACGCCCGAAGCGTTCGAGCATTACAGCCGCAGCGGCAGGACGGAAGATTCCCTTTTCGCTCCCCGGAGCGGGGAAGCGGCCGCTTCGGACGGGACGAACGATACAATACGATAACGATTATGGAAAAAACGAAAAAATACCTCGCGGTCTCCTTCGCCGTCGTGCTGGCGGCCGCAGCGGTGGTTTCGATCGTCGGCATGGCGCTCGCCGGCCGCGAACCCATGATCCTTCAGGGACAGGTCGAAGCCACGCAGATCCGTATTTCGGGCAAACTGCCCGGCCGCATCGACCGCTTCCTCGTCGCCGAGGGACAGAACGTCCGACAGGGCGACACGCTCGTGCTCATCAACAGCCCGGAGGCTTGGGCCAAGTACGATCAGGTCAATGCGTTGGAAAACGTGGCCGTCTACCAGAACCGAAAAATCGACGACGGCACCCGGCGTCCGATCGTCGAGTCGTTGCGGCAGATGTGGAACAAGGCCAAGTCGGACCTCCGGCTCGCCGAGACGACCTATGCCCGTATCGAGTCGCTCTACCGCGACAGCGTCGTCACCTCGCAGCGTCGCGACGAGGTCGAAGCGCTTTACCGGGCCGCGCAGGCCAACGAGCGGGCGGCTTACGAGCAGTACCGCATGGCCGAGGACGGCGCCCAGAAACAGGATCGCGAGAGTGCCCGTTCGCTCGTCGATGCGGCCCGCGGTGCGGTCAGCGAAGTGACGGCCCTGTTGCAGGACGCCCACCTGACGGCTCCCCAATCGGGACAGATCGCCGCGATCTATCCCGAACGGGGCGAACTGGTCGGGGCGGGGACGCCCATCATGAGTCTGGTCGTGCTCGAAGACGCGCACGCGGTGTTGAACGTGCGCGAGGACCTGATGCCCCGGTTCCGCATGGGCGGGACGTTCCGGGGCGACGTGCCGGCGCTCGACAGAAAGGGTATCGTATTCAAGATCAATTACATCAGTCCGCTGGGCAGTTACGCCACGTGGCGCTCGACCAAACAGGCCGGCAGCTACGACCTCCGCACCTTCGAGCTGCACGCCGTTCCCCAGTCGCCGGTCGAGGGGCTGCGTCCGGGCATGTCGGTGCTGGTCGATCTCGACAAACAATCCTAAACGATGGAACGGACACGGGGACCTTTCGCCGCCGTGTTGCGGCGCGAACTCCGGCGGATGATCTCGCGCCGGCTCTACTTCGGCGTTTGCGTCGTGCTGCCGCTGTTCTGCGTCTTTTTCATGGCCACGATTTTCGGGTCGGGCCGCATGGAGAATATCCCCGTGGGCGTGGTCGACCTCGACTGTACGGCCGCTTCGCGCACCGTCGTGCGCACGATCGAAAGCGTCCCCACGTTCCGCGTGACGCGTCATTTCGCCGACGAGGAGTCGGCTCGCGAGGCCACGGTGCGCAAAGAGATTTACGGCTATCTGGTCGTCCCGCCCCGGTTCGAAGTCGATTTGCAGGGCGGACGGGGCGCCACGCTCGCCTATTACTACCACTATGCGCTGCTGAGCGTCGGCAGCGAGATCCGGGGCGCCTTCGAAACGGTGCTGCAACCCTTCTCGATGACGCCCATCGTGACCGAGGCCGTGGCGCTGGGCGCGAGCGAATCGACAGTCGAGAGTTTCCTCGTGCCGGTCACCTCGCAGAGCCATCCGCTCTACAACCCCGGTCTGGATTACTCCGTCTACCTGAGCCAGCCTTTCTTTTTCGTGCTTTTTCAGGTGCTCATTCTGCTCGTGACGGTGTATGCGCTGGGCAGCGAAATCAAGTTCCGCACATGGGAGGCGTGGCTTCGCTCGGCGGACATGAACATCTTCAAGGCCGTGACGGGCAAGCTGCTGCCCTATACGGCGATCTTCATAACGGTCGGCGTGCTGGCCAACTACGTCCTGTTCGGCTTGTTGCGCATCCCGTTTTCGTGCGGGTTCTGGCCGCTGAATCTGAGCATGGCCCTTTTCGTCGTGGCGACCCAATGTCTGGCCGTTTTCCTGTTCTCGCTCTTTCCTGCCATCGGTATCGTCATCAGCGTCGTGTCGATGGTCGGGTCGCTCGGCGCCACGCTTTCGGGCGTGACGTTCCCGGTCCCGTTCATGTACCGGCCGGTCTACTACGCTTCGTTTCTTTTTCCCGTGCGCCATTTCGTCGAAATCAGTCAGAACCTTCTCTACGGCGATGCGAGCTTCGCCTCGTCGTGGCCGAGCGTCGGAGCCTTGCTGCTGTTCCTGCTCTTGCCGCTGCCGGTTCTTCCTCACCTCGAAAAAGCCATTCTGAGCCGCCGTTATGAAAACATCGAATAAGCCCTGCCGCATCGCTTCGGTCATCGCCTCCGAGATCCGCACCATCTTTACGAGCTACTCCATCTTGCTCGTGCTGGCGGGCGGAATATTCGTGTACGGGCTGCTGTACAATTACATGTATGCGCCCAATCTGATCCGTCACGCGCCCGTGGCGGTCGTCGACCGCTCCATGAGCTCGCTGAGCCGCGAGTATATCCGGCTGCTCGACGCCGCTCCGCAGGTCGAAGTGCGTACCGGCGGGGCGGGTTTTCCCGAAGCGAAGAAGATGATGGACCGGGGCGAAGCGGCCGGGATCGTCTACATCCCGTCCGATTTCGCCGAAAGGGTCAACCGGGGCGAGGAATCCGTTTTCGTGCTCTACGGCACCACGGAGGCTTTTCTCTATTACGAGGCGTTGCAGGAGGCCGCTATGGGCGCCATGCTGGAGCTCGACGGCCGCTATCGGCCGCAGATGGTCGTTTTCCTGCCGCAGCAGGTCGTGATGCCCGTCACGCAGACGCCCGCCGTGACGATTTCGGGCACCGCGCTATTCAATCCCACGGGCGGGTACGGCAGCTATCTGATTCCGGCCGTGCTGATGGTCATTATCTTTCAGACGCTGCTGATGGTCGTGGGCATGATCGGGGGAGGGGAACGCGGTACGGGGACGATCCGCCGCTTCGCCGCCTGCGGCCTGTCATGGGGCGGCATGGCGCGCGTGGTGGCCGGAAAGACCTTCGTCTATTGCATGCTCTATGCGCTTTTCTCGCTTTTCCTGCTCGGTCTGCTGCCCGTGGTGTTCAGTTTGCCCGACATCGGGGACAAGTACCGGATCGCGATGCTGATGATTCCCTATCTGATGGCAACCTCGTTTTTCGGGTTGGCTGCCACGGTGTTTTTCACCGATTCGGAGTCTCCGGTGCTGATGATCGCCTTTTTCTCGGTGGGGCTCATCTTCCTCTCCGGCGTGTCCTATCCGCTGGAGCTGATGCCGTGGTATTGGAAGGCCGCGCATTTCGTTTTCCCCGCCGCTCCCGGTACGCTGGCTTTCGTCAAGCTCAATTCGATGGGCGCGACGATGGCCGATATCCGAACCGAATACCTGACCCTTTGGGGCCAGTGCGCCGTTTATTTCGTGCTGGCCTGCATGGCCTACCGGCGGAATACGGCGCTGGCGCTGCGGACGGCAGGCCTGCCGGAGCGTCGTCCCTCGGACGAGGTCCGGAGCGTAGAGACGCGCTAAGGCGTTTTTTCGGTTCGTGTCCCCTTGCGGTCCGTCGTTCGGCTCGGCGGGTCGCGGCGATTTTCGAGCCTAATTCCGACCGCATGGCCGGATAGAGCGTTTCTGTGGAATGTCCGTCGGAGGGGCACAGGGATGCGGTGACGGACTGTCGTGGAATTTTCCGGACCGTCTGCCGGCGGCGTGCGGTCGGGTCGCACGAGGGAAATACTGCCTGCCTGCCCGTCCGTCGGTTTTCCTGTCAAGGCGGCACGCGTGTACGGGCTTCGCCTGCGACGGAACGGAGGAAGGTGCCGCTCTCCTGCCGGAAGCCGGGCGAGCGGGCCGATTCTTCGCCGGACGATCCGCGGCTTCGCCTCATCCGGCAATCCGATGCGCGGGGCCGATAAAAGATCGCGCAGGCTTTGCATAATCGGGGAAAAAAGTTACCTTTGTGTCCGAATTTTCGGACGGTCTGCCCGGCGGATGTCCTGCAGCGGAACGTTCGCCGACGGACGGAGCGGCTTTCCCGACGGAAAATTTCCGCCCTTTCCGCTTCCGAAAACAAGGACCCATAGCTCAGTTGGTCAGAGCAGCGGACTCATAATCCGAAGGTCGTGGGATCATGCCCCTCTGGGTCCACTTTCAAAGAAAACGTCTCGATGCGAATCGAGACGTTTTCTTTTTGGGGAATGCGTTCGCAGAAGTGATCGGTAAGATTTTGGACGTTTTAAGAGCCTTTACCCTGCGGGTGCCCGGTTCGTTTACAGGTCGTCGCTCTCTCACGACTCGGCGGGCTGCCTCCGTCGATCCGCTCGCTCCGGCGGAACCTGCCGTTTTAGGAGCCTGCGGGGCGTTTTGCGTTTCGTGCCGAGGCTCTCTGCGCGAAAAGAGTATGTCGTCGAATCGAAAATATTGGAAGATATGCCCGGCAATCGGGGGGCTTTCGGAAGGCCTTGTCCGGATAAAAGGACCTTATCTCCGGTCGTCGTCTGTTTCGCTGCGTCTATGCGTCGGAAATTCTTCGGTTTCGGCATGACCGAATGGATGCGCCCGTCGGAGAAGCTCCGGTCGCGTTTCGTTTTTCCGAAGGATAAACCGGTCGTTATAAAATCTCACGGGGCGAAATAAAGCATCGCTGTTGAAAGCCATATTTCCTGCGAATGTCGCCTGCGGTTTGACGGAAAGATTGATCTTGTAGACTCTCCGAGGTCGGACCGATGGAGATCTTCCGTGTTTTCGGAAAGCCGTAGCGTAGGGATGTCCTGCCGGTTCGTTTTATGCAGAAAAACGGCCGGCCCAGTCTGCATCGGTTCGGCAACAAGGATTTCGCCTGTCGGAGGATGGGGCGAGGTCTTCGTAGGATCGCTCGGATTCTGAGCCCCGTTTTCCGGCCGGGCCGGAAAAACGGCCATGAGGCGGTACGACCTTTCGTGCGGGAGAGCGAACGCGACGAAACCGCGTTCCTCCGAAACACGATGAACCGTAAGGCCGGCGAATCGCCGGCGGAAGGCCGCCCGTCCCGATTATTCGATAACGTCCGTGTCGGTCGTTCTTGCGGCCTCGTAGTTCCGGATGCCCGTTTCCAGAAAGTCGAGGAAGGCGTCTGTGTCGAGATCGTATCCCCGGCCGGGAAGCAGCGGGCGGCCGGAGGCGCCGAGGATCAGGTAGTAGGGCTGCGAGTTGATGCCGAATTGTTCGTGAGCCAAATGGGCGTTGATTTTCCCGATGCTTTTGAGCACTTTGCCGCTCTCGGTCGTGACCCATTCGTTTTCGGGCAGCGTCGTCTTGTCGTCCGAGTAAAGCGCGACGATGACGAAGTCCTCCCGCAGCAGTCGCAGCACCCTCGGATCGGACCATACGCGCTGCTCCATTTCACGACAGTTCACGCATCCGTGTCCGGTATAGTCCACGAAAAGCGGCTTGCCGACCTCGCGGGCATAGTCCAACGCTTCGTCGAAGTCGAAAAAACCTTGCAGATCGTGCGGCAGGCGGAGCAGATCGCCGTATTTCACTTCGGGAAAGGCGACTTCGTGCCGGCGGCTTCCGGAGACGGTCTCTTGGGATGTCGTCAGCACGAAATCCTGCGTGTGGAGTGGAGGCAGGTAGCCCGAAAGCGCCCGCAACGGCGCACCCCACATGCCGGGGAGCAGGTAGACGACGAAAGCGAACGTGAGGATGGACAGAGCGAGCCGCCCGACGCCGAGCGTCGTGACCTCGCTGTCGTGACGGAAACGGATTTTGCCTATCAGGTAGAGGCCCAGCAGTGCGAAGATGGCGATCCAAAGCGCGAGGTAAACTTCGCGGTCGAGGATGCCCCAATGATAGGTCTGGTCCGCCACGCTGAGGAACTTGAGTCCGAGGGCCAGTTCGACGAAGCCGAGGACGACCTTGACCGAATTGAGCCACCCGCCGCTCTTGGGCAGCCGGTTGAGCACGGACGGGAAGAGGGCGAAGAACGTGAACGGCAGTGCGAAAGCCAGCGAAAAGGCGAACATCGTGACCACCGGCGCCCATATTTCGCCCGATGTCGACTGGATGAGCACGGAACCTACGATGGGGCCCGTACACGAGAACGAGACCAGCACGAGCGTCAGCGCCATGAAGAAGATGCCGGTCAGTCCGCCCCGGTCGGCCCGGCTGTCGCTGCGGGAGACGAGCCGGTGGGGGAGCGTGATGTCGAATGCTCCGAAGAACGAAGCGGCGAAGAGCATGAAGACGAGAAAGAAGATCACATTGGGCAGCCAGTGGGTCGCCAGATAGTTGAATATGTCCGCTGTGACGGCTTCGCCGCCGGCCAGACGCGTGATGAGGACGACGAGGCCGATGGGCAGCGTGTACAGTGCGACGATGGAGAGTCCGTAGAGCAAGGCCATGAACCTGCCTCGGGCGGGGTTGCTGCCCTGTTTGAGAAAAAACGACACCGTCATCGGGATCATCGGGAACACGCACGGCGTCAGCAGGGCCGCCAGCCCCCACAGAATCGCTTCGATGATCGCGCTCCAGAGCGACGGGCCGTCCGACGATCCCTCGGCGGGCGTTGCCGGACTCGAAGAGAGAGAGACCTGCGTATCGTCCGGAGCCGCTTCGTTACCTTCCGCCGCTGGCGTCCGGTGGTCTGCGGCGGGCGCATCGCGGTTCTCCGCGCCGGCGTCCGAGGGTGTGCTTTGCGTGGCGTCTATTTCGATGTCGAAAGTTTTCTCTTCGGGCGGCAGACAACTCCCGTCGTTGCAGGCCATCCATTCCACGGTAGCCTGCAAGGCGATCTTGCCGGGTTTCTCGATGCGGAGGTCCTGTGCGAACGCGGCCTTCGATGCGAAATAACCGATTTCCATGTCGAAAACCGGATCGAATTCCTTGTGCGGGTCGGTCAACTGCCGTATGCCGCCTTGCAGACGGACGCCTTCCGCCGGCTCGAAGACGAAAGCCGTCGCATTCGGGCCGCCTTCGTAGGGTCCCGTGTCGTAGATGTGCCAAGGGCTTTCGATCGAGGCGTCGAAGCGAATGCGATAATCGTTTCCGCCCCGGTTTTCGACCGATACGGTCCACTTCACGGGGGCGGGGTCCTGTGCGCGGAGCCCCGTTGCGACCAGCAGAGCGATCAGAAACAGAACGGTTTTCCCGCTAAAACGTAAGTTCATGGCGTTTGTCTTTTTTCAGTTCGTATCCGGCCCTCTCGTCGCCCGTCGTTCCGGGGTGTCAGTAAGCCCGTTCGTTCCGGTTTTCGAAAAAGTTGATGAACGCCTTGTTCGAAACCACGTTGCCGCCCGGAGTGGGGTAGTTGCCTGTAAAGTACCAGTCGCCGTTGTGCACGGGGATGGCCTTGTGCATGTTTTCCACGCTCTGGTAGATGACCTCCACCTTGGCTCGGATTTCCGGTGCGGTGACGATCTGTGCGATCTTGGCCGAAATCTCTTCGTCGGTGAACCCTTCGTAGATTTCGCTCACGCAGTTCACCGCTTCGGTGCGGTCCACCTTCAATTGCTCTGAGGCTTTGCGGTAGACCCGTTCGATCCTCGCTTCGTCGCCCCGTTCGCGCAGCAGTTCGATGGCGGCCTTGAAGGCGACGAAGTCGCTCAGACGCGACATGTCGATGCCGTAGCAGTCCGGATAGCGTATCTGCGGCGCGGACGAGCAGATGACGATCTTCTTGGGTTGCAGCCTGTCGAGGATGCGGATGATGCTCTGGCGGAGCGTCGTTCCCCGCACGATCGAGTCGTCGATGATGACCAGGTTGTCGATTCCCGCACGGATCGTGCCGTAGGTAATGTCGTAGACGTGGGCGACCAGATCGTCCCGTTCGTTGTCCTGCGTGATGAACGTCCGCATCTTGACGTCCTTGATGGCGACCTTTTCGATGCGGGGCTTGAAGCGCAGAATTTGTTGGAGGCGTTCTTCGGTCAGGCGGCCGTTCTCTTCGAGAATCTGCCGTGCCCGGACGCCCTGACAATATTCGTCGAGCCCTTCCACCAGACCGAAAAACGCGCTTTCGGCCGTGTTCGGAATGTAGGAGAAGACCGTGTTTTCGATGTCGTAGTCGATGCTTTCGAGAATCTGCGGCACGAGCAGCGCGCCGAGGCGCTTGCGTTCGCGGTAGATGTCCCGGTCGCTGCCCCGCGAGAAGTAGATGCGTTCGAACGAGCAGGGGTGGATAGAGCTCGGTGCCGTGAACGGCTCCACCTTGATGCCGCCGTCGCGGCGGACGATCAGCGCGTGGCCCGGTTCGAGCTCCTTGACGTCTTCGTAAGTGAGATTGAACGAGGTCTGGATCACGGCACGCTCGGAGGCCGCCACGACGATTTCGTCGTCGTGGTAGAAGTAGGCGGGGCGGATGCCGCTCGGATCGCGCATGATGAACGCGTCGCCGTGTCCGATCATGCCGGCCATCGCGTAGCCCCCGTCCCAGCGTCGGGCCGAGAGCGAAAGGATTTCCTTGAGGTCGATGTGGCGGGCCAGCAGGTCGGTGATTTCCTGTTTGGAATATCCCTTGTCCTTGAAGTAGCGGTATTTGTCGTCGTTCTCCCGGTCGAGGAAGTGTCCGATGCGTTCCAGAATCGTCACCGTGTCGGTCTTGGCGGGCGGGTACTGACCCAGTTCGACGAGTTTCTGATAGAGTTCGTCGATGTTCGTCAGGTTGAAGTTGCCGGCTACCACGAGGCTGCGCGTCATCCAGTTGTTCTCGCGCGAGACGGGGTGTACGTTTTCGATGTCGTTCTTGCCGAAGGTGCCGTAGCGCAGGTGGCCGAGGAAGACTTCGCCGGTGAACTCGACGTTCTCTTTCATCCATTCAGGATCGTCGAGCTTGTCCGGATGACGGTCCGTGACGGCCGAAATCCGGTCGGCGATCTGCTGGAAGACGTCCTTGATCGGGGCGTCGCCGTTCGAACGGACACGGTTGATGTAGACGTTGCCGTGTTTGGGATAGAGCTTGATGTTGGCCAGCCCGGCACCGTCCTGTCCCCGGTTGTGCTGTTTTTCCATCAGCAGGTGCATCTTGTTGAGCCCGTAGAAGTTCGAGCCGTATTTCTGCCGGTAGTAGTCGATCGGCTTGAGCAGCCGGATGAGGGCAATGCCGCATTCGTGTTTTATGGAATCGCTCATAGTGGGTTTCGATAAATCCGTTTCGGGTCCCCGCGGGACAAAGGCACGCCTCGCCGCGAGCGCTCCAAAGGTATTTATTTTTGGCGTGTCAAACAAGCCCGCGGCCGGAAACGTGCGGCCGCTGCGCCGGGTTCGGGCGGCGCGCCCGAAGCCTCGTCCCGTATAAATCTTTCTGGCTGCGGATGTTCGCCGTCGTGTCCCGCTTCTTTTGCGCCTTCGGGAACGGATGCGGCGGGCGGCGATTCCTCCGCTTGTTGCGGCGGACGGACCGGTCGTGGGCCGGAAAACGCGCGGGTCGCCTCCGCAGAACGGAAGCGACCCGCGCAGGTCTCTTTCTCCGACCTCTATTCTTTCGCCCCGTCCGGACGGCTGTCGCAGCGGAGCAGGCCCACGAGACCGTCCGAGCTGGTGAACAGGCAACTTCGTCCGTCGAGCGGGACGACCGTGCTGACGAGGCAGTTCGATACCTTGTGGCGCCAGAGCAGCCGCCCGCTTTCGGCTTCGATGGCGAAAATTTCGCCGTTCATCGTGCTGCCGAACAGCGTGCCCTGCTTTTCGACCGGCATCGAAGGGGCGATTTCGTACCCGAATCCCACGTTCGCGGCCCAGAGTTTCCGGGGCGTCGCGCCCCGGCTCGAAAAGCAGACGACGCTGTCGCGCATCGTTTTGCTGTATATCCGGCTGCTGTCTTCGGACAGGGCGACCGTTTCGCGCACGGTCGACTCCTTCGTGCGCCAGAGCGTTCCGCCCGTGCGGGCGTCGATGGCCGAAAGTACGCGGTCGGGCGCCGCGATGAAAATCCTGCCGTCCGTCGCCACGGGCCATACGGCCGCCGGCGAGAAGTGCATGCGCGTGTGCCCCTCGTTCCATCTCCATACCTCGCGGCCCGTGCGGCGGTCCAGCGCATAAAGGTTGCAGTCCCATGCACCGAAAATCACCTTGCCGTCGTAGAGCAGCGGGCGGGTTTCCACGTAGCCGCGCAGTCCGCCGTAGGTCCATACCTCCCGTCCCGTTTTCAGTTCCAAGGCCCGGAACGTGCCGTCGCTGCATCCGATGTAGAGCGTTCCTTCGTCGATCGTCGCGGCGCCGAGCACGGCCTCGGAGGTTTGTACTTTCCATACGAGGGCGCCCGTGCGGGCCTTCACGCCGTAGATGCAGCCGTCGGCCGAACCGAACGCCACGATGCCGTCCGCAGCGGCGGGCGTCCCCACGATGCGGGCTCCGGAGGCGAAGCTCCATCGCTCCCTGCCGTCGTTGAGGCCGAAACAGTGCAGCAGGCCGTTGTCGTTGCCCACGTAGACCTTCCGGTCGTAGAGCACGGGCGAGGAATAGACGGCCCCTTGGGTCCGTGCCGTCCATTTCGTTCCCACGCGGGGATAGCGGGTGTTGACGGAGAAGTCAGGCCGTTCGTAACCGCTCGCGTCGGCCGTGTAGGGAGACGTCCGCAGCGGATAGGCGCCCCAGCGGACGGGCTGCTCTCCGATGCGGTGTTCGTAGGCGACGATCGAATCGGAGGTCACCTCGAACACGGAGTACCCCCCGGCCGGCTCGCTGCCGCGCAGCGTCGAACGGCAGATGAACGCGGGGATTCCGTCGTAAGAGGCCAGCCGGTTCGCGTGGTAGTGCCCGCCCAGAAATGCCCGGATGCCGTAGCGGCGCACGGCGTCGGTTACTTCGTACCAGTTGTCGACGTCGCCCTTGGCCAGCGGATAGTGCGTGACGAGAAAGACGGGGCGGTCGGGACCCGCTTCGCGCAGGTTCTCTTCGACCCATGCGAGGTCCTGCGGGGCGACGTGGCCTTCCATCATGCGGATGACGGGTCCGCTGTTGAAGCCTAAAAAGAGGAACCCGCCGTATTCGAAGCGGAACCGGTCCGAACCGTAGATCCGGGCGAAATCCGTGGCGCCCGATTCGCTCCATTTGGTTTCGTGGTTGCCCGACGTGGCGTAGTAGTCGATTTTCAGTCCGTCGAGGATCGTCTTGGCTTCGAGCAGCGAAGCGCGGTCGCCGTTGTCGGTGAAGTCGCCGGCCACGATGACGAACGCCAGCGAGTCGGCGTTGATCTGGTCCACGGCCCGACGCAGGTCTTCGGCCCCCGTCGTGCCGGGCGAAAGGTGCAGGTCGCTCAACAGGGCGAACCGGAAAGTCTGGGCCCGGCCCGGAAGAGCGAGGAGCGCCGAGAACAGAAGTGCGGAAAGGAATTTCATGAGACGGAATGTTTGACAGGTTGTGCGATTTTCCGCAAAGGTAATCGGAATCGGTCACGATCCGTTCCCTCGCGGCGCGAATTTGCGGGCGCCTCCGTGAAAATTCCCGCCGGGAAGGCCGTCGTTTCCCCGTCAGGAGCGCCGATACCGGACGGGCGACATGCCGGTGTGCAGCTTGAAGTATTTGCCGAAAAACGACTGGTTGGCGAAGTGAAGCTCCTCGGAAATTTCCAGAATGGTCAGCTCCGTGGTCTTGAGCAGTGTTTTGGCTTCGAGGATGACGTAGCTGTCGATCCATTCCCCCGCCGATTTTCCGGTCAGCTCCTTGATGACGTTCGAGAGGTGCTTGGAGGTCAGACAGAGTTTGTCGGCATAGAAGGCAACGCTCCGTTCGCGCTTGTAATGCGCCTGCAGCGTTTCCATGAATTTCAGGAACAGTTCGTTCTTTCGTGACTGCGGCTTGATGTTCAGAGGCTTGCGCCGGTCGAAGATGCTGGCGATTTCGTAGAGAAAGGCGTGCAGCAGCGAATAGGCGATGGTTTTCTTGTAGCGGCTTTCGGGCATTCGGATTTTCTGTCGCAGAAAGGAGTGGTATTCGAGGATGCGGACCACTTCGTCGGGCGAGAGGCGCAGGCATTGTTTGTCCTTGAGTTCGAACAGCAGGGGTAGGAACTGCCGGATGCTGAAAAGGGAATTCTTGATGTAGTCGGCCGAAATGACGAGCGACGAATTCCGGAAGTCCCTGCTCCGTTCGAAAATCTGGACGGTTTGTCCCGGCAGGATGATGATCATGTCGTTGGCCCTGACCTCGTATCGTTTCAGGTCGATGCCGATCGAGGTCGTCCCTTCCAGACAGATGCCGATCATCGCTACTTCGATGTGGCTCGGATAGTCGTCGTGGACGGGGATTTTCTTCGGTTCGTCGATGATGGCGAAATCGTTGTCGTAGATGTCTATGCTGTTTCGCTCTTCGGGGCTGAGCGTCGTGAGGTCGATTTTGGGTATTCTGTGCATGATGTCGGGTGTTTTTCGGTTCTTCGAAACAAATGTACGGATAAATCGGCGGGAGCGGATCGGGAACAGGACTTTCGGAACAAAATTACGGCGCAATAGGTCGGTTTTGCGGTTCGGTGGAGGAGGGATCGCGTCGTCGCCTGCGTTTGTTCGGAGTGAGCGGATGAAGGAAAATCGTAAAACGCCCTTGCTTTTTTCTTCCGGCGTTCGGTTTCTGCGATTAATTCGTAAATTTGTGTGAAGGTCGGCGAAAACCTTCCGTAAGTATACGACTCGATTATTAACCTAATCTTAACTGTTATTTTATGAAGAAAAATTCGATCGGCAGGACGTTGCTCGTCTGCGCTTCGGCGATGGCCGTCGGGCTTTCGCCCGCGCATGCCGCCGCGAAGAAGAAACCCGTCGCCCCCCGGCCGCAGACCCAGACAGCCTCCGAGTACCGCGACATTTATCCCGATACGTGGGTGGCCACGGACGGAATCGGACGGACCATGCCCTCTTACGAGGAGGTGGGACCCGTCAAGAACGACCAGCGTCGCGTGGTCGGCATCTTTTACATCACGTGGCACACGCAGGGACTCCATCATATGAAGAGCCCCTACACGGCCGATGTGACCAAAATCCTCGAACAGGACCCCTCGGCCCGTCTGGATGCGGCCCATCCGCTCTGGACCGAAGGTTCGTACCATTGGGGCGAACCCGAAATGGGGTATTTTCTCAGTCAGGACGAGTGGGTGATCCGCAAGGACATTTCGATGCTCGCCGACGCCGGCGTCGACGTGCTCGTCATGGACGTGACCAATGCCGTGCGGTACTGGGACGAGTGGGACGTGCTTTTCACGACGATGCAGAAAATGAAGGCCGAAGGAAACAAAGTGCCCAAGTTCTGCTTCTGGGCGTTCAACGGCCCGGTCATCACGGTGGTGCAGGACCTCTACGAGCGGATCTACAAGCAGCGCAAATACACCGACCTGTGGTTCGAGTGGGACGGCAAGCCGTTGTTGCTCTACAACAGCCGTCCCAAATACGACGCCAACGGACAGGACACGCCCAATCCCAACCCCAATTACGACGCCGATGCCGTGACGAACCGCGACAATCCCCATTACGGCGATCCCGACTATACGCAGGAGTTCTATAAGGACTACACGGCCGAAGTGAAAGACTTCTTCACGTTGCGCAACATGTGGTGGGGCTATTACAAATGGGCCGGCAAACGCTACATCGGCACCGAGGACAACTGGAGCTTCGGTTACAGTCTGGCCGAACCCGAAGTGGCGGCCATGAAGCCCGAAGAGTTGCTTTCGACGCACAACGGCAAGCGGGAGCAGGCCGCCGTCACGCCGGCGCAGCACCCCGTCACGATGGTGGATGGCGCTCCGGTCGGCGTCGGGAAGTCGTGGTCGCGCCAAGGCGGCCAGCCCGATCTGGATGAGCGCGACCTGCCGGTTCCCACCTATGTGCCATGGCTGGGCAAGACGGTCGAAAATCCGGAGGGCTACGGCATCTATTTTCAGGAACGCTGGGACGAAGCGCTCGCCTGCAACCCCGAATTTCTTTATATCAACGACTGGAACGAATGGACCGCCGGCAAGTACCAGCCCGGCACGCCGAGCAAGAAGACGCTGTGGCTCGGTCGCGAGAATCCGTTCTTCTTCGTCGATCAGTACAATTCCGAATTCAACCGTTGCATCCATCCCATGAAGGGCGGCTACACCGATAACTATTACATGCAGATGGCCCAGAACCTCCGCAAGTACAAGGGCGTGCGTCCGATTCCCGAACTTTCGGGCTACATCTCGGCCGGGGCCGACGGCGACTTCTCGGAGTGGGATGCCGTGACGGTGGAATACCGCGATACCAAGGGCGACGTGTTCCATCGCGACGCCAAAGGCTACGGCGGTCTCCACTACAAGAACAATTCGGGCCGCAACGACATCGTGACGTGCAAGGTGGCCGTCGGCAAGAAGAACATCGGCTTTTACGCCGAAACCGCCGAGGCGCTTACGCCGCACACCGGGAACAACTGGATGCTGCTGCTCATCGACGCCGCCAACGATTCGTCCACCGGCTGGTACGGCTACGATTATCTCGTCAACAAGTCCGTGAAGGACGACCGCACGACGACGCTCATGCGCTACGACGCGGCTTCCGGAGAGTGGACGCAGGTAGCCGAGATTCCGTACCGTTATGCCGGCAACCGGCTGGAGGTGTCCGTGCCGCGGACGCTTTTGGGACTCGATGCGAAGCATGCTTTCGTGTTCGATTTCAAATGGACGGACAACTGCGGCGAGCTCGTCGATCCCATTTCGATGTGCACCGACGGCGATACGGCGCCCAACCGTCGTTTCAACTACCGTTGCATCTGGAAAAAGTAAAAATAAGGGCCCGATCCGAAAAATCGGGCCTTTTTCTTTTGATTATCCGTATAATTGTTATATTTGCGGAATAAAATCCGAACAGCAGACAAGACGGTGCGAAAGCCGGACGAGAGGGTGAGTGTCGTTCTGCGGAAGGTTTTTCTGAATGTTTCGGAAATGTCTAATCTTTTAAAATAAAAAGCCATGAAAGAATTAGTAGCCCAAATCAAAGAACAGATCGCCGTATTCAACGAAAACGCCGATCTGCAAGTGGAGAAAAACAACAAGGCCGCCGGTACCCGCGCCCGCAAGGCTGCGCTGGAACTGAGCAAGCTGCTCAAGGATTTCCGCAAGGTTTCCGTAGAAGAAGCGAAGAAATAATTCGAGCTTCGCCCGAAAACGGGGGAGAGAGTCTGTCCGACAGGCTCTCTCCCTTTGTTTTGTCGGACGGCGAAGGCTTTCCCGTGTACGGGGCGCGTTGCATGTTTGTTCGTCGGAAGGTGTGTTGAGTATTAAAACGCTGAGAATATGTGGATTGTGTTGTCGGATTTCCGGCCGTGCGGATGCTTTTCTGCGGCCCGGTCTGTCGAGTGCGTGACTCTGGTCGAAAGGGGGAAAGTCCGGATGCGTTTCGACTGCGGAATCTCCCGCGGGAGCGGCGCTCTTATCGACATCGGTCCGTCGCACCGGCTTTCATGGCTTGCGACTCGTGCAAGGCCTGCCGCGCTCCGAAGCGGTTTCTCGATCCGTTCGCAGAGGGGGTGGGGAACCGCTGGCGGTCTTCGCGGTCTCGTTGTCCGGTTTCTGTTTCGGGCCTCGTTGTTCGACTCCTGTCGTTATCCGATTCCTGTGGTGCGTATCGTTATTTGATTTCCGCTTCGGAAATCGTTGTCCGATTTGTTTGATTCTCGCTTCGCGGTCTCGTCATCCGATCTCTGTTTGGGGAATCGTTGTTCGATACCTGCTTCGCGGAAATCATTACTCGATTTCCGCTTCGCAAGTATCCGTAGGATGGCAAGTGATTTTCGACGGGCTGTCGTTGAGACAGTCTGTTCTGCGGTTGTCATCCGAGACCGGACTGCAAGGCGCTCCGTATAGGTAGGTGTCTCATGACAGAGGGTTCGTACCTCGGATTCGTCGTTTTTTCGCGAGGCGAGACCTGTATTCATCGCGGTGGACGGGAAATGCCGGCGGGATCGGCGTTGCGATACGATCTCCCTTTACGTTCGAAAAGAAACCGGACCGGGAAAACGATGCGGACCGCGTGCGATGGGGTGTACGCCGGTGAGGTCGGTATCGCCTTTGCCGGTTTCGTTTCGTCGGGGTGTGCGAACGGGAAGCGGATACGGATGTTCGAACCCTCTACTCGCGCTCCGGCGAGCATTCCTGTTCGAAAAACTGCCACAGCGAGTCGCCCGAGGGGACCGGGGCCGTGATGCGGACGGGTTCTTTGCGCACCGGGTGGATGAATGCCAAGCTGCGCGAGTGGAGCGATATGCTGCCGTCGCGGTTGGAACGGGAAGCGCCGTATTTGAGATCGCCGCGTATCGGACAGCCGATTTTCGAAAGCTGCGCCCGGATCTGGTGGTGGCGTCCGGTCAGCAGTTCGATTTCGACGAGGCGGTAGTTCGTGCTCGCTCCGATGAGGCGATACACGAGCTTGGCTTCCTTGCTGCCCGGCGCGGGCCGGTCGTATACGCGCGACTTGTTGCTTTTGCCGTCGCGGACCAAGTGGTGCGTGAGCGTTCCCTCTTCGGGCGAGGGCGTGCCCTCGGTAACGGCCCAGTAGGTCTTCTCGATCTCGCGGTTCTTGATCATTTCGTTGAGGCGGGCGAGCGCTTTGCCCGTTTTGGCGAAGACGACCGCTCCGCTGACCGGACGGTCGATGCGGTGGACGACGCCCAGAAAGACGTTGCCGGGCTTGGCGTCGCGGCGGCGGATGAACTCCTTGAGCATGTCTTCCAAAGCGGGATCGCCCGTCGTATCGGGCTGGACTAACTCGCCGGAGCGTTTGTTGACCACCAGCAGGTGGTTGTCTTCGTAGAGAATGCAATGGGGATCGAACATCGTTCGGGTCATTTAAGTTCGAACATGAAAGGCAGAAGCGCGGCGGCCGACGGAACGACGGTCGTGCTCTGCGGACCGCACATGACGATCCTTATCGGAGCGCCTTGGCGTTTTTCCGTGTCGGCGATCACCTGCCGGCAGGCCCCGCAGGGCGTGCATTCCCTCACGGACGGGTCGGAGGCGATGGCCAGCGCCCGGATGCGTTTGCCGGGCCGGTTCGACTGGACGTAATAGAGCAGGCTGCGTTCGGCGCACATGCCCGACGGGAACACCTCGCTCTCTTGGTTGCCCGCCGAGAGGATTTCGCCGTCTTCGAGCCGTGCGGCCGCACCGACCCGGAAGTGTGAATACGGGGCGTAGGTCGCCGTGCGGCAGGCTTCGGCGGCCCGTGCAGCCAACTCGGCATCCGCTTCGGGTAGTCTTTCTTCCGCCCGGTAGCGCAGGTATTCGAATGAGTATGTTTTTTTGTCCATATCCGATTCAGGGTCTTTGTTCGTTCGCCGGGGAACAGGACGGTTTGACCGCCCGGATCATATGCCGCTTGCCGAGCGCCCCCGGCAGGCGGCGTACGTCGAATCCCGCCGCGCGCAGGTTCTCCTTGACCGTTCCTTTGGCCGAGTAGGTGACCAGCACGCCGCCGGGCGAAAGCCGGTCGCAGAGATGCGCGAAAATCTCCCGGCTCCACATTTCCGGCTGGGTGTCCGGCGCGAAGGCGTCGAAGTATATCAGATCGAACGTGTCGTCGAAACGGTAGCCGGGCAGCGAGGCCTCGATCTTTTTGAGCCGGAAGTGCGGCGCGATTTCCGTCCATGCACCCCACGGAGCCTCGTGCATCGGCATGAACAGCGGATCGGAGGCATAGTCGAGCCGTGCGGCCACCTCCGCCGCGACGGGGTACCGTTCGATGGCCGTATAACGAACCTTCCGTCCCTGCCGGGCTGCGGCACGGGCGGTCAGCAGGGCGTTCAGACCGCTGCCGAATCCGATTTCGAGCACGCGGACATCGGACGGGCCGACGAACGAAAAGCCCTCGCGTACGAATACGTGCAGGGCTTCTCCCACGGCTCCCCTCAGGGAGTGGTACGTGTCGCCCGTCAGCGGGTGGCGCAGCGTAGGCGAACCGTCGTCGGTGATTTCTATTTCCGGCCGGACCATCCTGTCGTCTTGAGAACGAACCGGGCCATGACGGAGTGTTCGATCTTGGTCTTTTCGAATTCTAGCGCGGGGCCCGATTCTTCGACGCCCGCGGCGGCATCCATCGTCATGGCGCTTTTGGTCATCAGAACATTGGCGTAGGGACGCATGTTGAATCCGTAGTCCTGAATGTAGATGGCCCACTGGGCTTCCTGCCCGATGGCCTCGGCCAACACCTGCGCGTTCTTCTGGGCCGCTTGGATCGCCTTGACGCGTATTTCCCGGCGCAGTTCTTCGATGTTCGATATGTCGGTCTTCTCGATGTTCACGTCCGATATGCCGGCCTTCTGCAAGGCTTCGAACGCTTGGCCGAGCTGGGCGGCGCTGTTGACTTCGAGCTGGTAGGCCTTGGTCGACAAAATGGCGTTCTTGCGCAGGAAATACGTTTGCAGATCGCTCGACATGTCCTGTACGGAGAGTTGCTTTTCGAGGTCGATGCCGATGGACTTGAGCTGCTTGAACATCTCCTTTTCCTGCTGTTCGACCGAGACTTTCCCCTTGTTGTCCTTTTCGTTGATGACGATGCGCAGATAGATGCGGTCGGGGACCACTTCCATTTCCGCCCTGCCCGTCACTTCGATATAGGGCTCGTCGATGAAGTTCTTTTCCTGTGCCGCCAGCGTGAGGGCGAACAACGACGCCGCGAACAATGCCAATAGTCTTTTCATGGTGCGAAATTTTTCGGTTTTATGCCTGTAAGATGTTTTCCGTGTCGGATACGTTGCTTCTGCGCATCAATTGTACCACGTTTTCGACGTGGTGGGTATGCGGGAACATATCGACGGGGCGAATGCGGGTCACCCGGTAGGCAGCATTCAGCAGCGCGATGTCGCGGGCCTGCGTGGCGGGGTTGCAACTGACGTAGACGATGCGCGAGGGAGCGGCGCGGAGCAGGGTCCGTATCACGTCTTCGTGCACGCCGGCCCGCGGCGGGTCGAGGATCACGACGTCCGGACGTCCGTTCGCGGCGACGAACTCCCCGTCGAGTACGTCCTTCATGTCGCCGGCGTAGAAGACGGTGTTGGCGATGCCGTTGATTTCCGAATTGATCTTCGCGTCCTCGATGGCTTCGGGGACGTATTCCACGCCGACCGCTTTCCGGCACCGTCCGGCCACGAAGTTGGCGATGGTGCCCGTCCCGGTGTAGAGGTCGTAGACGATCTCGTCGCCGGTCAGCTCGGCGAACTCGCGGGCGATCTTGTAGAGCTCGTAGGCTTGAGCCGAGTTGGTCTGGTAGAACGATTTGGGTCCGATCTTGAAGCGCAGGCCCTCCATTTGTTCGTAAATGTGATCTTCCCCTGCGTAGCGGACGATGTCCAGATCGCCGATCGTGTCGTTGAGTTTGGTGTTGACGACGTACATCAGCGAGGTGATTTGCGGAAAACGGGTCGCAAGACGCTCCATCACCTTTTCGATGGCTCTGCGTTCGTCGCGTCCGAAAACGACGATCGCCATCGTCTCGCCGGTCGAGGCGGTGCGGACGATCAGGTTGCGCATCAGGCCGCTGTGCTCCCGGACGTTGTAGAACGAGTAGCCGTGGTCGAGACAGAATTCGCGCAGGTCGTTCCGGATTTCGTTCGACGGGTCGGGCTGGAGGTGGCACTTTTCGATGTCGAGCACCTTGTCGAACATGTTCGGGATGTGGAAGCCCAAGGCCGGTTCGCGGGGCGCGTCCTGCGGCAGCGAGGCAATCTCTTCGTACGTCAGATAGCGTTTGTCGCAGAAGGTGAATTCGAGCTTGTTGCGGTAGAAGAAGATTTTTTCCGATCCGACGATCGGTTCGACGGGCGGCAGTTCGATCTTGCCGATGCGCGTCAGTTGGTCGACCACCTGCTCCTGCTTGAAGCGGAGCTGTTCGGCGTAGGGTAGGTGCTGCCATTTGCAGCCTCCGCATACGCCGTAGTGCCGGCAGACGGGGGCGGTTCTCATCGGCGATTTTTCGACGAAATCGACGATACGGCCCTCCATGAACCGCCTGCGCTTGCTGTAAATCTGTACGTTGACCACGTCGCCGGGAACGGCCATCGGCACGAAAACCACCATTTCGCCGTAATGGCCCAGCGCCTTTCCTTCGGCGGCCACGGTTTCTATTTCGAGCGCTTCGATGAGCGGATAGTTTGCTTTTTTTCTGGCCACTTTCTTCGGTTTTGTTTCGTACAAAGGTAATGATAACTATCTTTGTGTGGAATTAAACCGCAAATAATCGCATAAATTTATGATAAAGATCGGAGTCATCGTTTCGAATCCGTTTCAGGAAAATACGATCGTGCTTTCCGACGCTACGGGCGAGTGTATCATCGTCGATGCGGGCGGGTACAACGCGCAGGAAAACGCCGCCCTGTCGAAATACATTTCGGACAACGGCCTGAAGCCCGTGATGGCCGTCAATACGCACGGCCATGTGGATCACATGCTCGGTGTCGATTACGTGAAGCGGACCTACGGTATCCCGTTCGCCATCGACGGCCGGGACGCTTTTCTGATCGAGTCGGCGCCCACGCACGGGGCGATCTACGGATTCCGCGTCGATGCGATCCCCACCATCGACATCGACCTCAAGGGCATCGGGGAAGTGCGTTTCGGAGAGACCGCGATGTCGGTCATCGAGACGCCCGGCCATACGCCCGGCCACATCTGTCTGTACAACGCGGACGAAAAGCTGCTCATTACCGGCGATACGCTTTTCAAGGAGAGCATCGGCCGGACCGACCTGCCGGGCGGCGATTACAGTTGGATCATGCGCAGCATCCTCGACAAGCTGATGCCGCTGGGCGGCGACGTGCATTTCTATCCGGGCCACGGTCAGGACAGCACGCTGGGCCACGAGGCGCTTTACAATCCTTTCGTGACCGAGGTGCTCGGCGGCGAAGTCAATTGTTGAACCGTTCGACCGATTCGTTATGGGAAAAGCAGGCGGCCTGATCCGAAGGGCGTTGTACCGCACGCTTCCGCTGAACGACTATCTCAAGGTGCTCAGCGGCGCGTATCTGTTTTGTTACCGCACGGGTCTCATGCGCCGTGCGGCGGCGTTCGAATATCCCCGTTTTCTGCGGAACCTCGTCTTTGCGGGCGATACGGTCATCGACATCGGGGCCAATCTGGGGTATTATTCCTACGTGTTCTCCCGACTCGTCGGACCTTCCGGACGGGTGTGCGCCGTCGAACCGGTCCGACCGATACTCGACGTGCTGAGGCATAACCTGCGCCGTTGCCGCAATGTCGAGGTGTACGAATGCGCCTTAGGCGCCGAGGAGCGGACGATCCGTATGGGCAATGCGTCGGTGAGCGAAAGCGGTTATTTCGGTACCGGCCGCAATTTCGTGATGGACAAGCCGCTGGCAGGAATGACGATGCTCGAATTCGAGGCCGAAATGAAACGGGGCAGCCGTCTCTTCGCCGACCTGCCGAGAATCGACGCGATCAAGTGCGACATCGAGGGCTACGAACGGATCGTCATGGCCGACATGCGGCCGCTCATCGAGAAGCATCGGCCCGTGGTGCTCGTCGAGACGGACGGCGACAACCGCTCGTTCATCGTCGGGCTGTTCGGCTCGATGGGGTATGCCGGTTATACGCTCGCGGACGGGGCGATGAAGCCCCTTTCGGCGGATGACCGCAAAGACATCGTTTTCGTTCACGCTTCGAAAAAGGAGCGTTACCGCAAATACATCCGTCCATGAGAATCGATATTCTGACCGTCGTCCCCGAACTGTTGCAGAGTCCGCTCAACGAGTCGATCCTGAAAAGGGCCCAACGTAAAGGTTTGGTCGAGATCGTCGTGCATAACATACGGGATTATACGACCGATAAACATCGTCAGGTGGACGACTATCCGTTCGGCGGCGAAGCCGGCATGGTGATGAAACCTGAACCCGTGTTCCGCTGCATCGAACATTTGCAGTCGGAGCGCACCTACGACGAGATCATCTATACCTCGCCCGACGGCATCCGCTACGACCAGCACGAAGCCAACCGGCTCTCGACGCTCGAAAACATCGTCATTCTGTGCGGGCACTACAAGGGGATCGACTACCGCATCCGCGAACACTTGATAACGAGGGAGATTTCCATCGGCGACTATGTGCTCACGGGCGGCGAACTGGCGGCGGCCATCATCGCCGACAGCGTGGTGCGTGTCGTGCCCGGAGCCATCGGCGACGAGAGTTCCGCGCTGACCGACAGCTTTCAGGACAACCTGCTGGCCCCGCCGGTCTATACCCGCCCGGCCGATTTCCGGGGGTGGAAGGTGCCCGACGTGCTGTTGTCGGGAAATTTCGCCGAGATCGCCCGTTGGCAGGAGCAGCAGGCTTTCGAGCGGACCGAACGGTTGAGACCCGATCTGCTCGAAGATAAACGATAAGTCGATGTAACGACCGATTATTCTTTGACTATGAGATATTACCTGATAGCCGGAGAGGCTTCCGGCGACCTGCACGGCGCCAATTTGATGAAGGGTTTGGTCACAGCCGATCCGCAGGCCCGCTTCCGTTTCTGGGGCGGCGACAAGATGGCGGCCGTGGGCGGAGAGGACAATCTGGCGATGCACTACAAAAAAGCGTCGTTCATGGGTTTCACGGAAGTGCTGAAGAACCTGCGGACGATCTTCTCGCAGATCGACGCCTGTAAAAAGGACATCGCGGCGTGGAAGCCCGACGTGTTGATCCTTATCGACTACGCCGGTTTCAACCTCCGCATCGCGCGTTTCGGCAAGGAGAGCGGCATTCCTACCTACTACTATATCGCCCCGAAGGTGTGGGCGTGGAAAGAGTCGAGGGTCAAGAAGATCCGCAAGTACGTGGACCGGCTTTTCGTCATCTTCCCTTTCGAGCCGGACTATTTCCGCCGTCACGGTATCGAGGCTGTCTACGAGGGCAATCCGCTCACGGACGCCATCACCGAACGCCGGGCGTCGCTGCCTTCGCAGGAGGCGTTCCGCAAGACCTGCGGACTCGACGGGCGGCCGCTCATCGCGCTGCTGGCCGGCAGCCGGCGTTCCGAAATCGGGTACAACCTGCCGTTCATGGTCGAGCTCTCGAAACGCTTTCCGCAGTACCAGTTCGTCGTGGCGGGCGTACCGTGGCTCGAAAAGGCGCTCTACGACAAATATCTGGAGGGGAGCGACGTGCGCTGGGTGTGCGACCGGACGTACGAATTGCTCGCCTGCAGCCGGGGCGCCGTCGTCACGTCCGGAACGGCCACGCTCGAAACCGCCCTGCTGGGGGTGCCGGAGGTGGTCTGCTACCGCCGCGACTGGCCGTCGATGCTCATCGGGAAGATGTTTTTGCGCACGAAGTTCGTCTCGCTCGTCAATCTGGTACTCGACCGCGAATGCGTGCGCGAGCTGTTGCAGCATCACATGACGATGGCCAATGCCTCGGCCCAGTTGCAGGCGATTCTGCCCGGCGGAGCCGAACACGAACGCATCATGGCCGACTACGCCGAATTGCGGCGGCTCATCGGCGAGGCCGGGGTGTCGGCTCGTTTCGCCGCACGGATGGTCGAATCGCTCAAAAAGGACCTGAAATGAAAATCATCTGCATCGGCCGCAACTATGCCGAACATATCGCCGAGCTGGACCATACGCGCGACGTGCCCCGTTCGCCCCAGTTTTTTCTGAAGCCCGATACGGCTTTGCTGCGCAACAACGATCCGTTCTACGTGCCCGATTTCAGCCGGGAGGTGCACTACGAAACCGAATTAGTGCTGAAAATCGACCGGGTGGGCCGTTGCATCGAGGAACGTTTCGCGCACCGCTATTACCACGAGGTGGGGTTAGGCATCGACTTCACGGCCCGCGACCTGCAACGGGAGTGCATCGCACGGGGACTGCCGTGGGAAATATGCAAGGGGTTCGACCATTCGGCGGCCCTGTCGCCCTGTTTCGTGCCGCTGGACGAACTGGGCGGCGACGTGCGGAAACTGCATTTCGACATGTCGCTTAACGACGAGGTGCGTCAGCGGGGCGATACGGCGGACATGATCTTCGCTCCGGACCGGATCGTCTCTTACGTCTCTCGGTTCATTACGCTCAAGATCGGCGATCTGATCTTCACCGGTACGCCGGTCGGCGTGGGACCGGTGCGGCCCGGCGACCGGCTGCGGGCGACGCTCGAAGGGCGGACGATGCTCGATTTCGATATTCGGTAGCGACCGGAGGCGATGTTGCTTCGGGATCGCCCTCAGGGAAATACTCTGTCGACGGGGATTGCACCGCAACACGATCAGCGGACTCCCGCAATGCGACGGAAAAAGTGTCGGATATGCCGGGGGCGTCGCGGCGGAGAGCCTTTCCTTCGGGATGCACTGCGGAAAAGGGAAACGGGATGCGTTCCTGTGGAATGCGCAACGAAAGGCGCACCCGGAGTGCTGGAAAATTACGATATGCCCCTTGGGGCGAAATGAAGAAATAGGACTGTCGAACGATGTTTTTGATCGAGAAACTGAAAGATTACCGGCTGATTCTCGCCAGCCGCTCGCCCCGCCGCCGGCAACTGCTTGCGGACTGCGGGCTGGATTTCACGCTGGCCTGCGACTACGAGGCCGAAGAACGCTATCCGGCCGACCTCGCTCCGGAGAGCGTGCCCGTGTTCCTGTCCGAACTCAAGTCCGAGGCTTATCCCCGGCCGCTCGCCGCGGGCGAAATTCTCATTACGGCCGACACGGTGGTCGTGGCCGCCGGACGGATTCTCGGCAAGCCTTCGGGGCGCGACGAGGCCGTGTCGATGCTGCGCCTGTTGTCGGGACGCACGCACAGCGTCGTCACCGGCGTGACGTTGCGCGACGCCTCCCGCCGGAAATCGTTCGACAGCCGGACCGCCGTGACGTTCCGCACGTTGTCCGAAGAGGAGATCGCCTATTACGTGGACCGTTACCGGCCTTACGACAAGGCCGGTTCCTACGGCATTCAGGAATGGATCGGCTATGTGGCCATCGAACGCATCGAAGGCTCGTTCTACAACGTGATGGGCCTGCCGGTCCAGAAACTTTATACCGCACTTAACGATTTTACCGAACGATAGATGAAAAAGCTCGTTTTACTTCTTTTGGCGGCGCTCCTGTCCGCCCCGCAGCTTCGGGCCGACAAGGGCATGTGGCTGCCCTCGTTGATCGGCTCGCGGATCAAGGACATGAAGGCCAAAGGCTTCCGCCTGACGGCCGAGGATATTTACAGCATCAACGAGGCCTCGCTCAAAGACGCCGTCGTGCTGTTCAACGGCGGATGCACCGGCGAATTGATTTCGGACGAGGGCCTTTTGCTGACCAACCACCACTGCGGCTATTCGGCCATCCAGTCGCACAGCAGCGTCGAGCACGATTACCTCACGCACGGCTTCTGGGCGATGAACCGGCAGGAGGAGCTGCCCAATCCGAAACTTTACGTGTCGTTTCTGGTGCGCATGGACGATGTGACGGACCGTGTGCTGAAGGGCGTGAGGGACGATCTTCCGGTCGGCAAACGGGACGAGAAGATCCGCTCCAACATCGACGGCATAATCGCCGAGGCTACGCGGGGAACCCGTTACGAGGCCGATGTGGAGTCGTTCTTCTACGGCAACCAGTATTTTCTGTTCGTATACGAGAATTTCACCGACGTGCGTCTGGTGGGCGCTCCTCCCTCCTCGGTGGGCAAGTTCGGCGGCGACACCGACAACTGGATGTGGCCGCGGCACACGGGCGACTTCTCGCTGTTCCGCATCTATGCCGACCGTGACAACCGGCCGGCCGACTATTCGCCCGACAACGTGCCCTACCGGCCCCGCCGTTCGCTCGCGATTTCGACCGAAGGGCTCAAAGAGGGCGACTTTACGTTCATCTACGGCTTTCCCGGCACGACGAAACAGTACATTCTCTCGGACGAGGTCGATTACATCCTCAACCGGAGCAATCCGCACAAGATCGGCCTGCGGACGATGCGGCTCGATGTCATGAGCGAGGAGCAGGCCAAGAGCGTCGCCACGCGGATTCAGTACGCCTCGAAACACGCGGGCGTGGCCAACGCATGGAAAAAATGGCAGGGCGAAAGCAAAGGGCTCGCCCGCCTCGGTACGCTCGAAAACAAGCGCGAGGCCGAACGCCGCTTCCAACAGTGGGCCGACGCGCATCCCGCCTATGCCGACGTGTTGCCGCAGATGCACGGACTCTATGCCGAACTGGCGCCTTATGCCTTCGCCCGCGATTACTATGCGGAGGCCTACGGAGCCGTCGAGCTGACGCGTTTCGCTTCGCGCCTCGTTCGGGCCGGGGCCGGACAGCGCGAGGCGATGGCCCGCGAGTTCTATAAGGACTATTCGCCTGTGATCGACGCCCGTATCGCGAAGAAGACGTGGGGCGAGTACCTGAGGAACGTTCCGCAGGAATTCTTGCCCGAAGCGTTCGCGCAGGCCGTGGACGAAGCCGGTGGAGTGGACGCTGCCGTGGAGAAACTTTTCGCCGAAAGCCGCCTGACGGATTCGGTGCGGTTCGCGGCGTGGCTGTCGCTCGACGAGGCTTCGCGGCAGGCGGCCCTCGAAGCCGATCCGGCCGTGGCGATGGCCGCTGCGTTCGACGGGGTGTATCTGGAACGTATCGCGGGGCCTTACCGCGACCTCAATGCGCGCATCGCGGCTCTGTACCGGATCTATATGCGCGGATTGATGGAGATGGAGCCCGATGCCGTGTTCTATCCCGACGCCAATCTGACGCTTCGCGTTTCCTACGGCCGCATGGAGGGGTACAAACCGTTGGACGGCGTCTATTATACGCCGCAGACGACGCTCGAAGGGATCATGGAGAAGGACAACCCCGACATTTACGACTACGACATTCCCCAGCGTCTGCGCGAGCTGTACGCCCGCAAGGACTTCGGCCGCTGGGCCGTGGACGGAACCGTTCCCGTAGCGTTCCTCGCCACGAATCACACCACGGGCGGCAACTCCGGCAGTCCCGTGCTCAACGGACGGGGCGAACTGGTGGGACTGAATTTCGACCGCACGTGGGAAAGCACGATGAGCGACATCGAGTTCGACCCGGCCAAATGCCGCAACATCGCGGTCGACATCCGGTATGTGCTGTTCCTTATCGACAAGGTCGGCGGAGCCGGCTATCTGCTCGACGAAATGCGGTTCGCACGGTAAGCTCGACGAGGGCGGACGGCCTTCGGGCGGGAGGCTGCCGTGTGCCGGCATCTCTCGCCCCGACGGGGAGAATCGTTCCGACAGCCGCCCGATGGATTCCGATAAGAGGCCGTCTCCGACACGTTCGGGGACGGCCTCTCGTATTTTTTCGATGCGAGTCTGGATTTTCGTGGGATGCGGACGGTTTCCTGTTTCCTGTTTCCGATTCCCGGAAAAGGGGTAGGGCTGCCGTGCGGCTTTTCGTGAACGGTACGTCGGGGTACGGCTTTGCCGTTTCGGGACCTGCGGACAGGAAAGGGGAATATCCGTCGGGCGGATCTTGTGTGTCCTCTCGCCGAAATCTTGTCGTTTTCAAAGTCTTCTGCTTCCTCGCTCCGACAGGTCCGGTGCAAGGAGCCGACGGATCGCCGCCCGCTCTTTGGCTGGGATGCCGGGGACGGGCGCACGACGGATGCACAGCGGACGGGACGGTATCTTTCCGGGACATACCGCCGGTCCTTATTTTCGAAAGGAGCGAGACGATGAAGCCGCGGCGAAAGGCGTGGCCTGTCAAAGATTTTCGTGCCGGAACCGCGGCTGCGGTGCAGCAGACCGGGTCTGCTGCAGCGTGTCGACCCGTATCTGTACGGCTCGAAAAACGGTGCCGCGACGGATACGGCAGCGTGCGGCCGGTCGCGAAAGATCGCGGAACGGAACAGACCGGAGGCGCGCCGTCGTGCAGGGGCTTATTTCGAACGGATGCTCCCGTTCTCCATGACGATGCGTCCCTGTTTGAGCAGGTAGCCGACGCTGCGTTTGAAGGTCTTTTTGCTCATGCGGGTCATCGAACGGACGGTTTCCGGATCGCTGTCGTCGCAAAGCGGAAGCGTGCCTCCGTTTTCGGACAACAGTCCGAGGAGCCGTTCGGCCGCCTCGCGGATTTCGTCGTAACCCTGTCGCTGGAGGCTCAGGTCGATGCGGCGGTCGTCGGTGATGCGCATGACGAAAGCCTGCATGCGGTCGCCCACGGCTACCGGGCGGAAAATCTGGTTGCGGTAGATCATGCCCCAGTGCCGGTTCTCGACGATGACCCGGAAGCCGAGCGGATTTTCCTGTGCCACGAGAATGTCTACCTGCTGGCCGGGTGCGACGGTGATTTCGTCGTTGCGGACGAAGCCTTTGAGGAACGTCGAGGCGACGACCCGCCCCGTGAGGTTGTCCGTGTAGAGAAAGACGACGTACCGCCGGCCGATTTCCATGCGGGTCTGCTGGTTGCGGTTGGGCAGGAACAGGTGTTTGGCCGGAAGCCCCCAGTCGAGGAACGCTCCGTGGATCGTCTTGTCCACCACCTCCAGAAAAGCCGCTTGGCCTGCTGCAGCCAGCGGCCGTTCGGTCGTGGCCACCGGACGGTTTTCCGAATCGTGGTAGACGAAGACTTCGAGCATGTCGCCCGGTTTGTCGTTCATCGAGACGTAGCGGTTGGGCAACAGCACTTCTTCGCCCTGTTCGTCGGCGAGGTAGAGTCCGTGGTCTGAAATGCGGTTCACCCGCAGCGTGTGGTAGTGTCCGGCAGTCGGCATAAAACAGCGATTTTCCGCAAAGCTACGCTATTTCCTCCGGATAATCCCTATTTTTGGGCAAAATAAAACCATTCGTTTCCTATGCGCATAGCGCTTTATCAGATGGATTGCCGGTGGGAGGATGCCGCTTTCAACCGTGCCGAGGCCGAACGGTGGATCGCTTCCCGGCGGGCCGACCTGTTCGTGTTACCCGAAATGTTTACCACCGGATTCACGATGTCGCCCGACCGGGCGGCCGAACCTTGCGAAGGCGAGACAGCTTCGTGGCTATGCCGGATGGCGCGGAAGACGGGCAGCGCCGTGGCGGGCAGCGTGGCGGTCCGGTGCGACGGGGAAGGAACCGATTTCCGCAACCGTTTTTTCTTCGCCCGGCCCGACGGGGATATGCGGTTTTACGACAAGCGGCATCTTTTCCGCATGGGCGGCGAGGGGGTGCATTATCGGCCCGGAGACGAGCGCGTCGTGGTGGAGTATCGCGGATGGCGCATTCTCTTGCAGGTCTGTTACGATCTGCGGTTTCCGGTCTGGTCGCGCAACAGGAACGATTACGACCTGATCCTTTACACGGCCAACTGGCCCGCTTCGAGAGCCCGTGCGTGGCGGACGCTGCTCGCGGCCCGCGCCATCGAGAACCAGTGTTACGTGGCCGGAGTGAATCGGGTGGGCGAGGATGCGCTGGCCTCGTACAGCGGCGATTCCGTCGTCTTCGACTTCAAGGGCGAACCGATAGCCTCGGCCGAGCCTTGCGAGGTGCAGAGCGTCGCGGCCGAGCTCGACAGGGAGGCCCTCTGCGCGTTCCGCGAGAAGTTTCCGGCCTTTTTGGACGCCGACCGGTTCGAATTCGTTCGCTGACATCGTGCGGGACGGCGTATTGTTCCTCCGATCCGCTTTTTCTCTGTCCTGTGATGCCGTCCGCGGGACCGCCCTGCTGGTGGAGTCGCGAATATTCCGTATCTTTGGCTTCGCTTAGATACTTCGCCTCGACAAAAACGGACGAATTTGTTTTTGTGCCCGGCTTACCCGTATCTTTGTCAGGTTTATTCAGACGATGATTATGATGCGATATTTGATTTGCCCGCTCCTCGCGCTGGTTTCGGTTACGACTTGCGCCCAACAGCCCTCCGCGGCTTCCGATGCCGTTCTCGCCGCCGCATCCGTCGATTATGCGCCGGTCGTCGTGCCGCCGCTTCCCGATGTCCTCGATTTCGCCGGGGAGCCCGTTCCGTTGGAGAATTTCGATACGCGCGAGAGCCTGCTGCGCGAGCTGGCGACGAATATGTATCTTCATTCGCGCACGATGCAGACATTGCTTTCCGTGACGCGCTATTTCCCCGTCATCGAGCCGATCATGGAGAAGTACGGCATTCCGGACGATTTCAAATACCTCTGCATGGCCGAGAGCGGCCTCGTTCCCGAAGCCCGTTCGGGGGCCGGTGCGGCCGGGCTGTGGCAGTTGATGGCCCCGACGGCCAAGGATGCGGGACTGTTCGTCGTCACGGGTCTCGACGAACGGTATCACATCGAAAAGGCGACTCAGGCGGCCTGCAAGTTTCTGCTCGACGCCAAGAACCGCCTCGGAAGCTGGACGCTGGCCGCCGCGGCCTACAATGCCGGCGTGGCGGGCGTGAATAGGCGTGTGCAGACGCAGGGCGTGGATTCCTATTACGACCTTTATCTGCCGGAAGAGACGATGCGTTACGTGTTCCGCATCTTGGCTTTCAAGTTGATGACGCCCGATCCGTCCCTTTACGGATTCCGCATCGCGGAACAGGACCGCTATCGTCCGCTCTCCGACTACCGCGAGGTCACGGTGGACGATGCCGCGATCGACTGGTCCGCCGTAGCCCGCCGGTACGGCACGAACTACAAGATGCTGCGCGAACTCAACCACTGGATACGCGATTACCGTTACGACAATAAAGCCCGCCGCAGTTTCGTTATTCGAATTCCGAACGAAGGTTTCCGCACCGGGAAATAACCTGCGGATTTTGAACTGAAAGTATGTCCGAAGATCGCACGATAAAAATATACGGCGCGCGGGTCCACAACCTCAAGAACGTGGACGTGGAGATTCCGCGCGATGCGCTGACCGTCATTACGGGCCTGTCGGGTTCCGGCAAGTCGTCGCTGGCTTTCGACACGATCTATGCCGAGGGCCAGCGCCGCTATCTGGAGACGCTTTCCACCTATGCCCGCCAGTTCGTGGGCACGATGGAGCGCCCCGACGTGGACAAAATCACGGGACTCAGTCCGGTGATTTCCATCGAGCAGAAGACCACGAACAAGAATCCCCGTTCGACGGTGGGCACCGTCACCGAGATCAACGATTTCCTGCGGCTGCTCTTCGCCCGCGCCTCGGACGCCTATTCGCCCGTGACGGGCGAGATTATGGTGCACCATACCGACGAGCAGATCGTCGACCTGATCCTGCGCGATTATTCCGGCAGGAAAGTCGCCCTGCTCGCTCCGCTGGTCCAAGGGCGCAAGGGGCATTACCGCGAACTTTTCGAAAGTCTGGCCAAGAAAGGCTACCTCTACGCCCGCATCGACGGCGAAATCCGCGAAATTTTCAACGGCATGCGGTTGGACCGTTACAAAGTCCACCATATCGAACTGGTCGTCGACCGGCTGGTCGTCAAGGAGGACATCCGCGAGAGGACGCTCAAGAGCCTGCGCGAGACGATGCGGCAGGGCAAGGGAACGACGGTGCTCTACGATTACGATACGGGTGACGTCCGTTTTTACAGCCGCCATCTGATGTGTCCCACCAGCGGCATTGCGTTCAACGAGCCGGCTCCGCACACCTTCTCGTTCAATTCGCCGCAGGGGGCCTGCCCGCACTGCAACGGGTTGGGCGAGGAAGCGGTGTTCGACATGCACAGGGTCGTGCCCGACAGTTCCCGTTCGATCCGGCAGGGCGGGATCGAGCCGTTGGGGAAATATAAGAACAACTTGTTGTTCGCCCGTATGGAGGCGTTGGGCTGCAAGTACGGCTTCACGCTCGACGATCCCATCGAATCGCTCGACGAGCGGGCGCTCGGCGCCATACTCTACGGCGAGAGCGAGCCGCTGCATATCGACGCCCGCGAATTGGGCGGGACGGGCAACTACATGGTGTCGTGGGAGGGTGTGGCCGACTACATCGAAAAGCAGCAGGAGGACGCCTCTTCCGGCAAGGGCGACAAGTGGAAGGAACAGTTCGTCGTGCGCCGGGTGTGCAGCGCCTGCGGCGGGAGCCGTCTCCGGCCCGAAGCGCTTCAGTTCCGCATCGACGGAAAGAACATCGCCGAACTCTCGGCCCTTAGCATCGAGGATTTCGCGGCGTGGATGGAAGGGCTCGAAAACCGCATTTCCCGCAAACAGGAGTCGATCGCGAGGGAAATTCTCAAGGAAATCCGCGAGCGATTACGCTTTCTGCTGGACGTGGGGTTGGGCTATCTGTCGCTGAGCCGCAGTTCGCGTTCGCTTTCCGGCGGAGAGAGCCAGCGCATCCGGCTGGCCACGCAGATCGGCTCGAAGCTGGTCAATGTGCTCTATATCCTCGACGAGCCGAGCATCGGCCTGCACCAGCGCGATAACATTCGCTTGATAAACAGCCTCAAGGCTCTGCGCGACGCCGGCAACTCGGTGATCGTCGTCGAGCACGACGAAGACATAATGCGCAGCGCCGACTGGATCGTCGACGTGGGACCGCGGGCCGGCGTGAACGGCGGCGAGATATGCGCTGCGGGCCCTCTGTCCGAGATCATGCGTTCGGGTACGGTGACTGCCGAGTACCTCGGCGGCCGCCGGCGGATCGACATTCCCCGCTTCCGCCGGCCGGGCAACGGACAATCCCTGTGGGTGCGGGGTGCGCGGGGCAACAACCTCAAGAATATCGACGTCGAATTTCCGCTCGGCAAGATGATCTGCGTGACGGGAGTCAGCGGCAGCGGCAAGTCGTCGCTCGTCAACGCCACGCTGCGCTATGCCGTGAGCCGGGCGCTGTACAATTCGTTCGAACAGCCGCTCGACCATGACAGGATCGAGGGCATCGAGCATATCGACAAGCTCGTCGTCGTGGACCAGTCGCCCATCGGGCGGACGCCCCGCAGCAATCCGGCCACCTATTCCAATGTGTTCGGCGACATCCGGAAACTGTTCGAGGCCACGCCCGACGCCCAGATACGGGGCTTCAAGGCCGGGCGTTTTTCGTTCAACGTCAAAGGGGGGCGTTGCGAAGCCTGCCGGGGAGCGGGCGTGCAGACCATCGAAATGAATTTCCTGCCCGACGTCTACGTCAAGTGCGGCGTCTGCGACGGGCACCGTTACAACCGGGAGACGCTCGAAGTCAAATACAAGGGCAAGAGCATCGACGACGTGTTGAACATGACGGTCAATCAGGCAGTCGAGTTTTTCGGGGCGATTCCCTCGATCCACATGAAGCTCAAGGCGATTCAGGATGTGGGGCTCGGTTATCTGACGCTCGGCCAGCCCTGTACGACGCTGTCGGGAGGGGAGAGCCAGCGCATCAAGCTCTCGGCCGAACTGGCCAAGCGCGATACGGGCCGGACGCTCTACATCCTCGACGAACCGACGACGGGGCTTCATTTCGAGGACATCCGCGTGCTGCTCGGCGTGCTCGACAAGCTCGTCGAGAAGGGGAATACGGTCATCGTCATCGAACACAATCTGGACGTGATCAAAGTGGCCGACTACCTGATCGACATCGGGCCGGAGGGCGGCAGGGAAGGCGGTCGTCTGGTCGCCTGCGGTACGCCCGAAGAGGTGGCCCGAATCGGGGAAAGTTATACAGGGCGCTTCCTCAAGCCGCTTTTCGGACGGCGGTAGAGCGGGGCGTCCCGTCGAAGGAAACGGAAGCCGGAGATTCTGCAAGGGAAGTCTCCGGCTTCCGTCGTATTCCGGGGCGGGGAAATGCGGCGGACACGGGACCGTCGGTCCGCGCAGGAGGCTTCTCGTTGGGGTGAGAGTCGCGGGTGTCCGGTGGGGGAAACATGTCCTTGCGGCGGAAAGACGGATGCCCCGTACCGTGGAAAATCGGAGTGGGAACATCCGTCGTGTCCCTTTCTTGCGGATGGCGGAGAGGGCTTCGCCGTGTCCGAATGCGACATCGTTTTGCCCGAACGGGGGATCGTAGCGCAAAAATCACTATCTTAGGAGCGGGAAAGATCGGGCGAGTCCGATTGTCCGTAAACGGTTTTAAAGAGAATATGAAAAGAAAATCATTGTGTTTGTTGCTGGCGGCCGCTTTGCTGCATGTGTCGGGGAATGCCCGTGCCCGGCAGACGGAACCGGTTTCGCTGGCCGGAAAATGGCGTTTCTCGCTGGATGAAAAGGATGCGGGTGTCCGCGAAAAGTGGTTCGCCCGTTCGCTGCCCGAAGCGACGGAATTGCCCGGCTCGTGCGAGCAGTTCGGTTTCGGAACGCCTGCCGCGGAGCCGACCGTGGGCCGATTGACGCGGGTGGTCCGCTACGAGGGAAAGGCTTGGTACCAACGCGACATCGAGATTCCGCAGACATGGCGCGGCAAGCGCGTCGAGCTGCTGCTGGAGCGTTGCCATTGGGAGTCCAACGTGTGGGTGGACGACAAGCCGTTCGGCATGCAGAACAGCCTGTCTGCGCCGCATGTCTACGATCTTGGCGAGCTTTCGCCGGGACGGCATGTGCTGACGATCTGCGTGGACAATACCTACAAGATTCCCGTCGGCACGTGGGTGCATGCCCTGACGGAAGACACGCAGGGTAACTGGAACGGCATTATCGGCCGCATCGAGCTGCGGGCGACGGATCCGGTGTGGATTCGGGACGTGCAGATTTTCGGCGACCGGATGACCGTCGAAGTGGGCAACACGACCGGCCGCAACGTCCGCGCCGCGGTGGACGGCCGCACGGTCGACGTGCCGGACGGAGGCACGACCGTCGAGCTGCCGATGACGCCGGGCCGGGAGAAGTGGAACGAGTTCAGCCCCGTGCTGCACGAAAAGACCGTCGAGCTCAAAGCCTCCTCGTACAGGGATGCCAAGACGGTGCGCTACGGCGTTCGCAAGCTCGCCGTCGAGGGCGAGCAGTTCACCGTCGACGGGGTGCCTTTCCTTATGCGGGGACCGGTGGACGAATGCGTCTATCCGCTGACGGGCTATCCGCCGATGGACAAGAAAGAGTGGGCGCGCATCTTTTCGATCTGCAAGTCCTACGGGTTCAACTATATGCGTTTCCATTCGTGGTGTCCTCCCGAAGCGGCTTTCGCGGCCGCCGACGAAGCGGGGTTCTTCCTTCAGATCGAAATCCCGCTCTGGACGATGGATGCGCCGCATTTCGGCCAGCATCCCGAACGCGACCGGTTCATCGAGAACGAACTGGACCTCATTCTGAAAACCTACGGCAACCACCCTTCGTTCGCGCTGATGGCCATGGGCAACGAGTCTTCGGGCACGTTGGACCGTCTGGTGGCCGAGGGTCGCAGGAAAGACCCGCGGCATCTGTATCGCTGCGAGAACGGCGAAACCTACGAAGCGGGCGATTTCTTCGAGACCGGGCAGCGCGGCGTGGCCGGACCGCGGACCGACTGGGACCGCTGGACGGTCGGAGCATGGATTGCCGGTTCGCAGGACGGACAGGGCGAAGAGCCGAAAGGCGGCCCTGTCCCGACGCTCTCGCACGAAGTGGGACAGTGGGCCATGTACCCCGATTTCGATGAGATAGCCAAATACACGGGCACGCTCCGGGCCTACAATTACGAAGGCTACCGCCGCTCGCTCGAAAAGAACGGCATGCTCGCCCTGAACAAGGATTTCGCCGAGGCCAGCGGCCTGTTCAGCGTACTGCTCTACAAGGACGAGATCGAGGCGAGCATGCGGTCGTGGCCGCACGGCGGGTTCCAGATTCTCGAAGCCCGCGACTATCCGGGACAGGGGACGGCCATCGTCGGCTGGCTCGACGCTTTCTGGGATTCCAAAGGATTGATCGAACCGGAGGATTTCCGCCGGTTCTGCGGCCCGACGGTCGTGTTGGCCCGCATGCCGCGACGGGTGTACACCGTCGGCGATACGTTCGAGGCGCAGGCCGAGCTGGCCAACTACGGCCCCCGGAACCTGACGGAACAGACCGTGTGGGAACTCAAAGACGACGAGGGGAACCGCATTGCGGGCGGAACGCTGCCGGCCGTCGAAGCGGCTGTGGGCCGTGTGACGGGTCTCGGCGGAGTATCCGTCCCGCTGACCGGGGTGAAAGCGCCCTGTCGGTTGAATTTCAGCCTCGTTTCGGGCGATGCGGCCAACGACTGGAACATCTGGGTATATCCCGCCCGGCAGCCCGAAGCGCCGGACGACGTGCGGATCGCCTACCGTTACGACGAGGAGACCCGCGAGGCGCTGGCCCGCGGCGAGAAGGTGCTGCTGTTTTCCGATCCGACCAAGGGGCTCTATAAGATCGAACGCCTGATGCTCGGCCCGGACGAAGTGCGCCTGTTCGAGGTCAAACGGGGACAGAACGCCCTCGCCGGCACTTTCCTGCCCGCGTTCTGGAATCTGCGCCTTTTCAATCAGGTGGGTACGCTGGGGCTGCTGTGCGATGCGGATCATCCGGCGCTGGCGGGTTTCCCGACCGAGTGCCACAGCGACTGGCAGTGGGCCGATCTGCTCGGCCGCTATTCGGCCTCGGATTCGTTCCGGACGGCCGGCGCTCCGGCCGACTACTGCGACGAGATGGAGTGCCGCTGGGGCGATGTCTCCGACCGGTCGAAGGCCATCGTGCTGAACGGTACGCCGGAGAATTTCCGTCCCATCGTGCAGGTGATCGACAACTACGAACGTAACTATAAGTTGGGCCTTATTTTCGAAACCCGCGCGGGGAACGGCAAACTGCTGGTCTGCGCGATGGATCTGGACACGGACGCCGCCGAGCGCCCTGCGGCCCGGCAGCTCAAAAGCAGCCTGCTGAACTACATGGCCGGCGACGCTTTCGCCCCGACGCACGAATTGTCGCCCGAACTGCTCGAACGGATTCTCACCTTCGACGAGGAATAGCACGGCTCCCGTCCCCGTCGGACACGGGACCGCCCGTTCCGGGAAATAGAAGAGGGCATGTCTTCGTGCCCCGATGGAAAGATTCACCCCTGTCACACATAACTGTGACAGGGGTATTTTTCTAAGGAAGGGTGGGTGTTATGTTTCTTTCCGATGCAGTGTCGACAACTATAATTGTATCAAGGAGTTGCAGTTTAAATGGT